>JAXMFR010000018.1:0-56419 GCA_046347685.1 Chitinivorax sp.
TTTTAGCCATCCGCCGATCTTTTATTGTGAAAAATGTGGGCTAAAGCCTTGCTGCGGGTGTTTCAAGCCGGTGTAGGTTGCCGGATACCCAAGGCAGGAATCGGCCCTGCCCTGCAGCCCGCTCTGGCATTGGCTTGCAGGCGAGGCTACGGGGCAATAGGGGCGGGGTTTGCAGCGATGTGTATCAACTGCGTTTGGTGCCGTAGCGGCGCAGCGTGGCTTTGTAGGTTTCGGTGAGTTTCTGGAATTTGCCGTTGTTGGGGTCGGCCTTGCGGATGCGTTCCAGGTATTCCTTGGTCAGCTGCATATAGCTGGCATGCCAGCCCTTGGTGTTGACGTAGGCGAGCAGTGCGTTGACGGCGTTGAGTGTGACATGGACATTGGCCGGCATATCGTTGACTGCCTGGATGAACAGCTGCACCGCGCCTTCCAGATCGCCGCTTTTGGCCATTGTCACCGCCTGGTTGTTGAGGTCGACGATATCCTGAGTGGTCTGGCTGATCAGCTGGCTACCCAGATCCGGATTGCCCAGGGTGTCGAACAGGCCTTCCACCCTGGCCAGCAGATCCGGGTTTTCGTGGTTGTTCTTGAGGATTTTCTTTACCACCGCGCTTGCGGTGTCTTCACGCCCACCCTTGTAGCAGGCTTCGGCAAATTCCAGCGCGTATTGATCCGGCAATTTGTCGCCGAGTACGCCCAGCTGTTTCTCCGCCATGTCCAGCGCCAGTTTGGCGGCTACCGGGTCGCCCAGTTTCTGGCTGACGTTGGCTTCCATCACATACGACAGCATCGCCGCCTGCGGGTCTTGCTTGAAGTCGCGACGCACTTCCGAGACGGTTTGTTTCGCCGCATCCACATCGCCCTTGTCCAGTTGTACCTTGCTCAGCTGGGCATAGTTGCCGGCATCGCGCCAGAATGAATATTTGGCAAGGGTGATGGTGTCGCGCAGCGCTTGTTCGGCGACGTCGTAATCTTTGTTCTTGTGTGCCACCTCGCCCAGCGTCTTTTGCCGGTTGACGATGGTGGGTGAGAGCCGCACTGCGTTTTGCAGAATGGCCTGGGCGGCGGCGTATTCAGCTTGTGCGGTATGGGTTTTGGCGAGCCAGTCGTAGGCTTCCATCACCTGCCCGTTGTTTTCCAGCACTTCCTTGAACAGCTGCTCGGCGGTGGCAAGGTTTTTCAGGTGAAATTCGGCTTTGCCCAGGCCCATTTTCGCCCATGGAATCGGCTTGGCCGCCAGTACGCCGGTATACACCTGCTTGGCCGCTGGATAATCGCCAATCATCAGCGATAGCCGGCCTTTCAGCTTCATGAAGTCCAGCGTGTATTCGTCACGGTTACGGATACGTTCGTTGCATTCCTCGATCGCCCGCAGATATTCGTTGTTGCGCATTGCCTCGTCGACACAGCGGAACTCCTGTTTCTTGCGGATGGCCTTGTCCAGGCGCTTGGACAGCGCTTCGCCGGTAAACGGCTTAAGCAGGTAGTCGTCGGGCGCCTGTTCCACCGCGCCAATCACGTTCTGCGCGCGGCGCTCAGCGGTCACAATCATGAACACCGTGGATTGTTTGCACAGGTTGCGCTGCTTGATCTCCTCCAGCAGATGCAGGCCGTCGGCCGAATGCTCCAGATCGTATTCACAAAGAATGATGTCGATATCACTTTTCTGGATGCGGCTCAGGGCATCGCCGATGCGCGTGGCGAATTCCACCTTGTTGGCGCCCATGCTCGACAGGGTCATGGTCATCGCACCACGCATTTCCTTGGCCGGGTCAACCACCAGAAACAGTAAACGTGAATAATCCACCTGCACCGGCTGCCGGCGGGTGGATTCGGCATTACGCATGCCAAGTTCGGTGAGAGCGTTGATGGGGTTGGGATTGCTCACGGCTACATCGAGAATAATGTTCTTGCTTCAATGTAGCCGTAAATATGCGGAAAGTTCAGTCTCCGCTTATGCCGGCGTCAGTTTTGCATATTCCAGCATCAGCCATTTCACGCCTTCCGGGCCGAAATTGACCTGCACTCGGGCATCCGCGCCGCGCCCTTCGCAGTCGATGATCACGCCGGCGCCAAATTTCGGGTGCAACACGCTCTGGCCAATGCGCAGGCCGGTTTCACTGGCCTTGGGCTTGCTCCAGGCGGGGGCTGGCGGTGCTTTGGGCGCAGCAGGCGTGGCCTTGTTGATCCATTGCAGCAGCCCCTGCGGTAGCTCGTTGAAGAAACGCGAGGCGATGTTGTAACGCGTTTGGCCATGCAGCATGCGGCTTTGCGACAAGGTGAGATACAGCTTGCGCCGGGCACGGGTAATGGCGACGTACATCAGGCGCCGCTCCTCTTCCAGGCCGCTCGGGTCCATTGCGCTGTTTTCGTGCGGAAACAATCCTTCTTCCAGGCCGCTGACAAATACTGTGTGAAACTCCAGGCCCTTGGCTGCATGCACCGTCATCAGCTGCAGTGCCGCCTGTCCGGCTTCGGCCTGATGGTCGCCGGCTTCCAGCGATGCATGGGCGAGAAAGCCGGTCAGGCTGCGGTCTTCGGCTTCGGCCAGATAATTGACGGCAGCGTTGGTCAGCTCGTTAAGGTTCTCCAGCCGATCTTCACCTTCTTTTTCTGCCTGGTAGTAGGCGCGCAGCCCGGAGTGGTCGAGCATGTGTTCCACCGTGTCCGGCAGCGTCATCTCGGCAGTCTCACTGCGCAAGCGTTCAATCAGGCTGACAAAATTGGCCAGCGCCGCGCCCGATCGCCCGCCACCGCTGCAAGTGGCCTGCCACAGGCTGCAATGCGACAAGCGTGCATTGCTCTGGATGCTTTCGATGGTGCGGGCGCCAATGCCGCGGGTTGGGAAGTTGATCACCCGTAACAACGCACCATCGTCGTCGCTATTCGCCATCAAGCGCAGGTAGGCCAGCGCGTGTTTGATTTCCTGGCGTTCGAAGAAGCGCAAGCCGCCATAAACCTTGTATGGCAGGCCGGCGGAAAACAGCGCGTGCTCGATGACGCGCGATTGGGCATTGGAGCGGTACAGCACCGCGATATCGTTGAGATGGATGCCCTCGCGTTGCAATTGCTTGACTTCGTCGACAATGAACTGCGCCTCGTCCAGATCGGCAAAGGCTTCATAGACTTTCAGCGGCTCGCCAGCGCCTTCCGCAGTCCACAGGTTTTTGCCAAGCCGTCCCTGATTGTTGCCGATCAATGCGTTGGCGGCATCGAGGATGTTGCCCTGCGAGCGATAATTCTGTTCCAGGCGGATCAGGTTTTTCACCTGATAGTCGCGTTCGAAGTCATACATATTGCCGACTCGGGCGCCACGGAAGGCATAAATCGACTGGTCGTCGTCACCCACCGCAAACACCGCATTGTTATGCCCGGCCAGCAAGCGCAGCCAGTCGTATTGCAGCTTGTTGGTGTCCTGGAATTCGTCTACCAGAATATGCTGGAAGCGTGCCTGGTAATGCTCGCGCAGCATTTCATTGCGCGACAGCAATTCGTAACAGCGCAGCAGCAGCTCGGCAAAATCCACGGCACCTTCGCGCTGGCATTGCTGCTCGTAAGCAGCGTACAGCTCAATCAGCTTGCGGTTGAAGTCGTCGTACGCCTGTACTTGGTGCGCGCAGGCCGTTTTCCTTGTTGCCGTTGATGAAGTGCTGCAATTGCTTCGGCGGATATTTCTCGTCATCGATGTTCAGTGCTTTCAGCACCCGTTTGATCAACGCCAGCTGATCGGCCGAATCGAGAATCTGAAAGGCTTCCGGCAGTGCGGCCTCACGGTGATGGGCGCGCAACAGGCGGTTGCACAGGCCGTGAAAAGTGCCGATCCACATGCCACGAGTATTGATCGGCAACATCGCCGATAGCCGGGTCAGCATTTCCTTGGCGGACTTATTGGTGAAGGTTACTGCCAGAATGCCCTGTGGGCTGACCTGGCCGGTTTGCAATAACCAGGCAATACGTGTGGTCAAGACCCGGGTCTTGCCTGATCCGGCACCAGCCAGAATCAGTGCCGACTGTTTTGGCAGGGTAACGGCGGCGAGTTGTTCCGGGTTCAGCCCGGTCAGCAGTGCATTCGACATGATGCGATGGAACCAACACAAAGATTGCCATTCTAACAGCCGACGATCGGTCGGTATGCAACGCTGGCGGTCACTTGCGATTCGATTGGCATATGGTTATGCTGGTGCCGCAATTCAGGAGGTGGATGCAATGATGAGACAAAAATTTTTGGGGATGGCTGTAGTTGCTGCATTGCTGGCAGCTCCAGCTTGGGCTGGATTTGCTGAAGGTAAGGCTGCGGCGGAAAAAGGCGATCATGCCACTGCCGCTAAAGAGTGGAAAGCTGCAGCTGAAAAAGGCGATGTTGGATCACAAGTTGCCCTAGGCTTTCTGTATCAGAAGGGTTTAGGCGTCAAGCAGGATTGGAAGCAGGCTGTTTCCTGGTGGGACAAGGCTGCGGCGCAGGGTAATACCGAAGCAATGCGTACTGCTGCCCGGGTGTATTTGACGGGCGCGCCAGGTGTTGAGCTGGATGTGCCCAAATCCATGAAGTATTACCAGAAAGCGGCTGAAGCCAATGATCCCGTTGCTCAGCTGAACTTGGCGCAGCTGCTAATAAAGTTTGCACGTGACGATGACGATGTGAAGCAAGCAGGATATTGGTTTATGCGTGCTGCAGAGCAGGGAAGTCCCGCGGCGATGCATAATCTTGGCGTGATGTTCGAAAAAGGCTTGGGCGTGCCCGCCGATGCTGCCGAAGCTCAGAAATGGTACGCCAAGGAGAAAGAGGCCAAAGCCGGCACGAAACAACAGGCCAGCGCCAAGTAATTCGGGCTCTGTTAGTGCGAACGCCACCCCAAACGGGTGGCGTTTTGTTTTGTCCTGTTGCAATAGCGGTTAGAATTAGCGGTTTGATTCAACCATTTGCCCCTTCGGAACACTATGCGCACTTCGCAATTCTATCTGTCGACCCTCAAAGAAGCCCCTAACGAAGCCGAACTGCCCAGCCACAAGCTGATGTTGCGTGCTGGCCTGATCAAGCGTCTTGGCAGCGGCTTGTATACCTGGATGCCGCTGGGCCTGCGGATTTTGCGCAAGGTGGAAGCCGTGGTGCGCGAAGAAATGAACAAGGCGGGTGCGCTGGAATTGCTGATGCCTGCAGTGCAGCCTGCGGAACTGTGGAAGGAAACTGGTCGCTGGGAAGTGTTCGGCCCGCAGATGCTGAAAATCAAGGATCGTCATGATCGCGATTTCTGCTTTGGACCGACGCACGAAGAGGTGATCACCGATATCGCGCGCTCCGAGATCAAGAGTTATCGCCAGCTGCCGATCAATCTGTATCAGGTGCAGACCAAGTTCCGCGACGAAATCCGCCCGCGTTTCGGCGTGATGCGTGCCCGCGAGTTTGTGATGAAGGATGCCTATTCCTTCCATAGCAGCTTCGAAAGCCTGCAGCAGACATATGAGGTGATGTATCGCACCTATTCGAGCATTTTCAAACGTCTGGGGCTGACTTTCCGCGCAGTGGCTGCCGATACCGGTGCGATTGGCGGCTCCGGTTCGCATGAATTCCACGTGCTGGCTGATTCCGGCGAAGATGCGCTGGCGTTTTGCCCGGATTCGGATTTTGCCGCCAACGTTGAGCTGGCCGAGGCATTGCCGCCGGCACAAACACGTGCTGCCGCCGGCGAAAACATGCGCGAAGTAGATACCCCGAAACAGACTGCTTGTGCCGACGTTGCCGCATTGCTGGGTATCGGCGTGGAGCGCACGGTCAAGGCGATTGCACTGATGGCGCCGCGCGAAAACGGCTGGCAGTTCTATCTGGCGCTGCTGCGTGGCGATCATTCGCTGAACGAAGTGAAAGTGGGCAAGCTGGATGGCCTGGATGGCTTCCGTTTTGCCACTGACGAAGAAATCCGTAGCCACCTGAATTGCCCGCCAGGCTTCATTGGGCCGGTCGGCGTGGATATTGCGCAAGTGTTGGTGATTGCCGACCGCAGCGTAGCGGTGATGAGTGATTTTGTCTGCGGCGCCAACAAGCCCAAGTTTCACCTTGCTGGTGTCAATTTTGGCCGCGATTTGCCGGAGCCGTTGCTGGTTGCGGATATCCGCAATGCGGTGGCGGGCGATCCGAGCCCGGATGGCAAGGGCACGCTGGAAATCTGTCGTGGCATCGAAGTCGGCCACATTTTCCAGTTGCGTACCAAATACGCCGAAGCCATGAATTGCACCTATCTGGATAAAGAAGGCAAAACCCAGATCATGGAGATGGGCTGCTACGGTATTGGCGTGTCGCGTATTGTCGGCGCCGCCATCGAGCAGAATTTCGACGACAAGGGCATCATTTTCCCGCAGGCTATGGCCCCGTTTGAGGTGGTGATTGTGCCGATTGGCTACCATCGCAACGAACTGGTCAAGGCCGAAGCGGACAAGTTGTATGCCGAGCTGATGGCAGCCGGCATCGACGTGGCACTGGATGACCGCGACGAGCGGCCGGGCGTGATGTTTGCCGACATGGAGCTGATCGGTATTCCGCATCGGATTACGCTGGGCGAGCGTGGCCTGAAGAATGGCGAAATCGAGTATCAGGGCCGGCGCGACAGCGCTGCAACGGTTTGGCCGTTGGCGGATGCGCAAAAGCAGATTACATTGAAGTTATGCGTCGCCTGATTCTGATTTGTTGTTTGTTTGCCTCTAGCGCTTGGGCTGGTGCCCAGCGCGAAGAGGCGTTGTCGGCCAGCGTGCAGGCATCACTGCAGCGGGCGGTGGCGGATGTTGCTGCGCCAAGGCTGGTTTTTGATAACGAAATCGAAGCGCAACGCTGGATCGGCGAGATGTCGACCCGGTTGCAAAAACGCATGCCGGATGCCGACATGCGGCGTTTGTTCCTGACCTCGGTGCACTACGAGGCAACCCGTGCCGGGCTTGATCCACAGCTGGTGCTGGGCTTGATTCAGGTCGAATCCGGTTTCCGCAAATACGCGATCTCCGGCTCGGGCGCTCGTGGTTTCATGCAGGTGATGCCATTCTGGGTGCGGTCGATTGGCACCGACGAACATAATCTGTTTCAGATGCGCACCAATCTACGTTACGGCTGTACCATCCTGCGCCATTATCTGGATATCGAGCAGGGCAATCTGTTCCGTGCGCTGGGCCGTTATAACGGTAGTCTGGGCCGGGCGGAATACCCGAATCTGGTGCTGGCTGCGTGGAAAAACCACTGGTCTTACACCACACAAACGGCTGATGCCTCAAGCGGCAGCAAACCCCGCAGTTAGCCTGCTCAGGCTTTTGCCAGTGACTTCAGCGCCTGACGGATACCATCGTTGACTGCAATCTCTGCGGGCAACGCTTTGACGGCTGCCGCCGCTTCCCGATCGTTATAACCGAGTGCTAACAGCGCGTTGACGATGTCGCTGCGCGCCGATGCCGGCGTGGCGGGCACGCTGCCACCGCTGACCGACGAAGTCGGTGTGCCAGCACTCAAATCCAGTTTGCCACGCAGCTCCAGAATCAGTCGCTCTGCCGTCTTTTTACCGATACCGGGGATGCGCGAGAGGCGGGCGACATCTTCGCCGGAAATGGCCAGGGCCAGCTCATCGGCGTTCATCCCTGAAAGAATCGCCAAAGCGGTCTTGGCGCCAATGCCGGAAATTTTCAGCAGCTGGCGGAAACTTTCGCGTTCGCTGCGGCTGGCAAAACCATATAGCAGCTGGGCATCTTCACGTACCACGTGATGCGTGAACAGCGTGACTTTTTCGCCCAGATGCGGCAGTTCATAGAAGGTGCCCATCGGCACGTCCAGTTCATAACCTACCCCACCGACATCAACCACAATTTGTGGTGGCAGTTTTTCGACGATCTGCCCGGTAATACGTCCAATCATAAATCTCATCCGCTTGCTGGCTTGTCTGCTGCCAATGATAGTCCGGAATGACCGTTGCTGACGGCGAATTTGCGCTGGCGGCGTTGCTGCTTTGATCCTTGGCGGCACTGTTTCTCTACAAACAGATTGTTAGACAAACTAACAGCGCTTTGATTTTAAAGAGAAAATTTGCGTAATGCGCATGACATTAGAGCTTTAGCTCTGTATACTTCCTTACGCAATCAGAATAAATAGCCAACAGGCTCGCGAAATCGCCGCCTGGCAATAACAACGAAATAAACGATTATTTTTTGGGGTGAGTAGCGATCATGAGCAAACATCAAACTGCTTCGGCAATGAATGATGCACAAAAAACGGCTTATATTCAGCAGGTTATTCGCCATGCAGGGGATCAGGTGCGGCAGCGTTTTCCATGGCTGCAGCAGCAGAACCTGATCGGCGGGTCGATAATGGCGGTATCGGTGCTGGGTATGCTGTTGGCAGCCTGGCTATACCATCTGGATATCCTGAGCTGGTGGCTGTGTATCCCGCTGGTGGCGATTTTGCAGTCGCTGATCCATGAGCTGGAGCACGATCTGATCCATCTGATGTATTTCAAGGACAAACCCTGGGCCTACAACCTGATGCTGTTGCTGTGCTGGCTGACTCGCCCGAGCACCGTTAATCCCTGGTTACGCAAGGAACTGCATTTCCACCACCACAAACATTCCGGGTCGCACAACGATCTGGAAGAGCGTGGCATTACCAACGGTGCGCCTTGGGGTCTGCGCCGCCTGCTGATGACTGGCGACAACCTGGCTGCCGTCTGGATGCGTCCGCTGCAGACGTTTCGCATGATCAACGACTATGCCACTTCGCTCAAACCGGCTACCCGCGCCGAGCACACCAAACAGGTACTGCGTGCCTTTAACGGCTACTTTCCTATCGGCCTGATGCACTATGCCTTGTGGTACAGCTTCCTGGCGATCCATGGCGCCAGCCTGCTGGCCTCGTTGAGTGGTCACTCGCTGCATTTGTCGCCGGTGCAACAACACTGGGTGTCGGTGTTGAATTTCCTGGCCGTGGCATGGCTGATCCCGAGTCATCTGCGCACCTTCAGCCTGCATTTCATCAGCTCCAACCTGCACTATTACGGCGATGTGCAAGAGCGTAACGTGATGCAGCAGTGCCAGGTGATTACTGCCTGGTGGCTGGCGCCGTTGCAGCTGTTCTGTTTCAACTTTGGTGCAACCCATGCCATCCACCATTTTGTGGTGCGTGATCCGTTTTACATCCGCCAACTGACTGCCAGAGAGGCTCATGTGGCGATGCGGGCGATGGGTGTACGCTTCAACGATTTCGGCACCTTCCGCCGTGCCAACCGCTACCATGCTGTGCCTGAAAACGAGCCCAGCTTTGATGCGTTGGCGGCAGCCAAATAATCCCCTGGCGGCAGCCAAATAATCCCCTGGCGCGGACTGTATTGTCGTCCGCAAAAGATAACGCCAGCCTTGAGGCTGGCGTTTTTTTGTCTGGTGCCAGGGGTTTCGGACCCACCCCGGCTGGGGTCACGCTTGCTTGCGTGACGGCATCATATTCGCCACAGATTACCGCCACATGACAAATCGGGTCATGTTCTCACGGCACGATCAGCAACACCTTTACCGTACTGTTGAGCTGTGCCTTGTCGACATAGGCAATCAGATTCAGGTTCTTGCTGACCTGGCTGACGGCTTCTTGTGGGGATGGCACCTCACGCGGAGGCTGGCCGCCGCCACTAAATACAATTTTTGACCAATAGGCTTTCATCTGACTGCTGTTGCGGCTGGCGATGTGCTGGTAAAAACGATCGCGTTCGGCTCCTTTCGGCAAATCCAAAGGCTGTGCCTGACTACCGTCGGGAAAGGTGAAAAATTTGCCGAGAAATAATTGCTCGACCTGATCGATGCGCAAGCTGGATAACGGATGTCGGGCGCTGACAATGACCGCGAGCTCGCTATGAGCCATTTCGCTGCCGAAAATAAGTGCTGCGCAGAGCAGGGATTTGCCGAGGGTGTACATGCTGGACCCTCCTTAAAATACGAAATCCAGCGTAGCGCTGTAGAGGTTGATCTTGCGGCGGTTGTCGGTGAATTCCTGGGTGTTGTTGATGAAGAAGCCGTTACCGCCGGCGGGCTTGTCGATGCGCTCCAGCTGCAGCTTCAGCGCTACGTTTTCGATCACATCCCAGCGTGTGCCAATGCCGATATTGCTACGCTCCAGGCGCAACTGGAACTGATTGTTGAGTGAGTTGACCAGCGTCGAGCCCGGACCGCTCAGCGTGGGTATGCCATGCGGCCCCTTATGCGAGGTTTGGGCGTATTGCAGATAGGGTGTCCAGTTGCTGATTCGATATCCCGCCAGCAAGCCAAAACCATCAACATCGGCGATGCCATCCGTGTCCATGCGCCGCCTTGCCCACTCTGCCTGCAGCAGCCAGGGGCCACGGTCATAGCTATAGGCAATGTTGTAAAAGTCACTTTGCACATTGCTGAAGCTGACATTTTCTTTGATTACAGCCGCAGTGGTATTGTTGTTGGCGATCTGGCTATCCAGAATGTTTTGGTAGGCGCTGATGATGTCTGCCTGAGTAGTCATGTCGATACGGGCGTAACCCAGGCGCAGGGTAGAGCCGGCATATTCGGCGGCGACGTTGAATAGAGTATTGTCGAAGTGGTAGTTGAGTGTGGACTGCGCCGAGTTGGAATAAAGCGTTTGTGACATTGTGCCCTTGGCTGCACCCAGGCGATACAGTACGTTCTCTGCCTTGAACAGATAGCCCAGGTCGGCGCCATTCAGGTAGGTGATCGGGTTCATCAGATAAACTTCGCCCCACGGCCGGACATTGGTTTGTGCATAGCCGACCATGCGTGAGTCGGACAACGCAAACATGGGCGCCACAATGCGCCCGCCGCGCAGATAGAAATTCGGGGTCAGCTGGTATTTGAGATTGGCCCATTCAAAATAGGGTTTGCTGCTGTTGTAGTCGGACAAACGGCGGGACACGATCTGTGCCGTTCCACTCAGGTTCTTGCTCAAGCAGAAATCGGTTTGTACTCCGAGCACCGAGTCAACGCCGGCATCGTGAGTATTGCTGCGCCCGGCGCCGGTGCTCGGTTCCAGCGTCGCATGGTAGTCCGCTCCCTTTTCGTCGCTATGAACCAAACCCAGCGTACCGAAACCAGACAATTTGACCCAATCCGCTAGTTCCTGGGCCCGTGCCGCTGGGCTGATACTGACGGCCATCAGGGTTGATATCAGCAAAGCTTTCATTGACATGTCCTTGTTCAAGAATGATGTCGCCGGCCAAACACGGCTGCAGGGAGAGAATGGGATGCCACAGGATGAACGTTGCAGAATCGCGCCAGTCCGCAGCGCCCGCCCCTTGCGGAGCAGTCGCTGCGACTGATGGACTCAATCAGTAATACTGAGCAGGACTTTTACCGAACTATTAACCGCACTTTTGTCGACATAACCCAGCAGATTCGGGTTTTTGCCGACCAGGTTTAGCATCTCCTGAACGGATTCCGCTTCTTTGGGGGGGTTGGCCACTACCGGTGAATACCAGTTTTGACCAATAGGCTTTCAGCTGATTGCTGTTCTTGCCGGTTACCTTGCCATAGAAAGCATCGCGATCTGCGCCTTTGGGCAAATCCATCGGAATGGCGGTACTGCCGTCAGGGAACGCATTGATTTTCCCCAGAAACAGCTTCTCTGCCTGATCAAGCGTCAGGGTTGTATTTGGATTCTTGGCACTGACAATGATGGCCATGTCTGCTTGTGTAATAGCTGGCATCAATGTCAGGCAGCTCGATAGCATCAATACGCTGGATAGCTTCATGTTTAGCCCCCTCTATCAGAACACAAAGTCCAGCGTTGCGCTGTAGACATTGATCTTGCGGTCATTGTTGTTGAACTCGGGGGTGCTGTTGACAAACAATCCCGTCCCGCCCTTTTCCTTGTCGGTGCGATCGAATTGCACTTTTAGCGCAACGTTGTCGATCACATCCCAGCGCGTGCCCATCGACCAGGTAGTACGGTTATGTCGCATCTGGTAGGTTGCATTCAACGCGTTGATAGCGCCAGCTTGCCCAGGAGGAAGGGACGAGGTGTTGAGTGACGGCAGGATGACCGGATTCTTGGCGCTCATGTGTGCGTAACCCAGAAAAGGCGTCCATTTTGCAATTCGATATCCGCCCATCAATGAGAATCCATCCAGATCCAGCACAATATCACTGCGGGATTTGCGGCTGACATATTCGCCTTGTAACAACCACTCATTTTTGTCGTAGACGTAACCCAATGTATACATGTCTAACGGGTTGTCAGTATGGTAAGTATTGTCTTGAACGGTACTGGCATTGGCCACGCCGGCATTGACCAGTGTTGTCATGCCTTTATCGTAGGCGTCAAGCAACTCCGACTTGGCGGTTAAATCGACCCGGCCGTATCCCAGCCTCAATGTTGACCCATTGTATTCGGCAGCACCATTGATCAGCTTGGCGTCAAATTTGTAGTTAACCGTTCCGGCGGGTGAAACCAATGACTGGTTCAATTTGCCGATGGTTGCTCCTACTTTGTATAAAACCGGCCCAGCGGCAAATTTGTAATTAACATCGGCGCCATTAACATAAGTAATCGGGTTGATGAAATACACCTCTTCTGGCGGGCGTACCATGGTTTGCGCATAGCCAACCATGCGCGAATCCGAAATCATGAATACCGGTGCGACGACGCGGCCAGCGCGTACCGACAAATCACGCGTAGCCTGATACTTGATATTGGCCCATTCAAAATAGGGGCGGGTGCTGGTGTAGTCGGAAAGGCGACGCGTGACGATTTGTGCTGTGCCGGTCAGGTTGGGCATGAATTGTACGTCGGCCTGCGCACCCAATACCGAATCTACGCCTGAATCGTGGGTGTTGGTGCGCCCGGCACCGGTTGATTGCTCGATGTTGCCGCGAAAATCGGCGTCTTTGTCGCTACTGTGTACGATGCCCAACGTGCCGAAACCAGAGAATCTTACATAGTCACTTATTTCTGCTGCCAGTATCGGCTGGCATACTGCTGCGCTGATCAGCGAAGCCAAAAGCTTCCTTTTCATGCGTCCCCCTTCCTGTTCTTGTAGGTTATCAAGCTGGCTGAACCATGCCATGTTGTGATTTGCAGCCTATTTCGGTTTAGACGAAGTAGCTTTGAATACAAGGCACTATTGCGGCTTGGCGCAGCTTATTTTTTGCAGACAAGAAAAAGCCCCTGTGGGGGCACAGGGGCGTGATATGCAGCGAGCGTTATTATCTATTCCGGCTTGATGCTTGTCTGGTTGTTATCGCCAGCCGTTTGTAGTGCAAGCGCGACGGTCGGTGCATCGGACTCGTTTTCCGCATATGAGGCAACCAGCAAAACGGCCCAGAGCAACAAGCCGCCGAGTACGAGACTCACAATTTTTGTATCCGCCACCTTGGCCTCCCTGTGTTAATGATTTTGTATAGCACTTATCGGCAAGTTACGCAGGTTTTTTAATGCGCAATACAAGGAGTTTGCCGTATCTATATGATAGTTAATAGATAAATGTGTTTTTTGTGCTATTTAGCGCTTGCTGTAGCGTGCGCCAGGCCAGCGGTTGATAGGCTTGCAGGTGGCGATGATCCTGCTGCCAGCCAAAACGGGTGGCGATGTGATGGAGGAACGTCTGCGGTAGCGGTTCGAACTCCGACAGGCCAACCATCAGCTCGCCCTCGAACAGCGCTTTAACATCGACATTGAACAAGGTGTCGCTTTCCAGTGCCAGCTCAAAGGCTTCAATGGCGGCATCTTCGCTTTCTTCCTCGATCAACAGGAATAGCTGCTCCACTTTGTCCAGCGCGTCTGCCTCGAGCATGCGCACCCGCAGGTAGTCTGCGGTCTGTGGTTCACGTTCGGCCAGCCAGTTGTCTGCTTCGGTCCAACGGTATTGATCGATCAAGACCTGGACAAACGGGTCTTTGACCTGCCGGTCGTCACAAGCGAGATACAACATGCCATCTTCAAAAATCTGCTGATGTTTTTCGTTGTCGCGTAGATAGGGATCCGCCAGCATTTGTCGCAGACGGCGGATGGCCTGCTCCACCTGATCGTCGCGATTCAGATCGGATAATTCGTAAATCCAGGGGCGCAGGGTTTCCACCACCGGTTTTTCGTCTTCCGGCACGTTTTCCAGCGGTTCGTGAACCTTGCCGCAGTGTTGGCAATATTCGCCGCGCCCTTCTGCATGTTGTGCCTCAGGTTCTGCAGCGGGAGGCGGCAGGCGGTCGGCCAGAAACTGTGCATGCTCAAAGGCATCGCGCAGGCGCTGAAAGCCTTGCGGGTCTTCTTCCGGGCGGGTGGTTTTCAGCAGCCGTGCGTAGGCCTTCTTGATTTCGCGTTGATCCTGTGTCGGCTCAATGCCGAGGATGTGCCATGGCGAGTTGCTCATAACCAGGTCTCGCCTTCGATTTCATCGAGAATGCGTTGCAGCTCTTCGCGTATCGGCTTGATGATGGTTTCGTCCTGGGTATCCAGTGCCGCCTGGAAGCGCGCAGTTTCCTGGCCGATATACAAGCGGTCTTCGCCGCGTGTTTGTTGATACATGCGGTCAGCACGGGCCATCAACGCTGCATTCACCAGCAATTCGCGCGGGTGGATTTTCAGCTTCTGCAGTTCGCGCAAACGCTCCTGCACCTGTTCTGGCGTCAATACGCCGGGGTTTTCTTCGATCAGTAGCTGGTGCTTCTTGCCGGTGTCCTGCACTGTCATTTCTGCTTCCAGCAGGCCATTCACGTCATAAGTGAAGCGAATATCCACACTGACTGCGCCGGCCGGCTTGGGTGGCACCGGCACATGCAATTGGCCGAGGAAAATATTGTCGGCAGTGAGTCGGCTTTCGCCCTGATACACGCGAACCAGAACGGCTGTCTGTTGATCCTGAATGGTGGAGACTGTTTGTTCGCGGCTTACCGGCACCACGCTGTTGCGTTCGATAATTGGCAGGAAAAAGCCCGCCTCATAGCGGCCCGGTGCCAGTTGTTCGCTGATTTCCACGCCGAGGGTATAGGGGCAGACATCGGTCATTACCACTTCGTCCAGCGCCGAGTCGCGCATCTTCAGGCCTGCCTGAACCGCAGCGCCCATGGCGACCACTTCGTCCGGATTGAGGTGCATGGCCGGCAGGCGGCCAAACATTTTGGCGACCAGTTTCTTGATCAGGGGTTTGCGGGTGGCACCGCCAGCCAGCACGATCTGATTCAGTTCGTGCGCGCGGATGCGGGCATCGCGCAAGGCGCGTTCGATCGGCTCGCGCAGGCGTTTCAGCAAGGGTTCTGCAAGTTTGGCAAAGTCGCTGTCGCTGACAGTCCAGCTCAACGGCTGGCCCTCGAATTCGATGCTGATGCTGGCCTGCTCGGCGCTCGACAGTGCACGTTTGGCTTGCTCGGCCTGTTTGCGCAATGCCTGATAAATGTAGGCGTCTGCCTGTTTGTCGCTGAGGCCGGCGGGTTTGCCCACGGCGTCGATAAAACCGTCGATCAGGGCTTCGACAAAATCCTCGCCACCGAGGAAATTGTCTCCGGCGCTGGCCCGCACTTCCATCACGCCTTCAAACAGTTCCAGAATCGAGATATCAAATGTGCCACCACCCAGGTCGAATACCAGAAAGCGGCTTTCCGGTTCATTCTGATGCAGGCCATAAGCCAGTGCGGCGGCTGTAGGCTCGTTCAGCAGGCGTTCGACCTTCAAGCCGGCGAGCTGTCCGGCAATTTTGGTTGCTTTGCGCTGGGCATCGCTGAAGTAGGCTGGCACGGTGATTACTGCCTCAGTCACTGGCTGACCAAGAAAACGCTCTGCGTCGGCCTTAAGCGATTTCAGTACCAGCGCCGACAGCTCTTCGGCACGCAATTTTTGTGTGCCGAGCGACATCACCCGGTCTGAGCCCATATAACGTTTGAACACCGCCGCGGTCAGCTGTGGATGGGTCAGCAGCCGTTCACGTGCGGCCAGGCCGACCAGAATTTCCCCCTGGTCCGACAGGCCCACTACCGACGGTGTCAGGTGATGACCCAAGGCGTTGGGAATCATCACTGCCTGGCCTTGCTGCCAGACGGCGCACAAGCTGTTGGTGGTGCCGAGATCAATACCGATAATCATGATGCTGAAGGAATGCCGCAGTTCAGGAAGAACCGGCAATTATATCAGGCGGGCGGGGTGGAGTCCGAGGGCAATAGCTGTTCCAGTGCGTCGATCAGCTTTGCGCGTGGCACGGGTTTGGCCAACAGTCGAACCTGCGGCAGGTTCAGCAATTCATCGGTGCGGTATTGGTCCGGAAAACCGGTGGCCAGCAAAATCGGCAAAGTCGGGTGCAGGTTGCGCGCATGGCGCGCCAGCTCGGTGCCAGACAGGCGGGGCATGAGAATATCGCTAAACAGCAGATCAAAGTCGTCTCGGCGCTGAAGCAAGTGCAGTGCCTGCTCCGGGTCGTGTTCACATACGGTACGATAACCGAGCGACTGTAACTGGTCGGCCACGGTTTCCAGCAGTGATTGTTCATCGTCGACCAGCAGCACCAGCTTGCCCCGGCCATTGTGCGGCTTGGTTTCCGCCGGCTGGCTTTCGGTGACTGCCGTCACATAGGGGAACAGCAGCTCAAATGTGGTGCCCTTGCCTGGCTCGCTATCCAGGCGGATGCTGCCCTGCTGGCGTTTGACGAAGCTGTAAACCATCGACAGCCCGAGACCGGTGCCCTTGCCCGTGGGTTTGGTGGTGTAAAACGGTTCGAAGATACGTTTGCGCTCGGCCGCCTCAATGCCTTTGCCACTATCGCTGACGGCGATTTGTGCATATTTGCCGGCCGGCAGATCCGGCTGGTTTTCGTAAATGGTTACGCTACTGGTTTCCACGCCCAGATAACCGCCTTCCGGCATGGCATCGCGAGCGTTCAGCACCAGATTCAGCAGCGCATTTTGCAGCTCGGCCGGATCTACCCGTACTGGCAGCGTTTCGGCAGATAGTGCCAATGTGAACTCGATACGCGGGTCCAGCGGTTTGCCGATCAGATCCACCACATCGCGGATGATCTGGTTCAGATCCATCACCGGCACCTTTTCGGTGATGGTGGCGCCGGTACGGGCGAATGCCAGCAGACGTTTAGTGAGGCTGGCACCACGTTCGGCTGCCTGCAGAGCAGTGTTGACGCGCTTCAGATTGGCTGGCTGCTCGGCCAGCAGGGCCGCCAGAATGTCCAGGTTGCCAACCACCACACCGAGCAGATTGTTGAAGTCGTGGGCAATACCGCCAGCCAGTTGGCCCAGCGCATCCAGTTTTTGCGATTGCAGCAGCTGCTCCTGCAATTTGCGCTGCTCGGTCACGTCGCGGATCACGCCGGTAAAAAACATTTCATCGCCACTACGCCAGTCGGAGACTGCCAGCTCAATCGGGACCAGCGTGCCATCCTTGCGGCAGCCGTTCAGTTCCCGCCCGAACCCGAGCACTTTGGGCTGGTTGGCGGAGACATAGCGGCTGATGTAATGATCGTGTTCTGACGCAAAGGGCTCCGGCATCAGGATCGAGACGTTATGGCCGAGCACTTCGTCAGCCGTGTAGCCGAAGATTTTTTCCGCCGCATGGCTGAACAACTGGATTCGACCCTTCTGATCGATTACTACAATTGCATCTGCTGCGGTGTCGAGAATCGAGCGCAAGCGTTGCTGCATTTCCAGCAGCATTTCCTCGCTACGGCGGCGGGCAGTGACATCGGTCATGATGCCGATATAGTGGCGGATTTGCCCGTCGTCGCCGGCAACCGGCGCCAAGCCGATTTCATTCCAGAACATGCTGCCATCCTTGCGATAGCTGCGCAGGGTTAGCTGGATCGCCTGGCGCTGGCGAATGGCCTGTTCCATGATGCCGATCTCGGCCTGTTTCCGGTCGCTGCCGAACAGCAGGCTAGTTTTTTGCTGCAGCAACTCATCCACCGGATAGCCACTGATCACACTCATGGCGGGGCTGGCATAAATGATGGGTTGTGCATCGCTGCCGACATCGATGATCACCACGCCGCTCGACAGCGATTCGATGGCGCGATTGCGCAGCTGTAGCGCTGCGTGCAGTGCCCGGGTTTCGGTCACGTCGTGCAGGGTGCCGCGTACCACGCGCACTTGCCCGTGTTCGTCCAGGTCAGGCAGGGTGTTGACGACAATTTCACGCCATTGCAGCGTGGCATCCAGCGCGTGGTAGTTCCAGCTCAAGGGCGCCTGACTGCGACGTGCCTGTTCCAGCATTGCCGACATCTTGGCCCGTTCGTCTGGATGGACTCGTTCGATCCAGGTCAACACGCCGCTACCCATATCGGCCGCCAGCAATGAGTGCAGGCTGCGAGCCCCCTGTGACCAGGCGATATGATCGGTTTGTGGTTGCCATTCCCAGCTGCCCATGTTGGCAATGTGTTCCGCTGCGCTGAGGATCTGCGTCTGATGAGCCAGTGCACGCGTGGCCTGTTCGCGCTCGGTGACATCCTGCATTGAACCGTACCAGCGTATTGGCTGACCTTCGTGCCATTGCACTTTGGCAACCAGGTGTACATTGCAGGGCGTATCGTCGGCGCGGCGCAAATCCAGGTCGAGGTTGAATTCTCCACCCGCCAGCAATGCCTGTTCGCCGGCTTCACGCAGTTGTCGGGCCGATTCGTCGCTGAACAGCTCGAACATGTTGTGCGTGCTGGGCGAAAAGTGTTGCGGATCTTTGCCATGCAGCCGATACATCTGTGGCGACCAGAGCAAGGTTTTGTTGCGTAAATCCAGTTCCCAGCCGCCAATGTTTGCCGCAGCCTCCACCTCGGTGGATAGACGCGCCTGGCGCTCGCTGTCGGTTACATCCTGCAA
Source organism: Chitinivorax sp. (assembly GCA_046347685.1). Taxonomy (GTDB): domain Bacteria; phylum Pseudomonadota; class Gammaproteobacteria; order Burkholderiales; family SCOH01; genus CALMFQ01. Next base: position 18,793 of record JAXMFR010000018.1, read on the forward strand.
CAGCCAAAGGTTGCCGCGCGCGACAAATTGCCAGCTTACCCGCAAAAAGCGAATCGGCTTGCCATGTTCCAGCAGCGTGCAGGTAAACGGTGTCTGGCCCTGAATGCTGGCTTCCACGCCTTGTTGTCGATGCGCCGGGCGTAATAGTGCAAACAGTTCTGCCGGTGTCAGGGCCGGTGTCAGGCGTGCGCCCAATAATTCGCCCGCAGCAGGGTTGGCATAACAGTGATTGTCCTTGAAAAACATTGCGCCCAGAGGCATGCCATCGAGCAGAGCCTGCAGCTCTTGTTCCCGCTCCTGCAATGAGTGCAGCGAGTTGATTTGCTCACTGACGTCGCTGGCCAGGCTATCAATGGACAGTAGAATGCCCTGCTCATTCAGCACCCCCCAGGCGCGGTGCTTGATCCAGCGAGTGGTGGCGTCGAAACGGATACGATAGATGTGCTCGAATTGTTCACCGCGGGCAAACTGGGTATTGGCCAGTGAGTGGGTGACCTGCTGGCGCTCATCTTCGACGATGCGCTCCAGCCATTTATCGGGTTGGGCGAGAAACTCGGCGTGACCGAAGCCATAAATGTGTGCCGCAGACGGGCTGAGGTAGCGCAGCCGGCTATGATCGGGGCTCATGCTCCATACCGCATCCGGCACTGAATCGAGCAGGCCGGCGATTTTGCGCTCGGCCTCTACCAATTGTTCATGATTTTGATCTTGTCTCTGCCAAAGTAACTGCTGTCGGCGCCATTGAAGGGCGATGTAAGCGGTCATGGCCAGCAGCGTCAGCCCGCCAAACAACAGGAACTGATACCAGCGAGCCAGATGGTACTGCTGATCCAGGCCAACCAGCGTGATCAGATTGTATTCTGGGATATGCCGCAGCACGTAAAAGCGGGGTTGTTCGTCCGGGCCGATTTTCCCGACGTAGCCACTACGCCAGTCTGTATCTGGTTGTAGTAGTCCCAGGTTCAACCTGGCCGGCGCTCCTTCCTGCAGGTTGTCTGACAACAGTTGTCGGCCATCGCCGGTAAGCAACCGGGCTTCGCCTTTGTTGTTCAACTGAAATGAGCGATAGATGGAAACGATCGGTTGTGCATTAACCAGCGCGACCAGAACGCCTAATAGCTCACCTCGTTCATTCTGTAGTCGTACCGAATAGACCATCCACGACTGCCCTAGATCGTGAGCGAACGGTGAGCGCGAAAGGTGACTGATATAAACGCCGTTCAACACCTGGCGACGATGTGCTTCAACAAAATCACTACCGCTAAAGTTGAGCTTCGGTGGATGGGTTGAACGGGATGAGGCGATAACGTCACCATGGCTATCGACAATAAACAGGAACGTCAGCTCCGGGTCGGCCTGCTGTGCTGGACGCAAGCTTAGGAATAATTGTTCTGCATCGCCACCGTTTTCACCGATGTGGATGCTGAGCAGATTGGCCTGTGCCAATAGCCGCTTTTCCAGTGATTCTGCCTGGGCCTTGATCTGGCGCGACATGACGGCTGTGAGCGAATCTGCCCATTGAAATGCCTGCTGTTTGGCATCGCCGTACATCACCAGCAGTGCCAGACTACTCAGTCCCCAGATCCACAACACTAGCAGGGCTTGGCTGGCACTCTGCCAAAGCCGTCGAGGACGCTGCGGCCGTTCAGGAATAGTGTCGAGTGCTGGCGCCCGCAAGCCGGTGACGCCTTATTCGTTGGTCCAGCTGGCGCTGGTAAATTGCTGCTCCAACGGCACATCGTTGATGACATTGTCGATCAGACGATACAACAATGCAGCGCGTACCGGCTTCAGCAGATAGCCGTCAACGCCACTGGCAAAAGCAGCGCGGATGTCGTCTTCGGCATAAGATCCGGTCAGCATGATGATTTTTTGCTCGTGCTTCCGCTGGCGAATCAGTTTCACCAGTTCCCAGCCGCTCATGCCCGGCATGCGGATGTCTACCAGGCTCAATTGCGGTGTGAAGTTGCGCAGTACCATTAGCGCATCACTGCCGTTTTTGGCCATTTGCACTTCGCAGCCACCTTTTACGTTCAGCAGGTCGACCACGGTTTCCAGCAAGGCCTCGTCATCATCGACGACCAGAATTTTCAGTGCAGCTGCGTCTTTGTCCATAATTGCTCCGCCAAGGGGGTAATGCCCACCGATGCTGGCATCGGTTACGGCCGTAAAGTTTCACTATAGTTGGGCTGCAGGGGGCATTGCCACTTGATTTGCGCGTTGGAGCAAGAAAAAACGCCGCAGATATCTGCGGCGTTTTTGCATTCGACTGCGCGGACGATTATTTCTTCGCCGGGCTGCCGATGTGGGCTTTCTTGTCCTGATCGAACTGCTTCATATTGAACCACTGTTGCAGCATCGACAGCGCGCTGTTCACTACCCAGTAAACCACCAGACCGGCCGGGAAGAAGAAGAACATCACCGAGAACGCCAGCGGCATGATCTTCATCATCTTCGCCTGCATCGGATCAGTCGGCGGCGGGTTAAGGAAGGTCTGCGCGAACATCAGGCCAGCCAGAATCACCGGCAATACATAGAACGGATCCGGCTGCGACAGATCGTGAATCCACATGATCCACGGCGCCTGGCGCAGTTCCACTGCACCCAGCAACGACCAGTAGAGGGCGATGAAAATCGGAATCTGCAGCAGCATCGGCAGACAGCCGCCAAGCGGGTTGACCTTCTCGGTTTTGTACAACTCCATCATTGCCTGATGGAATTTCTGGCGGTCGTCGCCGTGTTGCTCTTTCAGGCGCTCCAGACGCGGCGCCAGTGCCTTCATCTGCGCCATCGAGCGATAGCTGGCAGCCGACAGCGGGTACAGCGCAGCCTTGATCACAACCGTCAGCAGGATGATCGCCCAGCCCCAGTTGCCGGTCAGCTTGTGCATCCACTCCAGCAGCATGAACATCGGTGCTGCCAGCACGGTCAGCATGCCGTAATCCTTGGTGTGATCCAAGCCGTTGCCACGGGTGCCCAAGGTCTTGAACGCCGCACTTTCCTGCGGGCCGGCAAACAGCGGCACATCCACGCTGGCGGTTTTGCCCGGGGCGATTTCACCCAGCGAGCGGATTACCGCGATCGAATACAGGTCGCCCTGTTTCTTGATTTCGAAGTGACGATCAGCTTGTTTGCTGCAGTCTTCACCCGGCTTGGCGGTGTTGTCCGGCAACCAGGCGGCAACAAAGTAATGCTGCACCATGCCGATCCAGCCGTTGTCGCAGGCGTTGGTGAACTTGGCCTTGTTCTTGTCGATGTCTTCGAAGCTGATCTTCTGATACTTGTTCTGCTCGGTGTACATCGCCACGCCGGTAAAGGTCGAGGCCATGCGGCTTTCGCCTTCCGGTGCGTGGCCGTCACGCAGCAGGCGGAAATAGGCGCTCGGGCTGATGCTCTGGTTCGAGCCGTTGTTGATTTCGTAACGGGTGTCGATCAGATAGCTGCCACGCTTGAAAGTGAAAATGCGTGCCACCTTGACGCCGGCTGCTGTAGTCGCTTCCAGACGCACTTCCAGCTGGTCCTGTCCGTCAGCCAGTTGCATGGCGCTGGCAGGCAGCGTGAAACGGGTGTGGTGATTCGGCAGTTCGCTGTTTTTTGCATCAAACAGGCCGGTCTGGGCGACATAGGTTTTGTCGGCCACGTTCTGCAGCAACACCAGCGGCTGTTTCGGATCGGCAACCGAACCATGTTTGCGCAGTTCCAGATGGCGAATGTCGCCACCGACTGCATCGATTTCGGCTACCAGCGTGTCGGTGCTGACGCGCAGTCGCTCGCCGCTTTGCAGTTTCGACTTGTTATCGGCGCCGGGTGTGGCTGCCGCTGCTTCCGGATTGGCCGGTTTGGCGCTGGCTGCGGTCTGCACCGCTGCTTGCGGCGGGTGTCGACGGGTTTCCCATTCTTGCCACAGGAACACGATCGACATCGACAGAATCATGAAGACGATGAGGCGTTTGCTATCCATTCGGAGCCTTAAATTCAGGGAACGGGATCATAACCACTGCCACCCCAGGGGTGACAGCGACAAATTCTTTTGGTTGCGAGCCAGCCACCTTTTGCCGGGCCGTATTTGCCGATCGCTTCCGCTGCATAATGCGAGCAGCTTGGGGTGTAACGGCAGCGCGGCCCGAGCAACGGGCTGAGTGCATATTGATACAGCTTGATCAGTGCGAGGAGCAGGCGCGACATTTGTCCAGTTTGCCAAACAATCGTTGCAATTCGCTGACTACCTGCGCGTACTGATCGCGGGCAAAGGCTTCGCGCGGCCAAACGACGATGTCCAGTCCGGCCAGTGTTTCCTGCTGCTGGCGGAAGGATTCGCGGATTACACGTTTCATGTAATTGCGGCGCACCGCCTGCTTGGCCAGTTTGCGGCCGATCACCAGCCCCAGTCGGGCGTGCGGCAAACCATTGGGCTTGCCGTGAATCCTCAGGGTGTTGCCACGAACCGCGCAGCGGAAATTAAAAACGGATGAAAAATCATCCGTTTTTAACAAGCGCAGCTGACTCGGAAAGCGCACCTGGCGCTCAACGACAATCACACTGCCAGGCGATGACGGCCTTTGGCGCGACGTGCAGCGATGACGCCACGGCCACCACGGGTTTTCATGCGAACCAGGAAGCCATGAGTGCGCTTGCGACGAACTACGGATGGTTGATATGTGCGTTTCATGACGTGTTACTCCACAAGCAGACAAAATTAAACGTGCGATTAGACGGTCAAAGGCAAGTCCGTGTCAAGGCTTATTTTTTTCTGTGGCTGTGGATAAGTTTGCCTCAAGATAGGTAAAATGTTCGTCTTACAGGCGCCACTATATATATGCCAGCAGAGCAGCAGCTGCGATTCAATTTTGCAGCTAATCGGCCGCCCCAACCACCACCTACCGAAATATTTACAAGAAATGCCCACAACCGAGCTGTTCTGGTCGACGTGCCTTTCGACTTTTGAGCGTGAACTGTCCGCCCAGCAATTCAACACCTGGATCAAGCCATTGCGCCTGGAAGGTGATGACGAAGGCCTGCAGGTGCTTGCGCCCAATCGTTTTGCCATCCAGTTCGTCAAGGATCGTTTCCTGACGCGCATCGAGGACTTGGCCAAGGAATATTTCGGCAAATCCACACTGATTACACTGGCGCTGGGCTCGGCACAGGAAGCCAAACCGGTTGCCACCAGCAACGACGCCGTAGCCAAGCCGGCCGCAGCCGGCAGCAAGCCTTCGCCGATGAAGCAAATGGGCGCCAGCCACGAAACCACGCGCCTGATTCCGACCTATACCTTCGATAATCTGGTTACCGGTAAGGCCAACCAGCTGGCGCGTGCCGCTGCGATGCAGATCGCCGAAAACCCGGGTGTCGCCTACAACCCGCTGTTTGTTTACGGTGGCTCGGGCCTGGGTAAAACCCACCTGGTGCACGCCATCGGCAATCTGGTGCATCAGCAAAACCCGCAGGCGAAAATTCGTTATATCCATGCCGAACGTTACGTGTCGGACGTGGTGCGGGCCTATCAACACAAGGCATTTGACGAGTTCAAACGTTATTACCACTCGCTCGATCTGTTGCTGATCGACGACATTCAATTCATCAGCGGCAAAACCCGCACCCAGGAAGAATTCTTCTACGCCTTCAATGCCTTGATCGAAGCGCACAAGCAGATCGTCATCACCAGTGATACCTTCCCCAAGGAAATCAAGGATATGGACGATCGCCTGGTGTCGCGCTTTGGCTGGGGGCTGACGGTGGCCATTGAGCCGCCGGAGCTGGAAATGCGCGTGGCGATTCTGTTGCGCAAGGCCGAGCTGGAAAACTTCAAGCTCGACGACAACGTGGCATTCTTCATCGCCCGCAGCATCCGCTCCAATGTACGCGAGCTGGAAGGCGCCCTCAAACGGGTGCTGGCCTATTCGCGCTTCACCGGCAACGCCATCACCTTGGATCTGGTGAAAGAAGCGTTGAAAGACATGCTGGCGGTAGAAAATCGCCTGGTGTCGGTGGAAAACATTCAGAAAGTGGTCGCCGATTTTTATAAAATCAAAGTGGCCGACATGCATTCCAAAAAACGCACGCGCAATATTGCCCGCCCTCGGCAGGTGGCAATGGCGCTGGCGAAAGAGCTGACGCAGATGTCCTTGCCGGCAATTGGCGAAGCATTTGGCGGCCGCGACCACACCACGGTGCTGCATGCCTGCCGCACAGTGGCCGATCTGCGCGAATCGGATATGCAGATCAAACATGATTTTCAGGTTTTGATGCAAATGATCAAAGGCTGATCGCCCGTGTTGCTGGAGATCACGCTCCAGCGGCCGTGGTGAATGACCGCGAACGCAGGCTTTGATAGAATTTTCAGGTTTTTTTGAATAAATTCAGGGCAAATGACCCTGAACTCAAATCAGGACAGGATAACTATGCTACTTCTCCAGGCTGAACGGGACCAGATTCTGAAACCGCTTTCGACCGTTACCGGCATCGTCGAGCGGCGGCACACGCTGCCGATTCTGTCGAACGTTTATCTGGAGAAAAAAGGCCAGCAGGTGTCGTTCATGGCGACAGACCTGGAAATCCAGATCACCAGCAATGCGCCGGGTGACTTGAACGGCGGCGATTTCGCCATCACCACCTCGGCCAAGAAGTTTCAGGACATCCTGCGCGCGATTCCGGATGGCACCCAGGTGCTGCTGGAGCACGCCGACAACAAACTGCTGCTGAAAGCCGGCAAGAGCCGCTTCAACCTGCAAACCCTGCCGGCAGAAGATTTCCCCAGCATTGCCCCGGCCACCGGCAACACCATCAGCTTCTCGCTGGAACAAAAAGCGCTGCGCCAGCTGCTGTCGCTGGTGCAATACGCGATGGCGCATCAGGACATCCGTTATTACCTGAACGGCCTGTGCATCGTCACTGAAGGCCAGGAACTGCGTCTGGTTGCCACCGACGGCCACCGTCTGGCATTTGCCAGCCTGGAACTGGCCAGCCCGGTAGAGCGCAGCGAAATCATCCTGCCGCGCAAAACCGTGCTTGAGCTTTACAAGCTGCTGGACGACTCGGACAAGCCGATTCAGGTGGATATCAGCCAGAACCAGGTGCGTTTTGCCTTTGGCGACGTGTTGCTGGTTTCCAAAGTGGTCGATGGCAAGTTCCCCGACTACAACCGCGTGATTCCGCTCAACAACACCAAGCTGTTGACCATCGACCGCGTGCAGTTGCAGCAGGCATTGCAGCGTGCGGCGATTCTGTCGAACGAAAAATTCCGTGGCGTGCGTGTGGTGCTGATGAACGGCCTGTTCCGCATCATCTGCAGCAACAGCGAACAGGAAGAAGCACAGGAAGAACTCGAAGTTGACTACCAGGGCGAAGCGTTGGACGTTGGCTTCAACATCACCTACCTGCTGGATGTACTCAACAATGTTGCCAACGAAAGCGTGAATTTTGCCTTTGGCGACGCCAACTCGAGTGCGCTGGTAACCTTGCCGGGCAACGACCGCTTCAAATACGTCGTGATGCCGATGCGCATTTAATCCAACAGTATCGCGGTTTGCATGGGCGAAACGGCCTTCGGGCGCTGTTTCGCCATTTGCACATTTTGAGCAGACACCGCTGCCGCAGCTTTTGTGGCGGCAGATAATAATGAGCAGTAGAGGGCACCATGTCGGAACAACAAGAACCGGTAGCGAATCCAAACACCAGTTACGATTCGAACAGCATCAAGATCCTGAAAGGCCTGGAGGCAGTTCGCAAACGCCCCGGCATGTATATTGGCGACACTCAGGATGGCACCGGCTTGCACCACATGGTGTTCGAAGTGCTGGACAACGCCATCGACGAAGCGCTGGCCGGCCACTGTAACCACATCAAGGTCATCATCCACCCCGACAACTCGATTTCGGTGGAAGACAACGGCCGTGGTATTCCTACCGACATCAAGGAAGACGACGAATTCAAGCGCTCCGCCGCTGAAATCGTCATGACCGAGCTGCACGCCGGCGGCAAGTTCGACCAGAACTCCTACAAGGTATCCGGCGGTTTGCACGGCGTGGGGGTATCGGTGGTGAATGCGCTGTCCGACTGGCTGCGCCTCACCATCCGCCGCAACGGCAACGTGCACAGCATGGAATTCCGCCAGGGCGTGGCCACCGAGCCGCTCAAAGTCGTCGGCAACACCGAACACCGCGGCACCGAAGTGCACTTCCTCGCCTCGCCGGAAACCTTCGGCACCGTCGAATTCCACTACGACATCCTCGCCAAGCGTATCCGCGAGCTGAGCTTCCTCAACAACGGCGTGCGCATCGAGCTGATCGACCGCCGCAACGGCAAGGAAGAGCTGTTCGAGTTTGAAGGCGGCGTGCGCGCGTTTGTCGAATACATGAACCGCAACAAATCGGTGCTGCACCCGCATATCTTCTACGCGCTGGGCGAAAAAGACGGCATGTCGGTCGAATGCGCGATGCAGTGGAACGACTCGTATCAGGAAGGCGTGCAGTGCTTCACCAACAACATTCCGCAGCGTGACGGCGGCAGCCACCTCACCGCGCTGCGCAATGTGATGACGCGCACCATCAACCAGTACATCGAACAAAACGAAATCGCCAAAAAGGCCAAGATCGAAACCAGCGGCGACGACATGCGCGAAGGCCTCACCTGCGTGCTGTCGGTAAAACTGCCCGACCCGAAATTCAGCTCGCAGACCAAAGACAAACTGGTTTCCAGCGAAATCGGCCCGGTGGTGCAAGAGGTATTAAGCCAGGCACTGGCCGACTTCTTCCTCGAGAACCCGACCGACGCCAAAATCATCACCGGCAAAATCGTCGACGCCGCCCGCGCCCGCGAAGCCGCACGCAAAGCGCGCGAACTCACCCGCCGCAAAGGCGTGATGGACGGCCTCGGCCTGCCCGGCAAACTGGCCGACTGCCAGGAAAAAGATCCGGCCAAATCGGAAATCTACCTGGTGGAGGGTGACTCTGCAGGCGGCTCGGCCAAAGGCGGCCGTGATCGCAAGTTCCAGGCCATCCTGCCGCTGCGCGGTAAAGTGCTCAACGTCGAAAAAGCCCGCTTCGACAAAGTGATCTCCAGCGAACAAATCGCCACCCTGATCACCGCCCTCGGCACCAGCATCGGCAAAGACGAATACAACCCGGACAAACTGCGCTACCACCGCATCATCATCATGACCGATGCCGACGTTGACGGTGCGCACATCCGCACCCTGCTGCTCACCTTCTTCTATCGCCAGATGCCGGAAATGGTCGAACGCGGCCACATCTACATCGCCCAGCCGCCGCTGTACAAGGTCAAACACGGCAAGCAGGAACGCTACCTGAAAGACGACCACGAGCTGAAACAATACCTGCTGGCGCAAGCGCTCGACGGCGCCGGCCTGTACCGCGCAGAAGGCGCCGCCCCGATCATGGGCAGCGCGCTGGAAGAGCTGGCGCGCCAATACCTGCTGGCCGAAGCCGTGATCGAACGCGAATCGCGCGTCATCGACGCCAGCGTGCTGTACGCCCTGATCCGCGACCCGCGCCTGACGCTGGCCAGCGAAGCAGACGCCAACCAGAGCGCAGGTATCCTCAGCGCCGCGATTGCCGACCCGTCGTACAACGTACGTGCCGTACACGACGACAAAAACGACGCCTGGCTGCTGAAAATCGAGCGCACCCAGCACGGCAATGCCAACTTCTGGTACATCGACCCCGACTTCCTGCATGGCGGCGACTACGCCCAGCTGAAAAAAACCGGCGAAGCCCTGCAAGGCCTGCTCGGCGAAGGCTCATTCGTCCGCCGCGGCGAACACTCCCGCGCCGTCAGCGAATTCAAGCAGGCGCTCGACTGGCTGATGAGCGAAGTCCGCCGCGGCCTCGGCATCCAGCGCTACAAGGGTCTGGGCGAGATGAACCCGGAACAGCTGTGGGAAACCACCATGGACCCGACCGTGCGCCGCCTGATGAAAGTGCAAATCGAAGACGCCATGGCCGCCGACGACATCTTCACCACGCTGATGGGCGACCAGGTCGAACCGCGCCGCGCATTTATCGAACAGAATGCGCTGGTGGCGCGGAATATTGATGTTTGATATCGGTTGGATGGCGTAGGAAATAAAAACTGCGCCTCTCATTAGTGAAAAATGGCTCTAAAAGGAGCCTTTTTTCACTAATGAGAGGCGCAGTCAATTCAGCATATATTTCCTAAATAACTCCGAACGAATAACCCTTGCTTTTCTATCATTTGTTCCTGAATACATGCAATGATAGAAAAGTCCATGATCGGTTTCTTTCATATTTTTACTCGAAAGAACTACTGCATCAAACTCATTCAACCGATTCACGAAATTATCCGGCACATGATCCGCAAGGCAAAGCTCAACAACAATCGTGAAAAAGCATGACTTCCTGAACCAAATCGAATCTAGTTCAAGGCCTAACCCCTGAATTATTGATATTGCCCTTAGTATTTGCGACTTGACTTTATGTGCTTCGGCAAATTCTTCATTGAATTCAGCTACACATTTTTCTACTTCATTGTCTCGAGGAAAATATCCTCCTCTTACTAAAGTTGACATGACCTGCAAGAAAAAGTGGACATCTGCCATTCGTGTGAACTCAGATTCATGAAAAACACCAAATTCTTCAAGAGCAACTTCATCAGCAAGCTCCTTTGCGATCTGAATAAACTTTCCATCGTAGATGGCATTATGTATTTCAATGTCGTCAAGTTTAAATTTGGTTAGATTTATGCGTCTAAATATTTCCCTAACCAAATCTTCATCAACCTTCCCTATATCACGCACGACTATCTGGTACGACAGAAAATCTTCACGTTCCTGCTCATTCAACTTATCAAAGCTCCGCACTATCTTAAGTTATTTTTTAAAGTCATTTTCTATGTACTTCTTTATTGTAGTTAGCCGTTGCTGCCCATCAATTACCTTTTGAGTAGTCCTGAGTTTTTTTGTGTCAGTTGCTCCTTGGCACACGTAAATTTCAGGGAAGGGAAAACCGTGGAGTATTGTGTCTAAGAATTCCTCTTGGTGCTCATGTGTCCAGACAAATTTACGCTGAAAGTTTGGGCTTAGCTCTAATCGCTGGTTGTCTATTTTTTCATAGATATCCGCGATAGTAGGATTGGTAACAGAAGGCTTGATCTGTGTGGACATTAACTTTTCCTCAGGTCTTTCGATCTCTTTATGTCTTTTATACCTGACAGTGTATATTTTTCTAAGTGGTAATAGCTTTTAAAAACGCCGGCATTCACGCGATAATTTCCGACCTCCGATTTCCCATCGGATATGCTTCTAAAAAAGTCGACCTGATTATGTCCCTACCTCAGCCCAAAGCCGAATTGTGAGCTAAGCTCCAGAGAAATAACCATCATCGGGAGTCGTTATGTCGATCAACCCAATCCAGTTCCAGAAAGGTTTGTCGCTGGCGGAATTCTTGCAGGCGTATGGCCGGGAAGAGCAATGTGAAGCCGCTCTGACAAAGGCTCGCTGGCCCAACGGGTTTCGCTGCCCGTGCTGCCAGCACGATCAGGCATCGCAGTTCCGGCGCGCAGGGCTGTGTTACTGGCAGTGCAGCCGCTGTCGGCACCAGACCAGTCTGCGGGCAGGCACCCTGATGGAACACAGTCGGCTATCGCTCACCCAATGGTTCCTGGCGATGTATCTGGTCACGCAGTCGAAAACCAACATCGCGGCCTTGGCCTTGATGCGGCAACTGGGTATTTCCTGGCGGGCGGCTTGGCTGCTCAAGCACAAACTGATGGAGGCCATGCGCCAGCGAGAAGCCGATCGTCCCTTGCAGGGTGACGTCCGGATCGATGACGCCTACCTCGGCGGGGAGCACCCGGGCGGCAAGGCTGGGCGCGGCTCTGAAAACAAGGTGGCATTCGTGGCCGCCGTGGAACTGCGCGATGGCCGCCCTCAACGCATCCGTTTTGACCCGGTCGCCGGCTTCTCGTTTGCCGCGTTGACGCCTTGGGCGGCGCAGGCACTGACGCCGGGAAGCTGCATCCAGTCGGACGGACTGCTGGGGTTCGAAGTGCTGCGCAAACTGGGCTACGCCCATCGGGTGGTGATGGCCCCCAAAGGCAAGGCCGGCACAGAAATCGAGCCGTTCAAGTGGCTGAACGTCATACTGGGCAACCTGAAAACCTCGCTGACTGGCACCTACCACGCCTTCAAGTTCCGCAAATATGCCGCCCGTTACCTGGCGGACGTGCAATACCGGTTCAACCGACGCAGTGATCTCGCCGCGCTGCTGCCCAGACTGGCCGTGGCCGTCATGAGGGCAACACCTTGTTCCAGAAAGACTTTACTAGGCGTGGCTGAGGTAGGGACATAATCAGGAAAGTCGAGCCAATCATCTTTAATTGCTCTCATCTGGAAGGAGATAGGCAGTTTGTCAGGCCGAATCCAGCCGAGTGCCACATATTCTAGGAATGAATGATACATATCGAGCTCTTTTTCTTGGACGACAGCTCGGTTTTTTCGAATCATCATCTGATACTCAGAGATATTTCCCATCAACTGCTCAAATAGAGTTGGCGATACAAGAGCCACATCAATATCTGAATCGTAGTCGAAAGCCCTCCTCTTGAAGGGGCTAAACCCTAGCTTGGCAGAGCCAGTAATATAAACTTCATGAAAAGGGATGCCAAATTTGTTGGCGATACGTTTTCTGAATTCATAGAACTCTGCATCGCGGAAATTAAATATGTAAGGCTCTCCATGCAAAATATGTTTACGACAAAAATCAAGAACAGCTTCTTCATCATTCTTGCCGTCGAGTTCTCGGTCAAACTCTTCTAAATTCATTATTCATCTCAATGCTGAACTTCATCGCTTCTAATGCCAAGATCAATCGGTGCCAAAGTTTAAAATATTGGGAACTTCGGGGTCAGGTCTTGCATTAACACATTTCACGATTGCAATCCTGACCACGAATTCCGCTTAAGGTTACATTGTGGCTTTTCGCCGCAAATTCGGTAAAGCGCCGTATTTTGCCAGCCCAAACAATACAGGCAAACTGGCCAGAACCCCAGTCCTGGCGCGGCTTTGGAGTTATCCCTAGTATTTTTCCTGGTTTCTAACCTTGCCTGCAGCCCAATCCCCACGCGCCCTGCGGCCCACCCTGCAAGCCGCTCTGCTATTGCCTCGCAGGCCGATACCCTGTCTGGCGTTTTGACTCCGCACTCACGACCCGGCTGTAGTCTAGTAGTCAGTCACCCTGAATTAAACAGATAAGCGGGTAGGCACGGAAGTTGCAGCAAAGGTAGTGTTACGACACAGAGGAGAAGTGCCAAATGCCGGCCATCAAGTATCGGGTGAGCTTGTCGGAAGCGGAAGTGGACATGCTGGAAGCCTTGCTGCGCAAGGGCAAGAGCGCGGCGCGCAAGCAGACGCGAGCACGGATTCTGCTGAAAGCGGCGGCTGGCTGCAAGGATGCGGAAATCATGGATGCCCTGGCCATTTCTGCCACCATGATTTACAACACGCGGCAAAAATGTGTCGAGGAAGGGGTTGAAGCGGCCTTGCAGGATCGCCCCCGCCCGGGAGCAGCGGCAAAATTGACCGACAAACAGTGCGCCCATGTGATCGCGGTGGCCTGCACGCCGGCACCGGAAGGGCACGACCACTGGACGCTACGGCTGCTGGCCGACAAGGTCGTGGAGTTGGGCTATGCCGAATCGTTCAGCCATGAAACGGTACGCCGGCTGTTAAAAAAACACCTTGAAACCCTGGCAAGTGAGGGAATGGTGTCTCCCGGAGGTCGGCGCGGACTTTGTCGCGCCGATGGAGGATGTTCTTGACCTGTATGAGGCGCCCTACGACCCGGCGCGCCCGATAGTCTGCTTCGACGAAAGCCCAAAGCAACTGATCGGCGAGGTTCGCACCTCCCTGCCGCCCCAGCCTGGCACGCCGGCCCGACAGGATATCGAGTATCAACGCAATGGCGTGCGGAACTTGATGATGATCTGCGAACCGAACCGAACCGAACCGAACCGAAGCGCGGCTGGCGGGAGGTGCTGGTCATGGCACAGCGCACCCGGGTCGAGTTTGCCCACTGCATGCGGCATATTGTCCAGCGCTATCCGGAAGCCGAAATCATCCGTGTCGTCCTCGATAATCTGAACACTCACAAACCGGCCTCGCTTTACGCAGCCTTTGCGCCCGAGGAAGCCCGCGCCATCGCGCGTAAGCTGGAGTTTCATTACACGCCCAAGCATGGCAGTTGGCTCAATATCGCCGAAATCGAATTGGCGGTCCTGTCCAACATGTGCCTGTCACAACGCATTGCCGATGAAGCCTCGCTTTGCCGCGAGATTGAGGCCAATGTCCGTCAGCGTAATGCCAAGGCTATTCCCGTCAAATGGCGATTCACCACGCAGGATGCCCGCGGAAAGCTTGCTCGCTTGTATCCATCTCTTTCAACGTGACTGACTACTAGCTTTCCCGCAGCGTTTTTCCAGCACCCCGGCGGAAATTCCGCACGGAAGCGCTAGCCGCAACCGGCGCGGCGCCGGTGTCAGCCCTGGCAGAATTCCTCCAGGTGACCCGCATCGGACACGAACGGGTTGCCGTTGCCCTGGATGACGGCAATTCGCTTGTCGCGCTGGGTTTCCCAGCTATCGATCGGATAGGTCTTGGCCCAGGCGCAGAACGGTTGTTTGTCCTGCTTGCTCAGCCGTAGCTGGTAGCGTTCGCTCATGTACAGCGAAATGCGCGCAGCGCGCCCGCGCACTTCTTCTCTGGGCTGCGCCCGCTTCAGCTGGAAATCGACAATGGTTTGGCGCTGGCGGTAGATCGGTTCTGGATGGCGGGTCCAGGCGCTGTAGGGGAAGTTGTTGCGGTCGCCGTTGACCTCGCCGACCGCCGGCACCAGATTGACCAGGTCGCCTTCGGCTTCCTGAAATGCCGGATCGGTCGCGGTGCAGTTCTTGCGCCCGCCGTTCTGCCAGCCGCTACCTGTTGGAACAGGTGGGAGCTTGTCCGAAGGGCCGCTTGGTGTGTCCTTCTCCGGAGGGTAAAGGCAAGACCACGTTCTGCGAGCGTGGTTTTTTTGCTTGCAGGCCACGCTATTCACGGTACCGGTGTCCGTTGTGGGGTGGAGGCTGCTCATGCAGCTGTTTGCCGCCGTCTGCGCGAATGTAAATTATTATTATTTAATAATATTCTGCGCAAATAAGGAGAAAAATCAGGGCGGTATGCACAACTTTCTAATTTTTAAAGGCTTTTTTCGTGAAATAAGTTCTTGAAAAATTGCCACGTCAATCCAAAATTAAATCATGCGCAAGCAGAATTGGCGGGGTAGCATCGGCGTTGTGGTTCATTGCGAAATCGTCGTTAACATCCGTTGATGACGACGGTATTATTGAGCTTTGCAGTCTTTGTTAGTCATGTCTACCCAGCACAACAATGAAACGTTACTTGAAACAGTGAAGGCGGGCGTTGGTCAGCCGCCACTCTACAAGGTAGTGTTATTGAACGATGATTACACGCCAATGGAATTCGTGATCGTGGTATTGCAGCAGTTTTTCCGGCTGGACCGGGAACAGGCTACCCGTATCATGCTCAAAGTTCATCATGAGGGGCGTGGAATCTGCGGTGTCTTTCCGAAGGACATCGCGGCGACAAAGGTGGAGCAGGTCATGGCGTTTGCCAAGGAACATCACCACCCGTTGCAATGTGTAATGGAGGAGAATTAGCAATGATTGCGCAGGAACTGGAAGTCACATTGCACATGGCATTCATGGACGCGCGGCAAAAGCGCCATGAGTTCATTACCGTCGAGCATCTGCTGCTGGCCATGCTCGACAATCCCACGGCAGCCGAGGTTTTGCGAGCCTGCGCGGTGAACATGGACGAGCTGCGCAAAAGCCTGTCCGATTTCATCAGCCAGCATACCCCGGTGGTTTCCGGCAGCGAAGAAGTCGATACCCAGCCGACGCTCGGTTTCCAGCGCGTGATCCAGCGCGCTATCCTGCATGTCCAGTCGTCGGGCAAGAAGGAAGTCAACGGCGCCAATGTGCTGGTAGCGGTATTCGGCGAGAAAGACAGCCATGCGGTGTTTTTCTTGCACCAGCAGGGCGTTACCCGGCTGGATGTGGTCAACTTCATTTCGCACGGTATCACCAAGAGTGGCGGTAGCGGCGCAAGCAGCGCCGCAACACCCAAGAACAGCGAAAGCGAGCACGAGGCAGAGCAGGAAAGCGGTGCCGGCGGGGCGCTGGAGAACTACACCCAGAACCTCAATCAGGCTGCGCTCAACGGCCGCATCGACCCGTTGATCGGCCGCGACTCCGAGCTGGAACGCGTCATCCAGGTTCTGTGCCGGCGGCGCAAGAACAATCCGCTGCTGGTCGGCGAAGCCGGGGTCGGCAAGACTGCGATTGCCGAAGGCCTGGCAAAGCGCATCGTCGAAGGTTCGGTACCGGAAGTGCTGTCGCGCTCGACCGTGTATGCGCTGGATATGGGCGCACTGCTGGCCGGAACCAAATACCGCGGCGATTTCGAGCAGCGGCTGAAAGCGGTGATCAAGCAGCTGACCGCCGACCCGCACGCCATCCTGTTCATTGACGAAATCCACACGCTGGTGGGCGCAGGTGCTGCTTCCGGCGGTACGCTGGACGCATCGAACCTGCTCAAGCCGGCTTTGTCGAACGGCTCGCTGCGTTGCATCGGTGCAACGACTTACACCGAGTTCCGTGGCGTATTCGAAAAAGACCATGCGCTGTCGCGTCGTTTCCAGAAAATCGATGTGTCGGAGCCGACCGTTGACCAGACCGTGGAGATTCTGCGCGGCCTGAAATCGCGTTTCGAAGAGCATCACGGTGTCAAATATACCCAGTCGGCACTTACCACTGCGGCGGAATTGTCGGCGCGCTACATCAACGATCGTCACTTGCCGGACAAGGCAATCGACGTGATCGACGAGGCCGGCGCGGCACAGCGCATCCTGCCGAAGTCGAAGCAGAAAAAAACCATTACCAAGCACGAGATCGAGGAAATCATCGCCAAGATTGCACGCATTCCGCCGAAGAATGTCTCCAGCGATGACCGCAATTCGCTGAAAACGCTCGACCGCGACCTGAAGAACGTGGTGTTCGGCCAGGACAAGGCGATCGAGGTGCTGGCAGCGGCGATCAAGATGGCGCGCTCCGGTCTGGGCAATCCGCAGAAGCCGATCGGCTCGTTCCTGTTCAGCGGCCCGACCGGTGTCGGCAAGACCGAAGTAGCCAAGCAGCTGGCTTACACGCTGGGTATCGAGCTGGTGCGCTTCGACATGTCCGAGTACATGGAACGCCACGCCGTGTCGCGCTTGATCGGCGCACCTCCGGGATATGTCGGCTTCGAGCAGGGCGGCCTGCTGACCGAAGCCATCACCAAGCATCCGTACGCGGTGTTGCTGCTGGATGAGATCGAAAAGGCGCATCCGGACATCTACAACGTGCTGCTGCAGGTGATGGATCACGGTACGCTGACCGACAACAACGGCCGCAAGGCGGATTTCCGCAATGTGATCATCATCATGACCACCAATGCGGGCGCCGAAGCGCTGGCAAAGCCTGCGATCGGCTTCACCAGCAGCAAGCAGACCGGCGACGAGATGCAGGACATCAAGCGCATGTTCTCGCCGGAATTCCGCAACCGTCTGGACGCGATCATTCCGTTTGCGCCGTTGAACGAGGATGTCATCCTGCGCGTGGTCGACAAATTCCTGCTGCAGCTGGAAGCGCAATTGCACGAGAAGAAAGTCGATATCCAGTTCTCGGACGGTTTGCGCCATCATCTGGCAGAGAAGGGCTTCGATCCGCTGATGGGCGCGCGGCCGATGCAGCGCCTGATTCAGGACACAATCCGCAAGGCGCTGGCGGACGAGTTGCTGTTCGGACGCCTTGCCAGCGGCGGGCACGTGTTTGTCGATATCGACGATGGCGAGCAGATTCTGCTCGACATCCAGTCGGAAGAAGAAGCCGTGCCGGCAGCCAGCAGCTGACGCTGCGCTTGGTCACAAGCACAGGGCGGCGCTCGATGCGCCGCCTTTTTCATTAATTTGAGCGTGTCTGTCACGCCGCCGGATCAGCCTCGCGGGTGATGTTGCCGATGCAGTTGCTTCAGCCGCTCGCGTGCCACGTGGGTATAAATCTGCGTAGTCGAAATGTCTGCATGGCCGAGCAGCAGCTGCACCACGCGTAAGTCCGCGCCATGATTCAGCAAGTGTGTGGCAAACGCGTGGCGCAGGGTGTGCGGCGAAATATGCGTGGACGGAATGCCGGCCAGCAAGGCGTAGCGCTTGATCAGATACCAGAACGCCTGGCGCGTCATTGCTTCGCTGCGCGTGGTCAGGAATACCGCCGCCACCGGCCTGGCCCCTTGCAGCATGGCTCGTCCCTGTTGCAGATAGCGTTGCAGCCAGTACATGGCTTCTTCGCCCAGCGGGACGATACGCTCCTTGCCGCCCTTGCCGATAATCTGCACCACGCCGGAATCCAGGTGCAGTTGATCCAGCGTCAGGCCGACCAGCTCCGATACCCGCAATCCGGTTGCGTACAGCGTTTCCAGCATTGCCTTGTCCCGCAGGCCCAGTGTGTCGTCGCAATCCGGCGCCTGCAGCAGCCCGTCCACGTCGATTTCCGACAGGCTGAAGGGGAGTGGGCGAGTCAGTTTCGGGGCGCCGATCAGCAAGGTGGGGTCGGTTTGCAGCGTTCCCTGCAACAGCTGATGGCGGTAAAAACGCTTGAGCGCAGATAGCAGACGTGCCGATGACGAAGCCTTGGCCTGCAGGCTGAGGCGATGAGTGAGATAGGCGGCGATGTGACTCTCGTTTGCCTGCAGCAGCGATGTCAGCCCGTACTCGGTGTGCAGCCAGCCACCGAACTGCAGCAGGTCGCGTCGATACGATTCCAGCGTATTGGCAGCGAGCCCATCCTGCAGCAGCAGGCTGTCGCAAAATGCGTCCAGTTCAGATTCGATGGCCTTCATGGCGTAACAGCCAACGCTTCACATCCAGTGTCAGATTGGTTTTCTGGCCGTTGAAGCCGCCCAGCCCGGTTTTGCCGACCACACGGTGGCACGGTACCACCAGCGGCAGCGGATTGGCGCCACAGGCGGTGCCGACCGGGCGCGGCGAAGTCTGCAGCGCGTGCGCAATATCGCCGTAGCTGACCGTCTTGCCCGGTGCAATGGCGGCAATCTGCTGCCACACGCGCTGCTGGAATGCGGTGCCGCCGGGTTTCAGCGGTAGCCTGAACCGATGTGCCGGGTCGTTCAGATAGGCACTCAACTCTTCCCACACCTGCTGCGCCAGCGGTGTGACCGGCGGTTTTGCCGCTACATCGTCGGCAAGAAAATCCAGCGCCAGCAGCGCTTCGTCGTCCACCACAATGCCCAAACGGGAACAGGGCAACAAGAACACTGCCTGGTAATCCCTCATGCTGCCACCTCGCCTATCTGATATATCATGCGGCCAATGTCTACAACGCTGATCCTGCTGCCCGATTTCGCGCTGATCCTGTTCGGCTACCTGCTGCGCCGCCGCAACTATTTTAGCGGCGAATTCTGGCTTGGCCTGGAAAAATTCATCTATTTCGTGCTGTTTCCGCCGCTGCTCTTCCGTGCGCTGGTCGGCCACCGCATCGATCCCGGCGCCAGTGCCGGCATGCTGCTGGCCGGTGCCGGATTCACGCTCGGCGGGGTGTTGCTGGGCTATCTGGCACGCTGGCTGTTCCGCCTTGCCAATGCATCGTTTGCCTCCGGCATCCAGTGCGCATTCCGCTTCAACTCCTATATCGGTTTCGCCATCGTCGGCAGTATCGACGGACAGGCCGGTGTTGCTGCAATCGCGCTGTTGTTCGGGTTGATGATTCCGCTGGTGAATGTGATTTCGGTGTCGATGCTGGCAAAACACAGCCAGCAGGGCATGTGGCGCGAACTGGCGGGCAATCCGCTGATTCTCGGGATTATCGTCGGTGTCGCCAGCAATCTGGCCGGGCTGCGGCCGCCGCAGGTATTGCTGCATACCATCGGCCCGCTGGCCGATGCAGCGCTGCCGCTGGGTCTGATGACCGTGGGGGCGGGGCTGCGTTTTACCGAATGGCGGCGCAACCCGGGGTTGATTGTCTACTGGAGCGGGGTCAAGCTGGTAGCGGTACCTGCGCTGGCGTTGCTGCTGTGCAGCGCATTCGGGCTGACGGGTGTGCAACGCCATGCGGCGCTGGTGATGGCGGCGCTGCCGGCCGCGACCTCATCCTACATCCTGGCGGTGCGCATGGGCGGCGACGGTCGGCTGGCCGCCGCGCTGGTTACATCGACCACGCTGGCTGCGATGCTGACAATTCCGCTGTGGCTGGGGCTGTTTCTCTGAACGGCACCTGACGGCACTGGGCGATAAAACCGGCCAGCTGCTGCAGCGCCTGATCGGCCACCTGCAACACGTCAGCGTGGCGCTGGAATACATGCCACATGCCGGAAAACACCGTCAGACGGACATCCGCTCCATGCACCGAGGCGCGCTGCGCCAGCCGCGTTGCGTCATCCAGCAGCAACTCGTCCGATCCCACCTGGATCAGCATTTGCGGCATGCCGCCGAATTCGTTGAACAACGGCGAGCAATGCGGATTCTGCCGCCCTGCGCCGGCACGGTAATGGCGTGCACAGGCGGCCAGCCAGGCGCGGCTGAGCAGCGGATCGAGCGCGCCGTTGAGACGCATGCTCTCGCCGTCGAAACTCATGTCCACCCACGGCGACAGCAATGCCAGCCCGGCCGGCAGCGGCAGGCTCAGCTCACGCAGGCGGAACGCCAGCGCCAGTGCCAGCCCGGCGCCGGCACCGTCGCCGGCGATCACGATCTGGTCGGCGGCATGGCCATGCATCAGCATTTGCCGGTAAGTATCGACAGCATCGTCCAGCGCTGCCGGATAGGGATGTTCCGGCGCCAGCCGGTATGCCGGCACCCATACCTCGGAGCGGCTGCCGGCTGCCAGGCGCGTGGTAATGGGGCGTACGCTGGCAGGCGAGCCGCTGCAGTAGGCTCCGCCATGCAGGTAGAGGATGGCTCCGTCCGCATCCCCTACCGCCGGGCTGATAATTTCGCCGCCGAACGGCAACAGCAGCGGATCGAGATTCAGACCGGGCTCGCTCGCCGCCAGTCCGGCCTGCAGCCGCGCCACGATTCGCTGGCTGCCGACAGAAAACGGTGGCCGCACCAACAGCTTGACCGAAGCACGGCTGAGCGCGCGCAGGCTGGCGGTTACGGCTCGCTGGCCGAAGCCGGTAGGCGCACCGACGGTGGTGATCAATGGGGCACGGGGGATTTCGCGCGACATCTTTTGCTCTTTCCGGGCTGAAAACGACAATGCCAAGTTCAGTGAAAACAGCTAGATACGGCGCGGGTTGCCGGCCAGGATCCGGGTATTCACTTTACATTTTTGCAGGCGAAGATTACCGCTAAACCGGGTAAAAAATGATAGTGTTAGCGGAAACATAATTTATAATTTCGGACAAAATCACGACAGCAGCATATCGATGGACACTTGTCGCCGCAGTATCAACAGTGCACGTATTCAAACGGAATTGGCTACCAGCTATGGAGTCGCTCTGGAGCCGCTGTTGCGGAATACCGGCATCACGCCGGAAATGTTGCAGCAGCCGGACAGCGAGATCGAGCTGAGCCAGGAGCTGCAACTGGTAAAAAACCTGGCGCATGCCACCGCCCACCTTCCCGGTTTCGGGCTGGAAGCCGGCAAGCACTACCATCTGACCGTTTATGGCATCTGGGGATTTGCGCTGGCCAGCAGCCCGACGATCCGCGCCGCAATCGATCTGGCGTTGCGCTACATTCCGCTGACTTTCACGCTGGCTCGCTTCCGGCTGGCCGAGGTGAACGGTGAGGCGCGCATCTACATGGACGACAGCGACATGCCGGCGGAAATCCGCCAATACATGCTGGAACGCGATATCGCCGGTATCCAGAACCTGTTCTACGAGGCGATGGGCACGTCGATTCCGCTCGAATCGGTGCAGTTCAGCTGCGCCGAGCCGCCTTACGCCGAGCGCTTTACCGCGTTGTTCGGCCGCCAGCCCTTGTTTGGCCAGGCGGAAACCTATATCGCCATCGACAGCTGTTTTCTCAATATGGCGCTGCCGCAGGCCAACGAGCACACACGGCAGATGTGCGAAGCGATGTGCCGCGAGCTGTTGCAGAAACGCCATGCGCGCAGCGGCCTCAGCAGCCGCATCCGCGACCGGCTGGCGCAGAGCCCGGGGCAGTTTCCCGATATGGAAACGGTAGCGGCCGAACTGCACATGACATCGCGCTCGCTGCGCCGCCATCTGGACAGCGAGGGCACTTCGTTCCGCGCGCTGATCGACGAAATTCGCGCAATTCTCGCCGAGCAGGCGATTCGTGAAGGGATGACGGTAGAAGACATCGCCGGCCGCCTGGGCTACACCGAGGCATCCAGCTTCATTCAGGCATTCAAGCGCTGGAAGGGCATGTCGCCCAAGGCTTACCGCGTCAGCCTTGGCGGCAGCGCGCGCGTCGTACGGCAGCAGTAACGCAGCTATGCCCTGGACGCCGCTCTGGCAGCGGCTTGCAGGCAAGGCTGCAGACCGCTGCCAGAGCTGCGTTCAGGGCAGTGGCGCATACGGCGGGCAGAGGTTGCCCGTGCCGCGTTTACACCAGCACTACGTCGAACTGCTCCTGGCTGTAAACCGTTTCCACCTGCAGCGAAATCGGCTTGCCGATGAAGTCGGCCAGTTGCGCCAGACTGTGCGACTCTTCATCGAGAAACATGTCGATCACCGATTGCGCTGCAAGAATGCGGTACTCCTTGGCATTGTACTGGCGCGCTTCGCGCAGGATTTCGCGCAGTACTTCGAAGCACACGGTTTGCGCGGTCTTGATTTCGCCACGCCCCTGACAGGTCGGGCACGGCTCGCACAGCTGATGCGCCAGGCTTTCGCGGGTGCGTTTGCGGGTGATTTCCACCAGACCGAGGCTGGTAAAACCGTTGATGGTGATTTTGGTGCGGTCTTTCGCCAGTGCCTTGGTCAGCTCGGCCAGCACCGCCTGTCGGTGCTCTTCCAGCTCCATGTCGATGAAATCGACGATGATGATGCCGCCCAGATTGCGCAGCCGCAGCTGGCGGGCGATCACCTGAGTGGCTTCGAGATTGGTCTTGAAAATGGTTTCGTCGAAGCTGCGCGTGCCGACAAAACCGCCGGTGTTGACGTCGATGGTGGTCATCGCTTCGGTCTGGTCGAGGATCAGGTAGCCGCCGAACTTGAGATTGACGCGGCGCGACAGTGCGCGCTCGATTTCCGCTTCCACGCCATGCAGCTCGAACAAGGGCCGGTCGCCGGTGTAATGCTGTACCAGCGGCACGGCACGGGCGACATAGGCATGGGCAAAGTCGCTCATTTTCTGGAAAGTTTCGCGTGAGTCGACCATTACCCGCTCGGTTTCCTGATTGACGAAGTCGCGCAGTACCCGCATCGGCAGCGACAGATCCTGATACAGCAGCGATTGCGCCGGCATGGTTTGCGCCTTGGCGCGGATGTCTTCCCAGATGCGGCGCAGGTAGTCGATGTCGGCACGCAGCTCCTCATCGCTGGCCGACTCGGCGCTGGTGCGCAGGATGTAGCCATGCGGCGTATCCGGCGGCAGCAGCGACTCCAGCCGCTCGCGCAGGTGTTCGCGTTCTTCCTCGTCGGCAATGCGCTGCGAGATACCGATATGGTCTTCCTGCGGCAAATGCACCAGATAGCGCCCGGCAATACTGATCTGCGTCGACAGGCGCGCGCCCTTGGTGCCGATCGGATCCTTGATCACTTGCACCAGTACCGTCTGGCCTTCAAACATCAATTGCTCGATGCGATGCGTGCCGGCCGGCAGCTGGCGCTGTTCGATCACGTCGGCAATATGCAGGAATGCGGCGCGCTCCAGGCCGATTTCGATGAACGCCGACTGCATGCCCGGCAGCACCCGGCGCACCTGGCCGAGATAGATGTTGCCTACCAGCCCGCGATGGGCGGCGCGTTCCAGGTGGATTTCCTGCACCACACCTTCGCTCATTACCGCCACGCGCGCTTCCTGCGGGGTGACGTTGATCAGGATATTTTCTCTCATGCGCCCATTACCTCGATACCGAATTCACGCAACATGCACACGGTTTCCGCCAGCGGCAGGCCGACGATGCCGGTGTAGCTGCCTTGTACTGCGTTGACGAACATCGCCGCCACGCCCTGAATGCCATAAGCACCGGCCTTGTCCATCGGTTCTCCGGAAATGATGTAATGATCGATCTCGTTGGCCAGCAGGGTGCGAAACTGCACCGTACTGGTTGTGGTAGCCAGCGCACAACGCTCGCCCTGCTTGAGCGCAACCGAGGTCAGCACCTGGTGTTCGCGGCCGGACAACTGTTGCAGTATCCGGCGCGCATGCTCGGCCGACTCCGGCTTGCCGATGATCGTGCCATCCAGCACCACGGTGGTATCGGCGGCCAGCAGCGGCCGTTCCGGCAGGCCGAACTGTTTGACCTTGAGCCAGCCGGCCTCGGCTTTGTTGCGTGCCAGGCGCTCGGTATACGCCAGCGGCACCTCGCCCGGCAACGGCGTTTCGTCGATGTCGGTGCGCAGCACTTCGATCAGGATGCCGAGCTGCTCAAGCAGTTCGCGCCGACGAGGGCTGGCCGAGGCCAGATAGATATTGGTGCTCATGTTTATTCGCGATGATAGGGATGATTGTTGAGCAGCGACCAGGCGCGGTACACCTGTTCGGCCAGCAGTACCCGCACCATACCGTGCGGCAGCGTCATTGCCGACAGCTGTAGCAGGCGCTCGGCACGCTGCTTGACCTCCGGATCGAGCCCGTCGGCTCCGCCGATGACGATTGCCACATCGCGCCCACCGCCCAGCCAATCGTTCAGATTCTGCGACAATCTGGCGGTAGTCCAGTTCTCGCCGCGCTCATCGAGCACGATCAGCCGCGCCGATTGCGGCACAGCGGCAAGGATGCGAGTCTTTTCCGCCTCCATCACTTGCGCCGCAGTCTTGCCGCCGACACGCTTTTCCGGTTTGATTTCGGTCAGTGTCAGCGCGCATTCGCGCGGCAGGCGTTTGGCGTACTCGGCATAAGCCTCGTCAACCCAGCCGGGCATCTTGGTGCCGACCGCGAGCAAGTGGATTTTCACGCCGGGCGATCGGGATCAGTGGTCACGCCAGTTGGCCGCCTGCTGCGGAACAAACGCCGGCTTCTGACCGCCCCACAGGCCTTCGATATTGTAATAATCGCGCACCGCCGGCTGCATGACATGCACTACTACGTTGCCGCAATCGACCAGCACCCATTCGCCGGTCTGTTCGCCTTCGACGCCAATGATGTCGCCGCCGGCTTCCTTGACCTTTTCGCGTACGTTATTGGCCAGTGCCTTGACCTGGCGGTTGGAGTCGCCGCTGGCGATGATCAGGCATTCGAACAGCGAGCTGAGTTTGCTCACGTCCAGGGTGAGAATGTCCTTGGCCTTGATGTCTTCCAGGGCATCGATGGCGAGTTTTTTCAGGTTTTCAGTATCCATGCAGTGCTTAGGCTTTTCAGATATATAGTTTCTGGTTCCGGATAAAGTCGATGACTGCATCCGGCAATAAGTAACGCGGGCTGTTGCCGCGGCGGAACATCTGCCGCAGTGCAGTGGCGGAAATCTCCAGTTGCGTTACCGTCAGCGCTGCGATGCCGCCCGCAGGCGTCTGGCGCAATGCCGCGACATCGTCCTGACGGCGCTGGCGCAACTGCTGCCGCAATTCGTCCGGCATGCGTGCTTCCCAGTCTGCTGCGGCAAAGCCGGGGCGCTGCGCCACGACGATGTGTGCCAGCTCGAACAACTGTTGCCAGCGGCTCCAGCTGCTCAAGCCAAGAAATGCATCGGTTCCGGTCAGCAGCAGCAGCGGGGTATGCGGCCCGTATTCGGCACGCAGTTCAGCCAGCGTGTCGATCGTGTAGCAATGCCCGTTGCGTCTGACTTCGCGCGCATCCACCTGCAGCACCGGGTGCGTGCCAACCGCCAGCCGCGCCATCTGCAGGCGCTGTTCGGCGCTGACCGCAGGGGTAGCGCGGTGCGGCGGCGAGCCGGTCGGAATCAGGTGTAGATGCGCCAGTCCGGCGGACTCGGCCAGTTCTTCGGCAATACGTAAATGGCCGTAATGAATGGGATCGAACGTGCCGCCAAACACGCCGACAGGAGATTTCGCCTGGTGCATCGGCGAATTATAGCTTTTTAGCGCCGCGAACCGGCGAACAGTGTGCAATCGGCGCGACAATTCGCCCGCTGCAGGCCCGGCAGCCGCTCTGGCAACGTCGCGATCAGAAACCCAGGCGCCACTGCAGATAGCCGACCAGGCCGCCCAGCACCACGCCGAGTGCGATCAGAATCCATTCGTCTTCCTTGAACACCGGGTGCAGCATGTCCTCGAAATCCTTGACCGGCATCTGTTCCAGCTTGGTGCGCAGGGTGTTTTCGATATCCAGCACTTTGCGGCTGTAATTGTGCAGCGGTGTGACCACCGTCGGTACTTCCGCCATCAGCCGGTCGACGGCACGGTTTTTCATCTCGACATAGCGCTGGGTGCCGATCATGTACTCGATGAACGGCATCATCTGCTCGGTCTGCCGGTCCAGTGCCGCCTTGACGTGCTTGGAAATGATGCGGAACAGGCCGTCCGACAGCGGGCCCTTGAGAATCGCGTCAACAATGTTCTGCGTATTCAGCAGTTCCTCGGCCACCATCTTGCTGTAGGCGGCGGCGACTTCCTTCTGCCGACGCATGAACAGGCCGTGCAGCATAAACGGCCCGAAGCGGCGCGGCTGCTTCGGGTTGAAAATCATCACGATTGCCAGCCAGTTGATGAAACCGCCCACCACTGCCCCGCCGACCGTGAGAAACCACCACGGTTGTACATAAAACCACACCAGCATCTGCAGGATGCCGAACGGAATGCCGAAAATCAGCCCGGAAAATTCGATGAACTGGAATTCCTTTTTGCCCACGGTAAGGAATACCCGGTTGAGCAGGTCGACGTCGCGCTTGCAGGCATCCACTACCATGGTGCGCAAATCCAGCACTTCGGCCGGATTGGCGCGGATTTCCTCGAGAATGTCGGCCACCACCTGTGGCGCATCCTGCTGCATTTTGGCTATCGCCAACGCACGGGCTTCTTCGGGCAGGTTATCCCACACCGCCGGGGCGTATTCGGAAACGGTTTCGGCAATCAGTTGCGGCAGGATGTTGGTCAGCGGATCGTGCATCTGCGTCGCCATTTCCTTCGGATCCAGCTTGGCGAACAGGTCTTCGAGCCGCAACAGCTTGGTCAGGATGATGTCGATCGCCATCCCGGCCATTTTTTCCGCTTTGCGCGGTACGATGCCTTGCCAGCCCAGATATGGAGGCAAGCCGATGAAGCGACGCGGATAGAAGGTGAGTTTGATCGCTTTCCAGTTGGTGAACCAGCCAATGAAAGCACCGACGAACGGAATCGCCAGGTACGACCAGCGGTCGGGCCCGGTCAGACACTCGACGGCGCGTTGCCACAAGGCATCGACCATGCACTTCTCCTCGTTTTATCCGGCAGCATCTCTATGGATGCTTGCGCTTTTTTGTGTTCTACAATCCTACCGACCGGGCGAATAATGCCAGATGAATAGCAATATCGGCAAATGCAAAGGGCGCCGCCCAATGGCGACGCCCTTTCCGAACAGCTGCAGTGCCGGTGTTTACCAGCGCGCGCGGTGGTCTTCGGTTACTCCCAGCAGATTGGTGACAATCGTCGGTGCATCGTGCCGGCTGGCGCGCACCTGCCCGGAGAACACCCCGATCGGCTGAATGTAGTCGCTGGCGGCGATCAACAGGTTCTTGTTTTCGCGCCGCGCGCCATGCGGCTCGAAGGTCAGGTCGAGCAGGCCATCATCGGTCGCCACATGCCACGGCTGCATTGGCCGTTTCGGGTCGAAGTCGAATTGCGCCGCGCCCAGCGGCACCATGCGGCCATTGAGCCAGAGAATGTTCTCGTGCGCGCCATTGAAACCGGACTGCAGATTGAATCCCAGCTGCGGGCAATGCGCCGATGCCCAGCGCCATGCAGTGTGGCGTGCCAGCAGTCCGTTGGTGTAATCGAGGCTGGCACTGTAGCCATGCAGATCGAAGCGTTTGTCGAGACATTCGGCCAGCCCGCTGACGCGCAGGCAGGCGGATTTCTGCGTGCAATTGGCAACGCCGTTCTGGATCGGAATCACCGCCGACAGCGTCGGTGCGGCCGGCGCGGCATCCAGTTCGGCATCGATACGCAGGCCGCGGATATCCAGCTTGAGTGCGAACGCCGCACTGCCGGGCGGGCGCGCCAGCATGATCTCGCCGCCGGGCCCCTTGAAGCGGGCAAAAGCGCCTGCGCCACCATGCTGGTTGACCTTGACGCTGACGCCGGGAATCCCCATTGCCGAGAAATCCACCAGTACGCGCCGCTGTTCGCGATCGAACAGATAGGCAAATGCCGATGCGGCCCAGCCGGCATCGACGATGGCCAGACCGATAAAGCATTCGGCGCCGGCGATACCGACATATTGCCAACGCTTGTGGTGCAAGCGCTGCCACAGGCTGGAGCGCTTGAACGTACCGCTCAGCCCGTTCCATTCGACTGCGCCGATATTGCCGGCATAGCCGCCAAACGCCGGCGAACCATCTGCCAGCAACACGCCAGCCGGTGCCGGAAGTAAGCCGTGGCCGGGCTCAGACACGGACATGACCATCGCCCAGCACCACCCATTTCTGGCTGGTCAGGCCATCCAGCCCCACCGGGCCGCGCGCGTGGATCTTGTCGGTGGAAATGCCGATTTCGGCACCCAGGCCATACTCGAAACCGTCGGCAAAACGCGTCGATGCATTCACCATTACCGAGCTGGAATCGACCTCGCGCAGGAAACGCCGCGCTTTGGTGTAATTTTCGGTGACGATCGCATCGGTATGTTGCGAGCCGTAGGTGTTGATGTGGTCGATCGCTTGATCCAGATCGGCTACCAGCTTGATCGACAAAATCGGCGCATTGTATTCGGTAGCCCAATCCTCTTCGGTCGCGGCAATGGCGTCCGGCAGAATGTCGCGGGTTGCCGGGCAAGCGCGCAGTTCCACGCCCTTGTCGCGATAAATCTGTGCCAGCGGCGGCAGGATCAGCTCGGCGACATTTTCGTTCACCAGCAGCGTTTCCATGGTGTTGCACGGGGCAAAACGCTGGGTCTTGGCATTGTCGGCCACGCGGATGGCTTTTTCCGGATCGGCTTCATCGTCGATGTACACATGGCACACGCCATCCAGATGCTTGATCACCGGCACCCGCGCCTCGGCCGAGATGCGCGCGATCAGGCTCTTGCCGCCACGCGGCACGATTACGTCGACATATTGCGGCATGGTGATCAGCTCGCCGACTGCGGCGCGGTCGGTGGTTTCAACCACCTGTACTGCCGTTTCCGGCAGGCCGGCGGCGGCAAGGCCTTCGCGCACGCAAGCGGCAATCGCCTGGTTCGACAGGATTGCTTCCTTGCCGCCGCGCAGGATTGCCGCATTGCCGGATTTAAGGCACAGGCCGGCGGCATCGGCGGTCACGTTCGGCCGCGCTTCGTAGATGATGCCGATCACACCCAGCGGTACACGCATCTTGCCAACCTGGATACCGGTCGGGCGGAATTTCAGCTCGGTCATTTCGCCGACCGGATCGGCCAGCGTGGCTATCTGGCGCAGGCCTTCCGCCATCGATGCGACGGTTTTCGGGTTCAGCGCCAGCCGGTCGAGCATTGCTTCATCCAGGCCGGCAGCGCGGGCATTGGTCAGATCCTGTTGATTGGCGGCAATCAGTTTGGCGGCATCGCGGTCGATGGCATCGGCCATCGCGTTCAGCGCCCGGTTCTTTGCATGGGTATCGGCACGGGCCATGGCGCGCGACGCGGCGCGGGCCTGCTGGCCGATCTGTTGCATATAGGCTTTGATGTCCATCGGCGGCATCCTGAAATAGCGGCAGAAAGGCCTTGATTGTAGCGCAGCCGGGCAAAGATCAGTCAATCGCCGCCGAGGCAGCGGCAAATCCTGCATACAATTGAACAAATGAACCGACTGACTGCCATGCGCATCCCCTATCCCTACACCCGTCAGGCCAACAGCCATTATCCGGATTCGTTCTGGCGCTCGCTGCTGTATTTCAACCTGTACCGGCTGACCATCGGCAGCATCATGCTGCTGGCGATTCTCAGCCTGACACAGCGTAATGACTGGAATGGCATTGAACCTCCTGGTCGCCACTACTGGCTCGCAGCCGGCTACTGGTTGTTCGGGCTGGCATCGTTCGCCACCATCAGGCTGCGCAAGCCGTATTTCAATATTCAACTGAGTCTGCAAGTCAGCATCGACATCGTATTCATTGTCGCGCTGATGTACATGAATGGTGGCATCCGCAGCGGCCTGGGGGTGCTGTTGATGCCGTATCTGGCTGCCGCCGGGCTGATCAGTCGCGGCAGGATGACTCTGTTCCATGCCGCGATCGCCGCGATCGCGGTGCTGCTGGCACAGGTATTGCGCATGCTGCAGGGGGAATCGACCGATTTCGGCCAGCCGGCGATGCTGTCGATGGGATATTTCGCTACCGCGTGGCTGGCGCACCGGCTGGCGCAATATGCCACCGAAAGCGAAAAAGTCGCGCTGCAGCGTGGCATCGATCTGGCGAACATGGCGCAGATCAACCAGCTGATCATTCAGGACATGCCGGATGGCGTACTGGTGGTCGATGACGAGGGCTGTATCCGCCAGCGCAATCAGCAGGCAGAGCGCCTGCTCGGCCCACCGAAAGTGCGGGAGCAACTGCGGCTGGGTGACTATGCGCAGGATCTGCAGGCTGCCGCCAATGTCTGGCGCGACCGCCAGACCCAGTCACAGGGCGATATCGTATTCCGCGCGCGCGCCACCAACAAACTGTTGCGTGCCCGTTTCGTGCCGATCGATAACGACCGCTACAGCGGCGCGGTGATTTTTCTCGACGATGTCGCACGGCAGCAGGCCGAGGCGCAGCAGATCAAGCTGGTTGCGCTGGGGCGCCTGACTGCGAATATCGCGCACGAAATCCGCAACCCGCTGTCGTCGATCAACCATGCCGCCGAATTGCTCGAAGAAGACAGCAACAACGCACTGACGATCCGCCTGACACGTATCATTCGTGACAATGCCAAGCGGCTCGATGCCATGGTCAAGGATATCCTGCAGCTGAACCGGCGCGACCGGACCCAGCCGGAAAAAATAGCCTTGCAGCAATATCTGCCGGCGTTTGCCGAGGAAATCGGCCAGACCGAACGCATACCGCCACAGGTGATCCAAGTCGATTGCCCGGACCCGCTCAACCTCAGTTTCGATCGTGGCCACCTGCATCAAGTGATGTGGAATCTGTGCCGCAACGCCTGGCGCTATTGCCGCCAGCAGCCCGGCAGCATTACCATTCGCGCCCGGCGCGACAAACTGGGTGTGGTTATCGAAGTCTGCGACGACGGCAGCGGCGTCCCGCCGGCCAATCGCGACCGGCTGTTCGAACCGTTCTTCACCACCGATGACAGCAATGGCAGCGGCCTCGGGCTGTATATCGCGCGTGAAATCTGCGCCGCCAACCGTGCAGCGCTCGACTATGTTGATAGCAAACAAAACACCGTCTTCAGGGTAAGCGGCAAGGAATGGGAATGAGCAAGCGCACTGGCAACGCACCGCGCAAGGTACTGGTGGTCGACGATGAAG
The DNA here is from genome assembly GCA_046347685.1 of Chitinivorax sp. GTDB lineage: Bacteria > Pseudomonadota > Gammaproteobacteria > Burkholderiales > SCOH01 > CALMFQ01. Next base: position 50,584 of record JAXMFR010000018.1, read on the forward strand.
CCGATATCCGCGAGCTGCTGGAGCTGACGTTGCTGCGCATGGGGCTGGACGTCACTGCCGCAGCCAACGTCAAGACCGCGCTGGAAAAACTGTCGGGTGAGCGCTTCGATCTGTGTCTGACCGACATGCGGCTGCCGGATGGCGAAGGGCTGCAGGTGGTCGAGCATATCCACAAGCACAATCTCGACGTTCCGGTTGCCGTGATTACCGCCTATGGCAGCACCGAAAACGCGGTGCGTGCGTTGAAACTGGGCGCGTTCGACTACCTGGCCAAGCCGATTGCACTGGAACAGCTACGCACGCTGGTCAAATCGGCGCTGGCAATCGAAGCCCCGGCGCCAGCCACCGGTAGCACCGCCAGCCGCTTCCTCGGCAACTCGCCGGCGTTGCAAAGCGCGCGCGAAATGATCGACAAGCTGGCGCGCAGCAATGCACCGGTTTACATCACCGGAGAATCCGGCTCGGGTAAAGAGCGTGCGGCACGCATGATTCACGAAAAAAGCGTGCGCACCGACAAGGCATTCGTGCCGGTGAATTGTGGTGCGATTCCGGAAAACCTGATGGAGAGCGAGTTTTTCGGCTACCGGAAAGGCGCTTTTACTGGAGCCGACCACGAACGCGAAGGTTTTTTCCAGGTAGCCAACGGCGGTACCTTGTTCCTCGACGAAGTTGCCGACCTGCCGCTGATGATGCAGGTCAAGCTGCTGCGCGCGATTCAGGAAAAAAAAGTACGCAAGCTCGGCAGTCCGGGTGAAGAAGCGATCGATGTGCGCATCATTTGCGCCACCCACCAGAATCTGGCCGAGTGCGTCGCCGCCGGCCGCTTCCGCCAGGATCTGTTTTACCGGCTGAATGTGATCGAACTGCGCATGCCGCCGCTGCGCGAAATGCGCGAAGACATCCCGGCAATTGCCAACAGCGTGCTTGGCCGCATCGCCGAACAGCTGGGAATGGCCCAGCCTAACCTGGATGCCGCTGCCGAAACTGCGCTGCTGCACTACAACTTTCCCGGCAACGTGCGCGAGCTGGAAAATATCCTCGAACGCGCCGTCGCCCTCTCGGACGGCGGTCACATCAGCTGCGACGATTTGCAGCTGACGCCGTCCGGCGCCGAGCAGGACGAAGCCGGAATCAGCCTGCCCGGTGCTGGCGACACCTATCCACTGCAGGATTACCTCGACCGGCTGGAGCGCGAAGCAATTGTCGATGCGCTGGAAAAAACCCGCTACAACCGCACTGCGGCTGCCAAGCTGCTGGGCATCACCTTCCGCTCGATGCGCTACCGCATGGAGCGTCTGGGCATCGAGTGAAATTTTGCGCCGCGTCGCTGACGGCGTCACAACGCACCGAGGCCAGACGCGGGCTCCGGCTCGGATCATGACGCAACCTTGCGGGTCAAAACTGCATCCGGCCAACGGGATTGCTGCTGCACTCGCACGACTAGCGCCGGGAGGTGGCCGCAAATATGGGAACGTACAACGCGGAAAAGTGCGCACTGAAAAAGAAGATGCAAGCGCTACCGCAATGTTCGGCCACTCCCGTTCCGGCGAAACCGCTACACCGAAGGAGGACGGCAGCGCTCTTGCAAGGCGGTTTCATTTGGTCAGTCTACACCCGACGGTGAAATTCGGCATAGCCAGGCTGCTGGCGCTGTAACGCAGGCTTGCCGACATACACTCAAACACTGTTACATGGCCTGTTACAGGGAACCAGAAAACCAAAAGGGCTTACACACGATTGTATGTAAGCCCTTGAAATCCTTGGTTGCGGGGGCAGGATTTGAACCTGCGACCTTCGGGTTATTGGCCCGAAAATAACCCCATTCCATGGTGTTCCCTAGTATTTCTGAAATAATAAAAATTTGCATAAAAACATGGTGTTGATGTGTTTTTACCAGTTTTGTTCATTCCCAAGTATTCCCGTTTATTGCTAGAATTTGCCTACACGGTGCCTACACGCCGCCTACACGAAAGGGCAAAGACAATGAACAGGGTAAATTTCACTGCCGATAGGGTGACCCGTTTCGAGTGTGAAGCTGGCAAGAAGCAAACCATTCACTGGGACGCCAAAGCGCCCGGCTTGGGCTTGCGTGTTTCGGCAGGCGGCGCCAAGTCCTACGTCTTTGAATCGCGGCTGGATGGCAAAACCATTCGCATCACGATTGGCGACATTCGCACGTGGACAATTGCCAAGGCACAGGCCGAAGCGACACGCCTGAAGGCCATGTGCGACCAAGGCATCGACCCACGCCAGCAGAAGGCCGAACAGTTGGCAAAGAATGAGGCTGTCAGAGAGGCCGCTAAAGTGGCGGCATTCCGCGAAAGCGTTACCGTGTCAGAAGCATGGCAAGCCTATCTGGCGTACCAGCAAGAGCGCATGGCACTAACCCACATCGAGAAGGGCAAGAAGTGGGGCGAGCGTCACATGGCCGACCACCTGAACCTGTCGCAAGCCGGCGGCGAGCCGAAGAAGCGCGGCAAGGGGCTGACGGTGCAAGGTGTGCTTTATCCGCTGCTACAGATGCGCATGGTGGACATTGACGCCGAGGTGCTGACCGACTGGCAGCGCAAGGAAGCCGCAGAGCGCGCCAACAATGCAAGGCAAGGCTTCGAGATGTTCCGCGCCTTTTGGCGCTGGTGCGGCTCCCGTGAGGAGTATCGGGGTATTATTGACCGGCAAGCCGTTGAAAACCCGGAAGCCCGCAGCGAAGTGCCCAGTCGCAAGGCCAAGCGGTTTGATGTGCTCGAACGTGCGCATCTTGCGCCGTGGTTCGCTGCTGTGGGCGATTTGAGCAACCCTGTTATCGGTGCCTACCTGCAAGCCCTGCTGTTGACTGGCGCACGCCGGGAAGAGCTGGCCGCGTTGCGCTGGTCGGAAGTTGATTTCCGCTGGGGGGCGCTGTGGCTGAACGACAAGGTAGAGGCAGACGGCCGCAAGGTGCCATTAACCCCGTATGTATCGCATTTGCTGGCCGCTCTGCCGCGTCGGAATGAATGGGTGTTCAGTAGCCCTACCGCCGCAAATGGACGCATTCAAGAGCCGCGCATACCCCATAACCGGGCGCTGGATGTGGCCGGCCTGCCGCATGTTTCATTACACGGGCTGCGCCGCACTTTCCGCAGTCTGGCCGAATGGGTGGAAATGCCCGCCGGCGTGGTCGCGCAAATCATGGGCCACAGGCCCAGCGCCACAGCGGAAAAGCACTACACCAACAGGCCGCTGGAACTGCTGGCCGTCTGGCACGGCAAGTATGAGGCGTGGATTCTGGAGCAGGCCGGGATTGCATACAGCACCAGCGAGCAGCCGGAACGCCTGCGGTTGGTGAAGTAGTGTTGCCCTCAACTAATCCATTGGATTACCATGCTGATAACTCTGATTGAATTGCCGGAATACCGGAAGCGGTCCGAAAAGCTGTTCACGGAAGAAGAGCGCGCCGAATTGCTGGTGCATCTTGCAACGCACCCAAAGGCGGGCGACCTGATAACCGGCACCGGTGGCATGCGTAAGCTGCGCTGGGCACGTGCCGGTATGGGCAAGAGTGGTGGCGCAAGGGTGATTTACTACTACCACAGCGACCGCATTCCGCTGTTTTTGCTAACCGCCTACGGCAAGAACGAGCGGGCCAATCTGAGCAAGGCCGAACGTAATGAACTGGCGCAATTGGTAGAGATACTGGCCGACTATGCGCATGGAGACTAGAGCATGGGAACACTGTTTGAAAGCATCCGCCAAGGGCTGAACGAGGCTATCCAGCACACCAAGGGCGAGCCCGTTGACGCCGTGGTGCATCGAGTTGAGCCGCTAGACGTGAAAGCCATCCGCCTGAAAACCGGCATGACGCAACAGAGCTTTGCCGCTCGCTTTGGCGTAAGTCTTGGCACCTTGCGCCATTGGGAGCGCGGCGACCGCCAGCCACACGGCCCGGCACGGGTATTGATGAAAGTGATTGATGCCGACCCGCAAGCTGTGCTGGCCGCATTGTCGAAGGGATAAAGCGATGGCCCTGTCTGCAATGCCTGACCCGCCGCACCCAGGCGAAACGCTGCGGGAAGATATTTTGCCAGCACTTGGGATTGACTGTGACCCAAGCCGCTGCGCAACTGGGCGTAACCCGTGCTGCATTGTCGCGGGTACTGAATGGCCGCGCCGCTATCTCTCCTGAAATGGCGCTGCGTATTGAAGGCTGGCTTGGCGTGGAAAACGGTGGCCGGGCTGATGTGTGGTTGGCACTGCAGGCCTCCTATGACTTGTGGAAAGCCCGCGAGGCTGGCGCTCCTGCCGTTCAGCGTGCGCCAGTGGAGCGAATTGCAGCATAACCGAATAACCGCCGCCTAACGGTATCAGGCAGAGTTTTGCCGCGCCTACTCCGACGGGAGGAAAACCGGGATACCTTCGCCCGGCTGGCGTGGCTCCTTATTGAAGGTTCGCGCGTGAAGGTGTGCGAATGTCAGCTGCTCCATGGAAGTGCTACAACCGCCTGCAAGAAATTGCAGAGCGTTACGAAAAATCCATTGAAGATTTGATACACCTAGCCAGCCAAGGACAGCTGACCCTATATGGCTGTTTGCCTTCTGGTGTTTACCTGCGAAAAGGCCCTGGAGGGGAGTCGATTGGGGCCAAGTTTGTGCGGCTCAGTCAGGGTGATGCACAAAAATTGGAGCTGCATGGCAAGGTCACGTTGAGCCAATTTGATACCGCAGTTTCGGTAATTGATGGCGTATGTATTGAACATGACTCCATTGGCCGCCAGCTGGATGGGCTGGTGAACCGCCTTTTCAACCGTTTCAGCACACAAGATGGCAAGCCGGTGACATTTGAGCTGAACGATATCTTTCTGATACACGAAAGGAATATGAAGGCGATTTTGCGCCATGACTTGTGGCGCAGTTCGGTATTTGACATAGACGCAGCCCCCGAATGCGCAGATGCAGAGGGAGTGGCTTCCCATGCTATGGGCAAAAGTGATGCGCAAAAAGGCAATATGCCTCAAACCGTCAATGTGTCATCCATATCGGCAGTAGAACCTGACGACACACCTGTAACCGCGACAATCGAAGCGGTGAGCGGATCCTTTACGGACGAAACTCCAAAGCCTTTGGCGCGCCAGAGGGCGCAGGAAATGGCCATCATAAATGAAATCTCTGCCTGGGTTATGAGCCGCTGGCGTTGCCAAAGTGGCGGCAGAATCAGCCGGGGGTAAAAGCAGAAGTCAAAAAACGCTTGTGCAGTGAGCTAAAACTCCCCCTGTTTTCTGGTGAAGTAGTCTTTAAAAAGGCTTGGGAGCGACTGTTGAGCAGTGGCGAAATCCGGTATATCTCATAACCAGATTTACCTATACCCCACCACCTATACCCTAAGTTGGGGCATAGGCGGCACCTTGCGGGGTATACCATTGGGGTAAATTAAATGCATTCCGTACCGGGTATCCGGGTTGATACGGAGTGCGTTACATGACGACAATTTTCATTCCTCCTGCACTGGCCGCCGCCACCCAAGGCCGCGACCTTGTCACTACTGCTGAATTTGCTAAGGTAACTGCCCGCGCAAGTCAGACCATCCGCAAAAACTACTGCTTGCAAGGTGAATGCTTTGGCATTCGCCCAGTGAAGATTGGCAACCGCCTTATGTGGCGCGTTGCCGACATTGCCGCCTTGTTGAACGGGGTGGTCGCATAATGAAAAACGCCCGCACCACCGAAGCAGTAACGAGCGCCAAATTCCACGCCGATGATATCCCTCTGCACGATGCGCAGCAGGATCTCTTCCCGGTTGAATTTGAGGTTCGTAAGCGTCTCGCCAACCCATCTCCCCAGTCCCCGCTAGACCGAGGACGATAG
>JAXMFR010000019.1:0-54698 GCA_046347685.1 Chitinivorax sp.
GCTACCAGCGGCTGCCGCAGCGTTTGAGCATTGGCGCCAAGCGCAATCTGGCCTGCGAGCTGGCGCACGGCGAATTCATCGCCCACTGGGACGACGACGACTGGTATGCGCCAACCCGGCTGCGCCAACAGCTGGCGGCGCTGCAGGCCAACAGCAGCGCGACGATCTGCGGGCTGGACCGGGTGTTGTTTCACGACCCGCTGGCGCAGCAGGCGTGGGAATACCGTTATCCGCCCAACGAGCCTGCCTGGGCCTACGGCGCCACCTTGATGTATCGCCGCGACTGGTGGCTGCAGCACCGGTTTGACGACGTGATGATCGGCGAGGACAACCGCTTTGTCTGGCAGGCCAGCGCCGCACAGGTGCTGCGTCTGGCCGATGGGCGCTGGTATGTGGGGCGGGTGCATGCCGGCAACACCAGCAGCAAAAACACCCGCGATCAACGCTGGCATGCCATCGCGCCGGCGAGCCTGCCACATCTGGCATCGCGCCTCGCTTCACCGCCTGCTGCCAAGTGCCGGGTCAGCATTGGCATCATCTGCGACAGCGAGCCACAGCGCCTGTTACGCACCCTGGCCTGCCTGCAGCCGCTGCTGTCGCCACAGCTGGAGGTGTTGCTGTTGCCGGACATGCCGGATGCGGCGATGAGCGCGCAGCTGGCCGCCTTGCCGCAATACCCGCAACTGGATGGTGCCACACATGGCCATGCCGCCTGTTTTAACCGCCTGCTGGCGCATGGTCAGCACGATGTGTGTATTTTGCTGGAGGCCGGTGCCACGCCTGCCGGCAACTGGCTGGCAATCTTGCTGGCGGTGCTGCAGGCCAATCCGGCGATCGGCGTGTTGGGCCCGGGCAGCAATCGCGCCTGGAATATGCAGCGACAGTTTTCCAGTTGTCTGGACGATGCCGCGGCAATCGAGGCGGCTGCTGCCAGCGCCGCACGGCAACACGGTTTGAAGTGGGTCGACAATGCACCTTTATATTGCCTGGGCGATTTTTGTTACGGCGTAACGCGAGCGCTGATCAACACCATCGGCGGCGCCGACGAAGGCTTTGGTGCCGGCCCCTGCTGGGAGATGGAATACAGCGCCCGTGCGGCGCGCGCCGGTTTCGAGGTGGCCTGGGTGCCGGGGGCATTCGTGTTCCGCCCGCCGCCGGGTGAGCGGCGCTGCAACGACGAGCGACGTTTTTTCGAAGCCAGCAAGCAGCGTTATCAGGATGCCTTGTGCGGCCGGCGTTTGCGCCAGGTGTGCCGCAGCTACGCAGCACATTGCCAGGGCGAGGCCTGCGGCGATTTCGCCCCGGAAAGCCTGATTACGCTGCAGCGCCCCTTGCCACGGCAAACCCGTATCGATGCGCCGGCTTTGCCGCTGGTGAGCTGCATCATGCCTACCCGTGGCCGGCCGCAGTTTGTGGCGCAGGCATTGCATTATTTCGAGCGCCAGGATTACCCCAACAAGCAGCTGATTGTGGTCGGCGACAGTGTCGAGGACGTACCGGCAAGCTTGCTGCAACACCCGCTGGTGAAGTTTGTTGCCGCCGGCAGCCAGCGCAGCGTCGGTTTCAAGCGCAATCTGGCGTGTGAAGCGGCGCAAGGCGAGATCGTGCTGCACTGGGATGACGACGACTGGTATGCCGCCGACCGCATCAGCCGCCAATTGGCGCCGCTGCTGCGGCGCGAGGCGGAAATCTGCGGCCTGACCGCCGAGGATTATTTTGATCTGGCGCGCTGGTCGTTCTGGCGTTGTTCGCTGCAGCTGCACCAGCGCATGTATGTGCGCAATGTCGCCGGTGGCACGCTGGCTTTCCGTCGCAAGCTGTGGCTAGATGGGGTACGTTATCCGGATCTGTCGCTGGCGGAAGACGCGGCCTTTCTCAATCTGGCGATTCGTGGTGGCGCGCGGTTGCAGGTCATGTCCGGCCGGGGCCTGCTGATTTATCTGCGCCACGCCGGCAACACCTGGCGCTTTCAGTGCGGCGATTTTCTCGATCGGCGCGGCTGGTTGCAGATCGAAGAACCGGATTGTTTCAGTGCCGACCGTGATTTTTATCTGCCGTTATCTGCTGCAGTGCAGCAAGGAATGCTATCAACCAATTGATTCAATGCGGTATTTGTTTGTGTGCATTTGTGTTTTCCGCAATCGCTCCTTAAATTGTAAGTGGCACCCAATTTCGGGCTGCATGCCGCGCCAGTCGCGCAATTCAAGGAGTCAGTCATGATCATCGGCGCTTCGCCAGCCATCATCCGTACTCAGGCTTTCATCAATCGCATCGCCGCACACGATGCGCCGGTGCTGATCGAGGGTGAAACCGGTACCGGCAAGGAGCTGGCTGCGCGCGCCATCCACTATCAAAGCCGGCGCCGCGAGCGCATGTTTGTGCCGGTCAATTGCGGCGCGATTCCCGAGCAACTGGTGGAAAGCGAGCTGTTCGGCCATCGGCGTGGTGCCTTCACTGATGCGAAGGAAGACAGCGCCGGCCTGATTGCGCTGGCCAATGGCGGTACCCTGTTTCTGGATGAAATCGACGCGCTGCCGCTGAAAGGCCAGGTGGCGCTGCTGCGCTTTCTGCAGGACCGGCAATACCGGCAGGTAGGCGGCAAGCAGTTTCTGCATGCCGATGTGCGGCTGATCGCCGCCTCCAACCGCAATCTGACACAACTGGTGGCCAATGGCGCATTTCGCGATGACCTGTTGTACCGCCTCAAGCTCTTGTATCTGGAAATGCCGCCGCTGCGCAACCGCACCGGTGATGCCACCTTGCTGGCGCGTTATTTCATGCAGCTGGGTGCCGAGCGTTTCAATGTTGCTGCGCGCGATTTTCATCCCGACACGCTGACCTGGTTCGAGCGTTATGCCTGGCCGGGCAATGTGCGCGAGCTGGAAAACCTGGTCTACCGCGAGTTGCTGCTGGGCGAAGACGGGCCGATTGCGATGGCCGATGCCGGGGTGCGCGAACAAAGCGAACGTCGCAATTCGCCCGACCGGCGCCGGGTGGAATTTGACGGCCTGAGCTACGGCGAAGCCAAGGCGCGGGTGCTGGCCGATTTCGAGCGCCGTTATCTGCTGCAACTGGTGGCGCGCACCGGCGGCAATGTCACCGCCGCTGCCCGGCTGGCAGGCAAGGAGCGGCGCTCTTTCGGGCGTCTGCTGCAGAAAAACGGCATCGACCGCGAGCTGTTTGCTTCCTGATTTGCCGGCCGGGCAGAAATTGACCCGGCTGCGCGCCAGATAATCCGTTAATGATGGGGCGGTATTGCCCCGGCCATTTCTGCATCGCCGCGTCTGGCGTTGATTTGACGCTGGCATGTCAATTGCTGCAATTCAGCTTTGCGTCATGGCGGGGTGCCGCATGGACGATCCACAGCAACAGCGCCTGCAGCAACAGATTCTGGCTTATCTGGACGCTCATCCCGCTGCCGGCGATACCATCGACGGCGTGTGGCAGTGGTGGCTGGGTGCGCCGGCCAATGTGCCGCAGCAACAACTGGAGGCGCTATTGCTGCAGATGGTGGCCACCGGCCAGTTGCGCGCGCATTTGCTGCCGGACGGGCGGCGGATTTTTTCGCGTTGAGAGGCCGCTTTCAGGCGACTTCAGCCTTCCAGCAACTCGGTGTCGTCGTGCGCATAAGCCGGGCTGCAGCAGCACAGCAGCGTTAGCGGCCCGCTGGTATCGGCTTCGATGCAGTGCGGCGTGCCGGGGGGAATCTGCACCGTGTCGCCGGCTTTCACCGCAAACACCTGCTTGCCCAGTGTCATCAGTCCCCGGCCGGCGGTGATGTGGTACAGCTCTTCGGTGGCCCAGTGCCGATGCAGGGCGGTGCGCTGCCCGGCGGCCACGGTGGCCTCTGCCAGGCTCTGATTGCGGTTGCCGTGGTGCTGCGGGTGCATCAGCTCGCGAATCTGCGAGCCATCCTTGGTGAGGTAGGCGCTGACTTCCGCCAGTGGCTGATGCAGCTTGATGTCGCCAAGCCATTCGGCCAGCACGCGTTGGGCGGCAGCGAGCACTTGCTCCGGTGTCTGGGCAACGGCGGAAAAATGCAGGCGCTGGCGCTGCTGGCTGCTGCGCAGATCAAGGCCGAAACAATCCAGCCCCAGCAGCGCAACGTGTGCTGGCAACTGTTTGCCCAGACGCTCCAGCAGTGCCGTTTCGTCGGCGTATTGCAACATCGGCAGGGCGTGCCAGCTGTCTGCCTCAACCCAGCCCATTTGCCCGAAACCGCCGATATAACGCGCCCGCTGCGGCGCCATGCGGAAAAAGCGGAAATCGCCGAGCGCCAGATAACGCGCCGCATCCGGCAGATAACGCAGATAGCGCGCCTGCACTTCTGCGCTGACATCCACTTGGGTCATCTCGCCGAGCAAGGTCAGGCGCGCACCTTGTAACACGCCGGCACCGAGATCGTCGTTCAGCAGCAGGCTGGCACGGCCATCTGCCTGCAGGTTGCGCGTGTGTTCTGCCAGCTGGCTGATCAGGATCAGTGGCCGCTGTTGCGCATCCAGCGCAAACGGCAAGGCGGTGGCGTAGGGATATCCGTCGAGTTGTGTCGAGTGGGTGGCCAGGCAAAGCTGGCTGGCGCTGTGCAACAGCTGGATCAGGGGATCGATGGGGAGTTTCATGGCGTGGAGTCAGGTCAACGGCAATTGCCGTCAGACTACCCTTGCCCTTGCTTGGCAGTCAATTTCGGCACGCCTGCAAGGCGCGTCGATATTGCCTTGCAGGCCGGCCTGCGGTCCTCTCCTGGCGGGCCTGTCAGGACATCAGCTGAAAGCTGCCGAGCGGCATCGGCTGGCCATTGAGTAGCACTTCCACCTGATGTTGCCCCGGATAATGTTTACGCGTGGTCATGTCCGCCAGCGAAATCTGCTTCTGCAGCTCGGCGCTGGCACCTGGCGCAAGCTGCAGCGCCTTGAGCTTGAACACCTTGGGCGAGGCCGCGCCATTGGCCTTGATGTAGCCAATCCGCAGGTCCACCATCAACGCCTGCGTGCTGCTCGTATGATTGTGCAGCCGCAGGCTGATGCCGATTTTGCCGCCGATACGCGCCTGCTGCGGATTCAGTTGCACCTGGCTCAGGCTGACCTGCGGCGGTTCGCCAAAACCCAGCGCCTGCAAGGCACCCGCCTCGCCGCGTTTCACCGCCGAGCGCAAGGCGTGGCGCACCAGCCACTGCCGCTCGGCACTGGCATCCTGCAACCAGCGCTGCGCTGTTTCCGTCAACAGCGCTGGATGATCCTTGCCGATATCGTTGAGATTGTTTGCCACCGAACGTCGCACATACAGTGATGGATCGTCCTTCAGCAACTCCAGCAGCGCCAGCACCGGTGCCGGATCGCGCTGAAAATCGCGCAGCCGTTGCGCCCACGGCAGGCGCGGGCGGGTGCCTTCCGATACCAGACGCCGCACGTGGTGGCTCGGGTCGCTGGCCCATTGCCGTAGCCTGGCCAGCGTTGCTTGCGGGTGGCGCTCGATGAAATAACGAATGCTGAATTCGGCGCTGAAGCGCTGGGTCAGCTCGTATTGCGCATGCATCGATTCCTCGAAGTGATCCAGCCCGTAGTGCGCAACAAACAACACATGCGGCAGATACAGAAACGGCGCCATCCCCTGGCCTTCGATGTGCTCGACTTTGTCGCCCAACGATGCCAGCAGTAGCTCGATTGCCTGCGGGTAATCGTTGGGCAAGTGCTGTCGCAGCGCCACTGCCATGTGCCGACCACGCGCCAGAAGATTCAGGGTTTCGTAGCCACGCTGGCTGCTGGCTACAAAGCCTTCGGCGTCGAACTGTGGCTCCACCGCTTGGATCATCGCCGCAATCCGCTGTGCTATCTCCGGCCCGTAGGAATCTTTCAATGCTTCGGCCATGCCTGTTCTTTCGCAGCGAGTTGGGGGCGTTGATTGTATTGCCCTCTGGGGCGGAGCGCCTAGCCTGGCGTCAGACGGTATCGCTGTCTAGACTGGAAATGATTTGCACGCTGCGTGCCGGCTGCCGGTGTGTCGGCCGTCTTCGGAGAAATTGGATGAATTTGCGTTTGCGCCCCTTGTTGTTTGCCTATTCGGCATTTGTCGTGTTGCTGGTGCTGTGCCTGTCGCTGACGGCCAGTTTCACCATTGGCTCGGCCAATCGGCAGCTGGATGGCGAGCTGGCCAGATCGATTGCAGCGCGTGATGCGTTTGCCGAGGCCAAATATCACCTCACCGAAGTGCAGCAATATCTGACCGACTCTTCCGCGACCGGCGAAGACGACGGTGTGCGTGATGCCACTGAAAGCCTGGCGCAGGCACGCGCGCTGCTGGATAAAATCAAGCAGCATCAGCCAGCGCTGGCGGCTGCTACCGATGCCATTGCCGGTGCTGCGCAACAGCAATACACCACCGGCCTGAAAATGGTAGCTGCCTACAAGCAGGGCCGGGCCGAAGGCAATGCAATCATGAAAGCCAGGGGCGGTTTTGACGAACAGAGCGATGCGGTGAAAGCGGGCATTGCCAGGCTTAATCTGCAGGTGGAGCAAAACCGCAGTGAGGCGCTCAAGGCGCTGGATGGCGCGCTGGAAAACGCTTTGCACGCGATTTACCCGATTTCGGCCTTGCTGGTGCTGGCCAGCCTGTTTGGGTCGTATTACCTGTATCAACGCGTATTCGCAATTCTCGGTGTTGAGCCCTCAACCGCCGCGCGCCTGACGCAGCACTTGGCCGAAGGCCAGCTGGAGCATGACATCAATATGCGTGGCGCGTCTCCCGAGAGCCTGATTGGCCGGCTGGTGAAAATGCGTGCGCGCTGGACTGATCTGGTGACCGGGCTGCGCGGCCAGGTTTCCCTGCTCTCCAGTGCTGCCGTTGGCCTGGCCGGGCAGGCCGCATCGTTGATGGATGCATCGTCGGAACAAAGCGATGCCACCGCCGCGATTGCCGCCAATATCGAGCAGTTTTCCAGCAGCATCGACCAGATTGCCGACGAGGCTGATTCTGCCAGTGGCGTGGTGCGCGATGCCGGCGATCAGGCTGCCAGCAGTGCCGTGCTGGTGGCCGATGTCTCGCGTGAGATCAATGCGCTGGCTGCTGCGGTGGCCGAATCGGCCAGCCAGATCAGTGCGCTGGACAAGCAGAACGACGATATCGCCAGCATTGTTACCGTGATCAAGGAAATTGCCGATCAGACCAATCTGCTGGCGCTGAATGCGGCAATCGAGGCTGCGCGTGCCGGCGAGCAGGGGCGTGGCTTTGCGGTAGTGGCCGACGAGGTGCGCAAACTGGCGGAACGTACTGCGGTATCGACGGTGTCGATCAGCGAGATGATCCGTCAGACCCATGACACCACGCAGCGCATTGTCGACAGCATCCAGCAGGGTGTGCAGCGGGTGAACTCGGGGGTGATGCTGACGCAGCAGGCTGCCGTGGCGATGCGCCAGATTCAGGAGGTGGCACAGGCGGCCAGCCAGCGGGTGGAAAGCATCAACGTTGCCTTGTCAGAGCAGCGCAACAATGCCCACGATATCGCCAGCAATGTCGAAAAAATCACCCGCGGCACCGAACAGAATGCACGTGCCGCCGAGCAGGTGTTTATCAACAGCACCAATATGCGCAGCATTTCCTTGGCCATCGAGCAGGAAGTGTCGTTTTTCCGTCTCGCCAAGGGCAATGAAAATGTCGACGACGTGTTGTTTTGAGAGCGGGATTAACCCGCAAAGATTGACGAGGTGAGCGTGCTTTACGAACCCGACAATTGGCCCGGATTGGCGCAGGCGCTGCCGATGCCGCTGGCACAGGTGGATGCGGCCAGCAGCCGTATTTTGCGCTGGAATGCGGCTGCAGCGCGCTTTTTTGGCCTGGAAGGCAAGGATCCGCGTGATTGCAGCCTGCTCTCGCTCTCGCCGCCGGTGTTGCCGAGTGGCGCCCCTGCCGAGGCTGCCTGGCAGGGCTTGGTTTCGGCCGCGCTCAACCTCGGCCAGCAACAGGCCGAGTGGTGGATGAGCAAGCGTGAGGGTGGGCTGTGTGTGGTCAACCTGACGTTATGCCATGTGCCGGAGCAGCCGTTATTGTTGATGTGGCAGGATATGTCGGCGCAGAAATGGCAAGAGTCTCTCTATCGCCAGCGGCTGTCGATTATTGAAACCACCACCGACTTTATTGCTACTTTCGACCCGGAAGGCAATATCACCTACATCAACCCGGCCGGGCGCAAGATGCTCGGATTTGGCCCGGACGACGATTTATCGTATCTGAACCTGTCGGGGCTGATTCCGCCATCGGTGATCGACCGGGTGATGAACGAAGCGATTCCGATGGCCTTCATGCATAAATCCTGGAGTGGCGAAACCGCGCTGATCACCCGCGATGGCGAGGAAATTTCGGTGTCGCAGGTGGTGATCGCGCATTTCAACAGCAGCGGTTTTCCCGAGTATTACTCGACCACGCTGCGGGACATCACCCAGGCCAAGCGCACCGAAGCCGAGCTGCTGCAGGCCAAGGAGCTGGCCGAGCTGGCTGCACGCGCCAAGAGCGAGTTTCTCGCCACCATGAGCCACGAAATCCGCACACCGATGAATGGCGTGCTGGGGATGGCGGAATTGTTGCTCGACAGCGCGCTCAGCGGCGAGCAGCGACAAACGGTGGAAACCCTGCTGCAGTCGGGGCGGGCGCTACTGGTGATTCTCAACGATATCCTCGATTATTCGAAGATCGAAGCCAACCGGCTGGAGCTGGAATCCTTACCGTTCGATCTGGTTGACACGCTGCAGGCGGTCAAATTGCTGATGCAGCAGCAGGCCGAGTCCAAGACACTGTGCCTGTCGCTGCAATTGCCACCCGAGCCGGCGCTGTGGGTGTATGGCGATGTGACGCGGGTGCGGCAGATCATTCTCAACTTGCTCAGCAATGCCATCAAATTTACCGAATCCGGCGGCATCACCCTGGCGCTGCAATTCAGCCGGGACAACGAGCAGCTGTCGGTGGTGCTGAGTATTACCGATACCGGTATCGGCATCCCCGCCGACAAGCTGGAATCGTTGTTCGAGAAGTTCAACCAGGTCGATTCGTCGATGGCGCGGCGCTTTGGCGGCACCGGCCTGGGCCTGGCGATCAGCCGGCAGCTGGCGCGCATGATGGGCGGCGACATCGAGTGCAGCAGTATTGAAGGCGTTGGCTCAACCTTTCGTTTGTTGCTGAAGCTGCCTGCCGCACAGCCCCCGCAACGGGCGGCGCCTGCACCTGCGGCGGCAAGTGTGGCCAGCCCTGCCAATCTGAACGTGCTGGTGGCGGAGGATAATCCGGTCAACCAGCTGGTGATTCGCAAATTGCTGGAAAAGCTGGGTGTCGGTTGTGATGTTGCTGAAAATGGCCAGATCGCAGTCGAGAAGGCCATCAACGGTAGCTACCCGATTGTGTTCATGGATTGCCAGATGCCGGTGATGGATGGGCTGGAAGCCACCCGCCAACTGCGCCTGCAGGGTTATCAGGGGGTGATTATTGCCCTCACCGCCAATGCCATGGAGGGTGACCGGGAAATGTGCCTGGCTGCCGGCATGAACGATTTTCTCTCCAAACCGATTTCACGCGATGCAGTGGTGCAAGCGCTGCAGCATTGGCAAAGTGTTTGAGCCTGCACTGGGTGCCATATTAAGGCTGGTGGGGAACGTGTTTTTCCAGCACCTCTACCCATAACCTTTCATCACATGGCACCCCGGCGCCAGCGTCCAGCGGATAGGGGTAACCCTGGCCGTTTGGCTGATAACCGCGGCGCAGATAATAGGCACGCAATTCACGGCGTTGCTGGATTACCGACAGCAACAACTGCCGTGCGCCAAACGCCCGGATCGCCCACTGTTCGGCCTGCTGCAGCAATTGCTTGCCCAGCCCGCTGCCTTGTTGCTGCGGCCACACTGCCAGCATGCCGATATAGGCATCGTTTCGGTCTGCTTCGATGTGCACACAACCCCGGATGTGCCCCGCCTCGCAACAGGCCAGCAGCAAGCAGCTGCGCGGCCGTTGCAACAACGCCAGCAGCTGCGCCGGATTGGTACGTGGGCCTGCAACCAGTGCGGTTTCGCTGGTCCAGCCGGCGGCAGCGTCTGCCGGTCGATAAGCGGCATTCACCAACTCGCTGACGGCGGAACAATCGGCTTCTTCAGCACAACGGAACAGATAGGCGGTGCGGTGTATTGGCATGTCTGCTTCAAGTGGTGGGTTTGCCAGATTTTCTGTGATTGGCCTGTGGTTCGAGGCAGAAGTAAAACGCCGCGCCCTTGCCTTCTTCGGCATCGGCCCAGACACGGCCACCGTGTCGGTCAACAATGGTTTGCACCACCGCCAGCCCGATGCCGATGCCGTCATCCTTGCCGGGCGTGTGCAGGCGGCTGAAGACGCGGAACAGCTTGTGGCCAAACGCCATGTCGAAACCGATGCCGTTGTCGGCCAGGCAGAACAGCGGAGGATCGTCGGTGCCAACGCGATGCAGGCTGATGCGGGCATCGGGGCGCTGGCGGGTGAATTTCCAGGCATTGCTGAGCAGTTGCCACAACAATTCGTGGCATAAGGCCGGGTCGGCCTCGGTGCTCAAGCCCGGCTGGATATTGATCTGCACCGGATGCGCGCTATCCTCCTGTTGCAATTTTTGCAGCAGGCTCTGTGCCAGCGCACTCAGGCCCACCGTGCTGCGCTGCAAACGTTGTCGCGCGTGGCGATCCAGTCCTAGCAGCCCGTCTATCAGGCGCGACATGCGCAGGCTGGTTTCGCGCGAGCGTTGCAGGTAAAACTGCGCCTGTTCGTCGAGCTGTTCGCCGTATTCTTCCTGCAACAAGGTGGCGTAGCCGTTGAGCGCACGCAGCGGTGTGGTCAGGTCGTGTGCGATCGAATGGCAAAATGCCTCCAGCTCGCGCGTGGTTTGCTGCAGCTCGGCGGTGCGTTCGGCAACCCGCCGTTCCAGCCGGCTATTCAGCTGGCGGATTTCTTCTTCCTGTTGCAGGCGCTGGGTGATGTCACGCAACACTACGCTGTACTTCGACTGACCGTCGGCATCAACAAACTGGGTGGAGGAAATTTCCGCCGTAAATTCGCTGCCATCCTTGCGCCGATAGTGCAAATGGCCGCGATAGTGGCCATCACCGGCGCGGGCGCGAATCGCTCTGTTCACCAGCTCGCCATCGGGGTCAACCAGCAGTACATTGCGGTGCATGCCGACCAGTTCTTCCCGGCTATAGCCAAACACGGCGCAGGCGGCAGGGTTGACGTCGACAATCGTGCCCTCCGGCAACACCAGCACCACCGCGTCGATGCTCGATTCAAAAAACACCCGGTAGCGTTGTTCCGCAGCAAACAGATCGTGTTGCTGTTGCTCCTGCTGACGGATCATGCGGCGGCTGAGGGCCACGCCGATAACAGCGAGCAACAGTGCCACCAACGCCAGCAGCCACATCAGCAAGTGATCGGTCAGCCGTGTCGCCTCGGCCAGGGTTTGGGCAAATTCGTGCTCCAGCACGGTCAGATGTTCGTCAATTTCGCGGATCGCTGTCAGCTCGGCTTCCAGCTGTGCTGCCGGGGCTTGTTGCTGGCGCAGCTGGTGCAGGCGCTCGGCATGTTGGTGCAGCTGCTCCAGCGCCTGGTCGGCGCGTGCCCACACTTCCACTGCATGACGAATTTGCGGAAGGCGCTGCGCGTGGCGATACAGCAGGGCCATGCCGGGTACATCCGACGCGTGATTCTGGCCGGCAACAAAGCCGGCTTCCACGATCAGCGGGTTGGGATTGGGTCGATCCAGCTCTTCCCGTGCTCGCCGGTCGCCAAGTGGAATCAGCATATTGCTGAGGTAGGCCTGGTAATCGGTGTGCTCGCCGCTGGCCGCATAACGTTGCAGGTGAATCACCGCCCGTTTTTGTGCTTTTGACCATTCGCTTTCGCCGCCGGCATAAGCACGTGCCGCAGACAACATGTCGATGCAGAAAATCGCCAGCCCGAGCACGCCGCACAGCGCGACGATGAAGGGAATGGTCAGGCGCAGCAACGCCCAGCGGTGATGGGGGAGCGGTGTCGGTTGGGTCGCCTTGTGGGGGTGTTGTCTGTCAGGCATTAACCGTTGAGCATTCGCTTGGCCGCATGCAATTGCTGCCGATAGTCCTTGTATTTCTGCCAGTCAAAACCCTGCAGAAAAGCGATGGCACGCTCGGCACCTTCGCGGAACAGTCCGCGTTTGCTGTCTTCGCTCATATTGAAATCAAGCCAGTTGTAGCGGGTGCAGGGAATGTGCTGCACCAGTTGTGAATACTCCGGATTGCGCCGTACAAAGTCGTAATCCAGACAGTGGCGCGCTGAATTGAAAATTGCGCCAAACAGATCCATTGGCCCGTCGATGGCGTGCCAGCGGCGATCGTATTCCAGTTTCACACCGAAGGTTGGTGCCAAGGGGACACTGGCATCATAGTCATGAAACGCGTCGATCGGAAAGTTGGACATGATGCCGCCATCCACAAACAGGGCGTGATCCGGCACGCCGCATTCCTCCTCGCCGCAGGCAAAGTCTACCTTGCTCCAGCGCAACTCGGCCTGCGGCCCCTGCGGCAGATTGTTGATGCGCATCGGCTCGAAGAAATACGGAATCGACATCGAGGCGCGCACAAACAGCGCTGGGTCGACGTTGTCCGGATCGGCGAAATACAGATCGGCATTGGCCGGAAACACCACTTTGGTTTCGGTGCTGACATCGGCGGCCACAATCGCCAGATCGCTTTTCATTTTTTCCGGCGTATCCAGTGGTTCGCCACTGCGGGTGCGTAACCCGGCCGGCACCACTTGCATCCGTGCCCGCAGATCGGCAGCGGTGTGAATGTTTTCCCGGCGCAACAAGTCACCCATCCAGTTGCGAAACTCGTCACCGGGATTGAGTCCGAGGCGCTCGTTCAGATTGTCGATGCATTGCACGGCCTTGAATGCCAGCTTCACCTTGCCCGCCTTGTTGATCCACGCCTTGATCAGATCCCGCGCATCGCTATCGCCGTCGATGAAACGGTTGAAGTCGAGTGAGGCCAGTTCCTGCAGCAGTTTCGGGCTTTTGGCATCGCCCGGCGCACCCAGTGCCGCCAGCAGCAATGCATTGATCGAGCCCGCTGAGGTGCCGCCAATGCCGAGAAAACGAATGCCGGCCTGCTCCAGCGCCCAAGTGTAGCCAACCAGCGCAATGCCAAGCATGCCGCCGCCTTCCATCACCAGGTCGATATATTGCAGGCCACGGGCATCGACAATGTCGCTGTAGGTTTTGTTGCGCAGCGCTTCCAGTGGCCCGAGCAGGGCCGTATCATTGATCAGCGGCTTGATGTCCATGGTGTCGCTCCTGACGGTGAAAGGCGGTCGATGCTGTAATCGATTCTACGCCACGCCTACCACAGGTAAACCTTATCCGAACTACAGAATATGCTGTTGAAGCCGGGTTGAAGTGCCGCTTACCAGCCAATGAGTACCGACGATCGGCCTGCAAGGGGTGGTTGTTAGTCGTGTTGGCAGACAGGCTGATTTGGCCAGGCAAGCTGTCGCGCCAGGTTTTATAGTGAAGGCATCTGCTGACTTTTCGGAGTGGTGCCATGAAATCCCTGTTGCTCGCCCTTGCCCTGGGGCTGTGCAGTTCAATCTGCTGGCGGCGGACGCTAGCGAGCGTAAGTTTATTCGCGAAGGCATGAGCGAGGCAGAGGTATTGCTGCAAATCGGCAAACCTGACAGCGAAAGCATCGACAGCGGTGGTGCGGCTGCGGTGGAAAAACGCTGATTTACCTCCCTGCGCCACGTGATTCGGCAAACACTGACCACGGTGACGCTGCGTGCAGGCAAAGTGGTCGCAGTTTCGCGGCAAATCGCCCGCTGAGCGCCAGGACACGGCATGGAACCTAAATCCGAACCCGTCTGGTGCTGTCACCGACCTTGAGCGCCAACTGGCTCGCCTCCAGAGCTGCAAGCTTGAGCAACCTGATTCAGCTGACGCATAATCTCGGATGAAATCATGCCTGATCTATGGAGGATATCTGCAAGCTGTTTGCCTGCGAGCGCCTCACCCTATACGCCATCTCGCGTGAACGCAATGTACTGTACTCCCGCGTAAAAACCGGCATCAACAGCAATAAGGATCTGGTCTTGCCGTTAAGCTGCGACAGCATCGCAGGTTTTGTTGCACTTAAGCAGCAGGTTGTGAATATCGGCAATGTTTACGACGCCTTGCAGCTATCGCTGATTTCGCCCGAGCTGCATTTTTTCGCCAGCGGGATCAGGCAAAAGCTACTTCGAAACGAGGCAGATGCTCGCGGCGCCGATCATCGATCGTGACGGCCAATTGCTGGGCGTGATTCAGTTGCTGAACACGTGCAATGAGCTGCCATTTGGCATGCAGGCGCAACAGGGGTTGCAGCAGTTGTGCAGTACCCTCGCGGTGGCGTTTGCACAGCGGTATAGGCCAGGTACTGGGGCCGGGCGCCTGTTATCGTCTGTTGGTGGATGACGGACTGGATTCACAGGGCGATCTGGAGTTGCTGGTGCGCTGGGCTACACGCAAAGGGCCGGTGTTGGAAGACTTGCCGCGCAGCGAATATCAGATATCGCTGGCTGCGATTGGTGGGCGGTTGTGGCACGGCACCAGGCATTCCATGAACCGTTTATCCCGAATCGCAATATCCCCTATAAACTGGCAGCCAAGCTAAACTGAGAAAAGGTGCCGCAGCAGCAATGGTTGCCGATTGCTGAAGAGCGCGCCGGCCTGACTGTGTTAACGACTGGATCCGGTCCAGCCAATAATAGTGACGGCCTGATTCAGAAGACGTTTGCCTATCCGGGTATCTTTTTCCGCGTAACCACCCGGCAGGAGTTTTTTGCAAACGGTTGATAATACC
Source organism: Chitinivorax sp. (assembly GCA_046347685.1). Lineage (GTDB taxonomy): Bacteria > Pseudomonadota > Gammaproteobacteria > Burkholderiales > SCOH01 > CALMFQ01. The sequence continues at coordinate 14,859 of JAXMFR010000019.1, forward strand.
CTGTTTCGCCTGAGCACCGCTGGGGCGTTGGGCGCCAGGCATTGAGGCCTGCCAGCCACGGTAAATCATGTTTCCCTGTTTCGCCGTCAGGCCCTACCGTGCTGCATCTTTACCAACTAATCGTCTAGAACACCCGTTCCAGTTGTTTGCCCATGTGATGCGGGCGCAGCCGCTGGCTTCGCCGTTTGCGCAGGAAATTGTCGTGGTGCAGTCCAAGGGCATGGGGCGCTGGCTGAATTTCGGCTGGCGCGTGAGCAGGGGATTGCGGCGAATATTCAATATCCGCTGCTGGCGTCGTTTTTCTGGGATGCAAGCGAAAACTGCGCGTTAGCACGCAAAAGCCGCGCTCGGTGTTTTCGCTGGAGGTGTTGACGCCGCGCATCCTGCGCCGCTGGCTGGAGGATGCCGACTATCTGCTGGGGGCGCCGGTGCTGGCGGCGTATCTGCAGGATGGCGGCGATTTCCGGCGTTATGCGCTGGCCAATCGTCTGGCCGATGTGCTCGATCAATACCTGATCTACCCCGACTGGTTGCAAGCCTGGGAGCGCGCGGCGAGCAGCTCGCTGAACGCGCCGGATGCACTGTGGCAGGCGCGCTTGTGGCGTGATCTGGTCAACGATGCCGTGGATGAACACCGTGCCAGTTCGCTGCAACGCATGCTGCAGATGCTGCAGCAGAGTGAAGGCGTGCAGCGTTTGCCGCAGCGGTGATGCTGGTGGGTATCAGTAGCCTGCTGCCGGTATATTCGTAATTGCCTCGCTTTCGCTGGGCAGCAGCATTCAGCGGCGCTTCTTGCGCTCAACCTCCTGCACCTGCCCTGGGGCGATATCCGCGACTTCCGTGAACAGGCGCGGCAAAAGTGGCGACAAGGACCTGAGCGATCTGTATCTGACGCTGGCACCCCCTTGCTGGCTGCGTGGGGCAAGCAGGGGCGGGATTTTTTCGACAGCCCGGCTGATGTGCCGCAGTTGCACGATGTCTTCGACGAGCCTGAGCCGCCGCTCAGCCTGCTGGCCTGCCTGCAGCAGGATGTGCTGACGCTGACCGACCGGCCCAGTGGCGAGCCGTATCAGGTCGCCGAGGATGATCGTTCGCTGCAGGTGCACGTTTGCCACAGCCCGATGCGCGAGGTCGAGGTGCTGCACGATCAGTTGCTGGCCTTGTTTAATGCCGATGCCAGCCTGCAGCCGGCCGATGTGGTGGTGCTGACGCCGGATATCGAGTTGTATGCGCCGTTCATCGATGCCGTGTTTGCGCCGCACCCCGGCACGCCGCCGATTCCGTATTCGATTGCCGACCGCAGCGAAGCGGCCGCGTCGCCGTTGGCGCAGGTGTTTCTGTCGCTGCTGGGGCTGGCGGAGCAGCGCTTCAGCGTGGATTGGGTGTTGGGCCTGCTTGATAGCCCGGCAATCCGCGCCCGCTTTGGCCTGGAAGAAGCCGATCTGCCGCGTATCCAGCATTGGGTGAACGCCACTCACACGCGCTGGGGGCGGGATGCCGAACACAAGGCGGAATTCGGCCTGCCGCCCACCGCGCAGAACAGCTGGCGCGAAGGGCTGACGCGGCTGCTGCTGGGCGTGGCACTACCGCAGGCGGCGCAGACTGACGGCTTGCCGCTGTATGCCGGCTTGTTGCCGTTTGACGACGTGGAAGGCGCGCAAGCGCAGATTGCCGCGCGTTTTGCGCAGTGTGTCGAAACCCTGTTCCAGCAGGCGCAAGCGCTGCAGGCGCCACGGCCGCTGTCGGAGTGGGCCAATGCCATTGCCGGCTTGTGTGATGCCGTGTTGCTGGCCGAAAGCGACAGCGATATCGCCTTGCTGCAGCGCATTCGCGAACGGCTGCAGGCGCTGCGCGACTTGAGCCAGCAAGCGGATTATCAGACGCCGGTGGGCCTGCCAGTGCTGCGCGCCTGGTTGTCCAACCAGCTGGAAAGCCGCAGCGCCGGTGGCGGCTTTCTTACCGGTGGCGTGACGTTCTGCACCATGGTGCCGATGCGCAGCCTGCCGTTCCGCGTGATTTGTGTGCTGGGCATGGACGACGCCACCTTTCCGCGCCGCCTGCGGCCGATGGGGTTTGACCTGATCAGCCGCTTTCCGCGTTTTGGCGACCGCTCGCGCCGGGCCGATGATCGCTTCCTGTTTCTGGAAACCCTGCTGTCGGCGCGCGACGTGTTTTACGTCAGTTATGTCGGGCGCGATATCCGCAGTGATGCCGAGCTGCCGCCATCGATCCTGCTCAACGACCTGCTCGACACCGTTGCCAAGGGCTGTGTGCCCGCCACCATGGGTGCTGACGAAGCGCGCCTGGCCGCCGGCAAGCGGCTGCTGGCGCAGATCGTGACGCAACATCCGTTGCAGCCGTTTGATCTGCGCTATTTCAGCGGCGATGCCCGTTTGCCCGGCTTTCACGCTGGCTGGGCGCGTGCGGCGCAACTGGCCGGCCGCGGCAACGATAGCGGCAGACGCTTGTTCGATGCAGCCTTACCCGAGCCCGACGATAGCTGGCGGCAACTGGAAGTGGCGGACCTGCGCGAATGCCTGGATAACCCGACGCGTTATCTGCTGCAGCAACGTTGCGGTCTAAGCGAGCCGCGTGCCGCGGTCGAGCTGCGCAATAGCGAGCCATTTGAGTTGGAGTTTCAGGACAAATCGCTGCTGCGCAAACAGGCGTGGCAGATTTTGCAGCAGGATTTGCCCTTGCCCGCCAGCACCGAGCTGGCGCGCGCCAGTGGCGTGTTGCCGCATGGGCCGTGGGGCGAGCGCCGTCAGCAGCACGAAGCCGCTTTGACGCAGCATATCCATACTCGGGCACAGCCCTGGCTGCAGCAAACGCCTTTGCCACCGAAGGCATGGCGTGTGCTCGGGCCGCAGCGGCTGGAGCTGAGCGGTTGGCTGGCCGAGGTGCGTCCGAGCGGCAATCTGCTGGTGCTGCGCGGCAAGGCCAGCGCGTTTTATCTGCTGCAGGCCTGGCTTGATCATCTGGCGCTGTGCCAGCTGCAACCGGCCGGCGCCACGCTGCAAACCACGATTGTTGCCGAGGACGGCATCTGGCAACTGCGCCGTGTCGATGATCCGCAGGCGCACTGGCAAGTGCTGCTGGGCATTTATTGGCAGGCACTGCAGCAGCCCTTGCCGCTATTCCGCAAAACCAGCTCGGCCTATGCCAAGGTGCTGGCTGCCGGACCCGGCAAAAAGAGCCCGGAAGAACATCAGGAAGCCGCGACCAAGGCTGCCAGCAACGCTTGGCTGGGCAACAGTTTTTCCGACATCGCCGGCGAAGTGGAACAGGATTTGTGGCTGAATCTGGTCTGGGCCGCGCAAGACCCGCTGTCCGGTGAATTCGACGCACTGGCGCGGCAGGTGTGGCTGCCGCTGTATCAGCATCTGCAGGCATTGCACGAGTGATGTCGCAAGCAGTTGTTCATGCTTTGAGCGCGAGTTCGTACGGGTGCCGGGGCTGCAGGTAGAGAATTGGGTGGCGGGCTAATTGCTGTTTTGTATGTCAATATGACGTACAATATTGGAATGCTTACCCCGGAGCCCATCATGCCCAATGCCGCCGCCGACTCTGCCCGCATCAACCTGCGCACCAGTGCCGAAGCCAAGAATTTCGCCTGAATGTGCAACAGGTGGAGATTTTCCGCCGGGGCGGCAAGAAATCATCCTGCGCGAAAAGCCGATCAACGGCGCAGCCATTTTCGCGCTGGCACAATTGCCGGATGATTTTCTTGCCGAAGGCCGCGACGACACCCCGCCGCAAACGCGCGAGGATTTCTGATGGCCGCGCGTTATCTGCTCGACACCAATATCTGCATCTACATCGCCAAACACAATCCGCCAGCGGTGCGCGGGCGTTTCGCCCGCCACAGCGCCAGTGAACTGGCGATGTCGGTGGTTACCTTGGGCGAGCTGCGTTTCGGCGCTGAAAAAAGCCCGGAGCACGCGGGCAGCACAAAGCTGCCATCCAACAACTGCAAACCCTGATCGAAGTCTGCCCCTTGCCGCAACACGCCGGCGAACACTACGGCCAGATTCGCGCCAGCCTGCAGCAGGCTGGCTTGCCAATCGGCAACAACGACCTCTGGCTCGCCGCCCACGCCCGCAGCGAGGGCTGGATACTCGTCACCAATAACGAACGCGAGTTTGTCCGGGTGCCGGGGCTGCAGGTAGAAAACTGGGTGGCAGCTTGAATGAGTGATAAGCCGCAGCCCGCTCTGGTATTGCTTTGCAGGCCTGCCTGCAGGCCGCGCTCAGATTGGTTTGCAGCATGGTAGTGCGGGTCTTGCCGCAGGCAAAACCCGCAAATGGCAACACAGAGCAATCAGGCACCGAACCGCGCGGGTTGATACAGCCAACCCGCCTACAGCCAGACTACGATGGGCAACACATGAGCAACGGCAACACCGGCCAGCAACTGCTGGCGCAACTGGACAGCATGAACGAGCAGCAACTGCGGCGGCTGCTGGTGGAACACCTGACGCAGAAAAAGCTCGGCCTCTACTGGGAGGCCAACGCCATCGAGCGCGATGCCGCGCTCAATGCCAACCTGGTGCTGCCCCGGCTGCGGCCAGACTGGTCGCACTGGCCGGATGCCGGTCAGGCGTGCCCGAATCTGATCATCGAAGGCGACAATTTCGACTCGCTGCGGCTGCTGGGCGCCACCCATCGCGGCAAGGTGCGGGTGATCTACATCGACCCGCCGTACAACACCGGCAACAAGGATTGGGTCTACAACGACCGCTACGTCGGCGCCAACGACCGCTGGCGCCACTCGCAATGGCTGGAGTTCCTCTACCGCCGCCTGCTGCTGGCGCGCGACCTGCTCAGCAGCGACGGCGTGCTGCTGGTGTCGATCAACGACGAAAACCGCGCGCGGCTGGAAATGTTGCTGGATGAGGTGATGCCGGGGCGGCGGCTGGGTAGTCTGGTGTGGCGAACGGGATACCCGGTAACGATTTGTCGCAACGTTTCAGCCACGTACACGAGCATGTGCTGGTGTATGCCAACGCAGGCTTCAAATTCAATGGTCAGGCCTGACCGCAGCAAATTCCGCAATCCCGACAACGATCCGCGTGGCGACTGGTCGCCTGGCCTTTGACCAAGGCGCATACACCGAGCGCGAAAACACTTATTACCCGATTCAAGACCCGGAAACCGGTTATTGGTATCCCTGCGATCCAGACAGCGTATGGCGGTTTGCGTCCGGAAAATCCGCACTCGCCTGAACGGCGACGAAACCGCCATAGCCGCCGCGTTGCAAGGGTTGCGCAGCGACACCATCGAACAATTGATCGAGAAAAAGCTGATCTATTTTCCGCCCTGCAAGCCGGATGACGTGATGTTGTTCAACAGTAGGGCTGAATTGCTGGCAGCGATCAAGGCCGGCGAAGGGGCCGATATTGCCGAAGAAAAAAACAACCCTTGCTGCGCGAAGACTTGCCCGATCTGGATTTCTGGATTGGCAAGCCGATTGCGCCGGGTCGGCCGTCGCGCAAGGAACACTGGACGGCCAAGCCGGAAGAGGATCTGGCACCCTTGAGTAGCTGGATTGCCGGGCTGAATGAAGACAATGGCGTTGATGAGTGGGACGAATTGCTGGTGTTGCGCAGTGCCCGTGGCGGCGTGGCCACCGATGAGGTGAAAGTGGCGCTGGGCAGCAAGGCGTTTCCTTATCCCAAACCGCTGTCGCTAATAAAGGGGTTGCTGGCCCAGGCCACCCGCCCCGGCGACATCGTGCTGGACTTCTTCGCCGGCTCTGGCACCACCGGTCAGGCGGTGCTGGAGCTGAATGCCGAAGACGGCGGCCAGCGGCGTTTCATTCTTTGCTCCAGCACCGAAGCCACGGCCAAAGAGCCGGACAAGAACCTGTGCCGCGATGTGTGCGCCGAACGCATGCGGCGGGTGATGGCCGGCTACGGCAACCGGCGCTCGGCGGCAGCTTTGCTATCTGCAACTGGATTTGCTCGATGCCGCCGACGTGGCATTCGAAGCCAGCGCCGACCACGCCGCGCTGCTGCTGGCCCTGCGCGAGCTGCAGGCGCTGCCGCCGCAAACCGGCAGCGCGGTGCGGCAGCTTGCCGGCGATGCACAACTGGCGCTGCTGCTATGCCCGGAGGTGACGCCGCAAACCCTGCAGACGCTGGCCAAGCTGGCCCGCCGAGCGGCTGGCGGTGTATTTAACACGCCCGGACACAGTGCGCGACTGGCTGCAACAAGCCGGCAAACCCGCCAACAGCTACAGCCTGCTGGAGGCACTGCTGCCCGGCCAGACCAGCCTGCGGGCGAAGTGAGTGATGTTTTACCCATTACCGGATCCCCCTCTCCCCTTTGAGGGAAGGGCGGGGAGAGGGGGCGCAGTGCCTGGGGTTTTGGGGGCAACCATGCAACCCATCCCCATCCCTGCCTTCAACCCTGCACGCCCAGTTCTAAGCGACAAGGCGCTAAGAACAAGGGCAGCCTTGAAGGGGAAGGAGTGTTCTTTGCCGGATTCCTTCTCCTTCAAGGTGCCTGGGCTCACTCGCTACACTGTGCGCCGCATCTAAACCGCATCCACAACACTGAATAAAACCCATGAACCACCCAACCCAATCCACGCTCAACCAGTTAGTCACCACCGGCCAGGGGCCGTTGCTGGAGCCGGAACTGTTTCAGGCCAACCTGATCGGCGGCATCAGCCGCGCCTTGCTGCGGCCCAGCCAGCCGCCGTGCCTGCTGCGCGCGCCCACCGGTTCGGGCAAGACTTTCATGCTGGCGCGGGTGCTGGCCAATGTCAGCGCCGAAACCGGGGTGGTGTGGTTCTGGTTTGTGCCATTCGTCAATCTGCTGAGCCAGACGCAGGATGCGCTGGCGAGCAATGCCGCCGATCTGTCGCCGATTTTGCTGGCGCATGGCCGCAATCAGGATGCCGCCGCCGGGCAGGTGCTGCTGGCCACGGTGCAGTCGGTGGCCAAGGCGCAGTGGCGCACGCAGGGCTACAACGCCGATGGCGACGACGACACGCGCACGGTGGCCGAGTGGGTGGCGCGTGCCCGTGCCAGCGGCTTGCGTATTGGTCTGGTGGTGGATGAGGCGCATATCGCGCTGGATAAAACCACCGAGTTCGGCAAGTTTGCCCAGTGGCTGAACGCCGATTTCATGATCATGGCCACGGCCACGCCGCGCGATCAGCGCTTGCTGGATTTTCTCGCCAGCGCTGGCAAATCCGAGTTTGAATCGTTTGCGGTGAGCCGCGACGATGTGGTCGAGGCGCGCCTGAACAAACGCTATATCGAGGCGGTGATCTACGATTTGCGCCAGAGCGTGCAGACGGTGGCTGATTTGCAGCGCACGGTGTTGCGCCAGGCCTGGCTGCGCAACCAGAAACTCAAGCGCGAGCTGGCCGCCGCAGGTATTCCGCTGGTGCCTTTGCTGCTGGTGCAAGTGGCCAATGGCGGCAAAACGGTGGAGGAGGCCGAGCGCGATCTGATCCAGCTGTGCCGGGTGCCGCCGCAGGCGATTGGCAAACATTCGGCCGATGAGCCAAATCCGGAGCTGATGGCGGTGATTGCCAACGATATCAGCAAGGAAGTGCTGATTTTCAAGCAATCGGCCGGAACTGGTTTTGATGCGCCACGGGCGTTTGTGCTGGCTTCGACCAAATGCGTCAACGACCCGGATTTCGCCATGCAGTTTGTTGGCCGGGTGATGCGGGTGCATCAGGCGCTGCGCGCAGCTTATCCGCGCAGCCAGCCCTTGCCGCCGGAGTTTGACACGGCGTATGTGTATCTGGCCGATGCCGAGGCGCAGCGCGGCTTTGAGCAGGCGGTGCTGGCGGCCAGCCTGGTGCAGAGCCAGCTGGAAGGGCAGACTGAAAAAATGCTGGTGCGCCAGACTGCATCCGGCGCAACGGTGATTACCAACAAGAGTAGTGCGCAGTTTCCGCTGACTTATGCCAACCAGTTGCCGATATCGGAGCCTTTGGGCATCAGGGATGTTGCTACCCCGGCTGATCTGTTGTTGCCCACGGCAGGCCCGCAGCAGGATTTGTTTGCCGAGCAGCCCTTGCCGGTGCTGGATGAAATGCTGCCGCCGGCCAATTCATCCAAAGCCGTTGCCAATGCACCGCAGACGGCTGCCGAGCTGCTGGACGCGCTGAACCAGCGCGGCATCCGGGCTTATCCGCTGAAACGCGAGCTGCGCAATCTGCCGCGTGCCCTGAAACGCGAGCAGCGCCCGCAAATGCTGCAGATGACGGCGTTGTCAAAAATGGTGGCGGCGCAACTGGATGTGCCGCAAAAGCAAATGGATGATGCGGTGCGGGTGGCGCGCAACCAGTTGCGTGAAATCGAGCGCCACACCGAGTTGACCAGGCATGTCAGCTACGACGAGCAGGTGTTGATCGTGACCGACCGCGCGGCGCTGGCAAAAGAGGCGATGCAGGCATTGCGCGGCCTGCCGCAGGTGGAGGACGAGGATATCCGCACCATTATCGAAGTGCTGGCGCTGCGGGTGTTGCCGCTGCTGCAGGAAAAACTCGACGATCTGGAGCCGGAGCAGCGCCCCGACAGCAAAGCCGAGCAACGCATGGCGCGCGATGCCGCGCACTGGATTGCCAAGCAGAATGCCGACCGGCTGGCCGAAGCGATGCACGAGGCGATTGCCGCCCAGGCCGAAACGCTGGATGCCGGCCCGCTGCCGGATAGCATGGTGTTTCCGGCCAGCTTGCCGCTGGCGGCGGCGCGCAAGAACATCTACGGCGTGTTTCCACCCGACAGCGACGAGCTGGCGCGGGTAGATCAGACCATGCTGCTGGATGACCGCAACTGGCTGAAAGAGCGGAGCTGGGTTTTGCCGGGGCAGACCTTGCTGACTGGCCAATACGACGCGACCGCCGCGCTCAACGGCGAGGAGTTGGCTTTCGCCAAAGCGCTGGATCGCAGCGATTTTGTTGCCTGGTGGCACCGCAACCCGGACCGGAAAAGTTATTCGGTGCGGCTGGTGCGCGGCGAACATCGCAATTTTTTTCACCCGGATTTTGTCGTGTGCCTGGAACACTATCCGGGTGATGAGCCGCTGATCCGGCTGATCGAAACCAAGGAAAACGTCAAGGACGCCGCGCGCAAAGCGCAGCACGTGCCAAGTTTTTACGGCAAGGTGCTGTTTTTGACCAAGGATCAGAAGCGGCTGCGCTGGGTGAAGGAAGATGGCAGCCTTGGCAACGATGTTGATCTGGATGACCTGCAGGAGTTGCGCGATTGGCTGCGTGCCTCGCGGCCGTTGCAGGAATTGCAGGCATGAGGCTGCAGCCCGCACTGGTATTGGCTTGCAGACTGGTCTGCAAGCCAGTCTGGATGCGCCTTGCAGGGCAGATGGTTTAGCTTGCGCGTGGCCGCAGCGCGCCAATTAATTGCGCCAGCACCGGCAAGTCACTTTGCACGGTATTCCAGACCAGTTGCAGGTCAATTTGATGGTAGCCGTGTGACAGGCGGTTGCGCATGCCATACATGACTGCCCACGGAACACCCGAATGCTGTTGCGCGAACGCCGGGTCGTTGCGTTCGACGTTTCTGGCGGCTTCGCCAATGATCTCGATATTGCGGATAACTGCGTCCTGCACCATCTCGTCGGCGTAGAAGGCGGCTTCGGTCAGGCCGGTGGTATAACGCTGGATTCTGGCGATGGCCTGCAGGATGTGGCCGAGATAGTCGCCGGTGCGCAGTGTTTTGTCGCTCATACCGGCCGGGCTTCGCTGAGCACGCTGGCGCGGAATGTAGCCGGCAGGGCGTTAGGGGTCAGCACATCGACGGTAACGCCCAGTAGTTGTTCCAGTTCGAGCTGGATGGCGGCAATGTCCATCAGGGTGGTGGTGGATGTTGGGTCTACCAGTAAATCCAGATCGCTGCCTTCGGCATCATTGCCATGCAGCACCGAGCCGAAAATGCGGGCATTGCCCGCCCGATGGGCCGCCACAATGCGGCGGATGGCGTCGCGGTGGGTTTGCAGGGCGGTGGAGGGTTTCATGTTGAATGCCGGTAATGCCTGCTGCAGGCTGATGCTGCTTTTTTAGCACGTGCGGAAATATCCTACAATCGGAAGCCATGAATTCTCCCATTCTCGACGTCTACACCACGCCCTTGGCCGGCCACACGCTGATCGAAGCCAGCGCTGGCACTGGCAAGACCTGGACCATCTCCGGCCTGTATACCCGCTTGCTGCTCGATCCGGATTTGAACCTGCAGGTATCGGAAATCCTGGTGGTGACCTTTACCCTGGCTGCTACCGCCGAGCTGCGTGATCGCATCCGCAAGCGTTTGAGCGATGTGCTCGACAGTTTCCGCAGTGGTGTCGGTGTTGATGAATTCTGTCAGCGTCTGCTCGATAGCTTTGATGGCGATGTGGAATGGGCGATCCGCAAGCTGACGCGGGCGGTCAGCAGTTTTGACGATGCGGCGATTTTTACCATTCACGGTTTTTGCCAGCGCATTCTCGGCGAGGCAGCGTTTGAATCAGGGGCTGATTTCGGCCTGGAAATGTTGCCGGATCAAAGCGAGCTGCTGAGTGAAGTGGTGGAGGATTTCTGGCGCCGCGAGATTTACCCGGCCGATGGCGCCTGGCTGGAATATCTGCAACAGCAGGGCGCATCGCCGGAGAGTTGGCGCAAGCTGGTGGCGCCGCTGCTGGGCACTTTGCCGCGACAGATATTGCCGCTGGCCAGCTTGCCGGATCTTGATGCAAAACTGACGGTATTTCAGCGCGAGGTGGCGCAGGCCGCTGAGTTGTGGCGGCAGCAGCAAGTGCAGATTCGCGACATGCTGCTGAACGATGCCGGGCTGAATCGCAGATCCTACGCGGTGGAAAGCTTGCGCCCAAGGCTGGAGCGGCTGGATGCGCTGATCGCTGCCGATGGTTTGGCCAGCGAGCTGTTGCGCAGCGCCAGCGTGGCCAAGGCGCGCGACGAGCTGGAGCGCTTTGGCGCGGAAAAAATCGCCAGCAGTGCAAAAAAGGGCTGTGCGCCGCTGCAGCACGCGTTTTTCGACAGCATCGGGTTATTGCTGGGGCTGGCCGCCGAGCTGGCGCCGGCGTTTGATCTGCGCCTGCAATACACGCTCGCCGAGTTGTTGCGTTATATCGAAACCGAGCTGCCGAAACGCAAGCACGAGCGGCAGCAAATGTCGTTTGACGATCTGCTGCACAAGGTGTGGCAGGCCACACGTGGCGAGCAGGGCGCACATTTCACCGCTTTTATCCGCAGCCGTTATCGCGCGGCGCTGATCGACGAGTTTCAGGATACCGATCCGGTGCAATGTGGCATTTTCGAGGCTGCTTATGCCGGCACCGGCCTGCCGCTGTTTTTTGTCGGCGATCCGAAACAGGCGATTTACAGCTTCCGCGGCGCCGATATTCATGCCTATCTGGCCGCCCGGCGCGGCGTGGATCGCAGCGCCACGCTCGATACCAATCAACGCTCGGTGCCGTTGCTGATCCAGGCGGTAAACCAGATTTTCGGCAACGGTGACAATCCGGCAGCCTTTGTTGATCCGGGCATCGAGTTTCAACCGGTGCATGCCGCGCACAAGCCGCGCCAGCAATTGCATATCGACGGCGAAGATGCCGCACCGATGCGCTTTCTGCTGTTGCCGGGCAAGGGAGACGAGGGCGGCGAGAAAACCCGCAGTGCCAGCGAGGCCGGCGAGATGGCTACCGATGGCACGGCCAATAGCATCGCCCATTTGCTGACACTGGCGGCGCAGGGCAAGGCCTGGCTGCAGCAGGGCGAGCTACGCCAGCCACTGAGCGGTGGCGATATCGCGGTGCTGGTGCCGAGCAACTGGCGCGCGCGGGAGATGCAGCAGGCGCTGCTGGCGCGCGGCATCGCCAGTGTGCGGCAGGTGCGTGAAAGCGTGTTCGAATCGGAAGAGGCGCGCGCGCTGCTGCTGGTGCTGACGGCGATTGCCGCGCCAACCCGGCAGGGCGTGGTGCGCACCGCGCTGGTGTCGCCGCTGATGGGGTTCAGTGTGTCGACGCTGATGAGCGCCATGGAGCAGGGGGCTGAATGGGAGGCGTGGCTCGATCAATTCAGCCGCTGGCACGAGTTATGGCGCGATAACGGCTTCATGCGCATGTTGCGCGATTGGCTCGACTGGCCCGGCGCGGCGCAGCAAAGCGTGGCCGAGCGTTTGCTGGCACTGGCCGACGGCGAACGGCGGCTGACCAATCTGCTGCACCTGGCGGAATTGCTGCAGCAGGAAAGCCGCCATCGCAGCGGCATCGAACCGTTGCTGGCGTGGTTCGATCGCGCCGTGAACGATCCGCAGAACAGCAGTGAAAACACCCTGGTGCGGCTGGAAAGCGACGCCAGCCGGGTGCAGATTGTCACCATCCACTCCAGCAAGGGCCTCGAATACCCGCTGGTGTTCTGCCCCTGGCTGTGGGAAGGGCGCCTCAATGGCGGCGGTGTGGCGGTGAGTTTTCATCAGGATGACAGCGCCTGGCTGGATTTTGGTAGCGCCCGGCTGGCGCAACACCGGCAACTGGCAGCGCTGGAATCGCTGCAGGAAAAACTGCGTCTGCTGTATGTGGCACTGACCCGCGCCAAACACCGCTGCTACATCGTCTGGGGCAATGTCGATATCAAGCCGGCGCTGGACGGCGCTGCCAGCGCCGAAGATCTGATCAAGGGCGGCTTTCACAGTTCGCCGTTGAGCTGGCTGCTGCATCCCTGCCCATCCGCAGGGCAGGATGATCCGATCCGCGCCATGCGCCAGCATTGTGCCGGGCTGGATACGCCGGCGATTGTCGCTGATCTGCAAAAGCTGCGCGCCCGTGCACCGGATGCCTTTGCCATCAGCGCCTTGCTGCAGGAGTTTGTCGCAGCGCCGCAGCCACAAGCTTTGGCGCAAGCCCTGGTGCCGGTGCAATTCCGCCAGGCCGCGCTGCGTTGGGGCTGGCGGGTCGCCAGTTTCTCCGGGCTGACCCATGGCAGCCATGCGGCGCTGCCTAGCGAACAACTGGAGGCGCCGGATTACGATGCGCAGGCCGAGCCGCTGCTGCCCGCAGCCAGTATCAGCCGCGAGCCGAGCGTGTTCAACTTCCCGCTGGGCGAAGTGCCGGCATCGGTGGCCGGCACCACCATCCATGCCGTGCTGGAAAACTGGGATTGGGATGATGCCGCGCTGCTGCCGCAAGTGGTGCAGCGCGAGCTGGAAACCGCCGGCATCCAGCCGCGCTGGCAGCAAGTGGTGGAGCAGATGGCGCGTGATACCGTCGCCACCCGGCTGGATCGGCAAAACCTGTGCCTGCAGCAGGCGAGCAAGGGGCAGCGGCTGGCGGAAATGGAGTTCACCTTCCCACTCGACGGGCTGTCGGTAGCGGCAGTGCAACGTGTGCTGGAGCAGCCGCAATATGGCGTTGACCCGGCCTTTGCCGCTGCCGCACGTAGCCTGAGCTTCGATAGCCTGCGCGGCTATATGCGTGGCTTTATCGATCTGGTGTTTGAAGTGGATGGGCGTTATTACATCGTCGACTATAAAACCAACCGCCTCGGCAACACGTTGCAGGACTACGATGCAGCCGCGCTGACGCAGGCCATGGCGCACAGCCACTATTACCTGCAATACCTGATCTACAGCGTGGCGGTGCACCGCCATCTGGCCAGCCGCCTGCCAGGTTACGACTACCAGCAACACTTTGGCGGCGTTTATTACCTGTTTCTGCGTGGCATGGGCGATCACAGCGGCCATTACGGCGTATTTGCCGACCGGCCAGCGCTGGCGCTGATCCAGGCGTTCGAGGCGCTGTTGCAGCAAGGAGGCGCAGCATGATGCGGCAGACCGAAAACTGGCCGGATCTGCCGCTCGGCAACGAACTGGCGCGCACCCTGGCCCGCCTGCATGGCGAGCTACCGTTGAGTGTGTTGCAGGCACTGCAACTGCTCTGCGCTGCCTTGAACGAAGGCCATGTCTGCCTTGATCTGGGCGCGGTGGAGGGCACCCGCATTGGCGATGTCAGCCTGCCAAAACGTGACAAATGGCTGGCTGCATTGACCAGCCACCCGGCCATCGGTGCACCGGGCCAGTTCAAACCGCTGACACTGGATGCCGCCGGCCGGTTGTATCTGACGCGTTACTGGCTGTATGAACAACAGCTCGCCAAGCGGCTGCTGGCGCTGGCTGCAGCACCGCCACAGGCGGTCGATGCAGGCCAATTGCGGCAAATGCTGCAGGCGTTGTTTGCCGGCAGTACCCAGCAGCCGGATTGGCAGCAAGCGGCAGCGGCGTGTGCCGTGCTGCAAAGGCTGAGCGTGATTTCCGGCGGCCCCGGCACTGGCAAGACCAGCACCGTGGTGCGGCTGCTGGCGGCACTGCAGCAAATGCATCAAGGGCTGCTGGTAATCCGGTTGGCGGCGCCCACCGGCAAGGCTGCAGCGCGCATGAGCGAATCGATCCGCGCCGCCAAGCCCGGCCTGCAACTGGCCGACGTGATCGCCGCCAGCATTCCCGAAAGCGCCAGCACCCTGCACCGGCTGCTCGGCAGCAAGCCCGATTCCGCCTCCTTCCGTCATCACGCCGGCAACCCGCTGGCGCTGGACGTATTGGTGGTGGACGAGGCATCGATGATCGACCTGGCGCTGATGGCCAAACTCACCGACGCCTTGCCACCGCACGCACGCCTGATCCTGCTCGGCGACAAGGATCAGCTTGATTCGGTGGAGGCGGGGGCGGTGTTTGGCCAACTGTGCGCCTTGCGTGGCTACAGCGCGGTGTTTGCCACGCAGATGATCGCGGCCACCGGCATTTCATTGCCGGTCAGCGAGGACGCATCGCCAGTGGGTAGCGCCGTGATGCTGCTGCAACACAGCTATCGTTTTGACGCCAATAGCGGCATCGGCGAGCTGGCGCGCTTGGCCAATGCCGGCGATGGCGTCGCGGCGCTGATGTTGTGCCGCAGCGGCAACTTCAGCGATATCCAGTTGCAGGATGCGCGACTGGCGCAATACAAGGCGGCGCTACTGCAGCGTATCGAACAGGGCTTTGGCGCCTACTGGCAAGCGATTCGCAGCGGTGATGCAGCGGCGGCTTTTGCCGCCTTCGGCCAGTTCCGCCTGCTGGCGGCGCACCGCGACGGCGAAGGCGGCGTGCACTGGCTCAACAGCGCCATCGAACAACGCTGGGCGCAACGCGGCTGGCTGAATCAACGCGCCCCGTGGTATGCCGGCCGACCGGTGATGATCAGTGAAAACGATTATGGTCTGGGCCTGTTCAACGGCGACATCGGCCTGACCTTATGGCAGCAGGGCAAGCTGATGGTGGCTTTTGAAGGCGAGGGCGGCACGCTGCGCTGGTTCAACCCCGCCCGCCTGCCGCGCCACGACACCGCCTACGCGATGACCGTGCACAAAAGCCAGGGCTCCGAATTCGCCACCGTGGCGCTGGTGCTGCCCGACGACAAAACCCCGCTACTGACGCGCAACCTGATCTACACCGGCATCACCCGCGCCAAGCAAAAAGCCGAAATCTGGGGCCCGGCGAATGTGCTGCGGCTGGCGATTGAAGACGCTCCGGTGCGGTATTCGGGGTTGGTGGATGTGTTGTTGTGAGGGAATGGGCCTGGTCATATCTATATCTGAAAATATGCGGCTCAATAAACAACGAGCGATGTGCACATCGCTCGTTTTGTTGCCATTGCCATAAAGAATTACGCCATTTGGCGATGAATCTGGCGATAGGGATTATTGGCTAACGTACGGGTTGTAAATGCTACAAAAACCGTCTTCCTGGAACAGCGGATTGGCCAAAGCAACTTCTTTTACCATGATGTGGCGACCATCTCCCGAAATGGCCACATTGCCAAAACCGGTTGCTTCCGGCGCCCCAAGTCCGCGCAGATTTGCGCGTTCTTTGGTTTGTCGGTCGTAGACAATTGCATTGTTCTTTTGATCTACGTAGGTCAGATAACGTCCGTTGGCAGAGATGCTTAGCGGCGTGGTTTGAGCTGGTGCATTTGTCGCATCAGTGATTGTTTCGATGGCTTGAGACTGGCGGTCAAAAATCTTGATGGCAGGTGTTGTCTCATTTAATGCCGCCTTCAACGCCAGATAACGGCCATTGGCTGCAAGCGACCATGTTCCCAGCGGCCAAGCGGCTTCGGGAATTGCGGAATAAGTTCCTGCCAGTTGATCTGCTACGAAAAAACCTCCTGTGTTCTGAGTGGCGAAGGCTTGGAACGCAACAAATCTGCCATCTCCCGACAACTGAACGTTTGGCAAGCCAAAGACAAATTGTTTGGGCTGGTAGGCGCCTGTGCTGAACGGATTGAGGACTTTGATCGTGCCTGACTGCAAATCTCGGACAAAAGTGAAATAGGGCTCGCTACCGGTGCTTGATGCGCCCTGCAGTAGATTCTTAGCGCTGGAAACAAAGGCAACATAACGAGCGTCCGCTGAAATGTGGCTGCTGATAATGGCCGAGGAATCGCTTTGAGCACCACTGTCGGTGAGGTTTACGCGGCGGATAGTGCCCGATTGCAAGTCACTGACAAACAAATCGGTAGAGTTATTTGTGTCGTTTGGCACCAGTTTTGGATTGCTGCTGCGGAACAACAAGGAACGGCCGTCACCAGAAACACCACCGATCAGCATGCTGCTGTCGAATCCAATATTGCTTGCGTCAATGGTGGTATCGAGGCGTGTAGATGTTTGAGTCTGACGGTTGCGGCCAATCAGCATGTAGCTTTGGGTTTGTCCTGAACCGGATTGCACGCTGGTGGCGCCATAGAAAAAGACTTTGCTGCCATTGGCAGAAATGGCGACAGAGTCCGAACCCAGTGATTGGACTGTCAAATTTTCTCCATTGGGGCCGATGGCAACATATTCGGTTGCCGCCTGAGCGGTCGATGCTAGGGTCAGTCCAAGTAGTGTGGAGGCCGCGATGGTTCTGAGTGTGGTGTGTAGGTTAATGTGATGCATCATTTCTCCTAAAAGTAATTTTGGCTACAGAGCCTGTTCTCTAGCGATTTGTAAGGCTTTTTTTGCGCACAATAAATGATGTTGGTATTTTTGTTAAATTGATTTGATATGCCATATGAATTGTTTTGTGGCGTGTCTGCTGATGCACTGAATCGTGATGGGGTGTCGGAAGCTGATCGCACTCGGCAAAACCAGCTATAGTTGCGATTGATCCCCCTGTCACGGTTGCTTGCCGAGCCCATGTCCGCCGCTGAAATTCTCGCCCCTACCTTGCTGATGGTTGCCTTGCTGGCGCTGGTGATCATTGGCTTGCTGATCTGGTTCAAGGCCAGCCGGGCGTTGCAGGCAGAGCGGGACGAGCAGCGGCGCCTGCAGGCGCGGCTGACGGTGGAGAAACAGGAGGCGCAGGGGCGTTCGACGTCGCTGCAGCAAGGGTTGAGCGCTACCTCGCAAGCCTGTCGGCAGGCGGTGCAGCAGTTGCCGTTGGCGGACGATGCCAAGGCGCTGGCGCTGGGATTGATGAACCTGCTGCCGAAGCTGCCGGTGCCGGTGGATCACACCGCGCCTTATCGGCAGACGCTGAAAGTGAATACGCTGGAGCTGGAACGGCTGGAACTGCTGGTCGCCACGCTGAAGAATGATGAGGTGACCAAGCGTTGGGTGCATGGCAGCTATCAGGATCTGTGCGAGATTCCTTCCTTGTTGCTGCCGGAGGAAGATAACGGGCAAGTGCCCAAAGGCAGCCGCGAGGCCTTGTTGGCATTGGCGCAGCTACATGCCGCCCAGCCGGATGAGGATAAAAATGGTTTGCATCACCCGGTGCAGCGCCCTGGCTGGTCGGACGATACTTGAGCCATCGATTTCCACTCTTTTTGTTTGCCGGATTTGCCAATGAGACACCTGCTTGCCACTGTTGCACTTGGGCCGCTGTTGCTGTTGCAGGGTCGCCACGTGCGCCGTGTCACGCCCAAATTGCCGGAGCCGCCCGGCCCGCGTAGCGGCGAGGTGGGCGAGGGTGCCTTGCTGCGCCTGCTGATTCTGGGCGATTCGGCTGCTGCAGGTGTCGGTGCGCAGACACAGGATCAGGCCTTGTCCGGGCAACTGCTGCAGGCGTTGAGCCCGTATTTTCGGGTGCGCTGGCTGCTGCAGGCGCAAACCGGCATCACCACGGCAGAAACGCTGCAGCAATTACGCGATCAGCAGACAGAGGCGTTTGACGTGGTGGTAACGTCGCTCGGCGTCAATGATGTCACCGCTAATTGTTCGCCGGCGCGCTGGCTGGACAACAAATCTCAATTGCTGTCGCTGTTGCAGCAGCAATGCCGGGCGCAGCTGGTGCTGCTGTCTGAGTTGCCGCCGATGCATCGTTTTCCGGCCTTGCCGCAACCCTTGCGTTGGTATCTGGGAGCGCAGGCGCAGCGTTATAACCGGGGGCTACAGAATCTGTTGCAGCAACGTAGCGATTGCCGGCTGGTGACGGTGCCGGTGCCGGCAGCTGGTGCCGATCTGGTCGCCAGCGATGGCTTTCATCCGGGGCCGGGTTTTTACCGGCTGTGGGGGCAACAGCTGGCGCAGGATATCCGCCGCTACTGGCGGCCTGCAGCACCAGGCTGAACGTCAATACCGACGGGCTCTGCAGCCTTGCCTGCGGAGCAATACCGATGCGCCCTGCAGGCGGGGATGGCATCGCCATTCATTTCATGGAGATCTGGCATGTCGACATTCAAGGTTCTGGGCATCTGCGGCAGTCTGCGTCGCGCTTCAAGCAATATGGGATTGTTGCGTTATGCGCAGCAGCACGTGCCGGAAGGGATGAGCATCGAGATTGCCGATCTGGCCGACATGCCTTTCTTCAATGCCGACATCAGCGACAAGCCGGCGCCGGTTGTCCGCCTGCTGGGGCAGCTTGAGCAGGCCGATGCGGTCTTGTTCGCTTGTCCGGAATACAACTACTCCATCGCTCCGGCGTTGAAAAACGCCCTCGACTGGGCGTCGCGCGAGCCGGGCAATCATTTACTGGCCGGCAAGCCAGCGGCCATCATGGGCGCCGGCGGTGGCATGGGTACTTCACGTGCGCAATATCATTTGCGCCAGGTGGGGGTGTTTCTCGATCTGCGTTTTCTCAACAAGCCGGAGGTGTTCAGTAATGCCTTCAGCAGCAGTTTTGACGGCAACGGCAATCTGGTCGACGAAAAAATCCAGGATTTGATTCGCCAGCAACTGGTGGCACTTCAGGCCTGGTGGCAGCAGCTCAGCCCGCGCTGACTGGGTGAAAGGCCGCACGATCTGGCGCGGCCGGGCGTGACTCAGCGTAATAAACCCAGCACTTGTGCGGCCGACGCATTGGCCTGCGCCTGCACCGCCAGATTGGCCTGGGTGCGGATTTGTTCCTGTGCCAATTGCGCGGTTGCTGCCGCATAGTCGGTATCGGCGCTGTGGTTGCGGGCTGCCGCCAGGTTCAGCGAGCGGTTCTGCAGATTGCCGATGGCGGCCTCAAAGGCATTGCTGGCCGCGCCAAAGCGCGCCTGCTGGCCCGATAAGGTGTTGAGGTCGGCGTCGAGATTGTCCAGTGTTTGCGTTGCCGCCGCCGGGCTGCTCAGATCAACGCCGCCGTTCAGGCTGAACAAACCGCCACTACCCGGTGCTGCACTCAGATTGGCGCTGCTCAGCGCCGTCTGGTTGTCACTGCCGGCATTGGCGCCGGATTGAAAGCTCAGGCTGCTTCCGCCCTGCAGTAGTGCGATCCCGTTAAAGCTGGTTTGTTGCACGATATCGTTGTTGGACTGTGTCAGCTGATTGGCCTCGGCCTGTAGCGCACTGCGATCTTCCGCACTGAGCGTGCCATTGCCGGCAGCCACGGCCAGCTCGCGTAGCCGTTGGCTGTTGGATGACAATTGCGCCAGAGCGCCGTCTGCCACTTGCGTCAGCGAGACCCCGTCGTTCAAATTGCGCGCCGCCTGATCGCTGCCGGCGATTTGCGCCGCAAATTGCTGAATGATGGCCGCTGTGGCCGGGTCGTCAGCGGCGCTATTGACGCGTTGCCCGGAAGAGAGCGATTGCAGGGTCTTCGCCTGTGATTTCTGGGCTTGCGCCAGATTGTTTTGCGCAAATAGCGAATTCGGGGTGGAGTTGATGCTTAAAGACATGATCTGCCTCACATTTCTCTCGCGCATCCATCATGGCCACATCTGAAAAAGGCCGTCTGGGAATTTTATTCTCCAGCCCGGACGACAACAAGGGGTGGGCGACAAACGGTCAGCGCCACGGCATGCTGCCGCCGTCAGGCGCCGATGTAGCGCAGGATACCTGCGCCGGGGCGCATGGCTGGCTTACCTTTATCCATCTCGGCACGGGCGAACTCAGGCAGTATTGGCGCCTCCGCCGTCCTGCAGCAGCAACGCCCGTATCCGCCGTTTATCAATAGGGGGTGTTGCCTCGCGTATATTAGTAACGCCTAATTATTTCGCTTTAAATTCAATTGCTTGTCATTGTCATTTTGTTCCGCTAGACTGACCCGATCGCATTTTCCCGGGCAGACATCCCATGACACGTTTCCTCTTGGCCGGCGCCTGCGCGCTGGCCTTGTCCATGCCCGTCGCACAGGCGGCGGTCAGCACCCAGTTTGATACTACCAGCGAGGGCTGGCAGGTGGTGGATTTCAACAATCCCAATCTCTCGCTGACCCCGCAGGCCAGCTATACGCCCAACTGGCTTGCCAGCGGTGGTGCCGCAGGGGCTTATATCGATTTTCACGATCCTTCCTCGGGCTCATTCTATTTTTCTGCGAGCACTGCTTATCTGGGCGATCTTTCCAGCTATTTCGGCGGTCGTTTGAGCTATGCGCAGCAGGTTTTTGCGGGCGGTGGTAGCGAGTGGCGTGATAACCCGGATCTGATTCTGATCGGCAATGGACAGGCCTATGTCTATCAGCATGCAACCAACCCCGGCAGTAGCTGGCAGCAGTTTGCGGTGACGCTGGACGGCGCCGGCTGGCATCGTGGCACGCTCTCTGGCGCCACCGTCGGCGCTAGCGAATTCCAGACGGCGCTGGGTAGTGTGTCGGCGCTGTACGTGCGCGGCGAATACATCAACGGTGTTTTTGAAACCACAGGCCTGGACAATGTGGCGCTGAACCCGGTGCCGGAGCCGGAAACCTGGGCAATGCTCATCGCTGGCCTTGGCGTGGTGGCTTGGGCGAGAAGGCGCCAGGCGCAGTGAGCGCAGAGGTTGCCAAGGATCAAGTCAGCAGCCAGAATCAGCGTTTTGTTTGGAGAGTTGACACATGATGGATCGACGCACTCTGTTGCAATCGGCGGCGATGTCCGCATTGGCCGGTATGTCTGGCGCGGCACTGGCCGCACCGGCACCCGCTGCGGCGCCGGCAATGCATGATCATCATCAGCACCATGCCGCGGGCGGCAAATTCCAGGCGATCGCAGCATCGGCCGGGCATTGCCTGAGCACCGGCGAGAGCTGCCTGGCGCATTGCCTGGTGTTGCTCGGGCAGGGTGATAAGCAGATGGCTGCCTGTGCCCAATCGGTGAGTGAGTTGATGGCGGTGTGCAGTGCGTTGCAGAAGCTCGCGCTGCAGGATTCCAAGCGCACAGCCGCCATGGCCAAGCTGGCGCTGGAGGTGTGCCAGGATTGCGAGAAGCAGTGCCGCAAACATGAGAAGCACAGCCAGTGCAAGGATTGCGCGGACGCCTGCGCCGATTGCGCCAAGCAGTGCAAATCGTTGCTGGGCTAAGACTGGCGATGCCATGAACAACAAAACCCCTGCCTTGGTGCAGGGGTTTTGTTTTCTTGCGCGGGGCCGGAAACAAGGCCAGATGTGCGTTGCAGACAATCCACAGTTGTGTTGAAGAAGCTGTGGGTAAGTCGTTTATGAATGATATAAAGTGTTTTCCCGTAAGGCTTATTCGACCGCCGCCTAAATTTTGAGCAAATGCGCGCCAGGCCTGGTTTTGGTGCTTCTCGGCATAGTCCGATCCGATTTTCTTTCAGCAGGAAATATCACCATGTTGCCAAGCAAATTTCTGCTTTGCCTGACTGGATTGTGCGTCGCCGGTAGTGCCGCCGCTACTCAAGTGGTCTGCCATGTCAGTTATGGCGGCGAAACCCGCGTCATCGCCGCACAGCCGTCGCGTGAGCCCTACGCCCTTGCTCCGCAGGCAATCGGTTCTCTGTTCATGTTTCGCGTGGTGTTCGAGGCGCTGCCCGGCGCGCCGTCTGCGGTCAAGATCTATAGCTATGTCGATCGGGATGAAGGTGTAGTGCCGATTCATCAGGCCAGCTATGCCCACCCGGCGGCAACCCGCTCGCAGGGTGAATTCGGCTTTACCGGGCTGCAGGCAGTGTATGAACCGTTGCGTGACGGTGAGCTGCAATACTGGTGCGAAATGTCGTCTGCCAAGGTGAAATCATGAGCCAACCCCTGTTGCTTGCCCTGTCGATGTCCATGTCGCTGGCCTCGCCGGTTGCCAGTACTGCACCGAATACACCGCTGACCGTGTTGTTCGCCGGCGACATCATGCTCGATGATGGCCCGGGTCGCACCATTGCCGCCGGTGGCGATCCACTGGCGCCGTTTGATCCCATCCTGCGTGCCGCCGACTACCGTATCGGTAACCTGGAGTGCCCAGTGGCTGCCGGGGGCGCGGCGCTGGAGCGCAAGCTGATCACCTTTCGCGCCCAGCCCGCCGTGTTGTCCAGGCTGCAAGGGCGTTTTGATGCGGTGTCGGTGGCCAACAATCACTCCGGCGATTATGGCCAGGTGGCGTTTGTCGAAACCCTAAGCCATCTGCAGCAGGCCGGCATCGACTATTTTGGTGGCGGCAGCAATCTGGCCGAAGCGCACCGCCCTTTGTGGGTGGAGCGCAAGGGGCTGAAGGTGGCGCTGCTGGCGTACAACGAATTCAAGCCGCGCTCGTTCGAGGCCGGTGCCAGCTGGCCGGGCGTGGCCTGGAGCGAAGACAGCTTTGTCGTGGCCGACATCAAGGCGGCGCGCAAGGCCGGTGCCGATATTGTCATTCCCTTCATGCACTGGGGCTGGGAATACGAGCCGAGGCAGGATGCAAGGCAACAGGCGCTGGCGCAGAAAATGATCGATGCCGGCGCCGATGCGGTGATTGGCGGCCATCCGCACGTGACGCAGGGCGCCAGCCTGTATCGTGGTCGGCCGATTATCTGGAGCCTGGGGAATTTCGTGTTTGATGGTTTCGAGAGCGCCGAGCCGAAAAAAGGCTGGATTGCGCGTTTGCATCTGGATCGCAAGGGCGTGGTCAGTTTCGATACCTTGCAGGCCAGCATCGACGAAGCTGGCACGCCGCACCCAACGCCGGATGCGCGTACCCCATGCTGGCAGCGCGGGCAGGCGCAGGTAGGCACGTGCCGCAATGCCGACCTGCCTGCGGGGCAATAGGGACGAGGCCTGGCGGCCAGGCTGCAAGCCGCGTTGGTATTGGCTTGCAGGCTGATGCGGTGGGAAGGCTTAGCCGCAGTGGCCCTTGGAACTGCTGCCGCAGCCAGAGCACGACGAGCAGCTGCTGCCAGCCTTGCCGGTGCTCGATTTCTTCCACCAGAAGCGGCGGGTGAGGAAAGCGGCGGCGCCTACGACCAGGGCGCCGGCGATGATTTCTTGCCACATGATGGTTTTCCTTTAGCCAAATACCACGCTGCTGACCCGGTAGGTAGCCCAAGCGGCCAGATAGGCCAGCGCAAACAGATACACCACGAACACTGCGGTGGTGCGCCAAGAGTTGGTTTCGCGCTTGACTACGGCAATGGTCGACAGACATTGCGGGGCGTAAACGAACCAGGCGAGGTAGGCCAGCGCGACCGGCAGGCTCCAGGAATGGCCGAGAATGCTGGCCAGTTGCGTGGTGGCGCCTTCGCTGCCCTCGGCAATGGCATAGACGGTAGATAAGGCACTGACCGCGACTTCACGCGCACCCATCGCCGGAATCAGTGCAATACACATCTGCCAGTTGAAACCTAGCGGCGCAAACAGTGGCTGCATGAACAGGCCGAGGCGCCCGGCAAAGCTGTATTCGATGGCCGGTGCTGTGGCATCCAGCGGCGCTGCCGGATAACTGGCCAGGAACCACAACAGGATCGCTAGCGCGAGAATGATGGTGCCCACCCTGCGCAGGAAGATCCAGATGCGCTCCCACAGGCCACGCGCCAGATTTAGCGGATCGGGCCAGCGGTAGCTGGGCAGCTCCAGCAGCAGCGGAAATTGCTCATTGCGGCCGCTGCGCTGCATCAGCCAGGCAATCAGCGCAGCGCTGGCCACGCCGGCCACATACAGGCTGAACAACACCAGACCCTGCAGATTGAAGAAGCCATATACCGTGTGTTGCGGAATAAACGCCGCGATGATCACGGCGTAGACCGGCAGACGTGCCGAGCAGGTCATCAGCGGGGCGACCATGATGGTGATCAGGCGCTCTTTCGGATCTTGCACGGTGCGGGTGGCCATGATGCCGGGCACGGCGCAGGCGAAGCTCGACAGCAGTGGAATGAACGAGCGGCCTGACAGCCCCACCCCGCGCATCAAGCGATCAAGCAGGAATGCGCCGCGTGGCAGATAGCCCGAGTCTTCCAGGGCAAGAATGAAGAAGAACAGGATCACGATCTGCGGCAGGAATACCAGTACGCCGCCGGCACCTGCAATCACGCCATCCACCAGCAGATTGCGCAGCACGCCCTCGGCCATGTGTGCGCCTACCCACTGGCCCATTCCTTCGGTGCCGGCCTTGATGGCATCGACCAGCGGTGTGGCCCAGGCAAATACTGCCTGGAACATCAGCAGCAGAATCGTCAGCAGAATCCCCAGGCCGATTACCGGATGCATCACCAGTGCATCCAGCCGGTCTTGCCAGCGCGGCAGGTCTACCGGTGCCGACACGCAATCCTGCAGCAGGGTCTCGATGCGGGCATAGAGGGCCTCCACGCTGTCGCTACGCTGCAGATTGTCACTGGCTGGCGCATGTTGAATGGTCAGCTCGGCCTGTTGCTGCAATTGTTGCAGCAGATCCGCCACGCCGTTGCGGCGGATGGCAATGGTTTGCACCACGGGCATGCCGATCTGTTGTGACAGCTTTTGGGTGTCGATTTCAATGCCGCGCTGTTGCGCCGCGTCGGCCAGATTCAGTGCCAGAATCATCGGCCGGCCCAGTTGCTGCAGCTCAAGCACCAGACGCAGCCCCAGTCGCAGATTGGTGGCATCCACCACGGCAATCAATACATCCGGCGGCATTTCGCCCTGCATTTTGCCAAGCAGCACATTGCGGGTGACTTGTTCATCGGGCGAGGTAACAAACAGGCTATAGGTACCGGGCAGATCGATCAGCTCTGCCTCTCGCCCCAGGCCGGTCAACGGGCCGGAACGCTTTTCCACCGTTACCCCTGCATAATTGGCCACTTTGGCGCGTGCGCCGGTAAGGCGATTGAACAGGGCGGTTTTGCCGCAGTTGGGATTGCCCACCAGCGCAAAACGGATCGGTGCTGCTGCATTCATGCCGCGGTCTTTCAGGCTTGGGTGGCGATGCTGGTCTTGATCTTGCGGGCTTCGGCACGCCGCAGCGCAAATTTGGTGCCGTTGATATGTACCGCGATCGGATCATGGCCGAACAGGCCAAAGCCGATCACGCGCAGTGTGGCGCCGGGCAGAAAGCCCAGCTCTTTCAGGCGTTGGCTCACCTGCTGGTCGTTGCCGCCAAAGCTGTCGTGGGCGTCAATGGCTTCGATTCGGGCAACGCTGCCTTTGGGTAGCTGGTCCAGCGTGAGTGTATCGGGCTTGGCAAACATCATTTCATCCAGCGGCAGGGCCATGGTCTGCGACATACAAACACCTCGGCAAAGAAACTCAAATAAGAATCGTTATCGAATGGAATGGTACGGCGTGACCTGAAAGGGGTCAATAGTTCTGGGCGGGAAAATGAGAATTAGTTGCGTTGGATCAAGCCTTTTGCGTGCCCCGCCAATCGACTGGCGGGACGTGTGGTGCGACGCGGTACTGCCTGGTTCGGCAGCACCGTTGCGCTGTGTTACAGCCCAGAAAGCGTGAAATCCACCCGGCTTGGGGTGGCTTGTTCCGGTGCCGCCTTTTTATCGTTGCCGGCGATGATGAACAGGCGTGCATCTTCCACCTGTTTGGTTTTCAGCAGCGCATTTTTGGCGGCAAACGCACGCCGGTTGGCCAGTTGGCGCAAATCATCAGGCTGGACGTCGATATTGGCCAGCATCAGTGCTTCCATTTCTGCCACTGGCAGATCCTTTGGCAAGCCCACCATATTGCGTGGCTTCTTGAAATCCTCGGCCTTGTAGGCAGCTTTCAGCAGCGCCGGGTATTCTTCGGCACTGATTTTCAGCGTGTCATCGCTTGCCTGCCCCAGATGTGCCATGTGTTTCAGCTTCTGGGCGCGCACCTTCTGTTCCAGCGCCAGTTTCTTCAATCCGTTGGCATCGGCAACCAGATCGGACTGGCCGGCGATTTCCAGTTTCAGCGAGGGGCGATCGTTAAGCGCCTTGGCCAGCGTTTCCAGCTTGCTTTCGGCTGCAGCTGTCAGTTTGCTGCTGCCCGGCTCAAAGTCGATGTACGACAGCTCTTCGCTGCCACCGCCGGTGAGCAGTGCAAACGGTGCGGTCAGCGCCTTCTCCAGCAGGTTTTTCAGCATCTGCACCACAATGCGCCCGACTTTCAGTTCGGGGTCGTCGAGGCTGCCTTCAATCGGCAGATTGATGTCGATCTCTCCCTTGCGGTTCTGCAGTAACGAAACTGCCAGTTGTACCGGTAGCGAGGTGGCTTCCGGGCTGTCAGTTTTGTCGCCAAAGGTGAACTGGTCGACAAACAGATGGTTTTGCGCCTTGAGGTGGTTGTTTTCGACGAAATAGCTGATTTCCATCGATAGCTTGCCTTTCTGGATGCCATAGCCGGCATATTTGCCGGAATAGGGCGAGGCGGGAATCATTTCAAAACCCTTGATGCCGGCCTTGATGTCCAGATACAGCTCTTTGGCCAGCGGGTTGAGGTTGCCGGCAAGCGAGAATTGCGCGTTGTTGTTGACGCTGCCCAGCAGCTCCATGCTGGCGCGGCTGTCGGCACGGGTCGAGAGCCCTGCGATGCTGCCGCCGATTTGCGTCATGTTGGCGCTGTAGTTGGGGCGAATGAAATAGTCACTGAACTGGATATTGCCGCCACTGAGCTTGACCTTTTTGATCTCCAGCGGGAATGGCTCAGGTTTTTCGCTGCTTGCCACCGGCGCTGTTGCATTGGATGTTGCTGCGGTGTGAACGGGTTCCTCCGGTTTGGTGGCGATATCGAGCAGATTGAGGCGGCCGTCTGCGTTGACCAGCAGGCGCGAGTAAAAATCGCTGAGGCTGATTTGCTCGATTTGCGCCTGCTTGTCGCTGGCCTTGATGCCGCTGATCTGCAGCGTTTTCCAGTTGAGAAAGTCCTGGCCGTATTTCTTGTCGATACTGGCCAGTTTGTCGATGCTGACATTGCCCTGATAGCTGCCAGTGAAGTTGTTGCCCTGGGCAAAGCGCAATTGCCCTGCTGCATTCAGCTGGCCGCGTGTCAGGCTGATATTCAGCTTTTCCGTGAAATAAGGTTGCAGGGGTAGCAGGTCCACGGCGCCCAGTTGCAGTTTCAGCTCGCCAGCCAGGGGTTGCAGTTGCAGCTTGCCGTTAGCTACAAGCGTGCCGCCACGATTGATGCGGGTGCGCAATTCCAGCGGAATGGCTTGCTTCGGGCCGATATCCTGCGCCCTGAGTTGCAGTTGGCTGAGCTTGATGCTGGCGGGCTGCACCGGCTGTTCATCGTCAAAATTCAGCGCATAGTTTTCCAGTGTCAGCTGGCCGATGTGCCAGTTCCAGGGTTTGCCTGCTGGCGCTTTGCTCGCTGTTGGCTGCTTGCCTTGCAGCCATTGCTGCCAGTCGATGTGCCCCTGCGCGTCGCGTTTCAACTGCATTTGCAGGCCACTGCTGCTCAGTTGGCCCAGTTCCAGTTGTTGCTTTTGCAAATCCAGCTGGCCATCTGCCAGCTTGAGCTCGTCCAGCGTCAGAATCGCCTTGTTGCCTTGCGGTGGCAGCAATTGCAGTTTGTTCAAGGCCGCGGCCAATTGCTGCAGTTGCAGCTTGTCGCTGGCAAACTCAAGTTTGCCGCCGATATCCAGTCGGCCCTGGCTGATGCGCAGCGGCAGGTGTGGCCGTAGCAGTGGCGCGTAATGGGCCAGCGCCAGTTGTTGCAGTTGCAGCTCACCCTGCAGACTGAATGGCTGCAGCCGGAACTGGCCGTGTGCCGTCAGTTGTTCTTGCTGCGAGGTTTGCAGCTGCAACTGGAAGCGCGCCGGGTGCCCCGGCTTGAGTTCAAATTGATCGAGTTGGGCGTTGATCGGCGTGAGTTCGGTGGCAAAACCATTACCGGCATCCTGCCAGCTTACTTGCCCTTGCTGCAGTTGCAATTGTTGCAGGCTGAATTGCAGTGCCGGTGCTTTTTCCGCTTTGGTGTTGGTTTTCACTTCAGCCTTGGCTGGCTGTGGTTTGCCTGGGGGCAGCGTAAAGGCTTGCAGCAGGTTGAGCTGGCCCTGGCGATTGCGCTGCAATTGCAGTGCCGGCTGTTGCAGCAGCAGCTTTTGCATCTGGTAGCGTTGTTGCAGCGGTTCCAGGCGGGCAATATCCAGGCTTGCGTTGTCCCATGCCAGTAGCGGCTTGCCATCCAGTTGCTGCAATTGCAGCTGGCGCAGGCTGAGTTGTCCGGCCAGCTTGATGCTGGGCGCCTGATCCTTGGCTTGGGCAAAGTCCAGCGTCAGCTTGCTGTCGAGTTTTGCTGATGCCAGTTTGAACTGCAGTGGCAGCGGCACGTAGCCGAGGTAATGCGTCAGGTCGACATCCTGCAGATTGATGGATGCCTGCGATTCGCGCGTGGCGCTGAAGGGCTTGGACTTGGCGGTAAAGTTGAGTTTGGCGCCATTTACCTGTGCCGAAAGGCCTGGCTGGATCGGATCGTCGACCAGATAAGGCAGATTGGAAACAAACGGCAGCGATATTTCCAATTGGCGAATCTGCTGCTTGCTGTTTTGCGGTTGATCGTCAAAGTCAATTTCACCCTGGGTCAGATGCAGATTGTTGAGTGAGAAACGTGATTTTTCGCCATCGTCGGGCTTGTCGAGAAACTCTTCAATCAGGTCGGAAATGTTGTAGCGATTTTCGCCGATGCGGGCCAGATACAGTTGCGGATGGTGCAGTTCGATGGCATCAATCACAGCGCCACGGTGGCGGATCGATCCCAGCAGGTTGGCATTAACCCGCAGTTCGTCAAACGCCAGCAGCGGTTCGCCATGTTGTCCCTGAATTTTCAATTCGCTCACCCGCAGGGTCATTGTCAGTGGGTTGAGCGATAGTTGTCCGATATGCACCGGCCGGTGCAGCAATTTGCCTGCTTCGCTGGCGACAACGCTGCGTAGTAGCGGTGGTGCAGCCCACAATAGCAGGTCAATAAGCGCCAGGGCGATCAGCGTAATTTTCAGGCGGCGGCGCCAGATTGGGGTCTGCATGCAGGGGGAAATCCGTAATGTTTTCGCCATTTTACCCTGACTTGGCAATTCCCACTGAGCAGCTGTTGCCTGGCGGTATAATCGACATCAGTTCAATGTTGAGGTGATGGCGTGATCAGCAAAAAAATCTTGATCGGTGGAGCGCTGTGTCTGGCGCTGGCGGCAGGGGCCGGTGTTTATCTTGCCAGTAGCGGCAAGCCGGCTCCCGATGTGGCGTTGACTTCGATTCAGCAGCAGTCGCTGCAGTTGTCGGCGCTTCGGGGCAAGGTGGTGCTGGTTAATTTCTGGGCTACCAGTTGCCCTGGCTGCATTCACGAGATGCCGGCGTTGATCGATACACACAAAAAATTTCAGGCCCGTGGCTTTGAAACCGTATCGGTGGCAATGCAATATGATCCACCGGAATATGTCTTGAACTATGCTCAAAGCAATAAGCTGCCGTTTTTTGTGACGCTGGATCGCAGCGGTAGCATTGCCAATGCCTTTGGCGGCATTCTGGGTACGCCCACCACGTTCCTGATCGATAAACGTGGCAATATTGTGCAGCAATACTTGGGCGAGCCGGACTTTGCCGCCCTGCATCAGTTGATCGAGGCCAAGCTGCAGGAAAGCTGAGCTGCTCGGCGCGAAGACAAGGAGAACGATCATGTTTGGCTGGAAAAAACACTTCCTGTATCAGATCGATTATCAGTACTGGGCCAATCAGCAATTGTTTGAAGCCCTGTCGCGCCTGACCGACGCCGCATTAGCCGCAGATGCTCATATCCTGCCGTTATTGGCGCAGATGCACACCGAGGTGGTGCGGTGGGGGGATTATCTCGGCGCACCTCCGGCCGAGGTCGTGCCACATGGTGATTTGCGTAGCGCAGTTCAGGCATTGCGGCAGCAGGTGCGTGGATTGCAGCATTGGCTGGAATCCTGCCCGGAGATATTTTTCGAGCAGCAACTGGAATACAGTGACAACCATCATCAGCGCCATTGTGAATGGACGCGCGACATGTTGACGCAGCTGTTGACCGGCATGAC
Organism: Chitinivorax sp.; assembly: GCA_046347685.1. Taxonomy (GTDB): domain Bacteria; phylum Pseudomonadota; class Gammaproteobacteria; order Burkholderiales; family SCOH01; genus CALMFQ01. Next base: position 45,386 of record JAXMFR010000019.1, read on the forward strand.
CCACCTGCGCGGACAAATCGTGGTGTTTGCCAGCCAGCAGGGCGCGCCGCTGCCGGCTGTGGATTTCATCGACTACAAGCGTGACGTGAAAAATACCCTAGATCATCTTGCCGGCGCTTGATTCTGCCGGGGCGGGCTGCCAGAATCCGGCAATTCTTCTGAAGACATTGCCGCATGTTTGACCAGCCGATTGTTTTTGTTGACCTGGAAACCACAGGCGGCAGCATTATTCACGATCGCATCACCGAGATCGGCATTATCGAAGTCGGGCCGCAGGGCGTGTCCGAGTGGTCAACGCTGGTCAACCCGCAAACCAGCATTCCTCCCTTTATCGAACGTCTGACTGGCATCAGCAATGCCATGGTGGCTGAGGCACCGACATTTGCCGAGATGGCAGATGAGGTGTTGCAGCGTCTGCAGGGGCGAGTGTTTGTCGCGCACAATGCGCGCTTTGATTACGGCTTCCTGAAAAACGAGTTCAAGCGCCATGAGCGCAATTTTCGGGCGACGGTGGTGTGCAGCGTCAAATTGTCGCGTCGCTTGTTCCCGGACGAATTCAAACACAATCTCGATTCCATCATTTCCCGTCACCAGTTGCCGCTGGAATCCCGTCACCGTGCCTTGTCCGATGCCCGTGCCGTGTGGCTGTTTTTCCGCAAGCTGGAACAGGAAATGCCTGGGCAGCTGCAGCAGGCGCTTGCCGAGTTGACCTTGCGACCGGCTTTGCCGCCCTATCTGGACGCCGAAGTGGTGGACGATTTACCGGAAGCGCCGGGGGTATATTTCTTTTACGGCGAAAACGACATTCCGCTGTATGTTGGCAAAAGCACCAATATCCGCAAACGTGTCATGCAGCATTTCAGCAGCGACCACAGTGCCGGTAAGGAAATGCAGTTGTCGCAGCAAGTGCGGCGTCTGGACTGGATCGAAACCACCGGCGAGTTTGGCGCGCTGCTGGCTGAATCGCGGCTGATCAAGCGCATGCAGCCCACCCACAATCGTCGGCTACGTCGCAATACCGATTTGTGCGCCTGGCAGTTGCGGGAGCAGGAGGATGGTTTCCTGAAGCCGGAGCTGGTGTATGCGCGGGATATCAATTTCGGTGTGCAGGAGCATCTGTACGGGCTTTACAGCTCGCAGCGCGATGCGCTTGCCACGCTGCGCAAAATTGCCGAGTTCAATCAGTTGTGTCTGATCAAAACCGGCCTGGAGGCACCTAATCGCACCCAACCCAAGCCATGTTTTGCCTATCAGCTAAAACGTTGCCGGGGTGCCTGTATTGGCCGGGAAGACGCTGCCATGCACAATATCCGTTTGTTAAGCGCGCTCAATAAACACCGGGTGCAAGTATGGCCGTATGCGGGACCAATTGGCATCCGCGAGACCGACGCGATTGGCGCGCATACCGATATTCATGTGATCGATCAGTGGTGTTATCTCGGCACCGCACGTTCCGACGCAGAGCTGAATCAGATTCGCGAACATGCAGGGCAGCCGGTGTTCGATGCTGATACCTACAAGCTGCTGAGCAAACATTTGAAGCAACTCAAACCGGGCGAGTTAATCGAGTTCTGATGGGGCGGGGCTGCTTTTTCTGAGCCAGAAAAACAAAAAGCGTATTGCCAGGCAATACGCTTTTTTTACTTTCCAGATGCTTGGGGTCAGGCTGCGCGTTTCTGGTTGCCCGATTCTGTTTTCACCCAGCGTTCCAGATCCGCCAGCGTGTCGTCCAGACGTTGCAACGGTGATTTGTTGCGTTTTTCGTCTTCTTCACGCAGTGCCTCTTTCACGCCAGCTGCCAGATGGCGCTCGCGGTCACGCAGCACATCCATGCGCATGGTAATGCCATGCTTGGCAAAGATAGGCTGCAGCTCGTCTGCGCGGCTCAACAATTCCTGCCGCGTACGCTGATAGGCGTGTTCGGCGATCTTGTTGCGTTCGGCATAGCTGAACACGTTGGCAAAGAACATTTCCGCATCGGCATGGCTCGGCTCGAACAGCACCACATCGGCATTCTTGTATTGCGAGCTGTATTTCGACAGGCCCACTTTCATGCGCGAGTGGATGATGGCACGGAAGGTCTGCGACAGCACCACCGGCAAGCCACCATTTTTCAGCTTTTCGTGTTGTACCACACCAATTTTCGGGAACAGCTTGGCATCGTAAGGAACGATAGGGTTCAGGCACAGTACAAAGTCGGCACCTTCATCCAGCGAAACCGAGGCATGCAAGGTCTTGATCAGTGCACCATCGACGAAAAATTCGCCGTCGATTTCCACCGGCGGGTACAGGCCCGGCAGGGCGCAGCTGGCTTCAACAGCGCGCGAGATCGGCACATGGTCGCGACCTTTGGCGCCGAATTTAACCGAGCGGCCAGAGTCAAGATCGGTAGCGATAACGTACAGTTTTTTGTTCAGGTCGCGGAAGTCATTGCTGCGGCCAACCGCATTGAACACCTGCTCCAGCATGTGAGCAATCTGATCACCGTCAAACACACCGGTCGGAATGGCGCGCCCCAAGGTGGCAAACGCGCCTTTCAAGCTGATGTTGCCGGGGTTGGCGAGGAAAGTCAGAAAGGCTTCCATCACCAGTTTCGGCACACTCTTGGCTCTGAGGCTGTATTCACGGAAAGCCGGGCGCAGGAATGATTCCGGCTGGAATGCAAACTCCGCGGCCCGGTGTCCGATCATGATGCGATACAGCGATTCAGGCGTAATACCGTTTGCCAGAGAAGCTGCAACCAGACTCCCCACACTCACGCCAACGTAGACGTCGAGCTCATTGAAATCGATGCCATCGAGCGATTCTTTCAGCGCGCACAGGGCACCAATCTCATACATGCCGCCCAACGGGCCGCCACCTGCCAGATTCAAGCCAATGCGGCTTTTCTTGGCGGACGTCGGTGCCGAAGGCTCAGTTAGACGTAGGTTCGTCATGGGTCACCTGCTCAATCAGGCTTGCGGCTTGGTTTCGCCTGCTGCTGCCTTTACCGGTGCTGCCTTCGGCTTGGCGGCAGCCTTTTCTTTCTTGATCAGTTCGCTGACTGCGCCGGACAGAGTCTCAATGCGCTCGCTCAGAGCCTTGATGTCTTCGTTCGACGGAACGCCCAGACGGTTCAGCGACTTGGCAACGCGCTCCTGGAATACTTGTTCCAGCTTGTCCCAAGTTTCGCTGGCTTTACCTGCAACTGCGTCAACTTTTTCTTCTGCAACGCGTTTGCCAGTGTTTTCGATTTCCTTGCCAGCTTCAACCAGGGTATCGAACACTTTGGTGCCTTCTTCCTGAGCGCGGGCAAATGCGCCCAAGCCGGCCAGCCAGATCTGGTTGGCGGATTCCAGGATCACCGAAGTCAGTTGTTTTTGTTCAGGTACGTTTTTTTTCAGGGCTTTCATTTACTTCCTCCTAGACTTAATACGCGTGATTTCTCGAAACCTCGCCCGGCTATATCGCAACGGGTCTTTACTTCAGGTCTGCAGCTCGAAGCGGCTTGCAGATCCTTTTTCTCTTATTCTCAATCTAGTGCAAAGTTTTGTCTGATTGTTTGACCCAAGTCAAACGATTGTTTGAATTGGGTCGAGTTCTTTCAGGGTACAATCGCAACGTGGGCTGGAGTTCATGCCAGCGTGCTGATTATATGCGTCCCCGATGACAAAAGACACAATTTTTCAAATGGATGAGGAAGTTTTCTCTTCCGTTTATGCTTCTCCCTCCGATCCATGTCGCATGCAACTTGCTGCCTGGCAAAGTGGGCGTTTACGCAACACTTATGCCGATCTGCTGGTTCATCCGCGTTATGCCGAACCTGCGCACTACTTTCTGAGCGACCTTTATGGTCCCAAAGACTATTCGCAGCGCGATCAACAGGTTGAGCGCGTTTACAACAAGGCCTGCAAGCTGTTGCCGCAGCATATGCTCAAGCCGCTGGCCGATGCCTTGTCGATGAACGTCATGTCGCAGGCGCTGGATATCCGCCTGTGCATGGAGCTGTTCGGGCGCATGCAAGTGTCGCAAATCGACGCCGATAATTACGTTGAGGCCTATCTGCGGTGCGATAACCACGACTTGCGCAAGCAACAAATCGGGCTGATCCGTGAAATCGGCCACGATCTGGACCGCGTGGTGCGCAAGCCGATGCTGGGCATGTTGCTCACCATGTCGCGCAAGCCGGCGCAGCTGGCCGGGCTGGGCGAGCTGCAGGCGGCTCTGGAGCGCGGCTTTGATGCTTTCAAGGCAATGCGTGGCGCGGATGAGTTTGTCGCCATCATTGTCGAGCGTGAGTCGCGCATTCTCGAGCGGATCTATTCCGGCCGCCCCAATCCCTTTGTGCTGGACGACGAGCCAACGCTGACCTGATTCCGGCCTGGACCGGGCGGCAGCGCCCGAATTCAGCCGAAGTTTTCGTCCAGAAACTTGTGGATTTCGCTTTCGATTTTCGGTTTCAGTGCCAGCAGCAGAAACGACAGCTTGGCGCTGATTTTTACCTTGTCCGTTTCCACGCTCAGCTTGCCTTCCACGCCGGAACGGTCGAAGTGCAACACATCCCCTTCCCAGCGGGAGCTGAAGCCGAATTCATCGGCCATTTCCTGCGCCACGCGTTCAGCCAGCTTGCGCGCCTCTTCATGCGGCTTGTTGTGGCTGCGTTCGATCCGGATATGTGACATGTGGCGTTCCTTGTTGATGACTACTCGTTGCCCGTAACAGGGTGGGGCACGGTTCCGGCCGTATTATCGCGCTAATACATACGGCTGGCGAGATTCATGTCGTGTCTGTTGTGTTGCTGCTACAGCATGCTCGATGCGCCCCCGGCCTGCGCTGGCTGGCTGCCTGGCCTGATCATGGTGGTGTTTTTATCATGTGCATGATACCGGCAGCAATATGACAAATGAAAGTTTTGTCGAGTTGTGCGAAAATTTGGCTGGCGTGAACGATTCGAGCGATAGCTCTAAACTAGGGTTATAATCGTCCACACTATAACTCGAACAAATCGCAACAAATTAACCGCTTGGGCGTGTACAAAAGGGGAGGGGTGCCAGATGGAAAATATGGTTCCCGGCGTAATGCAATTAGTGGATGGGATGAAAATGATCTGGGATATTGGAGCAGGCAACCGCGAGGGCGTATCGGGTGTCGACACCGCCTGGCTGAGGATGGATCGGCGTACCAACCTGATGATGATTGTTGGTGTGCTGATGTTTGAAGAGCGCATGGATTACGAACGATTGCGCGCAGTCCTGGAAGAACGTTTTCTGCATTACGAGCGTTTCAAGCAGCGAGTAGTGAAAATCGGCGCTTCGCACTACTGGGAAAACGACCCGCAGTTTTCGCTGCAGAATCATCTGCAAGTGATAGACCTGCCGGGCGATGCCGGTAAGGTTGAACTGGAAAATCTGGTCAGCGATCTGACCAGCACGCCTCTGGATCAAAGCCGTCCGCTGTGGCATTTCCATCTGGTGGAAAACTACAACGGTGGTAGCGCCCTGGTGGCACGTATCCATCATTGTTACGCCGACGGCATCTCGCTGATCCGCGTTTTGCTGTCGATGACAGACGGCTCGCCGCTGCCGGAACGCAAGAAGGGGCATCGCGCGCGTCATCTGGATGAGCATCATCATGATGACAGCGACTACATGACGCGTCTGTATCGTCCGGTGGCTTCGGCGGTCAACAAGGCGATGAAAACCTACTGGGACGTGGTGGAAGGCGCGGTGGACATCGCCAAGAAGCCCTCCAAGCTGATGAAGTATTCGCATCATGGTATCGGCATGGCCTCTGACCTGGCCAAGGTGCTGACTATGCCGAATGACCCGAAAACCAAGTTCAAGGGCAAGCTTTCGACACGCAAGCGCTGTGTCTGGGCGGATCCGCTGTCGCTGCCGGAAGTGAAGCATGTGGGCAAGGCGCTGGGTTGCACCATCAACGATGTGCTGATTTCCTGCGTGACCGGCGCATTGCGTGGTTATCTGATCGAGCGTGGCCAGCATGTGGATGGCCTGGAAATCCGCGCCACGGTGCCGGTGAATATGCGTCCGGAACACAAGATGGATTCGCTCGGCAATTATTTTGGCCTGGTGTTCCTGTCGCTGCCGATTGGCATCGAGAATCCGTTCGAGCGCCTCTACGAAATCCAGAAACGCATGGGCGAGTTGAAAAACTCCTATGAAGCGGTTCTGGCGCTGGGCTTGCTGGCAGTGTGCGGGATGGCGCCGAACGTGGTCGAGCAGACTGCACTAAGCTTGCTGACTGCCAAGGCCACCTCGGTGCTGACCAATGTGCCTGGGCCAAAAGAAGCCATCTACATGGCCGGCAACAAAGTGGCCGATTGCATGTTCTGGGTGCCGCAATCGGGCGACATCGGCATGGGTATCAGTATTCTCTCGTATCAGGAGCATATCCAGTTCGGCCTGATGACCGACAGCAATCTGGTGCCGGATCCGGAAGCCATCATCAGCCGCTTCCAGGGCGAATTCGAGAAGTTGCTGTTCTCGACCTTGATGGAGCCGTGGGACGAGCCGTTTGACCCGAAAAAGGTGGAGCGCGATATCGAGTGGATCGCCACCCAGTTTTCGGAAAAGATCAAGGCGGTTGAGGTCGTGTAAGCTTGCCACTGCCAGTAAAAAGCCCGGACTCGTCCGGGCTTTTTTCGCTGCTGGTGCGAGCGGCTTATTCCAGTGCTTCGCGCGCGCGCTGGATATCGAACTGCTCCATGGCTTCCGCCGGCACGCATTCTGCCGCCTCGTTATACAGTGTGGTGGCTTGCTCCAGACGTTTGTTGCCGAACAGCAGCAACAGGCTTTCTGCCATCTGGATGCGGGCAATCGCTGAAAACGGCAACAGCTCCAGCGCCGTTTCGAAATGCTGCACGGCACTGTCGCGTTTGGCGCCGTAGGTCAGGCCACCAACCAGTGCACCGACCTTGTCGATGACTTCGGCCTGAAAAGTGCCCATGGCAATGTGTGCTTCCGCATGGTCGTGCTGCAGCTTCAGCGCGGTTTCCAGGCTGTGTTTGATCTTGCCACCCAAGCCTTCGGCCAGAGCCTGCGGCACGGAAATCAGCTGGCCGTAACGCCCCACCGAATAAGCATGGAAATACCAGGCATTGGCATAGTCAGGCATGGCCATTTGTGCCGCCTCGCACAAAGCGATGATTTTCTTGAAATTGGCGAGCTTTTCATGCTCATCCTGCACCAGATAGGTGGTATAAATTCCCAGTGACTTGGCCGCACACGTGACGGCCACCGGGCCGAGCTGGCGGGCCAGTTCAAACGCTTCGCCAAAACGCCCCTGATGGTGCAGGCGCCAGGCCTGCTGCAACTGGTTGGCAACCTGCTGGTTGTCACTCAACTCATCCTGCAGATTCGGGTAGCGTTGGCCAAGCGACTGGATAAAATGGGCATCCGGAAAATGTTCGCGGTCGCCTTGGTGCAGCCTTTCCCAGTGGTGTTTCAGTGTTTCTCCTTCGTAGCTGAAGGGGCTGGTATCAAATGGGCAGGCTTGCCACTGGCTCATGTCGAACTCCTGGATATGCTGGTATGGTCTATGCTGTTGCGGCATTGTAACGACTGCCGGTCAGGCTTTGTGCAGCATGATGTCATATTTTCCTGTCCTTTGTATCTTGATTCAGGAGTTGTCGCGTGCCGTTTACCCCGTTTCATTTTGGCCCCGGTCTGGCGCTTAAGGGCATAATCGGTCGGCGCATGAGTTTCAGTGCGTTTGTTGCGGCCAATGTGGCGATCGACGTTGAGCCGCTGTATTACATGCTGCGCAACGACCCGCCGCTGCACCGTGAGCTGCACACCGCACTCGGGGCGCTGGCGTTGGCTATCGGGTTGATGCTGCTATGGCTGCTGTTGCGAGCAGGCATCGGCCGCTGGGGCGGGCGTAATCGCCAGCGCTGGCTGCGCGGCTTGAGCAGTTCAACGCCCTGGGCTGTATGGCTGGGTTTATTGCTCGGCTGTGGCACGCATATCGCACTGGATAGTCTGATGCATGTGGATATGGCGCCGTATGCGCCGTTTGCCGGCGGCAACCCGCTGGCCGGCTGGATTTCTATCGCGCAACTGCAATGGGCCTGCCTGATGGCGGGGATTGCCGGTTTGCCTATGGTTTATTTGCGTAGTGAATAAGAGCCTATCTCAGTAGGCTCCAAACTTGCTGGCTTGTGGTCGGGCGGTGCTCGCAGCACGCAAGGTACGCCCAGTTCTAGCCTTGCTACGCTTGGCAAGAACTTGGGGCAGTCCTCATGTGCTCCAGTACACTCCGGCTTAACCAGCCACTTGGCGGTTTACCGCCTAGTGGAATGGCTAGGTGCTCCGGCCTCCCGCAATCCAGCTGCGTTATGAGCCTACTGAGATAGGCTCTAAGTGTCCCAGAGGAGACAAACATGAGTGATGCAATCGTAATCGTATCTGCCGCCCGTACCCCGATGGGTGGCTTTCAGGGTGATTTCAGCAGCGTCAGCGCCAGTGAGCTGGGCGCGGTGGCGGTGCGTGAAGTGGTGGCCCGTGCCGGCGTCAGCCCGGAGGTGGTGGATGAGCTGGTGTTCGGCAACTGCCTGATGGCGGGTCAGGGCCAGGCCCCGGCGCGTCAGGCCGCGATCAAGGGTGGTTTGCCGACGTCGGTGAACTGCACCACCTTGTCGAAAATGTGCGGCTCCGGCATGAAAACCATCATGCTTGGCCACGATATGCTCAAGGCCGGCAGCAACCGGGTGGTGATCGCCGGTGGTATGGAAAGCATGACCAATGCGCCCTACATCCTGCCGAAAGCGCGCGGCGGTTATCGCCTCGGCCATGGCGAGCTGAAGGATCACATGTTCCTCGATGGTCTGGAAGACGCCTACAACCCCGGTCGCCTGATGGGCACTTACGCGGAAGATACCGCTGCGCATTACAGCTTTAGCCGTGGCCAGCAGGATGAGTTTGCGATGACCTCACTGGCGCGGGCGCAGGCTGCGATCAAGGATGGCCGCTTCAAGGCCGAGATCGTACCGGTGACGGTTTCCAGCCGCAAAGGCGATGTACTGATCGCTGACGATGAACAGCCGGGCAAGGCCAGCGCTGACAAGATTCCGCAACTGAAACCGGCTTTCCGCAAGGATGGCACGGTGACGGCTGCCAACTCCAGCTCGATTTCCGACGGCGCCGCTGCCGTACTGCTGATGCGTGAGAGCGATGCCAAGGCTGCCGGCCTCAAGCCGCTGGCACGGATTCTGGCGCATGCCACCCACGCGCAGGATCCGGCCTGGTTTACCACTGCGCCGATCGGTGCGATGCAAAAGGTGCTGGATAAAACCGGCTGGACGGTTGGCGATGTT
>JAXMFR010000002.1:0-106824 GCA_046347685.1 Chitinivorax sp.
CAATAGGGATGTTCTGGCGTGTTTGCATGATTCTGCTGGTGCTACTGCTTGCCTCGTGCTCAGGGCCAAAAGAACCACTGCGTATCGGTCTGAATGCCTGGCCCGCCTACGAGTTTCTCTATCTGGCCGAGCAGCTGGGCTTTTACCGGGACGAGGGCGTCAAGGTAAAGGTTGTTACCTTCAGCTCGCTTGCTGATTCGCAACGCGCATTCGAGCGCAACCAGCTGGATCTGATGGGCAGCACACTGGTAGAGCCCTTGCTGGTCAGGGAAACGAGTGCGGTTGCGCCGGTGGTGATCTACGCATTGGATTATTCAAACGGTGGCGACATGCTGCTGGCGCGCAAGGATATCCCCGACGTTGCCAGCCTGCGCGGCAAGCGGCTGGCGCTGGAAGGGCGCTCGGGCGATATATTGACGGCGCATTTTGCGCTGGCCAGTGCCGGCTTGGGCTTCAAGGATGTGCAGGTGCACGATCTGCCGCAGGCCAATGGCGTGCAGGCGTTTCTTGCCGGCAAGATCGACGCGATCCAGACCTATCCGCCATTTGCGGTGGAGTTACTCAACAGTGGCAAGGCGCACGCCCTGTTTGATACCCGCAAGGCGCCGGGCAAGGTGCTGGATGTACTGGTTGCCACGCAGGACAGTGTGACGCAAAGGAGCAAGGAGCTGGCAGGCGTATTGCGGGCGCTGACCCGGGCAATGGCGTATCGTCAGCAGCACCCTGATCAGGCCGATGCCATCATGGCCAAGCGGGAAGGGCTGAGCGTCGCTGATTTCCGCAGCGGCATGGCGGGTGTGCAATTGTTGCGGCCAGCGGATCAGGATGTCTATCTGCACCAGGGGCGCATGCAGCAAGCCCTGGTCGATGCCTATGGCGTGCTGCAATATCTCGGGCAGGTGCGCGCCAAGCCTGCGTGTGGCCGTGAATGTGTCAGCCACGGTCCGTTCCTTGCCTCGCGTGTCCAATGAAACAATGGCGTAGCCTGCGCTGGCGGCTGCTGTTGCCGATCTTTCTGCTGGCCGCAGTGATGGCGCTTGCCGTGGTCAGCTATGTCTGGATGCATTTTTTTGCACAATTGGAACGCAGCCTGGAAGAACGTGCGCGTTTGCTCGGCGATGTGATTGTGTTTGCCGCGGAAAGCAATAGCAGCCAGGCTGATCTGAACCGCTTTGTAACGGCCATTGGCGCCAGTAAAGAGATCGACAGCATTGTGCTGGTTGCGGGCGAGCCGCTGCGCGTGCTGGCGGCTACCCAGCAGCACTGGCTGAATCGGCCGGTGGCGGTGCTGGATAATGCTTCGCAACGTAATGAGTTAGCCGAGATCTCGCAAGCGGGCAAGGCGATGTACGGCTTTAGCGAAGAGGAAGGGCTATACGAATATGGCGCCCCGCTGTCGTTCAGTGTGCATGACCCGGTAAGCGGCTTGCCGGTGGCCACGCATGGCGCCTTGCTGGTGCACTTGTCTGCCAACTCGCTGCAGCAGCAAGTGTTCAAGAATACGCTGCAGCTATCGCTGATGCTGATGCTGGTGGGGGGGCTGATGCTGGGGGGCATCTATCTGATGATCCGGCACTATGTGTTGCGCCCGGCAGGCAAAATCGTGCAGGTAATCGAACAACAGCAGCGTGGCGACGACAGTGCGCGCTGCGCTTTGCTGCAACAGCACGAAATCGGCCGCATCGGGCAAACGCTGGATGTGATGCTGGCCCAGCGCAAGCAGCGCGAGGCCGAGCTGGCCCAGGCCCGTGACGCGGCGAATGCCGCGAATGCGGCCAAGAGCGCTTTTCTCGCCAATATGAGCCACGAAATCCGCACCCCGATGAACGCGGTGCTTGGCTTTGCCGGGCTGCTGCAGGATACCCCGCTCGACAGCGCGCAGCGGGAATTCGTGGGTGCCATCAATACGGCTGGCGAAACCTTGCTCGGGCTGATCAACGATATTCTCGACTATTCCAAAATCGAAGCCGGAAAGTTGACGCTGGAGCAAATTCCGTTCGACCCGCGTTTGCCCTTTGAAGATGCGGTGGAGCTGCTCGCCAGTAAGGCCGCAGAGAAATCGCTGGAACTGGTGGCGATCATCGAGCCCGGCCTGCCGCCGCAATTGCTGGGCGACCCGGTGCGGTTACGGCAGATTGCCCTGAACCTGGTCAGCAATGCGATCAAGTTCACCAGTGAAGGGCAGGTGGTCTTGCGGGTGAGCAGTAGGCAGGTAGAGCCGGACTGGCTGCAATTGCATTTTTCGGTGCGTGATACCGGCATCGGCATGAATGCGGCCGCCGTCGCCACGCTGTTTACACCGTTCACTCAGGCCGATAGCTCCACTACCCGGCGTTTTGGTGGCACCGGGCTTGGCCTGTCGATCTGCAAGCGGCTGGTAGAGGCGATGGGCGGGCAGATCGACGTCAGCAGCGAAGTCGGCACGGGCACCACCTTCAGCATTTCCCTGCGGCTGCCGATTGCTGCCGCAGCCGCACCCGGGCCGGTCGCCACCGAATCGCTGGCGCATGCCAGGGTGCTGGTAGTGGACGCCCATCCGCTGAACGTTGAACTGATCCGCCAATCATTCAGCGAATGGGGTGTGGCAGCGAGCTTTTGTGCCAGCGCCGCCGAAGCACTGCAGTGTGATCCTGGTGCAGGGGGGGCGTTTACGCTGGCACTGCTGGATGAACGCCTGCCGGATATGGATGGCCTGGCATTGGCCCGACGGCTGCGTGAGCGGATGCCACAAACGCGGCTGATCCTGCTGACCTCGGAGGCCATTCGCGGGCAAGGGCAATTGTGTCGTGATGCCGGATTCAGCGCCTATCTGAGCAAACCGTTTCGGGTAAGGCAATTGCACGATCTGTTGCTGGCGGTGCAGGCCGAGCCGCAGCCGGAAAAAATGCTTACCCGCCACAGTCTGCGCGAGCAGCAAAAACAATTGAAAACCCATCTGCTGCTGGCTGAAGACAATCCGTTCAACCAGCGGGTGACAGTGCTGATGCTGGAAAAGCTCGGTTACCGTGTCGATGTGGTCGAGAACGGCGCACAGGCGGTGTCGGCCGCACAGATGGGACACTATCCGCTGCTGCTGATGGATTGCCAGATGCCGGAAATGGATGGCCCCACTGCCGCCCGCGTGCTGCGTGATCTGGGCTCGCAGGTGGTGATCATTGCCCTCACCGCCAATGCTTTTGACAGCGACCGCGAGGCTTGCCTTGCCGCCGGCATGAACGATTTTCTCAGCAAGCCGGTGAAAGCCGAGGAGCTGGCCGCCACGCTGCAGAAATGGTTGCCAGCCAGCGCCAGCGACAACCCCGGCTAAAGCCGCATTTCTGCCTGCGGCACAGCATTACTCAAGTGAGCGATGGTGCTGCCACAGCAATCGATAAAACCAGAACGATTCATCCTCCGCCATCATCTGCTGCAGGCGTTTCGGCGAGAAGCCGGTGATCCGCCGGACTTCGCGCCCCAAGTGCGATTGGTCGGCAAAGCCGCTATCTGCCGCCAGCATCGCCCATTCGGTGCCGGCTGGCGTGGCTTGCCGGGCAAACTGGCTGAACGCCTGTTCGGTCTTTTCATATAGCTGCAAATCGCGCTGGCTCTGGCCGGTCAGCTGTTTGATGTGACGTTGCCACTGGCGCAGGCTGCTGCCGGCCTGGCTGAAGCTGGCCCTTAGCAGCATTGCGCGCAGCCAGCCAGACAGGGTGCGGGGAGGCAGGCTCGCCTGGTCGGCATTGAGCTGCTGCTGCAACTGCTGTTGCAAGCACGCGAATGCCTGCTCCGGTTGTTGCCGGACCTGCTGGCACAGTTGCCAGAACCATGTGGGCATCACCTCACGCAACTGTTCGAGCGGGATCACCCGGTCGAAGTATGTCTCCAGCTGTATGCCAAGCAGCTGTGTCACAAACTCCGGATACAGCCCCACCATCAATGCATGCACCGGCCCGGCAGACCAGCTGGCGCTGGGGCGGCTATAAGGGCCGGAAAACAACATGTCCGGCAGTGCGGCGCCCATCTGCGGCTGGCTTTCGCCGACATCTTCCACCATCTGCAGTTCGCCTTGCCAGACCCAACTCAGGGTAGGGAAGGGCGATGCCGGGTAGTAGTTGAAGCGTTCTGCCGCCGTTAATGCCAGGCCACGGGTATCGCGTTCCACCGCCATTGCCAGATACTGGCCAACGGCCGGGTCGGGCAGATAGAGCCGGGCATGCTGCTGTTTTTTCATGTGTCGTTTGCGTTCTATAGCGGCGGGTGAATTTCTCGAAGAATAAGCGCAATTTCAGCCGAAGAGGAAAACACCATGTCGAAAATCATCGTTAACGGCCGCTTCAGCCACAAGGCGCGCGGACTCTGGAATCTGACGAAAATCAGTTGGGCGGTGCTGGGCCGGCGTCTGCTCGGCCGGCCGCTGGAGCCGGAATGGAGTGTCGTGTTTGAAATTGGCACACTGTTTTATCGTGCGCAATTCAACCATGCCTTTTCTCTCGGCGACATGGCCGAGGCGCGCGCCTATTTTGATGCGGTGTATACAGTGGTTGATGCCAATCTGCCGGTCAGCATGCAGGCTACCGGCGTTGCAGCTGCTAAGGGCCATTGGATCAGGCCGCTGGCCGCCTTGCCTGCCGGTTGCCCGACCGTACTTTACCTGCACGGCGGCGGTTACACCTTCTACGCCAAGGTCACACAGCATTTCATGCTCGGCCTGAGCCACGCGCTGCAGTTGCCGCTGTTTGCGCTGGACTACCGCCTGACGCCGGAACACCCCTATCCGGCACAGCTCGAGGATGCCGTTGCCGCCTATCGCTACCTGCTGGCACAAGGTATTGCGCCGGAGAAAATCGTCATTGCCGGCGATTCGGCCGGTGGCCAACTGGTGTTGAACACGCTGCTGCGCCTGCGTCAGCTGGGCCTGCCGCAGCCGGCCATCGGTATTGCGCTCAGCCCCTGGACCGACAGTGGCCTGCGCGGTGCCAGCCAGTTTGGCAACGATGTCTACGACATGGTGCAGGGCTACCAGACCCGGCTGTTCTCGCGCTGGCTGAAAGCCGGCACCCGCTACAGCGATCACGATGTCTCACCGATGGGCCACCCGTTTAACGATACCGCGCCGGTTTACCTGCAGGCCGGTGGCAAGGAAATCCTCGTCGACATGATCCGCGATTTTGCACATCAGCTGCAGCAGCAGGGCGCCCCGGTGATGCTCGATGTCTGGCCGCACATGACCCACGAATTCCACGCCTACGGCGATACCCTGCCTGAAAGCCGCGCGGCGATCGCCCGCATCAAGGCTGCCATCACCTGGTCGCAGCAGCGCGCCCGCAGCACCTTCCCGGCAATTGATGAGACCGAGGTATCGCAGTTGAGCCAGCGAGTGCCAGCGGTATGCCCTGCCTGATATAGGCCCGGCGCCAAGCCAGTCTGGGCGTGCGTTGCAGGCTTGTCTGCGGGCCGCGCCATGCTTGCCTTGCCGGCGGATTTAAAGCGCAGTGAACAAGCCCAGATTGCGTGTCGAATAGTTGCCGATATTCGGCACCACCAGCGGTAGGTCTGCGTCGCTGACGCCCATCCAGCTTGCCAGTGTCGCCGCCAGCTGGTCGACACTGGTGGTGGGCAGCAGCCGGCCCTGGCCAACATCATCGGGGCCATTGACGCTGACCGAGGGCAGGTTGCCGTAAAAACGGCCGCCGTTGACAGCACCGCCGAGCACGAAGTGGTGGCTGCCCCAGCCGTGATCCGAACCATCGCCATTGGACGTAAGGGTGCGGCCGAAATCAGAGGCGGTGAAGCTGGTCACCGAATTGGCAATGCCCAGCTCGACTGTTGCCGCATAAAAGCTGTTGAGCGCGTTGGCGATGTTGCTGAGCAGGAGAGGGTGTTGATCGAGCAGATAGTCGTGCAGATCAAAGCCGCCAATTGACACAAAAAACACCTGGCGGCTGGCGCCGAGCTGGCTACGGGCGGCGATGATGCGTGCCACCATCTGCAATTGCGTGGCCAGCGAGCTGCCGCTGTCGAACGGCGTGGCCAATGCCGGCAGGCCGGCCAGCGCGCCGGTGAGCTGGGCGTTGGCGTCCAGCGCGCGGCGTACCACGCTGCTGTGTTCGTTTTCCAGCGGACGGCTGCTGCTGGCGCGGATCAGGCTGTTGAGTGCCGTGGCGCAAGCTGGTGATCCGTACAACGAAGTGGCGCCCCGCAGCGCCACCGGGCCGCTCGCGCCCACCTGGTATTGCACCGCGTTCTGGCCGGTCATGAACACCGCGTTGCCGCTGACGTTGATGCAGGTAAAGGTGGACGTGGCATTGCTCGACAGGAACAGGTCGCCGATACGTCCTCCCCAGCCGCTGGGGGCCCCTTCCACGTGGGATGCTTGCCAGAAAGACTGCTGGTCGTTGTGCGAAAACAGCTTCGGCGGCAAGGGTACGCTGTTGGCCTTGTATTGCGCCACGGTGGTGGGCTGGATCAAGGTGCCGATGTTCAGCATCACCCCCAACTTGCCGCTGTCGAACAGGGTTTTCAGCGGTGCCAGTTGTGGCGCCAGCGCCATTTGCCGCGCATCGGGCAAGGCCATCACCGGGTTGAGCGCGGTGGCGGCCAGGCTGTCGCGCGCGGTGGCCAAGGTCTGGCGGATCTGCGCGTAGGCAGCGTGGCTGACGGCATCGTAAGGCACCACGGTATTGCCATGGTCGTTGCCACCGTTGAGGAAGATACACACCAGCGCCTTGTAATCGCCCGGCGCAGTGGCGGCAGCGGCTTCGCCTATCGCGGCCAGATTCAGCGCCCAGGGCGCGGCGGCACCGACAATGCCGAGGCTGGCGCTGCGGCGCAGGAATTCACGACGGGTGATGTGTGCAAGCGACATGGCCGGGCCTTTATTTGAACGCGATGTATTCGGGGCAAGCCATCACCAGCAGGATGGCGGCGTAGATGCGGTTGAGCCGGGCGCTATCGCTGCTCGGGTTGATGCTGGCGACGGCATTGCTGATGCTGCTCAGTGTGTTGCTGCTGAGTTGTCCGGCGGCCAGTAGCAAGGCCAGCTTGTTGACCAGCGCCGGGGCGTCGCTGGCTTGTGCCAGCCAGTCGGCGTAATTCGCTTTGACCTCGCCGGCGCCGCTCTGAATCACGCTTTGCATCCAGTTGATGTAGCCGATCACGCTGGATTCGTTGGTGATCTGCAGCTCCGGCGCGACCAGCCCGGCGCTGGAAAATGCCGTGCCCGGCGGCACATAACCGGGGCGGAAGAAATTGAACACGCTCGGAGAACGCAACGGGCTTTGCCCCAGCCGGCGGCTCGGGTCGCTGGTGTCACCGATATTCCATACATCGTTGGGTGAGGCAGCGCCAAAGGTGCGCGCCCATTGCACCAGCCGCAGCACCGGCTCGCGCAGCTTGCCCCAGCTGGCCGGCTGGCTGGCCGGGTCACGACGCGCTTCGTCGTCGAGCAGAATAACCTTGATCACCGCCTGCAGATCGCCGCGCACGCCTTTGCCGTTGTTGTTGAACACGCTCGCCACGCGCGCGATATAGGCCGGGCTGGGGTTGCTGCACACCAGCCGCTGAATCAGCTGGCGGCAGAAAAACGGGCCAACGTTAGGGTGGTTGGCAATGGTATCCAGTGCCGTGCGCATCGCATCGGTGCCGGGTGTGCCGGCAGCGATGCTAACGCCGAGAAAGCGTTTTTCCAGTGTTGAATGGCGTGCCGCATTAAAGCTTAATGGCCGGCCCTGAAAGCCGGGCTCGGCGCGGTTGTAATTATCGTAATCCCAGCCGGTAAACACCCGCGCCAGGCCGGTGATGCTGTCCTGGGTGTAGCTCTCCAGCGGCTGGCCGTTGCCGCCTGTTACCACGCTGCCATCGAGGTTGAGCTGGTGCAGGCCAATCGAAAACAGTTGCAGCACTTCGCGCGCATAGTTTTCATCCGGCACCCGGCCGGTTTTTGCGTCTTCCTTCTGATTGCCGCGCAGATTGAGGTAATTGCCCATGCCGGTGGACAGCGTCACCGCTTCCAGTAATTGCCGGTAGCTGCCAAACGCCTGCTGATCCAGCACATCGACGTAATTGGCGATGCAGAAGCTGCGCCATGCCACCGGCAGGCCTGCCATCGACACCACAAAGATTTCCGATAGCGCCAGCACCACGCGCTGGCGCAGCGTGTCGGGCGCAATGATCAGTTTGCGCCAGAGGGTGTTGTCGGCGCCGTTAAAGTTGTTGGCGTTGTTGGCATCCTCTTGATAACCGCGACTGGCCATCCACTGCCAGTGGCTTTGGCTGTGGGGCAGTGCCAGTTGTCGTTCCAGCCAGCCGTCGTAGCCGTAACCGCGCACTGCTGCAATTTCGGCCTCGGTCGACGACAAGGCGGCCTGTTGCAGAAAACGCGCTGCCTGTTGTTCGCTGATATCTGCTCTGGGCGAGGGCGGTGGTGGCTCGCCGGCGTCTGTGCCGCCACCGCCGCCAGTACAAGCGCTGAGGCTGCTCAGCAGTAGTGCGGTGCTTGCCAGTTCGGCAATCTGGGGTTGGCTGTCGCTGTGATTGGCAGATGCCATGGCCGGCACTTTTCTGAAATGATATGGCGAAAGCATAATCGCTGCCGTGCTTGATGCCGTCGCCGCCTGTCGGTCAGCAAACGGTTTCTGTCGGTTGCAGGGCTGGATGTCGCTTGATGTGACTCATGGCGCGATGCAGTCGTTTCGGCTGTAATCGTCGTCTGGATTGGATTGCAGGAGCAGATCATGGTTATTGGCAGTAAACATTTGCTGCTGGCGTGGGCGCTGGGCGCGTCGGCAGCGGTGCTCGCAGCGGAGCATCAACATCATCAACACCAGCATCAGCATCAGCAGCATCAGCAGCAAGTCGGCGAAAGCTTATCGCTAGATCATGGCAAGCAATGGCCGACCGATCAGCCATTGCGTGATGGCATGGCGGCAATGCGCCAATCGCTGGCGGCGCAACTGCCGGCCATCAACGCCGGCAAGCTGGATAAGCCGGGCTACGCCAAATTGGGGCAGCAGATCGAGGCCCAGGTTGGAAAGATTGTTGCCAACTGCAAGCTCGACCCGCGAACCGATGCCATGTTGCACCCGCTGCTGGCGGATTTGCTGAGTGGTGCGGCAGCGATGCAGGGTAAGGGGGGTAATGCAGCAGCGGGCGCGCAGCAGGTCGTCAAGGCGCTCAACAACTATGGCCGTTATTTCCAGCATCCCGGCTGGCAGCCGTTGCCTTGATTGCAGGCAGGCTGTGAGGTACATCCCTGTTGCCCTGCAGGCCGGTCTGCAGGGCTCGCCCAGCTTGCTTTGCAGGGCAACCTATTCGCTCGGCAGATCCATCACCCGGTTGTCGATACACAGGCGGCCGCAGGCCGGTTTGTGGGCAATGCCCACGCTGCGCAGCGCCGCATCGGCGTGATATAGCGCGTCGGCGAGTCGTCCGCCGGCAGCAAAGTAGATATTCTGCTGTGCCCGACCCAGCCACACCTGGCCGGTTTGTGGCGCCGCAATTTTGGCGGCGCGCCCGAGTGCCCGCAGCATCTTGTCGAAATCCAGACCACGTTGCTGCAGATGTTTTTCTTCGCCCACAATCACATCCAGCAATATTTCCGGCGACTGGCTGGAGTCGTATAACTTTGGCCATGCCAGGCGCGCCTGCAGCGCTTCTGCTTCCAGCGCCGGCAGCAACAGGGCATCGGCGCTGCCCTGGCTGAGTGATTCGGCTGTCGCGCCGGCGGGCGCGGCGACATGCTGGATCTGTGTCAGCGGCAGCTTGGCCTTTTGCAGCGCCAGATACACCGCCAGCGTGTCGAGCGTGCCCTGGCGATAAACCAGCCGCTTGCCTGCGAGTGCCGCGCTGTTGTCGATGCCGGGGCGCGCCAGCAACACGTGCCTGCCGTTGGAATAAGCCAGCGCCCAGACAATTTTCGGTTGCCACTCGGATTGCTCGTAGAGCTTGATGGTTTCAACAATATCGCTGCTGATTGCGTCAACCTCGCCTTTGGCCAGCGCCTGGCCGGCTTCGCTGGCACTGGCATAACGGCGGGTTTGCACCGGCTGGTTTTCATGTGCGAAAAACTGGTGTTGTTCCGCCACGCTGAACAACGCATCGCTGCTATTGCCGGTGATGCCGATCAGGATTGGCGGCGGGCCGGACTTGCCGCAGCCTGCCAGCTGCAGGGCCAGCAATAGCAGGGCCGTGAGGCGCAGAGATTTAATCATTGATTCATTCCTTTCGGTTGCTGCAGCAACAGCCTCAGCCCCGGCATTATTTCGCCAGTCGCACTTGATTCGGCGTTTCGTTGACGGCCGCATACGGTTTGCCCTCGGCTGCGGCTTTCATTACCTGATAGGCCTGCTGGCCCATTTTCTTGAAATCGATGCTGACAAAGGCACTGACCAGCTTGTCCTGGAGCAGTTCAGCCTGGAGGGGCAACACTCTGCCAACACCGATGATGATGCTCAGTTGCCCGCTCTGCAGTTTGCTGAGGTATGGCGCTACTGTCTGGCGATAGGCGGAAGGGTTGAGTACCGGCCAGTGGCCTACGGATATGATGACATCCGGCCGGATCTGGTTGAGCGTGTATTCCAGCTCGGCATTGGCGCGGCTGGCATCGTCGGCGGTATTCCAGACGCAGCGCGCCGGCTCGCTCCAGCCGCCTTCGCCACTCAGGGTTTGATCGGCAGGAAATTTCGGATTGCCGCTCAGCTCCTGACGTACACCTGCCACACGTTGTGCCAGATTGGTGTCATGTGCCGCCGTGATAATGCAGAGCGTACCGCCCTTGGGCCGCAGTTGCCGGGCCAGCTTGGCCTGGCTACGGCCGAATTCGACGTTGTTGATGCCGATATAGGCGCGGCTGAGGCGCGCATCCGCCGGCTCGAACGGGGAGTCGAAGGTAAACAGCGGCACCTTTGTATTTTGCAGTACACGGGCAATATGACGAGAGCTGGTCACGGAAATCGCCAGTCCGTCCAGATTCTGCTTGGCCAGTGCGGCTTCGATAGCCCTGGACTGGCTGCGCGGGTGCGCCGGGCCCGCATTACCCAGGTGCAGACATTGATCACCATAACGCTGCGCCTCGCTGTCACAACCGCGCCAGGTGTCGACAAAATTGATGTCGTCGGTGCTTTTGCCGAGGATGCCAAAGCGCAGGCCTTCAGCATGTGTCGCGCTGCTGGCCAGCAGCAGGCTGAAAAACAGACGGGAAACACAATGACAGATATTCATCGATGGGCGTTCCGCTGACAATGGTATGGAGCCTGTGTGAAGGCGGTGCAGATTTGCCGCTATGGCTGACGCACTCTAAACCAAGATAGCCCAAAAATGCCGTGACCGGCCAAAACAAAAATGGCCACAGCGCGGGCTGTGGCCATTTTGCAGCGGCGGTGGCCGCAGATCAGTGCAGCTTGATGCGCGGATGCGCCACGCGGTGGATCGCATCCACCCAGGTGATCAGCCAGGTGCGGAACCAGCCGTTGATAGCAACCTGGTGCTTTTTGTAGAGCGACCAGTACATCCACTTGGCAAACTTGCCCTCGATGAACAGCTCACCACTGCGCAGGCCACCCATCAGCGCGCCGACGGTGCTGTATTCACCCAGCGATACCAGCGAACCGTGGTCGTGGTAGCTAAACTCCGGCAACGGTTTGCCGGCCAGACGCTTCTGCAGCGATTTGACCATCATCATCGCCTGCTGGTGCGCGGCCTGGGCACGTGGCGGCACGTTCGGCTTGCCGTCGTCCTGCGGACAGGCGGCGCAGTCGCCCATGGCGAAAATGTTTTCGTCACGTGTGGTTTGCAGGGTTTTGCTCACCACCAGCTGGTTCAGACGATTGGTTTCCAGCCCGCCAATATTGGCGAGGAAATCCGGTGCCTTGATGCCGGCCGCCCACACCACCAGGCCACTGGGGATGAACTTGCCGCTGGCCATCTTCACGCCTTCTTTCGACACTTCCACCACTTTTTCGTTGGTGTGAATCTCGACGTCGATCTTGCGCAGCTCGCGTGCCACCGCCGCCGATACCTTCTCCGGCAACACCGGCAACAGACGCGGCGCAGCATCGACGATGACGATTTTCAGATCCTTTTCCGGGTGGATATTGGCAAAGCCATAACTGGTGAGGATCTTGGTGGTCATGTGCAGCTCGGCCGACAGTTCCACGCCCGTCGCGCCACCACCGATAATGGTCACGGTAAAGCGACCCTCGCCAAAACCTTTCTGGTTGGCCTGGGCGCGAATACAGCTGTTGATCAGCTTTTCGTTGAAGCGCACTGCGGCTTCGGTCGAATCGAGCATGATCGAATTGTCGCGCGCGCCGGGGGTGCCAAAATCGTTGGTCTGGCTGCCAATGGCGAGCACCAGCGTGTCGTAGGCCAGCGATTGGCGCGGCAGCAGCTCTTCGCCGTTTTCATCCACCGTCGGGGCGATGAAAATCGACTTGTTGTCGCGATCCAGCCCGTCCATGCGGCCGAGGCGGAAGTTGAAATAGTTACCCTGCGCCAGTGCAAAATACTCCAGCTCGTCAGCGTGGTTGTCCATGGTGCCTGCGGCAACCTGATGCAACAACGGCTTCCACAAGTGAGTGCGGGCTGCGTCAACCAGTGTGATCGCCATCTTGCCCGATTTGCCCATGGCGTTGCCGAGGCGAACCGCCAGTTCCAGGCCGCCGGCACCACCGCCGACGATGACAACCCGATGCGGGGTTTGCGTATTGCTACCTGTCAAAGAAATCTCCCTAAAACCCATAGTCTGCAGCCTCTGTTGTCCGGCCTGCCGGCTCCGCAGCTACTGGGTTGTCACAATTCAAGCAAAGATAAACCGTACTGATTCGGCATCCGCCGATCAGCAATCACTTAATAATTATCCGGTTATTTTACCTTGATTCCGTAAACATTTGTTGCATCGCATCAAACTTGTCCGACAACTGCAGCGCCCGCTGGGGTTAAAATGGAACGTCTGCCTTTGTTCGAGTGTCTGCCATGACCGCTGCAGCCGATCCCGTCCAGTTGCCGATTCGCGGCATGACCTGTGCCGCTTGCGCGGCGCGCATCGAAAAGGTGCTGAATCGCCTGCCAGGGGTACAGGCGCAGGTGAATTTCGCCACCGAAACTGCGTCGCTAACCTTCAACAACGATGCCAGCAGCGTGCTCGATGGCATAAGCGCCATCCGCTCCGCCGGCTTTGAGGTGCCGCCGCAAACGCTGCAGCTGGCTATCGAGGGCATGACCTGCGCCGCCTGCGCCAGCCGCATCGAAAAAGTGCTTAACCGCTTGCCGCAGGTGTCGGCCAACGTCAATTTCGCCAGCGAAACCGTCAGCATCCATTATCTGCCAGGGCTGGTTACGCCCGAGCAGCTGATCAGCGCCATTGATCAGGCCGGTTATGGCGCTGCGCCCTTGCTCGACGACGACACTGCGCCAGAAAGCAGCGACAGCCGCGAATGGTGGCTGCTGGCAGCCTCGGGCTTGCTGACTTTGCCGCTGGTGCTGCAGATGATTGGCATGTTTGCCAACGACCACCGCTGGATGATTGCCCCGCTGTGGCAGCTGTTGCTGGCAACGCCGGTGCAGTTTGTTGCCGGCTGGCGTTTTTATCGCGGCGCCTATAAAGCGCTGCGCGGCGGCGGGGCGAATATGGATGTGCTGGTGGCGCTCGGCACCACCGTGGCGTATGTCTACAGCGCTGTGGTTGGCTTCAGCGGCAGCGGCCATGTGTATTTTGAAGCCAGCGCCACAGTGATCACGCTGGTGCTGCTGGGCAAGATGCTGGAGCAACGCGCCAAGCGTAAAACGCTGGAAGCGCTGGAAGCACTGGCCAAGCTGCAGCCAAAAACTGCGCAAGTGGAGCGCAATGGTCTGCTGCAGGAAGTGCCCAGCGCCAGCATCCGTATCGGCGATATTTTCGTAGTCAAACCCGGTGAGGCGTTTGCCACCGATGGCGAAGTGATCGAAGGTAGCAGCAGCGCCAACGAAGCCGCGCTCACCGGAGAAAGCTTGCCGCAATCGAAACAGCCGGGCGACAAGGTGTTTGCCGCCACTATCAATAACGAGCGCCTGCTGCGTTGCTGTGCCACGCAGCCGGCGGCGGGCTGGCTCCAGTTCGCCGCCATCATGCGCCTGACGCGCGAAGCGCAGGGCTCGAAAGCGCTGCGCAGCAGCTGGCCGACCAGATCTCGGCGGTGTTTGTGCCGGTAGTGCTGGTGATCGCGCTGCTGACCTTGCTGGTCTGGTGGCTGGCGCTGGGGCAGTTTGAGGCCGGGCTGGTGAATGCCGTGGCGGTGCTGGTGATTGCCTGCCCCTGCGCGCTTCGGTGCTGGCTGCACGCCACCGCAGTGATTGTCGGCTCTGGGCTGGCGGCGAAAAACGGTATCCTGATCCGCAACGCCACCGCGCTGGAACAGGCCGGCAAGTTGCAACTGTTGGTGTTCGACAAAACCGGCACCCTCACCGTTGGTGAGCCGCAGCTGGTGGAGAGCCAGACGCTTGCTGACGCTGGGCAATGCCACCCGCTGGCTTTAACGCTGGCTGCCGCACCAGGCCACTCGCTGGCGGCGGCGATTGCGGCGGCGCTGACGCAATGTGGAAGCAGTGCCGCAGCCCTGCAACAGGAATCGGAAAAACGTGCCCGGCAAAGGCATGCTCGGCCATGTATTCGCAAGGCGAAGTGCGGCTCGGCTCGCCGGATTGGCTGGCTGAAACCGGCGTAATTTTTGACGCAGCCCATTGCAGCACTGGTATCAATCCGGCTACAGCGTCAGCGGTCTGGCGCAGGGCGAGCAGCTGCTGGGCTGGTACGTGTTGAGCGACACCCTGCGCGACGATGCTCAGGCGCAGCGTTGGCCGCGTTGCGCAGCAGGGCATTCAGCCGACGATGCTGACTGGCGATCACCCGCAAGCGGCGCAAGCGATTGCCGGGCAACTCGGCCTGAGCGATTGGCAGGCGCAGCAGCGGCCGCAGGACAAGGCCAACTGGGTGGCGGCGCAGCGCGCAGCCGCGTTGCAAGGCGGTATCGGCGGATGGAGAAACGACAGCCGGCACTGGCCGGCGCTGATGTCAGCTTCGCCATTGGCGGCGGCTCGGATGCGGCAATGGCCACCGCCGACATCACCATCAAGCAGGCGCACCTGCTGGCATTGCTGAACGTGATTGCCTTATCGCGCGCCACCCTCAGCAAAATCCGCCAGAACCTGTTTTTTGCCTTCATCTACAACCTGCTCGGCATCCCGCTCGCCGCGCTCGGCCTGCTCAACCCGGTGCTTGCCGGCGCGGCCATGGCGCTCAGCTCGGTGTCGGTGGTCAGCAACTGCCATACAGCATTGGAAGCGCCGTTTGGCGCGCAACGATAGAAACAAAATGGATCAACTGAAACTACAGGTATCCGGCATGAGCTGCGGCGGCTGCATCAACAGCATCACCAAGGCGCTGCAGGCCGTGCCGGGCGTAGGCGAGGTCAAGGTCACGCTGAAAGCGGTAAGTGCTGGTCAGCGGCACGCCTGATCCGGGCTGCTCAAAAGGCGGCGACGAATCTTTCGCCGGGTTTGATGTAGTGGAGCTGACGCGGTTGTGATGAATATGGCTGCAAGCCAGCGTTATTGCCCCGCAGCCCGGCCTGCAGGGTACGCCAGTATTCGTTTGCAGCGATGCCACTGAATATTCGCGTAAAGCACGACTGCAACAATATTTGCAGGGAGGAACAAACCGGCTCGAAGCGGAAATCCGGAAAAAGAGCCATCCGCTTGTCGGAATGCGCGTGGCGCGGTTACAGCCATTTTCTTCGCCCGGTTTTTTCGCTGATTTTGCTTTAGCCGAATTGACATCCGGAATAAAGGATGTCAGAAATTTCATTCGCGCGGTTAAGTCGCATTTTTGTTCGGTTCTGTTCCTGATATTTCTTTCTAATAATTCCGGAGTGCTTCATGAAAATCACGCAATATTCACCTGCGCCAAACTGTTTTCCCTCGCATCCTGCATCCTCATGCTTGGCGCCAGCCTGCCGGCCAATGCCGCCGCAGGGGCACCGATTATTTTCTGAAGCTGATTTTATATCGTGGCAGTACCAGCAGAAACACGAGGACTGGAGCGATATCTACAGTTTTAACTGGGGTGTTTCGGCTACTCCCGCAATTTTCAGGCGGCGGCGCGGCAAGGGTGGAGGTTCTGGCGATTTTTCCGTCCAGGGGCTGGATCGCAGCTACACGCCGTTGTTCTGGCGAATATCACCGGCAAACACATAAAAAATGCCGTTATCGACTTTTTACCACTTTCGGAAAAAGGCGCACCTGTTGTTCAGCTTCAAGATGACCTTTGACGATGTCGTGTTAAGCAGCTCCCCAACCTCGCCGGCAGTGCGGGTTCCGATCCATCATTTGCCGGCAGTTTTTCCTATAACAAGATCACTTTGACTATTGGGAACAAAACCCTGATGGCTCGCAGTGCTTTTCTGTGCCTCGGCCTCTTATAACTTGCGGATTCCGCGACAGCAGCGCCGCTGCCGTTTCTGCCGGTGTTTGCCCAGGGCCAGGGCCGCAGTTGCCAGCCGAAAAGCCTGAGCCGGAAACCTACGCCATGTTGAGCGTTGGCAGGCCTCGGTGTGATTGGTTTCGCTGCCAAACGGCGGCGTGTTTGATTACTACACGCACTGGATATCTGGCTGGCTCGAGAGCAACCGGAAAAATCCGAGAAAAATGAAATGCCGGGGAAAAACCCGGCATTTTGCGTCTGCGGCAGATCGGAAAATTTGGGGACAGTCAGATTGCGTCTTGAAAAGCAATAAATGCGCTAATGCAAGACCTGACCCTGTTGCACGCCCACCCTTGGCTGGCCAAATTAATTTCTGAGGAGGGAATACCAGAAACCCAGAGCTCACTTTGAACCAAGAATCTCACAACTCTTAGAATCCGCGCACGCGGCCATCATTGATTCGATAGCTATGAATAAGCTGATCGCGTTTTGTCGTCATAGGTGATTCCCGAGACTTTATAGGTGGTCACCGAATCCCACCGGCGGTTTGGCGCAAAATCATGCGATTGTTTCATCTTGGGAGCCACGCCCACGACCGCATAACTAGCGCCGCCAGAGCCATCGCTAAAAAGCGCTTGTGTTGGCCATGACGAAGATCTCTACAAACGTATCGTGAGGAAATTTTGCCGTGAACTTATCGGAGACCAAGTCTGGAACAGATCTCATACGAAACATCAGCCATGGAGCAGTTAAATGAATAGGTTCGCGTGTACCGAAAAAGAAACGGCAACAATGCTGCTGGCTATGTAACTGCTTCTTCATTTTCTTCCTTTAGCACCTGCGTGTTGTTGCCCGTCACCGTCTATGAGCGAGAGCGTTGCGAATTGCCCGCCAAGCTGCGTGGTTCCATCGATGCCGCCGCAAACGGTTGAAATAGCGTCAATGGCTGCTTGGTGAGAAAACGCGAGAAGCGTTTCTCGGTCTTCAACCGGGAGCGAGCGTGCGAGAGTAACAATTTTGCGCCAAAGATCGTCTTTGATTGCATCAACCGGCTCTTGTTCAATCATCTGACGGTAGAATGCGACGTTCTCAAAACAGGCATCGTTTAGTAGGGCCTCTGCAAAAGTTCGGGTTTTCATGGCTCGTAAGGGCTAACGTGAAATATACACCTATGCAGGTGTATATTTAGTTTCTCTGTGTGTATAACAATGCTTGGCTTTGGTTTTTGTCATTTTTTATCAATGCCTTGCGTGTTGTATGTCTATAAAAGGCACATCCAGACGGGACTCGAACTGAATCTGCCGTTGGCAAGCTGGCAGATCAGCCCTTGTCGCCCATCTTTTCCCCCATCAGGATCGGCTTGGCCGGTTGCCATTGCGGGTTGAACTGCAGGGTATTTTTCGGGAACAACATCACCACGGTGGAGCCGAGCAGGAAGCGGCCCATTTCTTCGCCTTGTTTCAGTACGATGTTCTGGTCGTCGTAGCGCCATTCGGTGACGTCCGCCAGGCGTGGCGGGTTGACCACGCCGTGCCAGACGGTGGCCATGCTGCCAACGATGGTGGCGCCGACCAGGGTCAGTACAAACGGGCCGTTGGTCGTTTCAAATACGCACACTACGCGCTCGTTGCGGGCAAACAGGCCGGGCACGCCGCGGGCGGTGGTGGGGTTGACCGAGAACAGCGCGCCGGGGACGTAGATCATGCGTGTCAGGCGGCCGTCGCAGGGCATGTGGATGCGGTGGTAGTCGCGCGGGCTGAGGTAGAGCGTGGCGAATTCGCCATTTTCAAATTGTGCCGCCAGTTTGGCATCGCCGCCGACCAGTGCGGTGGTGGAGTAGCTGTGGCCCTTGGCCTGAAAAATCTGATCGCGTTCGATCGGGCCAAACTGGCTGATGGCGCCGTCCACCGGCGAGATGAAATCGGCCTGGGCCTGCGGCCGGGCGCCGGCGCGCAGCGGGCGGGTAAAGAATTCGTTAAAGCTGCTGTAGCTGCCGATATCCGGGTTGGCGGCCTCGCTCATGTTGACGTTGTAGCGGCCAACAAACCAGCGGATGAAATGGGTGGTCAGAGGGCCGGCCTCGGCGCTGGCGAGTTTGCCTGCCAGAGAGGTAAGCAACTGTTTCGGCAGAATATATTGTGGCAATACGGCGAGGCGATCAGACACGGCTTTTACTCTTTACGATAGTGGTCGCGGATTATAGCTGTTGCGATGGCAATTGCTAAAGTGCGCTGCACGCCGGCAGGCTGGCAGAGCGGCCCACCAGTGCCTGCAAACTTGGCTACACTGGTGACAGGATGCGCTGCGTGTGGCTGCCGCGTGATGTTGAAACCAGCAGGTTCGGATCGCTAAACAAGACAATGCAAAAAGAGGTGCGCTTTTCCCGTAATTTGTGGGCATTGGCCGGCTTTGTCGCGGTGCTGGGGCTGGGTTTTGTCTTTTATGTGCAGGCAGAAAAGCGTATCGACCGCGCCAATGAGTTGCGCTATCGCTCGATGCTGCTGACCGATGAGTTGAGCCAGAGCGCGGACGATCTGACCAATATGGCGCGCACCTATGTCAGCACCGGCAACCCCCGTTTTTTGCAAAACTATCAGGCGATTCTCGATATCCGCAACGGCACACAGCCACTGCCGGCCGCATATAGCCACAATTACTGGAGCATTCTGCAGGATAACGAACCTTTGCCGCCGGTGAGTGGCGCGCAGGGGGTGGCATTGCTGGAGCGTTTGCGGCAGGCCGGATTGTCGGAGCAGGAGATGGCCTTGTTGAGCGAGGCCAAGGCCAATTCCGATGCGCTGACGGCCATCGAGCGCCAGGCCATGCAGATGGTGGCGCAGGCAGGCAACGATAATGAGCAAGTGCGCGCCAAGGCGATGTCGATGTTGTTTGATCGCAACTATCTCGATGCCAAGGCGCGAATCATGCGCCCCATCGATGATTTCCGTCTCTTGCTCGACAAGCGTACTGCCGATGCGGTGACCCTCGCGCAGAACGTGGCCACCGTATACCGTTGGCTGTTCATCGCGCTTGGTGGCGGGTTGGTGGTAATGCTCTGGGCGACCAACAGTATGCTGCAGCGGATGATGGGTGGCAGCGTTGATCGTATTTATGCCTTGATACACAGAATTGGTAATGGCGATTTTTCCGAGCGGGTGGAGCTGCAGGCGTGGCAGAAGGACTCCATGCTGGCAATGCTGGTGGAAACCCTGAACAAGCTGCAGGAGCTGGAGCTGGCGCGGGCGCAGGCCAACGAAGCATTGCGAATTGCCGCCACCGCGTTTGAATCGCAGGATGGCATGTATGTAACTGATAGTGAGTATCGGGTATTGCGGGTGAATCAGGCCTTCGCCGAGCTGAGTGGTTACAGCGCTGACGATATGGTGGGCAAGCCGCCGCCGATGCTGTCGTCGGGCGCCCATGATGTCGAGCTCTACCAGCAAATCCGGGATCAGCTGCGCCAGCAGGGGCGCTGGCAAGGCGAGATTCTCGATCGACGCAAAAATGGCGAGTTATACCCGGCCTGGCTGACGATGACTGCCGTGCGCGACAACACCGGGCGCATCAGCACTTATGTGGCGACGCAGGTGGATATCACCCAGCGCAAGCAGGCAGAGGATGTGATCAAACAATTGGCGTTTTACGACCAGCTGACGCAATTGCCGAATCGCCGTCTGTTGCTCGACCGCTTGCAGCAGCAAAGCGCGGCGCATGGTCGCAGTGGCAAGAGCGGCGCCTTGATGTTTATCGATCTGGACAACTTTAAAACGCTCAACGACACGCTCGGCCATGATGTCGGCGATTTGATGCTGCAGCAAGTGGCGGCCCGGCTGTCGGCCTGTGTACGGGAAGACGACACGGTGGCGCGGCTGGGCGGTGACGAATTTGTGGTGATGCTGACCAATCTCAGTGCCTCGTCGCAAGAGGCTGCGGCTCAGGCCGAGGCGATCAGCGAGAAAATCATCGCTACCGTGACCGACTCCTATCAACTGGCCGGCAACGATTGCCGTATTTCGCCCAGCATCGGCATTACGCTGATGTTGCAACAGCATGGCAATGTGGATGAGTTGCTGAAGCAGGCCGATATCGCCATGTATCAGGCCAAGGCGGCTGGCCGCAACACGGTGCGTTTCTTCGATCCGCAGATGCAGTCGGTAATCAATGCGCGCGCCGCGCTGGAAGCCGATATGCGCGAAGCGGTGTGGCGTCGGCAGTTTGTTTTGTATTACCAGCCGCAGGTGGATGAGCAGGGGCGGCTGATTGGTGCCGAGGCGTTGCTGCGCTGGCCACATCCGCAACGCGGCATGGTGTCGCCGGCGGAGTTCATCCCGCTGGCGGAGGAGTGCGGGCTGATTCTGCCGATTGGCCACTGGGTAATGGAAACCGCTTGCCAGCAACTGGTGGCGTGGAGCGGTGATCCGGTCACCGAACATCTGGTGCTGGCGGTGAATGTCAGCGCGCGACAGATCAGCCTGCCGAATTTTGTCGACGAAGTGCTGGCGCTGTTGCAACACACCGGCGCCAATCCGGCGCGGCTGAAGCTGGAACTGACCGAGGGCATGCTGCTGCAGAATACCGAAGATGTGATCAGCAAAATGCTGGCGCTGAAGGCGCACGGCGTGGGCTTTTCGCTCGATGACTTCGGCACCGGTTATTCGTCGCTGTCTTATCTCAAGCGTTTGCCGCTGGATCAGTTGAAAATCGATCAGTCATTTGTGCGGGATGTGCTGGCTGATGCCAATGATGCGGCGATTGCCTGCACCATTGTGGCCTTGGCCCACAGCCTGGGGCTGGCGGTGATTGCCGAGGGGGTGGAAACCCCGGCACAGCGGGATTTTCTGGCGAACAACGGTTGCCGCCTTTACCAGGGCTATCTGTTCGGCCGGCCGGTGCCGGCCGAAAACTTGCTGGCGACGTTTTGCCCTAGCTGACTTTCACGTTCATGGTAATGCGTGCGGTAAATACCTTCTGTCCATCCTGATCAAACACCTCTACCGGCACCACGATATCGCCCGGCTTGCTGAAATCCAGCTGGCTGCCATCGGCTACGGCACGCAGATTGCTCTTGGCCTTGGCCAGATATTCAACAGTCATGCCTTTTGGAATCCAGCGACTGCCGGCCGGAATCGACACGTCGGTCATGGTGCCGGCGACCAGCTCGGCCGCATTACACATGGCGATGGCGTGCACCGTGCCCAGGTGGTTGGTCACTTCGCGGCGCAGCGGGAAAGTGACTTCGGCATAGCCGGGTTTCAACTCGACGAACATCGGATCGATAGTGGCAAAAAAGGGTGCCATCTGGCATACCATTTTGCTGAAGGCTTCGTTGCCGGCGCTTTGATAAAATTGCAGGGCTTGGCTCATGGTGTTGCTCCTTGTCGGGGTGAGTGAATCTGTGATTGGAATAATATTCTAGAATTAAATTCTAGTGCAAGTGCTTTTGTGTGATTGAATGGGCAATGAACGAAAAAACGGATCGGAAACAAGAAATCCTGCAGGCAGCGATCGCCTGTTTTAATGAAACCGGCATCGAGGCGACCAGCATCGATGCGATTCGCGCCCGTTGCGGTGCCAGTGTCGGTAGCATTTATCACCACTTTGGCAACAAGGAGGGCATCGTCGCGTATCTGTTCCTGCAAGGCCTCGACGATTATTGGCAGCAGCTTTTGGCGGCATTGCAGGCAGCTGAAACAGCCGAGGCCGGTGTGAAGGCAGTGGTGGGCTGTTATGTGCAGTGGGTGATGGCGAGTCAGGAGCTGGCGCGCTTCATTTTCCAGGCACGTACCCTGGTGAGTCGTAGTCCTCAGGGCGAGGCATTAGTGCAGAAGAACAAGCAAAACATGCGCGCGTTATTCGCACGTTTCAAGCCTTGGGAGGAGCAGGGCGCGCTCCGCAAGTTGCCCTTGGATCTTTACTGGGCGCTGATCATGGGGCCGGCGCAGGAATATTGCCGTGCCTGGCTCAGCGGCCGGGTCAAAACCGATCCGCGTTTGTTGCTTGAAGAGCTGGCCGACGCTGCCTGGCGGGCAGTGGGCAATCCATCCTGAGCAGGCCTGCAAAGCAATCGCAGCGGGCGCCGTAGGCAAGGCTGCAGCCCGCGTCTGAATTGGCTTGCAGCCTGGGTGTTACATGCAGGAGCGGTAGACTTCGGCGATTGATACCAGTTTTTGGCGTGCCAGATCCACGCCGTGTTGCGGCATCGGTGTCATGCCGTGTCGCAATGCCTGCGAGCGGATTTCGTCGCTGGAGGCGCCGTGGTGAATGATGTCGCGGATGCTCTCATCCAGCGTCAGTAACTCGTAAACCGCTGCCCGGCCGGAAAAGCCGCTGTTATGGCAGTGTTCACAGCCGCGCCCGCGATAAAAGGTTTCATGCTCGTCCAGGCCGAGATTGATGCGCATCAGCGGCGTCAATTGTTCCGGCTCCAGACAGTGCTGGCAGTTCTTGCGCACCAGGCGCTGTGCCAGCACACCAATCAGCGCAGCGCGGATCATATAAGGCTCGATACCCATTTCCAGCAGGCGCACGATAGTGCTGGCAGCGTCGTTGGTATGCAGGGTGCTGAATACCAGATGCCCGGTCAGCGCACTTTCCACCGCAATCTTGCAGGTTTCCAGGTCGCGCATTTCACCAATCATCACCACATCCGGATCGTGGCGCAGGATGGCACGCAGCGCCTGCGGAAAGCTGAAATTGATCGACGGAATCAGCTGAATCTGACGCATGCCCGCCAGTTCATATTCAATCGGGTCTTCCACTGTGATGATGTTGACGTTGTTTTTCGCCACTTCCTGCAAGGCTGCATACAGCGTGGTCGATTTGCCGGAGCCGGTCGGGCCGGTAACCAGAATGATGCCGTGGGAACGGTTCAGCAGATCGCGCAGGCGCGCTTCGTCGATTTCGCCAAAGCCAATTTGCGACAGCCGCCGCAGGCCAGCATTTTTGTTGAGCAGGCGGATGACAATGCTTTCACCGAACTGCATGGGAATGATCGATACCCGCAGATCAACTTCCTGGCCTCCCTGGTTGTAGGTCAGGCGGCCATCCTGCGGCATGCGGCGCTCGGCAATGTTCAGCCGCGAGAGAATCTTGATGCGGCTGACCACCGGCGGTAGCAGGGTTTTCGGGAAGTCGCGCACTTTCACCAGCGTGCCATCGATGCGATATTGCAGCAGGAAGGTTTCCTTGCCCGGCAGGATATGGATATCCGAGGTTTTTTGCACAATCGCATTGCGGATCATCGAATCCACCAGCTTGACGATCGGCTGCTGCTTGGCCTGTTGCTCTGCTTCGCGCCAGACACGCTGTTCTTCTTCGTGTGGCTCGATGGTTTTTTCGTAGCGCTGCAGATCGTCGCCGCCGACTTCGTGCAGATAATATTCTTCAATCGCCTGCGAGATTTCGCCGGGCTCGACCAGCGCCTGGAGGATCTTGCGCTGGGTGACAAAACGCAGCGAGTCCAAGGCCTCCTGTGTCAGCAGCGATTCGGTTGCCAGTACCAGGGCATCGCCAAACAGCATCATCGGCATGACGTGGTAGCGGCGTGCCGAGCTTTCCGGCAGGAGCTTGACGATTTCGGGGTCGATTTCAAAACTGGACAGGTGGGCCTTGGGCACTTCCAGTTGCCGATGCAGTGCATCTTCCAGATCCACCGGCTGCAGCAGCCCTTGCTCCAGCATGATTTCGCCCAGGCGACGCCCTTGGCTGGCGTGTTGCAGATTCAGTGCATGATGCAGCTGCTCGGGCTGAATCAGCCCGGCATCCAGCAGATGATGCCCCAGCTTCTGATGTCCATTGCTATGGCCGCTTTCCAGAAGCTGGCGCAACTGTTCGGGGGGGGTGGCAGCTTGTTTCAAGTGTTCAGACATGACGCACATTTCGACGACGATGCATAGTTCATGCTAGTGCACGAATCGATATGCGCCTGCATAAATCATCAAGGGTGTTGGTTTTCTGTCGCCAGCACCTGCCATTTGCCGTCCTGCAGGCCTTCCAGCGGCTGAAAACGGGTTTTGTAATTCATCTTGCGGCTGGTGCCAATCCAGTAGCCCAGATACAGATAAGGCAATTCCAGTTTGCGGCACAGCGCCATTTGCCAGAGCACGTTGAAAGTGCCAAGGCTGGCTCGCGGGTCGGGGTCAAAAAAGGTGTAGACCGAGGATAAGCCGTCATCCAGCTCATCGATCAGACTGACCATCTTCAGACTGCCTGCTTGATCACGAAATTCCGCCAGAAAGCTGGACACATTGCTCTTGAGAATGAAGTTGCGATATTGCTCACGGCTGTCTTCATCCATGCCGCCTCCGGCGTGACGGCTTTGCTGATAATTGCGATACAGCAGGTAGTGTTCTTCGTTGTAGCCCAGCGGCAACAGTTCCACCCGCAAATGCTGGTAATCCCGCCAGGTGCGGCGCTGGGTGCGGTTGGGGGTGAATTCTGCGGCGCGCACCCGCACTGGCACGCAGGCGCGACAGCGATCGCAGTGGGGTCGGTAAGTGAACAGGCCGCTACGGCGGAAGCCGGCACGCACCAGCTGGCTATAGACGCTGGCGTCGATCAGGTCGCCGGGTATGGCAACTTGCGAACGCGCTTGCTGTTCGGGCAGATAGCTGCAGGGATACGGCGCAGTGGTATAAAACTGGATCAGCGCCTGGCCCTGTTCTCCAAGTTTGCTCACGGGTATCTCCATTGCACGTGAGTGGCCAGCAGTGGCTGCCGGCTGCGCCGTGCATATTGTTTGTGCTGGCTGTTAGCCTTGATCGGATGCCGCCTGGGTCGGCACATTGCAATAGTGCCAAGGCTGAAACATCGCTTCTTCGGCTATCAACAGTTTGAGTGTAGCAGCGAATTGCGCACGCGGAATCAGTTGCGCGCCGAACGAATGCAGGTGATGGGTGAACATCTGGCAGTCGATCATGCCGCAGCCCCATAGCTGCAGTTTTTGTACCAGATGCACGAATGCGATTTTCGACGCATCGTTGCGGCGGGCAAACATCGATTCGCCGTAAAACATTTTGCCCAGCGCCACGCCATACAGGCCGCCAGCGAGTTCGCCGTCAATCCAGGTTTCGATCGAGTGGGCGTGGCCGAGTCGGTGTAGTTCACAATAACCGTCGATGATTTCCGGGCCGATCCAGCTGCCTCCTTCTGCATCGCGTGGTGCGGCACAGGCGGTCATCACTTGCCGAAACGCCGTGTCGACGCGAATTTCGTAGCTGCGATTGCGCAGTACCTTGGATAGCGAGCGGGTGATCCGCAGCTGCTGTGGAAACAACACCATGCGCGGGTCAGGGCTCCACCAGAGTATCGGTTCGCCAGGGTTGTACCAGGGGAAAATGCCTTGGGAGTAGGCTTGCAGCAAGCGTTGCGGCGACAGATCTCCGCCGGCCGCAAGCAGCCCGTTGGGCGCCGTGAGTGCCTGCGTTAATGGCGGGAAAGGGCTGTCGCCATCAAGCCAGGGCAGCATGAATCAGGTGAAAGGCTTGAGGTTGGTTTATTTGGGTACGCAGTCACGGCACAGGCCGTACAGGTACATCGAGTGGCTTTCGACCTTGAAGCCACGTGCAGCAGCGACGGCATCCTGCCGTTGCTCGATTTCCGGATCGAAGAACTCTTCCACATGGCCGCATTTCAGGCACACCAGATGGTCATGATGGTGCCCTTGATTCAGCTCGAACACCGCCTTGCCCGATTCAAAATGATGGCGCACCAGCAGGCCGGCCTGCTCGAACTGGGTGAGCACCCGATAGACCGTCGCCAGACCGATATCCAGATCCTCGGCAATCAGCAGACGATACACATCTTCTGCCGACATATGGCGCTGCTCGGTGTTTTCAAACAGGTTGAGGATTTTCAGGCGCGGTGCAGTGGCCTTCAGGCCCATGTCTTTTAGATCGCTGGCTTTGCTCATTGCGTGGCTTTTGGGGCTGGATGTTCTCGGTTATGATATCGGCTTTGTGCGCCTTTGCAAACTTGACTGCAAGGTGGTTTATGGTGGGTTTGTCCTATAAGCATCGGATTCCAATTGAGAAAACTTTTTCTCGTCCTGAGTATCGCCGCCCTGACGGCCTGTTCCTCCCTGACTTACAAGCTGGAAGTGCAGCAGGGTAACTACATTACCGAAGACATGATTGCCAAGCTCAAGCCGGGTATGACGCGCTCGCAAGTGCGTTTCCTGCTGGGTACGCCATTGCTTGTCGATCCCTTCCATGCGGATCGCTGGGATTATCTGTACCGGGTGTATTACGACGGCAAAGTCATCGAAGACAAGCAGTTCACCGTATTCTTTACCGGTGATGCTGTGGCGCGCTTTGAAGGTAGTGTAATGCCGCCGTTGAAGGGCTTTGTATCGGCTGAGCCGAAGCTGTCGCCACGTGCGCAGACACTGGAAAAGTCGCGTGAATTGGATGCGGAACAAATCCAGAAAAACGCCAAGCAGGATGGCGAATCTCCGAAGAAAGATTGAACATGAGCTTGAAAATTGCGATTGCCGGCGCTGGCGGCCGGATGGGGCGTACCCTGATCGAAACCGTTGTCCAGTCTGCTGATTGCCAGCTGTTTGCGGTACTCGAACATGCAGCCAGCCCTTTGCTTGGCACCTCTGCCGCAGCACTGGTGCCGGGCGCCCCTGATATCAAGGTCACCGCGGACTTGAAAGCTGCGCTGGCGGGTGCGGATGCGCTGATCGACTTTACCCGACCGGAAGGCACGCTGGCGCATCTGGCTGTGTGCCGCGAACTGGGGGTAAACATGGTGATTGGTACCACAGGCTTCAGCGATGAGGAAAAGCAGCTGCTCCAGGCGGGAGCCGCAGATATCGGCATCATGTTTGCACCGAATATGAGTGTTGGCGTCAATCTGACTTTCAAATTGCTGGAAATCGCCGCCAAAGTGCTTTCCAGCGGTTACGACATTGAAATTGTTGAAATGCATCATCGCCACAAAATTGATGCGCCATCCGGCACTGCGCTGCGCATGGGTGAAGTGGTGGCCAATGCCATCAATCGTGATCTGAAGGAATGCGCGGTATATGGTCGCGAGGGCAATACCGGCGAGCGTGACCCGTCCACCATCGGTTTTGCCACCATGCGTGGTGGCGATGTGGTTGGGGATCACACTGTTGTGTTTGCTGGGATTGGCGAGCGTGTGGAAATCACTCATAAAGCCTCCAGCCGTGCGACCTTTTCCCAGGGCGCGGTGCGCGCGGCGCGTTTTCTGGTCGGTCGCAAAGGCATGTTTGATATGCAGGACGTGCTCGGCTTGAAATAAGCCTGCAGTAACGTGGGTTTTGAAACGGCCGGGGTTAACCCCGGCCGTTTTGCATTGGCGCAGGCGTGGCGTTGACTGGTTTGACAGTCAATTTTCAATATTTAATTGGGTACAATTTAATTGTTTGATATCTTGTGCTTCATCTTATCGCCCTTGTCTGGAGAAATATGATGGCTGCACCGATATATTCTTTTAAAGCGCCTCGCCTGAATGGTCAGGAGCAATCGCTTGCCGATTACCAGGGCAAGGTGATGCTGGTCGTCAATACCGCCAGCAAGTGTGCCTTTACCCCACAATATGAAGGATTGGAAAAGGTTTATCAGCAGTACAAGGATAAGGGATTGGTGGTGCTGGGCTTTCCCTGCAACCAGTTTGGTGCACAAGAGCCGGGTGGCAAGGAGGAGATTCAGGAATTCTGCCAGCTCAACTATGGCGTGAGTTTTCCGATGTTTGACAAGATCGACGTCAATGGCCACAACACCCATCCGCTTTATGAATATCTGAAAAAACAGGCGACCGGGGTGCTTGGTAGCGAGTCCATCAAATGGAACTTCACCAAGTTTCTGGTTAATCGTGATGGCAAAGTGGTGGATCGTTTTGCGCCCACTACCAAACCCGAAGACATGGCGCGTGATATCGAGGCCTTGCTGTGAGTGACGGGCTGCGTCTGGACGAGCAGCTCTGTTTTGCCTTGTATGCGGCATCCAGGGCGGTGACGCAGACTTATCAACCCTATCTGGCGCCATTGGGGCTGACTTATCCGCAATATCTGGTGATGCTGGTGCTGTGGGAGCAGGATGGGGTGACGGTGAAAAGTATTGGCCAGAAGCTATTGCTGGACTCGGGTACCTTGACGCCATTACTGAAGCGCCTTGAAGCCGTTGACTATGTCAGTCGGCGCCGTGCCACGCAGGACGAACGGCAGGTACTGGTTTGTCTGACGGAAACTGGCAGGGCGTTGCGGCAGCAGGCGGTGGCCATGCGGGCGGAAATGAGTTGCCGTTTTGCTGCGCCGCTGGCCGAGGCGCAAGGCTTGCGCGACGCTTTGCGCATGCTTTTGGTGCGCTTGCAGCAAAATGATGTACCGGAATAACCGAATCACGATTGATGAAAAACTGCTAATACGTTAAAATTTCGCAGTTTTCGCACAAGTATGCGGGGTAGGCCGAAAGGTCTATCCCGCTTTTTGCAAAAGCCCTCCGGAATCGAGTATTTATTCAAATTCTTGGCCGGGCCTGGCTGGCAATCTGTGCGCTCCATCCGATCTACGTCTTACCTCAGGAGCCGCTGGTGTCTCAATTCAAGTCTGCTCTTCTCGCGTTGGCCGACGGCACGCTGTTTCATGGGGTTTCCATTGGTGCCGATGGTTCCACCATTGGTGAAGTGGTGTTCAACACCGCGATTACCGGCTACCAGGAAATCCTTACCGATCCTTCGTATTACAAACAACTGGTTACCTTGACCTATCCGCATATCGGTAGTGTCGGTGTTAACGCCGAAGACGCCGAGTCGCGTCAGGTATTTGCCAGTGGCCTGATTATCCGCAATCTGCCATTGCTGGCGTCCAACTGGCGCAGCGAACAGACCTTGCCGGACTATCTGAAAGCCAATGACGTGGTGGCGATTGCTGAGATCGATACCCGTAAATTGACTCGCATCCTGCGCGAAAAGGGTGCACAGCCGGGCTGTATCATCTCCGGCGATAATATCGATCCGGCCAAGGCCGTGGAAATGGCCAAGAGCTTTGGTTCGATGGTCGGCAAGGATCTGGCCAAGGTGGTGACGACCGATAAGGCTTACACCTGGACGACTCAGGAGTGGAAGCTGGGGCGTGGCTATACCGAGCAAACCGAGGCTAAATACAACGTAGTCGCCTTCGATTACGGTGTTAAACACAATATCTTGCGCATGCTGGCCGAGCGTGGCTGCAAACTGACTGTGCTGCCGGCTACCGCTACCGCTGAAGAGGCGTTGGCGCTGAATCCGGATGGTATCTTCCTGTCTAATGGCGCGGGTGACCCGGAGCCGTGTGACTACGCAATCAAGGCGATTCGCACCCTGCTGGACAAGAATCTGCCGATCTTTGGCATTTGTCTGGGCCATCAATTGCTCGGTCTGGCCGCTGGTGGCAAGACCAGCAAGATGAAGTTCGGCCATCATGGCGCCAACCACCCGGTGCAGGATCTGGACAGCAAGCAGGTGATGATCACCAGCCAGAATCATGGTTTCCAGGTTGACGAAGCCAGTCTGCCGGCCAATGTGCGCGTGACGCATCGTTCCTTGTTTGACGGCACGGTGCAGGGTATCGAGCTCACCGATAAGCCTGCCTACAGCTTCCAGGGCCACCCGGAAGCGAGCCCCGGCCCGCATGACGTGGCCTATCTGTTCGACAAGTTCATCAAGCTGATGGCTGAACGTAAGTAATCAAGGACCCCACATGCCAAAACGTACAGACATCAACAGTATCCTGATTATTGGCGCCGGCCCGATCGTCATCGGCCAGGCTTGCGAATTTGACTACTCCGGCGCACAGGCCTGCAAGGCCCTGCGTGAAGAGGGTTACAAGGTCATTCTGGTCAACTCCAATCCGGCCACGATCATGACTGACCCGAACATGGCCGATGTGACCTACATTGAGCCGATCACCTGGCAGATGGTTGAAAAAATCATCGCCAAGGAGCTTCCGGATGCGATCCTGCCGACCATGGGTGGCCAGACCGCGCTGAACTGCGCACTGGACCTGTGGCGCAATGGTGTGCTCGACAAATACAAGGTCGAGCTGATTGGCGCTACGCCAGAGGCAATCGACAAAGCGGAAGACCGTGGCAAGTTCAAAGAGGCGATGGCCAAGATTGGTTTGTCCTGCCCGAAATCGATTATTGCCCATACCATGGAGCAGGCTCTGGCTGGCCAGCTGGAAGTGGGTTTTCCGACGCTGATTCGCCCGTCTTTCACCATGGGCGGCTCCGGTGGCGGTATTGCCTACAACAAGGAAGAATTCCTGGCTATTTGTGAGCGTGGCTTTGAGGCTTCGCCAACCCACGAGCTACTGATTGAGCAGTCGGTGCTGGGCTGGAAAGAGTACGAGATGGAAGTGGTGCGCGACCGCGCCGACAACTGCATCATCGTGTGCTCGATCGAAAACTTCGACGCCATGGGCGTGCACACCGGTGACTCGATCACTGTGGCCCCGGCGCAGACGTTGACCGACAAGGAATATCAGATCATGCGTAACGCCTCGTTGGCGGTGCTGCGTGAGATTGGTGTGGATACTGGCGGTTCCAACGTGCAGTTCGCGATCAATCCGGCCAACGGCGAGATGATCGTGATCGAAATGAATCCGCGTGTGTCGCGTTCGTCGGCGCTGGCCTCGAAAGCCACAGGTTTCCCGATCGCCAAGATCGCCGCCAAGCTGGCTGTCGGTTTTACGCTGGATGAGTTGAAAAACGATATTACCGGTGGCAAGACACCGGCATCGTTCGAACCGTCGATCGATTACGTTGTTACCAAGATTCCAAAATTCGCTTTCGAGAAATTCCCGCAGGCGAATGACCGTCTGACGACGCAAATGAAGTCGGTGGGCGAAGTGATGGCGATGGGGCGTACCTTCCAGGAGTCGTTGCAGAAAGCGCTGCGCGGTCTGGAAACCGGTATGTATGGTCTGGATGAGTTTACGACTGATCTGGAAACCATCGAAACCGAACTGGCAGACCCGGGGCCGGAACGTATCTGGTACATCGCTGATGCTTTCCGTGCTGGTTTGACGCTGGAGCAGGTGCATGCGTTGACCAAGATCGATGTCTGGTTCCTGATTCAGATCGAAGACATTGTTGCCGAAGAACAGGCTTTGCGTGGCAAGCCATTGGCCGCGATCGATGCAACCACTATGCGTCGCCTGAAGCGCAAGGGCTTCTCGGATCGTCGTCTGGCTACCGTGCTGGGTGAGCATCAGAGCGCCGTACGCAATCATCGCTGGCAGATGGGCGTGCGCCCGGTCTACAAGCGCGTAGATACCTGTGCGGCTGAGTTCTCGACCAACACCGCGTACATGTACTCGACCTATGAGGAAGAGTGCGAGTCGCAGCCGACTGACAAGAAAAAGATCATGGTGCTGGGCGGTGGCCCGAATCGTATCGGTCAGGGTATCGAATTCGATTACTGCTGCGTACACGCAGCACTGGCACTGCGTGAAGATGGTTACGAAACCATTATGGTTAACTGTAACCCGGAAACCGTTTCGACCGACTATGACACTTCTGATCGTCTGTACTTCGAGCCGCTGACGCTGGAAGACGTGCTGGAAATCGTTCATGTCGAGAAGCCGATTGGCGTGATCGTACAGTACGGTGGCCAGACGCCATTGAAGCTGGCACGTCCGCTGGAAGCCAATGGTGTACCGATCATCGGTACCAGCCCGGACATGATCGACGCTGCCGAAGATCGCGAACGTTTCCAGAAGCTTCTGCAGGAGCTGGCTCTGCGTCAGCCGCCGAACCGCACTGCCCGTACGCCGGGTGAGGCGATTCAACTGGCACAGGAAATCGGCTACCCGTTGGTAGTGCGTCCGTCCTACGTGCTGGGTGGTCGTGCGATGGAGATTGTTCACGCCCAGGCCGATCTGGAGCGCTATATGCGTGAAGCGGTCAAGGTCTCGAATGATAGTCCGGTGTTGCTGGATCGCTTCCTCAACGATGCAATCGAAGTCGACGTGGATGCCATTTGTGATGGCGAGCGCGTGATGATCGGCGGCATCATGGAGCACATTGAGCAGGCGGGGGTTCACTCCGGTGATTCGGCTTGTTCGCTGCCGCCTTACAGTCTGTCGCAGGAACTGCAGGACGAAATTCGCCGTCAGACCGTGGCCATGGCCAAGGCGCTGAACGTGGTGGGTCTGATGAACGTGCAGTTTGCCATCCAGAATGGTGATGTTTACGTGCTGGAAGTGAATCCGCGTGCATCGCGTACCGTACCGTTTGTATCCAAGGCAACCAGCTTGCCGTTGGCTAAGATTGCTGCGCGTTGCATGGCCGGCTCGACCCTGGACAACCAGGGCGTCAAGGGCGAAGTGATTCCGCCTTATTACTCGGTGAAAGAGGCTGTATTCCCGTTCATTAAATTCCCGGGTGTTGATACCATTCTCGGGCCGGAAATGAAGTCGACCGGTGAGGTGATGGGCGTGGGTACAACCTTTGCCGAGGCCTTCGTCAAGTCGCAATTGGCTGCATCGGTGAAGTTGCCGGCCTCAGGTAATGTCTTCATTAGCGTTAAGCTGCAGGATCGTCCGGGCGCCGTAGAAGTGGCGCGTACCTTGTCGCAACTGGGCTTTGGTCTGTTTGCCACCAAGGGCACCGGCGGCGCGATTGCCGATGCCGGTATTCCGGTAACGTTGGTGAACAAGGTAAACGAAGGGCGTCCGAATATCGTCGATCTGATCAAGAATGGTGAAATCCAGATGGTGATCAACACCGTGGAAGAAAAGCGTTCTGCGATCCAGGATTCGTACTATATTCGCCATGCGGCGCAGCAGGCTCGCCTGACCATCTACACCACGCTGGCAGGGGCCCGCGCGGCCTCGATCGGCATGCAGCACATGGCTGAGCTTGCGGTGTATGATGTTCAGGGTTTGCATCAACAGGTTG
Source organism: Chitinivorax sp. (assembly GCA_046347685.1). Lineage (GTDB taxonomy): Bacteria > Pseudomonadota > Gammaproteobacteria > Burkholderiales > SCOH01 > CALMFQ01. Next base: position 33,337 of record JAXMFR010000002.1, read on the forward strand.
CTGGCAAGCTGTAAATAGACAATTGAGCCAGCCGTGGGCCGCCGTCTTGGGACGGCGGCCTGTTATTTTGGCTGAGCTAACAGGAGAAGCGAAAAATGATCAAGGTGCCGCTGACAGTGGTGGGAGCGGAAATGCTCAAGCAGGAGCTGCATCATCTGAAAACGGTTGAGCGCCCGAATGTGATCCAGGCGATTTCTGAGGCACGGGCGCAGGGCGATCTGTCGGAAAATGCAGAATACGACGCTGCCAAAGAGCGTCAGGGCTTTATCGAGGGGCGGATTGCCGAGCTGGAAGGCAAGTTGTCGAATGCACAAATCATTGACCCAGCAGATATACAAGTCGATGGGCGCTTACGCGTGGTATTTGGCGCAACGGTCGAATTGGAGGACTTGGAATCGGGTGCAGTTGTTGTGTATCAGATTGTTGGGGAGGATGAGGCTGATATTAAACAGCGCAAGGTTTCTGTGAGTTCGCCCATTGCTAGGGCATTAATTGGCAAATATGTTGGGGATGTGGCTGAGGTACAGGCGCCGGCCGGTATTCGGGAGTATGAAGTGCTTAACATTCAGTACATTTGATTCAAAGTTATGAGCAATTTTCCTGATTCGCTGCGAAATATTGCGCTGACACTGTGGGTGGGTGGGTTGTGGGCGATCGGCGTGCTGGTTGCTCCGATTCTGTTCGCCTCACTATCCGATCGTGCCTTGGCTGGTGTGCTGGCCGGAAAAATGTTTAATGCGATTGCCTGGGTTGGCATCGGCAGTGCTGTTTACCTGTTGGGGCACACCCTATATCGGATTGGCTTTCGAGGAATGAAAGAGGGTAGCTTCTGGTTGATCGTGGCCATGTTGCTGCTGACGCTGATCAACAGCTTTGCGATTCATCCCTGGATTGTCCATCTCAAGGCGCAGGCGGTGCAGGTGGCGCAGGGTGTATTCGGGGGCGGATTTGATACCGCACACGCCTTGTCAACCCTGTTGTATCTGATTGTTTGTCTGCTGGGTTTGGCGCTGGTAGTGAAGAGCGGCGGCAAGGGCTGAGCCGCCGTCTGTAAGGCTTAACGTTGTCTGTTGCCCATTTGGCGACGACGATTGCCACCGGGGCGGCCTTTGTCGATGCGTACTTCGACTTTCGGTTTTGCCTCGACCTTGGCGACTTTGGTTGCAGGCAGGGCTTTTTTCTTGCCTACCGGCAATTCGATCTTTGGTTCTGCGCCCGGGCGGAATAACAGCAGCAATTTGCCGATATGTTGCACTGGCGCACATTCCAGGTGTTCACAAATTTCCGTCATCAGTGCGACGCGTGCTTCACGTTCATCACCCAGAACCCGTACCTTGATCAGTTCGTGCGCATCCAGGTTGCGAGCCAATTCCCGCATCACCGATTCGGTCAATCCCTGGTTGCCGATCATGACAGTCGGTTTGAGGTGATGTGCCAGAGCGCGCAAAAAGCGGCGCTGTTCGGTGTTTAGTTCAATCATGGCGGTAACTCGCTGAAAAACCGGTAATATTAACTCATGAAACAATCCAAGACCAGCAAAGCATGGATGCGTGAGCATCTCAATGATCATTATGTGCATCTGGCGCAGAAAGATGGCTATCGCTCGCGCGCTGCTTACAAGTTGCTGGAAATCAGTGATAAAGACAATCTGATTCGCCCCGGTATGGTGGTGGTGGATCTCGGGTCTGCGCCAGGTAGCTGGACGCAGGTGGCTGTGCAGAAGGTTGGTAAGTCCGGGGCCGTATTTGCGCTGGATATCTTGCCGATGGATCCGGTGCCTGGCGTGACTTTTTTGCAGGGCGATTTCCGCGAGGAAAGTGTCCTGCATCAATTTGAAGCAATGCTTGAAGGGCGGGCTGTGGATCTTGTTATTTCCGATCTTGCCCCCAATATAGCTGGCAATGCCATGATGGATATGCCGCGCAGCATTTATCTGATTGAGCTGGCTCTGGATTTTGCACAGCGACATCTGAAACCTGGTGGCAATTATCTGGTCAAAGCTTTTCAGGGAAGTGGCTATCCCGAATATCTGGCATTGTTGAAGCAGCATTTCGAACAGGTTGTAACGCGCAAGCCAAAGGCTTCTCGTGATCGCAGCAATGAAATTTATCTGCTGGGTAAAAACAAGCGTGGCGATACCGCGCCGGTGTTTGATTTGCCCAGCGGCTAATGCTGACAGTGCCGGTGATTGGGTTTAGAATGAAATTTGGATTTTTCCGTATATAGCAGTACTAAGGAGTAGACGTGAACAACATCGGCAAGAACATTGCGATCTGGCTCATTATCGGCTTGGTGCTGATGACGGTGTTCAACCAGTTCAGCAAGCGGCACGAGCCGCAAAGCCAGATGGCCTATTCGGAGTTTGTCGATGAGGTTCGTCAGGGGCGTATTGCATCGGTAGAAATTGAAGGCCACCCGTTGCGTGGTCAGATGTTGCGTGGCAAGCGCTCGGATGGCAGCGCTTTTTCGACGCTGGCTCCCTACGATCCAGGGATGGTGGGTGATCTGCTCAAAAACAACGTACGTTTTTCAGCCAAGCCGGAAGAAGAACAGTCATTGTTGATGCAGGTATTTATTTCCTGGTTCCCAATGCTGTTGCTGATTGGCGTATGGATTTTCTTCATGCGCCAGATGCAGGGCGGCGGTAAAGGCGGGGCGTTTTCATTCGGCAAGAGCCGGGCGCGCATGCTGGATGAATCAAGCAATCCGGTATTGTTCGCCGATGTGGCCGGTTGTGACGAGGCCAAGGAAGAGGTGCAGGAAATCGTCGAATTCCTGCGTGACCCAAGCAAGTTCCAGCGTCTGGGTGGACGCATTCCGCGTGGTGTCTTGCTGGTGGGCTCTCCGGGAACCGGTAAAACCTTGCTGGCCAAGGCGATTGCGGGTGAAGCAAAAGTACCTTTCTTTTCGATTTCCGGTTCGGATTTCGTGGAAATGTTTGTCGGCGTAGGTGCTGCCCGTGTTCGTGACATGTTTGAACAGGCGAAGAAAAATGCACCTTGCATCATATTTATCGACGAAATCGATGCCGTTGGCCGCCAGCGTGGTGCTGGTCTGGGTGGGGGTAACGACGAGCGCGAGCAAACACTGAATCAATTGCTGGTTGAGATGGATGGCTTTGAGGCCAATTCCGGCATCATCGTGGTTGCCGCAACCAACCGTCCTGATGTGCTTGACCCCGCATTACAGCGCCCGGGGCGTTTTGATCGTCAGGTTGTCGTTCCGTTGCCGGATATTCGTGGCCGTGAGCAAATTCTCAGTGTGCATATGCGTAAGGTGCCGATTGCCGCCGATGTGCGTGCGGACCTGATTGCGCGTGGTACGCCAGGTTTCTCCGGTGCCGATCTGGCCAATCTGGTAAATGAAGCAGCCTTGTTTGCTGCGCGCCAGAACAAGCGTCTGGTAGACATGAATGACTTCGAGTCTGCCAAGGATAAGGTCATGATGGGGGCGGAACGTCGCTCGGTTGTGATGAGTGAAGAAGAACGCAAGAACACCGCTTATCATGAGTCCGGACACGCCGTGGTGGCCAAGTTGCTGCCCAAGGCCGATCCGGTGCATAAAGTCACAATCATCCCGCGTGGCCGAGCCCTGGGGGTGACGCTTTCCTTGCCCGTGCAGGATCGCTTCAGCTATGACCGTGATTTTATGCTGCAGCAGATTTCGATTCTGTTCGGCGGCCGGTTGGCGGAAGAAATTTTCATGCACCAGATGACGACAGGCGCATCGAATGACTTTGAACGGGCCACCAAACTGGCGCGCGATATGGTGATGCGGTACGGCATGTCGGATGCGCTGGGTCCGATGGTTTATGGTGAAAATGATCAGGAAGTATTCTTGGGGCGCTCGGTGACAACGCACAAGAATTTGTCGGAGGCAACCATGCAACAGGTTGACGCCGAGATTCGCCGTATTATCGATGAGCAGTATGCGTTGGCCCGTCAGTTGCTTGAAGAGCACCGTGATAAGGTGGAGGCAATGACCAGTGCCTTGCTGGAATGGGAAACCATTGATGCTGACCAGATCAATGACATCATGGAAGGTCGCCCTCCACGCGCACCGCGCCCAAGTGGTTCTGCACCTAAAAATGATGCTCCGCCTACTACTCCTACCGCGACAGTGACGCCGGCTCAGGAAGTCTGATTGTGACAAACCGACCCTCTTGCAGGGTCGGTTCTATTTCCAGTTATTCAAATCGTGTCTATGTCTGCTTCTGCCTTGGCGTGTGGTCGTTTCCGGCTGGATTTGTCGCGCCCGTTGGTGATGGGGATTCTCAATGTAACGCCGGATTCGTTTTCAGACGGTGGTTCATATACTGACGTGAGCGCTGCCCTGGGACGGGCCGAGCAGATGGTTGCTCAAGGTGCCGATATTATCGATATCGGCGGCGAATCGACCCGACCTGGAGCACTTGGAGTATCTGTGCAGCAGGAGCTCGATCGGGTGATGCCGGTGCTAGAAAAATTGCTGAATCTGCCAGTGCCGATCTCGGTTGATACACGTAAATGCGAAGTCATGCGTGCTGTGCTGGCGGCAGGGGCCGATATGGTTAATGACGTCGGTGCGCTGGAGGATGAAGGCGCATTGGCTGTGGTTGCTGCATCGCGGGCTGCAGTTTGCTTGATGCATAAACAGGGTAATCCGGATGTGATGCAGGCTGAGCCGCATTATGTCGATGTTGTCGCCGAAGTGGGGGATTATCTGCTGAAGCGTGCATCACTGGCGGAGTCTGCCGGCATTGGTCGTGAACGAATCATGATCGATCCCGGATTTGGCTTTGGCAAAACACTGGAGCACAATATCCAGCTTTTGCAGAAACTTGCTAATCTGGCGGAATCAGGTTTTCCGGTATTGGCTGGGCTTTCACGAAAATCGATGTTGGGCGCTATCACCGGAAATTCTGTGGATGGCCGGCACTTTGAAAGTGTGGCGGCGGCCATGTTGGCAATTCAACGAGGTGCAGTGGTGGTGCGGGTGCACGATGTTAAACCGACCAAAGATGCAATCAAGATAATGGAAAAGATAGGGCTATGAGCAGAAAGTATTTTGGAACCGATGGTGTACGTGGCCGTGTTGGTGAAGCCCCGATCACCCCTGATTTTGTGATGCGTCTGGGTTATGCCGCTGGTAAGGTTCTGGCGGAAGCTGATCGGCGCTTGCGCGATGGCCAGAAGCCAACAGTGCTGATTGGTAAGGATACGCGGATCTCGGGCTATATGCTTGAATCGGCTCTGGAGGCTGGCTTTGCTGCCGGCGGTGTTGATACTGTGCTGATCGGCCCAATGCCAACGCCCGGCATCGCCTATCTGACGCGGGCATTGCGTTTGCAGGCTGGTGTCGTGATCAGTGCTTCGCATAACCCGTTTGAAGATAACGGCATCAAGTTCTTTGGCGCTGGTGGTTCCAAGTTGGGTGACAAGGTTGAGCGCCAAATCGAGGCTTTGCTGGATGAGCCGATGGGGTGTGTGTCTTCCTCCGCTCTCGGCAAGGCACGGCGCATGGAAGATGCTGCGGCCCGTTATATCGAATTCTGTAAGAGCACTTACCCGTCCGATAGTGATTTGCGTGGCCTGAAGCTTGTGGTGGATTGTGCCAACGGCGCAACCTACCATGTGGCGCCGCACGTGTTCCATGAACTGGGTGCGGATGTAGTGACGATCGGCACTCAACCTGACGGCCTGAATATCAATGCAGGCGTAGGGGCGACGGATGTTGCTGCACTGCAGAAAGCCGTGGTGGACAACCAGGCGGATTATGGCATTGCGCTTGATGGCGATGGTGATCGACTGATTATGGTTGACAAGGATGGCGCTGCATTTGACGGTGACCGCCTGATTTATATCATTGCGCGCCATCGACAAAAACACGGTAAATTGCTGGGTGGCGTGGTTGGCACGCTGATGACCAATCTGGGCGTTGAGCACGCGCTGGAGCGTCAGCGTATTCCTTTTGCTCGAGCTGCTGTGGGTGACCGCTACGTGCTGGAAATGCTCAATGAGCATGGTTGGCAGATCGGTGGTGAAAGTTCCGGGCATATTCTCTGCCTGGATCGTCACACGACCGGCGATGGCATCGTTTCTGCCTTGCAGGTGTTGGATGCGCTGCGCAGCACACGCGGCTGGACGTCGTTGCACGATGCAGCTAAGGAGGTTTCCCTGTATCCTCAGGTGTTGATCAATGTTCGCATCCCCAAAGGATTTGATTATCGCGAATCATTACCTGTGCAGGCCGCTTTGGTTGAGGCTGAGTGTGATTTGAAGGATAACGGTCGTATCGTATTGCGGCCCAGCGGTACCGAGCCTGTGATTCGGGTGATGCTGGAAGGCAAGAACAACGACAAGATTCAGCATTGGGCTAAACATATTGCCAGTGTGGTCGAAGCAGCCGCCAAGGTTGCGTGAACATTGGCTTCAAGACAAAAAAGGCAGCCTAGGCTGCCTTTTTTGTTTTCGTTAACTGTTTAGCCAAATTTTCCGGTGATGTAGTCTTCGGTGGCCTTTTTCTTTGGCGCGGTGAAAATTGCGTCAGTTTCGCCAAATTCGATCAGCTCGCCCAGGTACATATAAGCTGTGTAGTCGGAGACACGCGCCGCTTGTTGCATATTGTGGGTAACAATAGCGATGGTGTAATCCTCTTTCAATTCATGCACCAGCTCTTCAATATGAGCTGTCGAGATGGGGTCAAGTGCCGATGTCGGTTCATCCAATAGCAATACTTCCGGCTTTACCGCAATTGCCCGGGCAATACACAAACGCTGTTGTTGACCACCAGAGAGGCCGTTACCGCTTTGCTTGAGTTTGTCTTTTACCTCTTCCCACAGGGCTGCCTTGCGCAGCGCCCATTCCACGCGCTCTTCCATGTCCTTACGCGACAGCGTTTCATAAAGCTTTACGCCGAATGCAATATTGTCGTAAATCGACATCGGAAATGGTGTGGGCTTCTGGAATACCATGCCGATCTTGGCGCGCAGCAGATTGAGGTCAATTCCTTTATCCAGAATGTTGCGGCCATTCATGACGATTTCGCCCTCGGCACGCAGCTTGGGATAAAGCTGGTACATACGGTTGAAGGTGCGGAGCAAGGTTGATTTGCCGCAGCCGGATGGGCCGATAAATGCCGTTACCTGCTTTTCCGGAATTTCCATATTGACGTTCTTCAGTGCGTGGAACGCGCCGTAGTAGAAATTCAGATTGCGGATCGAAAGTTTGGATGCGGAATTGGTCAGTTCAGTCATGACTGGATCTCTATGCATGGTTGGCTCCCTCGCTTAGGCCGACTTCTGGCGGAACAGCGAACGAGCAAGAATGTTCAGCGTCAATACGCTCAAGGTAATCAGCAGGGCGCCGCCCCAGGCAAGGGTGTGCCAGTCTTCATATGGGCTCATTGCAAACTGGAAAATCACTACCGGCAAATTGGCCATTGGCTGGTTCATGTTGGTATTCCAGAACTGATTGTTCAGCGCTGTAAACAAGAGCGGTGCCGTTTCGCCAGAGATGCGGGCTACTGCCAGCAGAATACCTGTCAACACGCCCGCCCTGGCTGCTCGTAGAGTAACAAAGGTCACTACCTTCCACTGGGGCGTTCCCAATGCCGCCGCAGCTTCTCGTAGTGTGTTGGGAATCAGGCGAAGCATGTTTTCTGTGGTGCGGACTACCACGGGAATGACGATAAGGCTGAGCGCCAGGGCGCCAGCCCAGCCGGCAAAATGTTTGAACTGAACGACGTAAAGCTCATAAACAAACAGGCCAATCACGATGGACGGTGCCGACAGCAGGATGTCGTTGATAAAGCGCGTAGTGGGCGCGAGCCAGCCACGATTGCCATATTCTGCCAGATAGGTCCCCGCCATGATGCCTATTGGCGTGCCGATCAATGTCGCAAAAAAAGTCATTAGCAGGCTGCCAAAGATGGCGTTGGCCAAGCCACCGGCTTCTCCAGGAGGAGGGGTTGATTGCGTCAGCAGGGCTGGCTTGAGTGCGCCAATGCCGTGCAGGAACAATGTGTAAAGAATCCAGCCGAGAAAGAACAGTCCAAACGCCATGGTCATGTAGGACATGAACAGGTTGAATTTGTTGGTCAATCGGCGACGGGTATAGAGGGCGTTCATTGGCACTGTCCTCAGGAATGTTTGCCTTCGCTTTTCGATAGTTGCAGCAATAGCAATTTCGATAGCGAGAGAACAATAAATGTAATCACGAACAGGATCAGCCCCAGCTCAATCAGTGCAGAGGTGTAGAGGTCACCAACGGCTTCGGTAAATTCATTGGCCAGTGAGGAGGCAATACTGTTGCCTGGCATAAACAGCGAGATATTGAAGTTGTGTGCATTGCCGATGACAAAGGTCACCGCCATGGTTTCGCCGAGTGCACGACCCAGGCCAAGCATGATGCCGCCAATAACGCCGGTTTTGGTGTAAGGCAGGACTACACCGCGCATCACCTCCCAGGTGGTGGCGCCCAAACCATAAGCGGATTCCTTGAACATGGGCGGGACAACTTCAAATACGTCGCGCATCACTGAAGAAATGAAGGGGATGACCATGATGGACAAAATAATGCCGGCAGTCAGCATGCCAATGCCCATGGGGGGGCCTTGCAGTAATTGACCGACGAATGGAATCTTGCCCGCGTGAGTGTTCAGCCATGGCTGTACGTTCTGGGAAAAGAATGGTGCAAAAATAAACAGGCCCCACATGCCGTAAATGATCGAAGGAATGCCCGCCAGCAGTTCCACTGCAATGCCTAATGGCCGGCGCAACCAGGCTGGTGCAAGTTCTGTGAGGAACATCGCAATGCCAAAGCTGACTGGAATCGCAATCAAGAGAGCGATAACCGAGGTGACCAGGGTGCCGTAAATCGGGATCAGTGCGCCGAATTTCTCAGTTACCGGATCCCAGTCCGCCGTGAAAATGAAGCCGAAACCGAAGGCTTTAATCGATGGCATAGCGCCATGGATAAGCGAGCCGATGATGCCGGCAAGCAAAGCCAGAACCAGGAAGGCAAAAAATTGCGTGCTGTATTGAAACAGTTTGTCGTAAAGCCGCTGTGTGCGGTGTTGTGTGGCGCTCAAAGGGTCTGACATTGGTGTTCCATCGTACTGTCTTACGACGTAAGGGGCCCGATGGGCCCCTTACCGGATTAATCTGCTCGGCGAATTGCCGCACAGATTACATCAGAGGCTTGCCTGCTGCATCTTTCAGGTTTGCTTTCCAGGATTGACGAATCAGTTTTACGACGTTGTCCGGCATCGGGATGTAATCCATGTCCAACGCTGTCTTGTCGCCTTGTTCGTAGGCCCAGTCAAAGAATTTGACTACATCCTTTGCTGTGTCAGCTTTGTCTTGATTTTTGTGCATCAAGATAAAAGTTGCGCCGGTGATGGGCCAGCTGGTCTTGCCCGGTTCGTTGGTCAGAATTTCATAGAAACCCGGTGCTTTTTCCCACTCGGCATGTGATGCAGCTGCCTTGAAGGTGTCTTCGCTCGGTGCCACGAACTGACCGTCCTTGTTGCGCAGTTGCGTAAAGTTCATCTTGTTCTGCAGGGCGTAGGCGTACTCAACATAGCCAATCGATCCCGGTGTCAGTTTGACAAAGTTGGCAACGCCTTCATTGCCTTTGCCGCCAATGCCAACCGGCCATTGTACCGAAGCTTCTTCGCCCACTTTTTGCTTCCACTCGGCGCTAACTTTCGACAGATAATTGGTGAAAATGAAGGTAGTGCCAGAGCCATCCGAACGACGTACTACTGTAATTGCAGTATCTGGAAGGGTAAGCCCTGCATTGCTAGCAGCAATTTTCGGATCGTTCCATTTGGTGATTTTGCCCAGGAAGATGTCGGCCAGGGCCTCGGGTGTCAGTTTCAGTTGGCCCGCCGCGATTCCGGCTACGTTGATTACCGGTACAACGCCACCCATAACCGTTGGGAACTGAATCAGGCCAGCTTCGTCCAGTTCTTTAGGGGTCAAGGGCTTGTCGGACGCGCCAAAATCTACAGTTTTTGCCTTGATCTGTTTGATGCCGCCACCAGAGCCAATCGACTGATAGTTCATGCCGACGTTGGTCGACTTTTTGTATTCGGAAGCCCATTTCGCGTACAGCGGGTAAGGGAAGGTGGCGCCGGCTCCGGTAATGTCACCGGCAAATGCGGTCGCAGCAGTGAAAGTGAAGGTGGTGGCTATTGCAGCCATCATGCCGCGAGCAACAAATGCTTTCATCGAGTGTTCTCCAGATCAGTCAAAGGGTTACTTCTGCGGAGCGAATCTTAGGTTATGTATATTGCAGAAATATTACAAACATATTTGGATGTGGTTATGCCCGCCGGTTTGACTGTCCGGGCTTAACCCATCTATAATCCAGCGGCTTTGCGAATGAGGAGATTGGCGTGTCAGCCAAGCTGGTTGTCGGAAACTGGAAGATGAATGGTTCGCTTGAGTCGAATCGTTTGCTGATTCAGTCAATCGCCAAAGATCCCGCTGCATCGGGGGCTGTAGTTTGTCCACCGTTGGTGTTCTTGTCGCAAGTCAAAGAATTGTTGCAGGATTCTGATATTGTTCTGGGCGCGCAAAATCTAAGTCGGTTTGGCAGTGGTGCTTATACCGGCGAGGTGTCTGCGGCCATGTTGCTGGAATTCGGTGCGCGTTACGTGCTTGTTGGTCATTCCGAACGTCGGGCGCTGTGTTTTGAGTCGGATGCTGAGGTTGCTTCTAAGGTAGAGGCTGCGCTGGCTAAGGGTTTGATACCAATTGTTTGTGTTGGTGAAACGCTTTTGCAGCGCCAGCAAGGTCTCGCTGATTCGGTTGTGTTGAGCCAGTTGCGTGCAGTGCTTGATGTGGTTGGTGTAGGTGGCTTCACCCGCTGTATCGTTGCTTACGAGCCCGTCTGGGCAATTGGCACCGGGGTGGCGGCGACTGTGGAAGATGTTCGGTGCATGCATGGACGTATCAAGCAATCTTTTGCAGAATGGTCGGTTGCCTCCGTTCCGGTTTTGTATGGCGGAAGCGTCAAGCCTGATAACGCCTTGGAATTGATGGCGTTGTCGGTTGTTGATGGTGCTCTGGTTGGGGGCGCCTCTCTGGTGGCTGAGCAGTTCTTGGCGATTTGCCGTGTTGCGAAAAGTATTGGTTAGGTTTATGGAAATTTTTAAGACGATTGTTCAGGTGGTTAACGGCTTGTCGGCGCTTGGCCTGATCGTTCTGGTCTTGTTGCAGCATGGCAAGGGGGCCGATATGGGGGCCGCTTTTGGTAGTGGTGCTTCCGGTAGCCTGTTTGGCGCTTCTGGTTCTGCCAACTTCCTTAGTCGTAGTACTGCAGTGATGGCCTTGGTGTTTTTTACTACCTGCCTCGGTTTGGCGATGTTCTCGCGTTCAGGTCAGGCAGGGTTGGGCGTGATGAGTTCTCACGAGAATGCTGCGCCGGCAACTCCGGCTCAGGCTCCTGCGGTTCCTGCAGGTAAGCCGGTGGGGGTTCCCGAGTAATAATCTTTGCCGACATGGTGAAATTGGTAGACACGCTATCTTGAGGGGGTAGTGGGGTAACCCGTGTGAGTTCGAGTCTCACTGTCGGCACCATTAATTCCATATGGCCGCGCTGATTGTTAGTATCGGTGCGGGCTGTATGGATGTTATCCAAAGATAAGGGCTGGCTCGGAAACGGAGCGCAAATGCTACAAACTTATTTCCCGATTTTATTGTTTGTTCTGGTTGGCTTGGGGGTTGGCGTGGGCCCGATCCTGATCGGCTGGCTGCTTTCTCCGAATAAGCCGGATGCTGAAAAGCTCTCTCCCTACGAGTGTGGCTTTGAGGCCTTTGAAGACGCACGTATGCAGTTTGATGTGCGTTATTACCTGATTGCAATCCTGTTCATTATCTTCGATCTGGAAACCGCATTTTTGGTTCCCTGGGGTGTGGCCCTGAAAGATCTGGGTTTTTCCGGATTCGTCATTATGGCTGTGTTTCTGATCGAATTGTTTGTTGGCTTTATCTATCTATGGAAGAAGGGGGCGCTGGAATGGGAATAGAAGGCGTTCTGGAGAAGGGGTTTGTTACCACTTCGGCCGATAAGCTGATCAACTGGGCACGGACCGGCTCTCTTTGGCCAATGACCTTTGGTCTGGCTTGTTGTGCCGTTGAAATGATGCAGGCAGGCGCTGCACGTTACGATCTGGATCGTTTCGGTATCATTTTTCGCCCAAGCCCGCGTCAGTCAGATTTGATGATCGTTGCCGGTACGCTCTGCAACAAGATGGCGCCTGCCTTGCGCAAGGTTTATGACCAGATGGCCGAGCCGCGTTGGGTGCTGTCGATGGGGTCATGTGCCAACGGTGGCGGCTATTATCATTATTCTTATTCCGTGGTTCGCGGCTGTGACCGGATTGTTCCGGTTGATGTCTATGTTCCTGGCTGTCCACCGACAGCCGAAGCATTGTTGTACGGCATCATTCAGTTGCAGAACAAAATCAAACGTACCTGCACCATTGCCCGCTGAGTAAGGTTTATTTATGGCTCAGAAATTGGAAACACTTGCTGCTGCACTGACCAATACCTTGGGCGACAAGGTCGTTTCGCTGGTCAATCGTCTTGATGAAATTACGCTGACCGTTGCGGCTTCTGATTGGTTGGTGATTGCCCGCTTGTTGCGTGATACGCCTGCGCTGCGTTTCGAGCAATGTATTGATATTTGCGGTGTTGATTACAGCCAATATAAAGACGGTGAATGGAGCGGTGCGCGCTTTGCTGCGGTTTATCACTTGCTGTCGGTCGGCAATAATCAGCGTTTACGTGTTCGCGTGTTTGCTGTAGACGACGATTTCCCGGTTATTGATTCTGTCGTAGATGTTTGGCCTGGTGCGAACTGGTTCGAACGCGAGGCCTTTGATTTGTTCGGTATTGTCTTTAGTGGTCATCCGGATTTGCGTCGGATTCTAACTGACTATGGTTTTGTCGGCCATCCGTTCCGCAAGGACTTTCCATTGTCGGGTTATGTGGAAATGCGTTACGACCCCGAACAGCAGCGTGTTGTATATCAGCCTGTGACCATCGAGCCGCGCGAAATTACGCCGCGCATCATCCGCGAGGAGACTTACGGTGGCTGAAATCCGTAATTACACGATTAACTTTGGTCCGCAGCACCCCGCGGCTCACGGTGTATTGCGTCTGGTTCTAGAGCTGGATGGCGAAGTTATTGAGCGTGCTGATCCGCACATTGGCCTGCTGCATCGCGGCACCGAAAAACTGGCGGAAAACAAGACGTTCATTCAGTCCGTTCCTTACATGGATCGCCTCGACTATGTGTCGATGATGTGTAATGAACACGCCTATGTGATGGCAATCGAAAAACTGTTGCAGATCGATGTGCCTTTGCGTGCCCAGTATATCCGGGTGATGTTTGATGAAATTACCCGCATCCTGAACCACCTGCTGTGGATCGGTGCCCACGCGCTGGATATCGGCGCGATGACCATGTTCCTGTATGCGTTCCGTGAACGTGAAGACTTGATGGATTGTTACGAGGCGGTATCTGGCGCGCGCTTGCACGCTGCCTACTATCGTCCGGGCGGCGTGTATCGCGATCTGCCAGATCAGATGCCACAGTACACGCATTCGAAAATCAAGACCAAGGCACAATTGGCGCAATTGAACGAAAATCGCCAGGGTTCGCTGCTTGATTTTATCGATGACTTCACCCGTCGCTTCCCGGCTTGTGTCGATCAGTATGAGACCTTGCTGACAGATAATCGTATCTGGAAGCAGCGTACGGTTGGTATTGGTGTGGTGACGCCTGAACGTGCATTGGCTCTCGGCTTTACTGGCCCGATGTTGCGCGGATCCGGGATCGAATGGGATTTGCGCAAAAAGCAGCCTTACGAAGTTTACGATCGCGTTGATTTTGATATCCCGGTTGGTGTGGAAGGCGACTGTTACGATCGTTATCTGGTTCGCGTTGAAGAAATGCGCCAATCGAATCGAATCATCAAGCAATGCGTGGATTGGCTGCGCAAGAATCCAGGGCCGGTGATTACTGATAATCACAAGGTTGCGCCACCGTCGCGTGAAGCGATGAAGACGAATATGGAAGAGTTGATCCATCACTTCAAGTTGTTCAGTGAAGGTATGCACGTTAATGAAGGCGAGGCATATGCTGCAGTTGAGCATCCGAAAGGTGAGTTTGGTATCTACTTGGTTTCGGATGGTGCCAATAAGCCGTATCGCTTGAAAATTCGCGCACCTGGGTATGCGCACCTGTCCGGCTTTGATGAAATGGCGCGTGGCCACATGATTGCCGATGCGGTAGCAATTATCGGTACTCAGGATATCGTGTTTGGGGAGATTGACCGCTAATGTTGTCCGCTGAATCCCTTGCCAAGATTGATTTCGAGGTTTCCAAGTATCCGTCTGAGCAAAAGCGCTCGGCAGTGATGGGAGCCTTGCGCATTGCCCAGGTTGAAAAAGGTTGGCTGGCGCCGGAAACCATCGAATTTGTTGCCAATTATCTGCAGATTGCCCCTGTTGCTGCTTATGAAGTGGCGACGTTCTACAATATGTACGATCGCAAACCGCTCGGCAAGCACAAGTTGACCGTTTGCACCAATTTGCCATGTGCCTTGTCCGGTGGTGTTGACGCGGGTAAATATCTGCAGCAGAAGCTGGGCATCGGTTACGGTGAGACCACTGCCGATGGTAAGTTTACCTTGGTTGAAGGCGAGTGCATGGGCGCATGCGGCGATGCGCCGGTCATGCTGTTGAACAATCACAAGATGTGCAGCTTCATGACTAATGAAGCCATCGACAAGAAGCTCGCGGAGTTGGAATAAATGGCTATCTTCGAAAGTGGCGTGATTTTCGAGGGCGTCGATACCAGCGATCCAAATTGCTGGACTCTGGATGCTTATCAGGCTCGGGGTGGTTATCAGGCCCTGCGTCGGATTCTGGAAAGCAAGATGACCCAGGATGACCTGATTGCCGAAGTCAAGGGCTCGGGTCTGCGTGGTCGGGGTGGTGCAGGTTTCCCGACAGGCTTGAAGTGGAGCTTCATGCCACGCAATTTCCCTGGCGACAAATATGTCGTTTGCAATAGCGATGAGGGCGAGCCGGGTACCTTCAAAGATCGCGATATCATGCGTTTCAACCCGCATTCGCTGATTGAGGGGATGATCATCGCGGGTTATGCGATGGGTGCCAAGGCTGGCTACAACTACATCCACGGTGAAATCTTCGAAGTCTACGAACTGTTCGAGGTTGCCTTGGATCAGGCGCGCAAGGCGGGGTTGCTGGGTAACAACATTCTCGGTTCGGGTTTTAATTTTGACCTGTTCGCGCATCATGGGTATGGCGCATACATTTGCGGTGAAGAGACCGCTCTGCTGGAGTCGCTGGAAGGCAAGAAAGGCCAGCCACGCTTCAAGCCGCCGTTCCCGGCCAGCTTTGGTCTGTATGGCAAGCCAACCACGATCAACAATACCGAATCGTTTGCTTCCGTTCCGTTCATCGTGCGTGATGGAGGGCAGAAGTTTCTGGAGCAGGGTAAGCCGAACAATGGCGGTACCAAGCTGTTCTCGATTTCTGGTCATGTAAATCGTCCGGGTAATTATGAGATCCCGCTGGGTACGCCGTTTGCCACATTGCTGGAAATGGCCGGTGGTATGCGCGGCGGCAAAAAGCTGAAGGCTGTGATCCCCGGTGGTTCGTCGGCGCCGGTTTTGCCGGGTGAGATCATGATGGATCTGACCATGGATTATGACAGCATTGCCAAAGCTGGCTCGATGCTCGGTTCCGGTGCAGTGATCGTGATGAACGAAGATATCTGCATGGTAAAAGCCTTGGAGCGATTGGCTTATTTTTACCACGAGGAATCGTGTGGTCAATGCACCCCTTGCCGCGAAGGCACTGGTTGGTTGTATCGCGTAATTCACCGTATCGAGAACGGTTTGGGTCGCCCGGGTGATCTGGAGTTGTTGGATTCGGTCGGCAACAATATGGCCGGCCGCACGATCTGTGCGCTGGCAGATGCTGCGGTATTCCCGGTGCGCAGTTTCACCAAGCATTTCCGCAACGAATTCGAGTATCACATCGAGCACAAGAAGTGTCTCGTAAACCACAAGTGGTGCTGAACCTCAGGGTTCGCCAGACAGGTAGCCGAACGCTATGTTAGAAATTGAAATTGACGGCAAGACACTGACAGTTCCTGATGGTTCGACCATCATGGATGCTGCCCATCAATGCGGCACCTATATCCCGCATTTCTGCTATCACAAGAAACTCTCGATTGCGGCCAATTGCCGCATGTGTCTGGTTGAGGTTGAAAAGGCGCCGAAGCCTTTGCCTGCCTGTGCTACACCAGTTACTCCGGGTATGAAAGTACAAACCCATTCGCCTATGGCCAAAAAGGCGCAACAGGGTGTGATGGAGTTCTTGTTGATCAATCACCCATTGGATTGCCCGATCTGCGACCAGGGTGGTGAGTGTCAGTTGCAGGATCTGGCTGTTGGTTATGGTGGCGGTGCTTCGCGTTATGAGGAAGAAAAGCGCGTCGTTGTCGGCAAGGATATGGGGCCGCTGGTTTCTGCCGAAGAAATGAGCCGTTGCATCCATTGCACCCGCTGTGTGCGCTTCACCGAGGAAATTGGCGGTTTCCAGGAAATCGGTATGGCGAACCGCGGCGAACACTCCGAGATTCTGCCGTTCCTGAACAAAACAGTTGATTCAGAAATCTCCGGTAACGTGATCGATTTGTGTCCGGTTGGTGCGTTGACGTCAAAGCCGTTCCGTTACACTGCTCGTCCGTGGGAATTATCGCGTCGCAAATCAGTGAGTCCGCACGATGGCTTGGGTGCCAATCTGATCATTCAGGTGAAGCAGGGCCGCGTAATGCGCGTATTGCCACGTGAAAATGAAGCAGTAAACGAATGCTGGATTGCTGACCGTGATCGCTTTTCTTACGAGGCGCTGAATAGCACCGCTCGTTTGACTTCTCCGCGTATCAAGCAGGGCGGCGTCTGGCAGGATGTTGATTGGCAGACTGCGCTTGATTATGTCGCTCATGGCTTGCAGTGCATCGCCAAAGAGCAGGGCGCAGAAAAGATTGGTGTACTGGCGTCTCCGCATTCCACTCTGGAAGAACTTTATCTGCTGCAAAAGCTGATGCGTGGTATGGGTGTGGGCAATATTGATTCACGCCTGCGTGCCAGCGATTTTGCCGCTGATTCTGTTGAAGCGGGCGCGCCGTGGCTGGGTGTGGCAGTCGAAGAAATCAACAAGCAGAACGCAATCCTGCTGGTGGGCGGTAATCTGCGTAAGGAGCAACCGCTGTTGGCCGCTCGCGTGCGTGCCGCGGTGAAAAAAGGCGCTCAACTATCGCAGATTGGTGTATTCAATGAAGATCCTCTGTGCAAGGTGTACGTAAATCAGCTGGTATCACCATCTGATCTCGTCAGCCGCCTGGCTACCGTTGTTGCTGCAGCTGCCGTTGCCAAAGGCGTTGCTGTGCCTGAGGTGTCGGGTAGTATCTCTGCATCCGTTGACGCTACATCAGAGAGCATCGCTGCGTCTCTGGTTTCTGCTGAGTCTGCATTGATCTTGTTGGGCGACGTCGCACAGCATCATCCACAATATTCGGTGTTGCGCCAGCTGGCGCAGGCGCTTGCAGATATTACTGGTGCCAAGCTTGGTATTCCGGCAGAAGCTGCAAACTCTGTAGGTGCCTATGTGGCGGGCGCAGTTCCGCACAAGGGTGCGCTTGGTGTGACTGCAAAAAGCGGCCTGAACGCCAGCCAGATGCTGTCTTCGCCATTGCAGGCCTACGTGTTGTTCAACACAGATATCGAATCCGACAGTGCCAACGGCGCCCAGGCTATCGCTGCAATGAAAGCCGCCAAGATGGTGGTTCACTGCAGCCCGTTCCAGAACGAATTGGCCAACGATTACGCAGACGTTATGTTGCCTATCGCTCCGTTTACCGAAACGGCAGGCACTTTCGTCAATACTGAAGGTTTGGTGCAGAGCTTTAATGGCGTGGTGAAGCCGCTGGCTGAGACCCGACCCGGTTGGAAGGTTCTGCGTGTCCTCGGTAACCTGCTGCAATTGCCTGGCTTCGAATACACCAGTGCAGAGCAAGTTCGGGAAGATGTTTTGGGTGGTAATAAGGCAGATGTTAAAAAACTGCTGAATAATGCTGTTGCTGCGCAAAGTGTTGCAAATTCGTCTGCCGCTGGCTTGCAACGAATTGGCGATGTGCCGTTGTATCAGGCGGATAATCTGGTGCGTCGTGCAGAATCGCTGCAGCAAACCAAAGATGCGGGTGTTGTCGGCGCGTCCCTCAATCCGGCCACGGCCCTAGAGCTTGGCTTGAGCGCAGGTGACAAGGTTAAGGTAACCCAAACGGGTTCGCTGCAACTGCCATTGGTTCTGGATGAACGGGTACCGCTTAATTGTGTACGTGTCGTTGCTGCCCATCCAGCTACTGTTGCGCTGGGTGCCTCATTCGGCCCAATCAGTGTGGAGCGTGCATAAATGTTGGAAATGATTCAAGGTCTGCTTGGCGAGCCTCTGGGGCTGACAGTGTGGACGCTGGTGAAGATTCTTGTCATCGTGTTGCCATTATTGGGAGCGGTGGCATATCTGACGCTGGCTGAACGTAAAGTCATTGGCTACATGCAAATTCGTATCGGCCCTAACCGGGTTGGCCCGTTAGGTTTGCTGCAGCCGATTGCCGATGCGGTCAAGGCGATGTTCAAGGAAATCATTGTCCCGACGTTTGCTAATAAATCCTTGTTTGTCTTTGCGCCAATTCTGTCGATTGCGCCTGCGCTCGCATGTTGGGCTGTGGTGCCGTTTACCGACAAGCTGGTTTTGGCAAATATCGATGCTTCGGTACTGTATATCATGGCTATCAGTTCGATGGGCGTGTACGGCATTATCTTGGCTGGTTGGGCCTCCAATTCTAAGTATTCGTTTCTGGGCGCAATGCGTTCTGCGGCGCAGATCGTGTCCTACGAAATCGCCATGGGCTTTGCTTTGATTGGTGTGTTGATGGTTTCGTCGAGTCTGAATTTTGTCGAGATTGTCAATCAGCAGGCGAAAGGTATAGCCGGCGGTAGCATTTTTAGCTGGAACTGGTTGTCATTGTTCCCGTTATTCATGATCTACATGATTTCCGGTGTGGCTGAAACCAATCGTGCACCATTCGACGTTGCCGAAGGTGAGTCGGAGATTGTCGCTGGTTTCCATGTCGAATATTCGGGTATGACCTTTGCCGTATTCTTCCTGGCTGAATACGCGAACATGATTCTGATTTCAGCGCTGACATCGATCATGTTCTTGGGTGGTTGGCTGTCGCCATTCCCGCAGTCCTGGGGTATTTTGGGCGCATCCAGCATGATCTGGCTGTTGGCGAAAATTTCGTTCCTGCTGTTCTGTTTCCTGTGGATTCGCGCGACTTTCCCGCGTTATCGCTATGACCAGATCATGCGCTTGGGCTGGAAGGTGTTTTTGCCGATCTGCATGATTTTCATTCTGGTACTCGGTGCCTGGATGCAAACACGCTTCTCCCTGTGGTAAGAGATAAGGGCTAGAGAAAAGCGAAATGGAAAAACTGCATAATTTCTTCAAGACTTTCCTGCTGTTTGAATTGTTCAAGGGCATGGCAGTCACAGGCAAGCATTTGTTTGCACGCAAAATTACGGTGCAATATCCGGAAGAGCGTACGCCGATGAGCCCTCGTTTCCGTGGCTTGCACGCACTGCGTCGCTATGCCAACGGCGAAGAGCGCTGTATCGCGTGTAAATTGTGTGAGGCAGTATGTCCGGCCATGGCGATCACCATTGAATCGGAACAGCGTGCTGACAACACTCGTCGTACCACTCGTTATGACATCGATCTGACCAAGTGTATCTTCTGCGGTTTTTGTGAAGAATCCTGTCCGGTGGATTCGATTGTCGAAACGCATATTTTTGAATATCACGGCGAGAAACGTGGTGATCTGCTTTACACCAAGCCGATGTTGCTGGCGGTTGGCGACAAGTATGAAGCTGATATCGCCAAGGCTCGGGCTCTCGACGCCAAATATCGTTGATTGTATTGATTAATCACTTAATTAAGTATCAGCCCGGATCACTATGACTTTCCAAACTATTGTGTTCTACGCGCTTGCGGGCATTCTATTGCTCTCGTCGCTACGAGTGATTACAGCCAAAGATCCAGTGCATGCAGCGCTGTTTCTGGTTCTGTCGTTCTTTACCGGTGCCGGTTTGTGGGTGTTGTTGCAGGCTGAATTTCTCGCCATTTCGTTGGTGTTGATCTATGTCGGTGCGGTGATGGTGCTGTTCCTTTTCGTGGTGATGATGTTGGACATCAATTTCGAGAAGCTACGTGAGGGCTTCTGGAAAACACTGCCATCTGCGGGGTTTGTTGCCGCACTGGTCGCATTGGAACTGGTGCTGTTACTCACAAGTCGCGATGCCGGTCTGAATGCGGTTAATGCGTTGCCGGCCGTTGCCGAAGGTTATTCGAACACCAAAGAATTGGGTAAGGTGTTGTACACCAATTACGTATACCCGTTCGAGATCGCAGCGATGATTCTGCTAGTGGCGCTGATTGCTGCCGTAGCTTTGACCATGCGTAAGCGTAAACCAAGCAAATACGTTGATCCAGGCATGCAGGCTAAAGTGCGCCGCCAGGATCGGATTCGCATGGTCGCCATGGCAGCAGAACAACGCAATACGACTGGCGAACCGCCAGCGTCCAACTAACGTAGTAGCCGGAATTGTATAGAGGGGCGGGCCTGTGCTTACCTTGACTCATTATCTTGTATTGGCATCGATTCTATTTGCAATCAGCGTATTTGGTATTTTTCTCAATCGGAAAAACCTGATCGTACTGCTGATGGCGATTGAGCTGATGTTGTTGTCCGTAAACATGAATTTCATCGCCTTTTCCCAGTTTATGGGAGACACCGCGGGTCAGTTGTTTGTCTTCTTCATCTTGACCGTTGCTGCTGCTGAATCGGCAATCGGTCTGGCTATCCTGGTGGTACTGTTCCGCAATCTGCGTACCATCAATGTTGAAGATATCGATCAACTCAAGGGTTGACGGCCTTCGCGGTGCGTTGATTTGCAGTGCACCGCGCTATGAATATCGAGAAGAAAGCAGCGTTTAGATCATGTCCGAAATGAAATCATTGTATTTGATGATTCCGCTGGCGCCATTGTTTGGTGCGATTCTGGCCGGCTTGTTTGGCAAAGCCATCGGCCGTACCGGTGCGCACATCGTGACCATCCTTGGTGTTGCCGCAGCGTTTGCCGGCTCCGCTTACACACTCAACTACCTGTTGCATGGTGGTGAGGTGTTTAACGGTGCGGTATACACGTGGCTGACACTGAATGGTGTGGAAATGAATGTCGGCTTCCTGGTGGACAATCTCACTGCGATGATGATGTGTGTCGTCACTTTCGTCTCGCTGATGGTGCATGTCTACACAATCGGCTACATGCATGAAGATCCGGGTTATCAGCGTTTCTTCTCTTACATTTCGCTGTTTACCTTCTCGATGTTGATGCTGGTGATGTCGAACAACTTCGTGCAGTTGTTCTTCGGTTGGGAGGCGGTGGGTCTGGTTTCCTATCTGCTGATCGGCTTCTGGTTTAAAAAACCGACCGCTACCTTTGCAAACTTGAAAGCTTTCTTGGTTAACCGTGTCGGTGACTTCGGCTTTGTACTCGGAATCGGCCTGTTGTTTGCCTATGTTGGCTCAATGGATTATTCCGCTACTTTTGCTGCGCTGCCTGCCTTGAAAGAACAGTCGATTAGCTTGTTGCCGGGTTACTCTTGGCCTTTGCTGGCAGTCATTGGCATTTTGCTGTTCGTGGGTGCCATGGGTAAGTCTGCACAGTTTCCTCTGCATGTATGGCTGCCGGATTCGATGGAAGGCCCTACGCCAATTTCTGCTCTGATCCACGCAGCAACCATGGTGACGGCCGGGATTTTCATGGTGGCGCGTATGTCGCCGTTGTATGAGCTCAGTGACATCGCGTTGTCCTTTATTATTGTGATTGGTTCTATCACTGCCTTGTTCATGGGCTTTCTGGGGATCATTCAGAACGACATCAAGCGCGTGGTTGCTTATTCGACACTGTCGCAGCTCGGGTACATGACGGTAGCGCTGGGCGCATCCGCCTACTCGGTTGCAGTGTTCCACCTGATGACACATGCCTTCTTCAAAGCCCTGTTGTTCTTGGCTGCTGGCTCGGTGATTATCGGCATGCACCATGATCAGGATATTCGCAATATGGGCGGCTTGCGTAAGTACATGCCGTTGACGTGGATTACCTCGCTGATCGGGTCGCTGGCTTTGATTGGTACCCCATTCCTGTCGGGTTTCTATTCGAAGGACTCGATTATCGAAGCAGTCAAGGCTTCACATATTCCGGGTAGCGGCTTAGCTTATTTTGCCGTCGTCGCCGGTGTATTCGTGACTGCGTTCTATTCCTTCCGGATGTATTTCTTGGTGTTCCATGGTGAGGAGCGCTTCGGTAAGGATCATCACGATGACCACCATCACGATGATGAACATCATCATGGCCTGGCCCCGGGTGAGAAGCCGCATGAAACGCCTCTGGTAGTCACTCTGCCGTTGATTCTGCTCGCAATTCCCTCATTGCTGATCGGTTATTTGGCAATTGAGCCGATGCTGTTTGGGGATTTCTTCAAGAACGTGATTTTTGTAGGGGAAAATCACCACGCCATGGCCGAACTACACGAAGAGTTTCATGGTGCTGCAGCGATGGGTATGCACGCAATTTCGACACTTCCGTTCTGGCTGGCGTTTTCCGGTGTGGCGCTGTCGTGGTTCTTCTATATGAAACGTCCCGATATTCCGGCGGCGATCCAACGTAATGCCGGGGCTGTCTATCGCTTGTTGGAAAACAAGTACTACCTGGACGACATCTATTTTGGCCTGTTTGCCAAGGGCAGTCGCGCGCTGGGCTTTGTGTTCTGGAAGCTGGGCGATGTATTCCTGATCGATGGCCTGTTGGTGAACGGTGCTGCTAAATTGGTTGGCTGGTTTGCTCGTTTGAGCCGTGTGGTGCAGACGGGGTATGTCTACCACTATGCAGTAGCAATGATTGCTGGCTTGGCGTTGCTGATCCTGTGGTTCGGCAAAGGTTTGGTAGGTTGATTCCGGGTCCCCGGTTGTTCGATTGAAGAAAAGAAACTGAGATAGGGTAGGTATGTTTGAACATTTGCTGAGTCTGGTGATCTGGACGCCTATTCTTGCTGGCGTGCTGGTGTTGGCCACCGGCAACGACAGCAATGCGGCTACGGCACGCTGGGTTGCGCTGATTGGTGCCATAGCAGGTTTTGCGCTGTCGCTGCCACTGTATACGTCGTTCCAATCGCTTCATGGCGGTATGCAGTTTGTTGAGAACATGCCTTGGATCGAGCGCTTCAACATCAACTATCACTTGGGCGTGGATGGTATTTCCATGCTGTTTGTTGTGTTGAACAGCTTCACTACCATTCTGGTCGTGATTGCAGGTTGGGAGGCCATCGACAAGCGTGTGTCGCAATACATGGCGGCCTTCTTGATCATGTCCGGCCTTATCAATGGCACCTTTGCCGCTTTGGACGCTATTCTCTTCTACGTCTTCTTTGAAGCGATGCTGATTCCAATGTACCTGGTAATTGGTGTCTGGGGTGGTCCGAACCGCGTCTATGCTGCGATCAAGTTCTTTCTCTATACGCTGATCGGTTCGCTGTTGATGCTGGTTGCCTTTATCTACCTGTACTATCGCTCGGCAGGCAGCTTCAATATTCTGGATTTCCATAATCTGCGTATCAGTGAAGTATGGTCCGGGACCGTGCCATTGCTGGGTTACAGCTTCAGTATTCCGGTGCAGACCATGTTGTTCGCTGCGTTCTTCGCTGCATTTGCGGTGAAGGTGCCGATGTGGCCGGTGCACACCTGGTTGCCGGATGCGCACGTTGAAGCGCCGACCGGTGGTTCGATGGTGCTGGCGGCTATTACTCTGAAAATTGGTGCATATGGCTTCTTGCGTTTCTGTTTGCCAATCGCACCTGACGCAAGTATGGCGCTGTCGGGCTTCATGGTGTTCCTGTCGCTGGTCGCTGTTGTCTATATCGGCTTGGTGGCACTTGTTCAGGCGGATATGAAAAAGCTGGTGGCGTATTCGTCGATTTCGCACATGGGCTTTGTTACCTTGGGTCTGTTCATGTTTGCCAACGGCCAGCTGACCAACGAAGGCGTTGAAGGCGCGCTGGTTCAGATGGTATCGCACGGTTTCGTTTCGGCAGCCATGTTCGGTTGCATTGGTATCATGTATGACCGTATGCACAGCCGCCAGATCGCGGATTATGGTGGTGTAGTCAACACCATGCCGAAATTCGCCGCTTTCATGTTGCTGTTTGCCATGGCCAATGCCGGTCTGCCTGCCACTTCCGGTTTTGTCGGTGAGTTTCTGGTGATCATGGGGGCCGTTAAAGCCAACTTCTGGTATGCCGTTCTCGCTGCCAGCACTTTGATCTTTGGCGCGGCATACACCCTCTGGATGTATAAGCGCGTCATTTTTGGCGAGGTTGCCAATCACCACGTTGCCGAGCTGAAGGATCTCAATGCTCGGGAGTTCGCTTTGCTTGCCATTCTGGCAGTAACTGTATTGGGCATGGGCTTGTATCCCGAGATGTTCATTTCGAAGATGCATGCATCGGTGAATGATTTGATTGCCCACGTTGCAAGAACCAAGATCTGATGCGGCGTTCGCATCGTTGAAACAAGAATGAATGGGACGTTGAAACCATGAACTTTACGAACGTCAATCTTGGCCCTGTGTTGCCAGAGTCGTTTCTGCTGATTTCCGTATTGGCGCTGTTGTTGCTGGATCTTTGGCTGCGTGATGAGCGTGCTGTGGTGATTCACTGGCTAAGCGTTGCGACGCTCGCTGCCTGTGCACTGTTCGGTATTCTGGACATGCAGCAGGGTACTTCTGCCGCCTACCTGTTTAATAACATGTTTGTTGGCGATGCGATGAGTCGCTTGCTTAAGTTGGTGGTTTGCCTCTCTGCCGCGACAACCTTGCTTTATGCACGCGAATATCTGGTCGCTCGCGGCATGGCGCGCGTCGAGTTTTACACATTGGCTTTGCTGGCCGTGTTGGGCATGATGGTGATGATCTCGGCCAATCACTTCATGGTTCTGTACCTGGGTCTGGAGCTGATGTCACTGTCGATCTATGCCATGGTGGCGATGCAGCGTGATAGCAGTAAAGCGACCGAAGCCGCGCTGAAGTACTTTGTGCTGGGTGCCCTGGCGTCGGGTATGTTGTTGTTCGGTATGTCGATGATTTATGGTGCGACAGGTAGCCTGGAAATACCTCAGGTTGCTGCGAAAATTGCCAGCGGTGCGGCTAATCCGGTCCTGAATTCAATTGGTCTGGTTTTTGTTGTTGCCGGTTTGGCATTCAAATTGGGCGCTGTGCCATTTCACATGTGGGTGCCAGATGTTTACGAAGGCTCCCCAACCGCCGTTACCTTGTTTCTGGGGTCGGCGCCAAAGCTGGCTGCCTTTGCCTTCGTAATTCGTATGCTCGCGGTGAGTTTGGCCGGCTTGGCGGCGGATTGGCAGCAGATGTTGATCATCCTCGCTGTATTGTCGATGGGTTTGGGTAATCTCACAGCTATCGCACAGACCAACATCAAGCGCATGTTGGCGTATTCGGCTATTTCGCACATGGGCTTCATGTTGCTGGGCATTATCGCTGCCAATGCCAATGGCTTTGGTTCGGCAATGTTCTACGTTGTTGCCTATGTACTGATGACGGCGGGTACGTTTGGCGTGATGATGTTGCTGGCAGGCGACAAGGGTGAGGCCGATGGTTTTGATACCTTTAAAGGCTTGAACCAGCGCAGCCCATGGAAAGCTTTTGTAATGCTGCTTTTGATGGCGTCGATGGCGGGTATTCCTGGAACGGTTGGTTTTCTGGCCAAACTGTCGGTCATCCAGTCGGTAATGGATATTGGTCAGGTTTGGCTGGCAGTGGTTAGCGTGATGTTCTCGCTGATTGGTGCATTCTATTATCTGCGCATCATCAAATTGATGTACTTCGATGAACCTGTCGCAGGCTTGGATGTTGCCGGTGTTGCGGATCAGCGTATTTTGCTGTCGTTGAACGGTATTGCTATTCTGGCTCTTGGGATTGCACCGCAATTCCTGATGAATGCTTGTATCGACGCAATCCGTCACAGCTTGCAACTAGCCTGATGGGCGCACAAGTATTATGGCTCGCCACTGCATTGGTGGTGGCGAATTTACCATTTGTAGTCAAGTCAACGTTGCTGCCAAAAGTTACGGATGGCGGCTTGGCGTTGTTGCTTAGATTACTGGAATGGTTGGCGGGCTTTTTGTTGTTGTGTGGTTTTGCTTGGTTTCTGGAGACTCGCACGGCTCCGCCTCATTCGCAACATTGGCAGTTTTATGTATCGGTGTTCTGTATGTACGCCGTGTTTGCATCCCCAGGCTTCGTATACTGTTTCCTTTGGCGCAGACCAGGATTATGATGTTTACAGAGTTGATAGCCTTCAGCTATAATTAACAACTCAATAGGCGAATAGCTCAGTTGGTTAGAGCACCACCTTGACATGGTGGGGGTCGTTGGTTCGAATCCAATTTCGCCTACCAAATACTAAAAAGTCAGAAAGCTGCGGTTTTCTGGCTTTTATTGTTTCTGCTTCCCGGATTTGAAAGGAATTAGCGTGCCAGTAATTCGCCTGCCTGATGGCTCGGAACGTGTTTTCGATACTCCCGTGACTGTGGCTCAGGTTGCAACGAGTATTGGCGCTGGCTTGGCCCGTGCGGCCTTGGCAGGTAAGGTGAATGGTGTGCTCGTAGATACCTCGCACCTGATTGGCGAAGACTGTGATCTGGCGATTGTGACGGATAAGGATGTCGACGGTCTGGAGATCATCCGCCACTCTACTGCCCACTTGCTGGCTTATGCCGTAAAAGAGCTTTTCCCGGAGGCACAGGTTACGATTGGCCCAGTCGTAGATAATGGCTTTTATTACGATTTTGCCTATAAACGCCCATTCACGCCGGATGATCTCGCTGCAATTGAAAAGCGAATGGCAGAACTGGCCAAGAAAGATATTCCAGTTACCCGTGAAGAATGGGACCGGACTGATGCGGTCAACTTCTTTGACGGCCTGGGCGAGAAATACAAATCGGAGCTGATTGCTGCCATCCCCGTTGGTGAGACCGTTTCTTTGTATCGCGAAGGTGATTTCATTGATTTGTGCCGTGGCCCCCACGTGCCCTCTACCGGCAAGCTGAAGGTTTTCAAGCTGATGAAAGTCGCCGGTGCATACTGGCGCGGTGATTCGCGTAACGAGATGTTGCAACGGATTTACGGTACGGCTTGGGCGAAAAAAGAGGATTTGGACGCCTATCTGCATCAGTTGGAAGAGGCAGAAAAGCGCGATCACCGCAAAATTGGCAAGCAGCTAGATCTGTTCCACATGCAGGACGAAGCGCCGGGCATGGTGTTCTGGCATCCGAAGGGCTGGACTATCTGGCAGCAGGTCGAACAGTTCATGCGTCGTGTTTTGAACGACAATGGCTATCAGGAAGTGCGCACTCCGACGGTGATGGATCGTGTCCTGTGGGAAAAGTCCGGTCATTGGGAAAATTATCGTGACAACATGTTCACCACCGAGTCCGAAAAGCGTGACTTTGCGGTGAAACCGATGAACTGCCCTGGGCATGTGCAGATTTTTAATCAGGGTCTGAAGAGTTACCGTGATTTGCCGCTGCGCTTGTCCGAATTCGGTTCTTGTCACAGAAATGAGCCGTCTGGCTCGCTGCACGGCATTATGCGTGTCCGTGGCTTTACGCAGGATGATGCGCACATCTTCTGTACTGAAGATCAGGTGCAGGAAGAGGCCGCAAAGTTTATCGATTTACTGCAGATGGTATACAAGCACTTTGGTTTTGAAGAGGTGCTGGTCAAACTTTCGACCCGACCGGCCAAGCGCGCCGGTTCGGACGCTGTCTGGGATAAGGCCGAGGCTGCGCTGGCAGCGTCGTTACAGGCGAAGGGCTTGGCCTATGAATTGCAGCCAGGTGAGGGCGCATTCTATGGCCCTAAAATTGAATTCTCGTTAAAAGACTCGATTGGCCGGGTTTGGCAGTGTGGCACGCTGCAGCTGGATTTTGTTCTGCCGGAGCGATTGGGGGCGGAATATGCCGCGGAAGACAATGCCCGTCATGTGCCGGTAATGTTGCATCGTGCGATCCTGGGGTCGTTGGAGCGCTTCATCGGTATCCTGATCGAGCATCATGCTGGTTTTCTGCCGTTGTGGCTGGCGCCGACGCAGTTGGTAGTGATGAATATTACCGATTCTCAGTCTGAATATACGGTCGAGGTGGCCAACAAACTGCGTCGTGCAGGGTTCCGTGTCGCAGTGGACTTGAGAAATGAGAAAATTACCTATAAAATCCGCGAGCATAGTATGCAGCGCTTGCCGTATCAATTGATTCTTGGCGAGAAAGAAAAGGCTGCAGGTATGGTTGCCGTGCGGACCCGACAAGGTGAAGACCTTGGGCAGATTACGGTTGAGGCGCTGATTGAGCGCCTGAATTCCGAACTGCCGCGCTGAGGTACGCACGGTTTTGATTTTTTTGACTTGGAGAAATTGCTATAGCTCAGGAACGCGAACCACGAATCAACGGTGAAATTACATGTGCCGAGGTTCGACTGGTAGGACAAGAAAGCGAACAACTTGGTATCGTTTCGCTGCAAAAAGCGTTGGAAATGGCCGAAGAAGCGGAAGTTGATCTGGTAGAGATCGCGCCGCAGGCTGTACCGCCGGTATGTCGTTTGATGGATTACGGTAAATTCAAATACCGTGAAAGCAAAAAACGTCATGAGGCCAAGCTCAAGCAAAAGCAGATTCAGGTTAAGGAAGTCAAATTCCGTCCGGCAACGGACGAAGGTGATTACCAGGTTAAATTGCGCAACCTGCTGCGTTTCTTGCAGGATGGTGACAAGGCCAAGATTACGCTGCGTTTCCGCGGTCGTGAACTGGCGCACCAGGAATTCGGTGTGGCATTGCTGAAGCGAGTAGAGGCTGATCTGGCTGAAGTCGGTTCGGTGGAGCAGTTTCCAAAGATGGAAGGCCGTCAGATGGTGATGGTCATTGCGCCGAAGAAAAAGTGATTTCTGATCCACGCGTAAGCGGGGGTCGAAAGTGGGGCAAACAGGTTTCAAGTGTCGGATTCCGGCCACCTGTTGCCGTTTAAAAGGAGAGCATTATGCCGAAAATGAAGACAAAAAGCGGCGCCGCAAAACGTCTGAAAGCGTTGGGTGGCGGTGGCTTTAAGCGTAGCATGGCGTTCAAACGCCACATCCTGACCAAGAAAACCACGAAGAACAAACGTCAACTGCGTGGTACTACCATGGTTCACAGCACGAACGAAGCATCTGTTCGCGCGATGTTGCCTTACGCTTAAAGGAGTAATACATGCCACGAGTTAAACGCGGAGTAACGGCGCGCGCACGCCACAAGAAAGTTCTTGCACTGGCCAAAGGTTATCGCGGTCGTCGCAAGAGTGTCTATCGTATCGCCAAACAGGCGGTAATGAAGGCAGGTCAATATGCATACCGTGACCGTCGTCAGCGGAAGCGTCAATTCCGCTCGCTGTGGATTGTGCGTATCAATGCTGCCGCACGTGAGTGTGGTCTGACTTACAGCGTATTCATGAATGGCCTGAAAAAAGCGGCGATCGAAATCGACCGTAAAGTTCTGGCTGATCTGGCAGTGTTTGATAAGCCTGCATTTGCTCAGATCGTTGAGCAAGCTAAAGCCGGCCTCGCTGCTTAAGTTGTAGTCAATATAAAAGGGAGGCGACGAGCCTCCCTTTTTTTGTCCGGCTTTGCCGGATCGCTTAAACTATGTGCTTGTTGCAAAAGAAAAAAGCAGCAAGACTTCCTGCCGAACAATCGGGTCATACCATGCAAGATGTAAATGCAATTCTCGAACGCGGCCTGGCAGCACTGCAAGGCGTCGCTGATCAGGTAGAGCTGGAACAGGTCAAGGCACGTTTTCTGGGTAAAAGCGGCGAAATCACCGAGTTGCTAAAGCAACTGGGCAAGCTGCCGCCAGAAGAAAAACGCACTGCGGGCGCTGTTATCAATCAGGCAAAACAACAGTTTGAGGCTGCGCTGAATCAACAGCGTGATCAAATCGCCGCCGCCGCGCTGGCCAAGCAATTGGCGGCAGAGGCGCTGGACGTGACTCTGCCTGGACGCGGCATGCCGATTGCCGGGCTACATCCGGTGACGCTCACCCAGCAGCGGATCGAGGGGCTGTTTCGCTCACTCGGATTCGAGGTCGCAGACGGGCCCGAAATTGAAACCGATTTTCACAATTTCGAAGCATTGAATATCCCCAAGGATCATCCCGCGCGGGCAATGCAGGACACCTTTTACGTTGAAGGTGGCGATGTCCTGCGCACGCATACTTCGCCGATCCAGATTCGTTACATGCTCAACAATCCTGCGCCGATCAAGATCATTGCGCCGGGTCGTGTGTATCGTGTGGATTCCGATGCCACCCACTCGCCGATGTTCCATCAGATGGAAGGCCTTTGGGTTGACGAGAACGTCAGTTTTGCCGATTTGAAAGCCGTCGTAACTGATTTTCTACGGCAGTTTTTCGAGCGTGACGATCTGCAAGTTCGTTTCCGTCCGTCGTTCTTCCCCTTTACTGAACCTTCGGCGGAAATTGACGTACTCGGTGCACGCGGCTGGCTGGAAGTGGGCGGCTGCGGCATGGTGCACCCCAACGTTTTGAAGAATGTTGGCATCGACAGCGAAAAATACACCGGCTTTGCGTTTGGTATCGGCCTGGATCGCTTTGCCATGCTCTATTACGGCGTCAACGACTTGCGCCAGTTCTTTGAAAATGATCTGACATTTCTGGCTCAGTTCCGTTAATTTCTCCGTGCGAGACAGGATCCGAATATGAAGTTCTCCGAACAATGGTTGCGTAGCCTGGTCAACCCCGCCCTGGACAGTGAGCAACTGGCTCATCTGTTGACCATGGCCGGATTGGAAGTGGAAGAGCAATCGCCGGCAGCGCCGCCTTTTTCCCACGTGGTCGTGGCGGAAGTGCTGTCGTTGCAAAAACATGAAAATGCTGATCGCCTTAATGTTTGCCAGGTCAATATCGGCCAGGCCGAGCCGATCCAGATTGTCTGTGGTGCTGCCAATGTTGCCGCAGGTCTAAAGGTGCCATGTGCATTGGTGGGTGCCGAACTGCCTGGCGATTTCAAGATTCGTCAGGCCAAGGTTCGGGGTGTCGCATCGTTTGGCATGTTGTGTTCGGCCAAGGAGCTGGGTTTGGCCGAGGAGGCCGATGGCCTGCTGGTATTACCGGCCGACGCAGCCGTTGGCGCCTCCTTGCGCGAGTATCTGCAACTGGATGATGTGTTGCTGACGCTGAAATTGACGCCCAATCGTGCCGATTGCTTGTCGCTGCAGGGTTTGGCACGCGAAGTGTCCGCGCTGACGAGTACGCCAGCTTCAGCAGTTGATACCACGCCCGTAGCCGTTACCCATCAGGCCAAACTGAATGTGAAATTGGCTGCGCCGCAGGCTTGCCCGCGTTACACCGGTCGTGTGATTCGGGGTATCAACTTCGCGGCGCCAACGCCGGACTGGATGTTGCGTCGTCTGGAGCGTAGCGGCCTGCGCGGTATCTCTGCGGTGGTCGATGTCACCAACTACGTTTTGCTCGAAATGGGGCAGCCGCTGCATGCCTTTGACCTGGCCAAGATCAGCGGTGATGTACGTGTGCGTTTTGCTGCGCCGGGTGAGTCGTTGTTGTTGCTGAATGAAAAAACGGTTGCGCTCAGCGATGACATGCTGGTCATCGCGGATGATAACGCCCCGTTGGCACTGGCCGGTATCATGGGAGGCAACGACAGCGCAGTTTCTGCAAGCACTCAGGATATCTTCCTCGAAAGCGCCTTCTTTGCGCCGGAAGTGATTGCCGGAAAATCCCGTCGTCTCGGCTTCGGCTCCGATTCGTCTTATCGTTTTGAGCGTGGCGTCGATTTCTCGGCCACGCAGGCAGCGTTGGAGCGCGCCTCACGTCTGATTATCGATATCTGCGGCGGAGAGGCGGGGCCAGTGGTTGAGGCCTTGGCAGAACTTCCGGCTCGCCCTGCCGTGCAATTGCGTCTCGCCCGCCTGCAGCGAGTGATTGGCATACCGTTTGCTGCGGAACAAGTCTTGACCATGTTGCGCAGCCTGGGCATGCAATGTCAGCTGGATGCCGAGGTGATCAGCGTGACGCCGCCTGCTTATCGTTTTGATATCGAAATCGAGGCCGATCTGATTGAAGAAGTGGCGCGTTTGCACGGTTATGACAATGTACCGCAACGCCCGCCGCTGGCGCGTACCGAAATTCTGCCCATTCCGGGCAAAACCCGTCCTTCGGCTGTGCTGATGCAGCAAATGCTGGCACGTGATTATCAGCAAGTCATCAACTATGCATTTGTCGATGAAAGCTGGGAAGTCTCCCTGCTGGGCAATACGCAGGCCATACGTTTGCAGAACCCAATTGCCAGCCAGATGTCGGTGATGCGTTCGTCGCTGCTGGGTGGCCTGTTGGCGAATCTGCAGCACAACCTGAATCGCAAGCATGAGCGGGTGCGGATTTTTGAAATTGGTCGGGTGTTTCACAAGGCGGATGCAGGCTACGATCAGCCGGAAAAACTGGCTGGGCTGGCATATGGCACCCTGAAGCCGGAGCAGTGGGGCGAGGCTGCGCGGCGTGTCGATTTCTTCGACGTCAAAGCCGATGTGGAAGTCTTGCTTGGTAATGTGCCGGCCCGTTTTAACCGCGCTGAGCATGCCATGTTGCACCCGGGGCGCACTGCCGTCATTGAACTGGATGGGCGCGTGATTGGTGTTATCGGTGAATTGCATCCACGCTGGGTTCAGCATTATGCATTGCCGGCCGCCCCGGTATTGTTTGAACTTGATCTGGCCGCCATTACTGCGGTTTCCTTGCGCCAGGCCGCCAATTTGTCGCGTTTTCAGCCGGTGCGTCGTGATATCGCCGTGCTTGCGCCGGAAAGCTTGCCAGTACAAACCATTCTGGACTCGCTCAATTCGGAAAAGGCAAGTATAATCAGCGAGATAGCTTTGTTTGACCTGTATCGTGGCAAGGGGGTCGAAGAGGGCATGA
The DNA here is from genome assembly GCA_046347685.1 of Chitinivorax sp. Classification (GTDB taxonomy): domain Bacteria; phylum Pseudomonadota; class Gammaproteobacteria; order Burkholderiales; family SCOH01; genus CALMFQ01. The sequence goes on from JAXMFR010000002.1 coordinate 66,593, forward strand.
AGAGCCTTGCATTCCGTATCGTTTTGCAGGACATGCAAAAGACGCTGACGGACGAAGAAGTCGAGGCGGCTGTATCGCATTTGTTGGCGGTGCTGGAGCAACGCCACGGTGCGAAATTAAGAATCTAGGGAGTAAAAATGACTTTGACGAAAGCCGAACTGGCAGATCTGCTGTTCGAGAAAGTTGGCCTGAACAAGCGGGAAGCGAAAGATATGGTGGAATCCTTTTTCGAAGAGATTCGCACCTCGCTGGAGGCGGGTGACACCGTCAAGCTGTCGGGCTTTGGCAATTTCCAGCTGCGCGACAAGCCACAGCGCCCAGGCCGCAATCCGAAAACCGGAGAAGAAATTCCTATCTCCGCACGTCGCGTGGTGACATTCCACGCCAGCCAGAAACTGAAAGGCATGGTCGAGGAGCACTATGCAAACAACGCTACCGGCAATTGAGCTGCCGCCGATACCGGCAAAGCGTTACTTCACCATTGGTGAGGTGAGTGAGCTGTGCGGTGTCAAACCGCACGTGCTGCGCTATTGGGAGCAGGAATTCACCCAGCTCAAGCCGGTCAAGCGCAGAGGAAATCGGCGTTATTACCAGCATCACGAAGTGCTGCTGGTACGTAAAATTCGTTCTTTGTTGTATGAAGAAGGATTTACGATTTCCGGTGCGCGTCATCGCTTGGAATCAGACGATGCTTCCGCGCCATCCGCCCTTGGCATGTCTACCGAAGCGGAAAATTATGATGGCATGCAACGTGCAACAGTTGTCAGTAGCGGCATTCGTGCTGAATTATTGGCGATTCTGAGTTTTTTACGGAATTGACATAAAAAGCTGCATTTCGGGCTGGCGCCATCTCTGAATTTAGGTATAATTCGGGCCTTCTTCGGGGCGTAGCGCAGCCTGGTAGCGCACTTGCATGGGGTGCAAGGGGTCGCGAGTTCGAATCCCGCCGCCCCGACCAAATAGCGGTGAAGCAATCAGAAGTATTGGGTTGCATGTAGTAAGCAGTTGTAATAAACTGCGCAGCGATTTTAGCCGGCTTAGCTCAGTTGGTAGAGCACCTGACTTGTAATCAGGGGGTCATCAGTTCGAATCCGATAGCCGGCACCAATAAAAACAAGGGGTTAGCAGAAATGCTAGCCCCTTTTGTTTTTGGTCTGGTAGCAGAGTGGTAGCGCTAGAGAGAAACCCGGGGGCAATTTCAGGCGGTAAATGGCGTTCGCAGATACCGCATTTCGCCGGGGTTAAGTCTGAGCCAGCGTCGTCGCCATCGGGATCGCATTTGCTGATTTGAATTATTTCCAGCTTCTGCTGCAACTACCCGTAATACGTCAAATCGCCGTATTAAGGCTGCCGTGCCAGACCAGCGAAAAAGTGTACGTTTATGGTTTTGCGGGAAACCGGCCGGTCTAGGGAGCAAAAGCGCCTGACTTTCAACCCGCCCTACCCATCCCGCCATTTGCTCATTTGAATTATTGCCAACGGGGGCTTTTTTGTCCGCGTGCGATACCGTGCGGTTTCCAGAATCTTATGGCTCCAGACTCTTGATACACCCCTACCCCCAAAAGAAAAACCCGCCGAAGTGGCGGGCTTGGTTGCCTATATGTCAGGTTTTGTCAGGTTCGGCATATAGCGCATAACTGCCACATTCGCGTCGCTGCTCCGGTCTCTCGATCAGTGCACCACGAAACCCACCAGCAGCATGGCAGCGTGCGACGTTGCCCATGTGGTCATGGCCGAAGCGGTAATGCTGGCAGGCGATGCAGAGAACAGGCTCCGGCTTCTGCCCGTGCTCGTGGTCATTTGCCGCCAGCAGTTCGGCCACGATCTCTGCTTTGTGCTCACGAATGAATTGCCGCAGCGGGTCGGTAATCAGGCTTCGCGGCTCAACGATCAGGACGCTACCTTCTGCCCGGACGGTCAAGCCGCAATCACTCAGTTGATGAACCAGACGTGCGCCCATGGTTAGAACAACTCGCAGTCGGGGTCATAGTCAGATTTACCGCTTGATTCAGCCTGAAGGTGCTCAATTTGTCTGAAGGTGCTCACCTTTTTTTGTTGGGCATCTTCTACGTTTTTGAGCATCTTCAGCGATTCGCCGTGATTACTTTCGACGGGCAATTGCCATAACCATTGCTGTTTTGACGATCCGAATCGCCCACCTTCCTTTTTGGGTACGATGCCGAGTGACTTCTGCGCCCGACGAATCGTTGCCCAGGAATACCCCGCGCCATTGGCATCAGCCTTGATTGCGTTAACTGCCAGCGGGCCATTCTCTAAAAGTTCGCCAAGGAATCGCTTTGCATCGGCTAAGGTGCCGCCCTCACCATCGTCGCCGGTCGCGTCCGCTGTTGCAAGTAACTTCCGCGCTGCGCCTTCTACGGCATCGCCCCACAGAACAGACGACGCAAAGATACCGGGATGTGCCTTAAGCTCGGCCTGTTGCAAGTCGTATTCAAACCCGCCGTCATCTGGCCCGATATTTGATTTGGCCCGGCAAAAAAGCCGCACAGTCCGCCCGTCCTCGCCTTCCTCCTGGTGTTTCGCCGCTACCAGAACCACGCGGGCCAGTGCGCCAAATGCCAGGCTTCCGGTCAATCGCTCCACCGGGTCGCGTCCGCCGGTTCCCTTGGAAAAATGTGTAATCCCCAGTAAAGCGCACCGCATCGCGCCGGCCAGCTCGCAAAGTGGCTGCAATCCTCGCCTGACTTCAGCGTTTTTGTGACTATCGCCAGTCACGGCAGACACAATGGGGTCTACGATCAACAAGCGCACGCCGCCAATTTCCGTTAGCTTGTGGCGTAGTGGCTCCATATCTTTGGCAGGGTCAAAAGACCGGGATTCGGCACCTTGCGATACATCGCCAATGAAGAAAACCCGGCTTAAATCTGCGCCGGAAAGAGAGAGCCGCGGCACAAGTGTGTCCTGGGGATCATCCTCGCCAGACCAGATCACCACATTGCCAGCAGGTGAAGCCGTTCCGTCCGGCCAACGTCCGCCGGTTGTCACTGTTGCCGCCAAGCCCATACTGATTGTCGTCTTGCCCGTGCCTGGTGCACCTCCAAAGACGTGCATCTTGCCCGCCGCCAGCCAGCCATCCCATAGCCAATCAATTGGCTCCGGCTTGATGTCCGCGCCATTGATTAGACGCACGCTGGCAAATGGTTCTCCATCATTTTGATTAAATCGCTGTTCAACTTGCCCCCATAGGCCAATACTCTGATTGCTCATGGCTTCACCTCGATAGCGGCCAGTGCGTTTTCAATACGGTAGGCGGATTGGTGCAATGCCTCCCGGTCTGACTCGATCAGCGCCCGACCTTGCGCCAGGCTCAGCGCACACAGGCGGATAAACAGCAGATCAGCCACCAGCGCCCGAAGGGCATCCAGCGCAGAAAAGGCAAAGCGCACCGGCTTAAAGTCGCCTTGCAATCGCTCCTGCATCAGGTCGGAAAACGTCAGGCCGACCGCGGCAAGCACTGAATCAGGATCGCAACCAGCGAAGCAATGCAGCAACACGCGGCCATCGGGCAAGTCTTTAATCGACAGGCTGGCGGTTTTGTCCTGGTGGGCAGGGCAGCAGGCCATCCAACGATCAGCGCCGGTTTTCTTCACGCGGGAAAGTTTGCTCAAAAGGATGCTTGCACTCATGCGGCACCTCCCCAGATCAGCAGCACCAAGAGAGCCAGCACCAGCACATGCGCCAGCAATAGCGGGTCAATGCGGTTAAAATGTCGGCAGGTGTTGGGGCCGTGCTTGTGGGTAATTCCGCAGTGCGGCTTTTTGTTTTGTGTCATGGCTGCCCCCGTCTTAAGCAACATGGGTGCAGGTGCGTTTTTCGATGAATGCGGCCAGATCAGATTCTCGGTATTTGACCTTGCCGCCGATCTTGATAAACGGCAGATCATAGCGGCCAGTGCTGCGCCATACCGACAGGGTGTTAATGCTGATGCCGAGATAGAGTGCCGCCTCTTGCGGGGTCAGCAGAGTACGAACCAAAGACATAAAAAATGCTCCCTATAAAGCCAGCTTGCCGGGTGTGGCTTGCTGTATGGGGAGCATTCTCCAGAAATGTTTTCGGCAATTCCGTGGAGTAAAACTTACTCCACGTGGCGCAAATTTACTCCCCGTCGGGCAGTTTCAGGCTCTCGCCAATTAGTCGCTCAATGGTGTCTAGCTTGAGCGGAGGCTCACCATCTGGCCAGAACAGCCGGGCTTTTTCGTCTATGGCTTTAGCCCAATCCCGGATTGTTTTGCATAGGTCGGGGAAGTTTGCTTTTACCGCAATGGCAGCCTTCAAAACAGCCTCACGGTTGAGGGCATGTTTTTCAGCGTTGCCGTGCGGTTTTTTGAAGTTGAGCGGCAGCTCTGGATCAGTGCGAACATGGCTTGATCCCTCATTCTGGAATCGGCGTAGTTCATCAGCCCGCACCCACAAATCCGAAACAGCAACTCTTGCTGGGTCTCCAGACAACACCCCGCCTTTACTTGGCGGAGTTACGGACAGCGCAAAAACACCAGGGCGAGAATCATCTTCCCGCTGGTTGCGCCCATCAAAAGCCACCTGCAACAGCCCTTTTGTACTCCGTCTATAGATAAAAGCGGAGCTATCGCATTTGCATTCTGTAAGCCTCTCAATGAGGCCAATCTTCCATGCGCTCACCGCGAAAAAATCAAATAGGCCAAACACGCCACCACCCGGAGAGAATTGTGGTTCTCCTTTGATTCTGGCCTTCTGTGTAGTCGGCAGGAGTATCGAATAGCAGCCCTTGCGCAATGCTATCTGCCGAAGCGCAGATTTCTAAGTAACCGCATGCGCCGTAGTGCAGCAGGTCATCAGCAGAACATCCAAGATAATTTGCAGCATCAGCCAGCCGGTAATAAAGCCGCTCCGGCAACGCCGGTTTATGTTTACTCATGCACTCCCTTTCGTGCATTCCCTTGAATGGGAGCCGCGCCAGCCGGGCAAGGGTTCCCGGTTTTCGCCATCGGGGATCAGCCGAAGGCTAGGCGCGGCAAAAGTGATTAGCTGCGTTTGCGGCCAGTAATGGGTACGACGTTATCGTCGGGCTGTTTGATTCCGGCAGCGTGCAGCATGGCATCCGTTGCCCGGTTGACTGATTCCCGCACCGGGTCAAGATCAAGCCGCGCATAAACCTTGGTCGATTGAATGCTCTTGTGATTCAGGCTTTTGCCGATAATCGCCATGCTTGCGCCGGTTTTCGTCTGCCAACTGCCAAGCGTGCGCCGCAGGTCATGCAAGCGTAAATTCTCGATCTGAGCGGTTTCCAGCAGCCTTGCCCAGGCCTTTTTCGGCTCCACCAAATGCCCCTTGGCGCCTTTGCCGGGAAAAACGAACGGGCTTGGTGTTGCCAGTAATTGCGCGGACTGCTTGCGGCTTTCTAGAATCTGGATTGCCTCAGGGGAGAGCGTAACAATCTGGCTGGTGCCGTTCTTGGTGCGGGCAATCAGCCATTCATGCGCTTGCAGATCAAGTTCAGCCCATGCCATTGCCTGGACATTGGAGCGCCTCGCGCCGGTCAGCAGCGACAGCAGGAAGAAGTCGCGCATATCTGGTGTGACGCTATCCAGTGCCTCAAAGAATCGGCGCAATTCGTCGCCGGATAGAAACCGCTCCCGCTCTACGTCTGCGTATGCCTTCTTGATGCTGGCGACGGGGTTTGAATCTACCATCTTGTTTTCGATACACCAGTTAAACAGGCTGGCCAGAGTCGCCCGCGCTCGGTTCGCAGTGGTCGGGTGTTGCAGGCCGATTTTACGATATTGCCGCTCAACTTCGTCTTGCGTGACTCCCGGCAGCTTCTTCTTGGCAATTGCCGACCAATACAGGCGCAGGCACCGCGTGTATTCCTCTTTTGTCTTTGCGGATAGCGGCACGCCTTTTTTGTTGCGCTTAAGCTCGATGAATTGGTCGAACGCTTGCTGAACTGTTAGGGAGCCGCGCAATTCACGCCGCGCCTGTGTCGGGTCGTTGCCCATCGCCAGTTCGGCCAGTAGTTCTGCGGCTCGCCTGGATGCCTGCTCAGGGGTAACTTCCGGGTAGCGCCCGACTTTTTCACGCACCATGCCGCCACCGCTGCGCCGCTTGAGCACATAAAAGGTTTTCGTGCCGCCAGCCATGACTCTAATCACCAGGCCGGGTTTGTCGACAAAGTGGTAATCCACCGGGTCGCGTTGCGGCAATGGCAGCAGGTCAATCGCCTTCTTGCTCAGTTTGATCTTGTCTTTTTCTGCCATTCTCGATTTGCTCCGTCGTGGTTCGGTCGCCGTGATTGCCCCCCTATGTGGTAGCGCTTTTCAGTGGGTCGGGCAAAAAATCAGCGGGCCATTTCATGGTAGCAGAATGGTAGCATATGGTAGCAAAAAACGTGTATTTTGGTGTAAGTCTGTAAAAATCGGTATGCTTGTAATGTGTTGAATTGTAATGGTAAATATTTTTTCGTATATGTATGTAAAAGTATTGGCTCACAAACTTGTAATCAGGGGGTCATCAGTTCGAATCCGATAGCCGGCACCAATAAAAATAAAGGGTTACAGAGAAATCTGTAACCCTTTGTTGTTTTCGCGTAGACGCGATGTAGATAGTTGGGCTATTTCTACAGCCCATCCAGTGGGCTGGTTACGCCTCGGCCGCCCTTGTTCAGCACGTGGGTGTAAATCATGGTTGTGGAAACATCCGCATGGCCCAGCAGTTCCTGCACCGTGCGGATGTCGTAACCGGCTTCCAGCAGATGCGTGGCGAAACTGTGGCGCAGCGTATGCGGTGTGGCCGGCTTGGCGATTCCTGCTGCCGTCACCGCCCGTTTCATTGCCCGCTGTAGCAGCTTTTCATCCTGATGATGGCGACGTACTGTGCCACTGCGCGGGTCTCGCACGTAACCAGAAGTAACAAATATGTACTGCCAACCCCATTCTGTCGCCGCATTGGGGTATTTGCGCGCCAACGCATCCGGCAGGTAGACGTCGGCCATGCCGGCAGCCAGATCAGCCTCATGAATCGCACGACGGCGTAGCAGATGAGCCTGCAAGGGTTCGCTCACGCTCTGCGGCAACATTGTCACCCGATCCTTGGCGCCCTTGCCATCGCGCACCAGTACCTCCAGGCGCTCGAAATCGACATCTTTTACCCGCAGGCGCATGCACTCCATCAAGCGCATGCCTGTACCATACAGCAATCGCAACTGCAGCGCATACAGGCCATCGACATGCGCCAGTAGCGCCGCCACCTCGCGCCGGGTGAGCACCACCGGCAAGTGGCTAGGCTGCTTCGCCCGTACTACCTCATCCAGCCACGGCAAGGTAACTTCCAGCGCCTCGCGGTACAGGAACAGTAGTGCCGGATAGCGCCTGATTTTGCGTGGAGGTCATCACGCCGCCGGCCACCGCTAGATCAGTCAGAAAAGCCGTGATTCTCGGCAGCGCCCATCTCGCGTGGGTGGCGATGGTGGTGAAAGCGCAAAAAACGCCTTACCCAGTTGACATACTGCTGCTCGGTTCTTAGGCTGTAGTGCTTTAAGCGGAGCTTATCGCGCGGCACATCCAACAGGCGCGGCGCAGCAGTCCCATCGGTTGTGTATTTTCCGGCATGGTCGCCCTCCCATGTGATTGAAAATCAATGGAAAACAAAGAGTGATATGCTTAGTTATACACACAGAGAAACTTAATATACACCCGCATAGGTGTATATTTCACGTTAGTCCCTTCATATTCCGCTTTATGCAGGCCAGCATTTATTCCAGCGCTTCACCTTCTCCAAGGTTTCTCCTTGGGAGTTTTGGCGCCTTGCTGGGCTTCGCCTGCGTTCGCTTGGTCGGTTTCAAGCCTTTGGGCTCTGGCGCTTGTATAGCAAGCGCTGCTAGCTATCATTCTTGCAGCGCTGCGCCGCTTCCGTGGCCCAGCGCTTTTTCATGGGCCGCGCACGTCTTCAAGGCTGGGCGCCCCCTTTTGGCCTTCGGGTCTAACTCTGCGCTCAAGCGGACTGGCTTTCAGCCAGCCGCTTACCTTGGCCGTTAGTCCCATCACCCGCTTTATGCGCGCAGCCACTTATTCCAGCACTCGGCCCTGTTCAAAAGGCTTATCTGCCTTTTTGGCCTCCAGCGCTTGCGCAGCAAGCGCCAGCAGCTATCATTCTTGCAGCGCTGCGCGATTTTCGTGGCCCAGCGCTTTTTCGTGGGCCGCGCCCTTCTTCAAGGCAGGGCGTTCCCTTTTGGCCTTCGGGTCTAACTCTGCGGTCAAGCGGACCCGCATTCTGCGGGCCGCTTACCTTGGCCGTTGGGCGTCACAAGCGTCCCTACTGCCATGACGATGTCAGTAGGCTGCATCTACAGTTGGGGGCGGTTTGTTTAGAAAACTTCGTAATCTTGGAGAAGCGTCATCGCAGATGCTCTTGTCCGCTGGTATTCGTTCAGAGGAACAGCTACGCGACATGGGGTCAGTTTCGGCTTACATCGCTGTAAAGGCGGCGGGTTGTAAGCCAAGTCTGAACCTACTATGGGCCATCGAAGGTGCGCTGACTGACCGAGACTGGAAAGAGATATCAAGGGACGAAAGGACGTCTCTGCTTATTCAATTAGATGACTACGAACGGAGTGAGAAATGAAGCAAGCAATCGAAGTGGTTGTGTTCCGCGCCAAGACCGGAATCACGCCAGAACAACTGCAATCGGCAGCGTTGGCAGTCACACCTGTCCTGTCCTCGATGCCAGGCTTTATCTCAAGGGAGTTCGGCGAATCCGAGGATGGTCAATTTATTGACATCGTTTGCTGGAAAGACCTCGCGTCAGCGAAACAGGCAGCAGAGAAAGTCATGAGCATCCCGGTTTGTGGTGAGTTCTTCGGGCTTATTGATCAAAGCCAAATGCAATTCATGCACTTCAACAAAGTAACGTAACGCCCAACAAATCGTTCCAGCGGACTGTCAAAAAGCTGCGCTTTTTTGCCATCCGCTGAACTCGAACGTTAGGCGGCTCAGCAACGCCATCTTTGCTGTATGCAATTTTTTGATAGGGAGCAGAAAATGAGCAAGTTCACACCAGAAGAAGATGAAAAAATCCATATTGAAGGCAGAGCGACATACATCAAAAGCACTCTAAAAGTTAATGCTGGGTACGCATTCCTTACGTCAAAGCGTTTTGCATTTTCCGGATCAAATAGTGCTCTATCAAATGCTTTATCTGGCTCCCCTTACGATAGCGACATTCTTTTCTCTATTCCGATCGGAGATATATCGAATGTTCAAGAAGGCAAACATGGTCTATCCAAAAAAGCAATAATTACCACAAAAACCGGAGATGAATACTCGCTCCAATTTGACCCTCACGACAAATGGTTTTCCCTTATCAAGAACCCAGCCTCTTTATTTCAAAACACCGCAGCATCAACTGACAACGACGTAATAGAAGATGATGGAAAAGCTTGGCACTACGAAGAAGACGGTAAAAAAATCGGGCCAATATCATCGTCAAAGATGAAGCAATTCGCAAAGAATAATCACACCATTTATCGATTTACAAAAGTCTGGCGAGATGGCATGTCAGAGTGGAAAAAAGCCGAAGAAACAGAGCTTGTTCAATATTTCGATGGGCCACCTCCTCTTACTGGTGATGCCGTAAACAACACAATCGTCTGGATTCTTGCTTTTGCTCCAATTATCGGGATAAACATTGAATCATTTTTAGTCGCAATGTTTAACACTCGTTCCAATAAATTCTGGATGATAACTATCGCGCTCAATATAGTGTTATCACTCCTTGATGAAAGAAAGCTAAACGCTGCGGGGCACAACACAAGAGCATTGGGACTTGGATCTGCGTGGCTTATTCCAGTTTATCTGTTCAAGCGTGCAAAAGCGTTAAAACAGAACTTGGCATATTTCATCGTATGGATTGTGTCTTTTGCTTTGATTTTGTTGTTCTAAAACAATAAGGGGAAAATAATGAAGCCTCTAATCAATCTTTCTGCACTTATGTGTGTCTCGGCTCTAACTGCTTGCTCTCCATCCGTACCCAAGTGTAGCGACGACCAAACAACAAATCTCGTAAAAGAAATAGCCGACAGGGAAATGGGAAACCAATTAGGTGCAGAAGCCGCAAAAATGTTCTCTTACGATGTTCAGGCTATAAGAACAACGAATACGAATGAAAAAACGGGGGCTCATGAGTGTTCAGCAGAACTAAAAATCAAAGCCAAGAATGGTGGAGAAAATCCAATACCTATTACCTACACAGTTGAAAAAACTGAAGACACCGGGCAACTCTACGTTAATGTGTTTGGCCTCAAATAGCCGCCTAACCCATCATTCCACCGGACGCTGCGCGATAAAGCCGCGCATCGCCGGTGAATTCAAACGTTAGGCCACACATGCGAAAAGCTGTTTTTGCTGCTCTCCTGCTGGTCCCAGCATTACTTTTAGCATTCGGCGGAGGGGCACTTGTCGCGGTTCGATCTCTCTGGGGAATGCCGATCGCGACAGTTCTTGTGAAGAACGAGTCTGAACGGAAAATTGAGTCGATCGAAATCTCCTACACAACCTGCGGCGTAACACGCAAGATTACATACAGAACTGCCGACCAACAAACATCGCGTCCGGTCTCCGAAGAGGTTCAAATTCGACTAGTGTTGTGCGGTGAGGGAAGTCACACCACAGAGGTAATGCTAAGTGGTGGGCAGGTCTATACATCCAAAGGCTCCTACATCCAGGGAGGCTACGAAGTGACCGAACGCATCACCAGTTCAGGCCTAGTCTCGGAATACACAAGCTCACTGCCGTAGCCCCAAGTGAAGACCATTGGCGCTTGCCCGGAATTCATGGGCACTCAAACCTAACAACGGAGCACCGGACTTGCCAAGCCAAACATCTGCCACCAGCCTAACAGGTTGGTCAAGCCGACACCAACAAGCTCCGCTTGTTGGTACCCTACGTGCTTCGCACTCCGGTGCGGCTTACCGCGGGCGTTAGTCCTTCTCCCGGTTTTCTCCTGTTTGGGTTCCGGGTTAACATCGCCAGCAGTGGCTCTGGTTGCGGCTTGTAGCCTTGCCTGTAGCCTTGCCTGTAGCCGGCTCTGGTGGCGGTTTGCAGGTCAGTAGTTTTCTTGCCTTCGTGGCTGTGCGGGTCAACCCGGCTGCGGCAGGCGTTTAGGTGGCGTGGTGGTGCCGGCGGTGTGCGTCCCAGTGGGCGCCGGGTTCCGTGCTCTGCCACTGCCCGTGGCCCGGCCAGGCGGTCGGGTCTAACATCGCGCTCCACCGGACTGCCTGCGGCAGCCGGTGAGCTTTACGTTAGCCACCATAGGCTCGGAATTACATGCATCCCGCAATTTCAACTGGCTGTCAACAAGGTGGTCCGGAGCCGTGCTTAATACCCAGCTCCAAAGTGAGCTTATACAAAGCATTAGCAAAGCACGTTACAAGCACTCATTGCGCTGAGATTGATGAGTATGCCTTGGTGCTGCGCGTAGATGGAACACTTAACAAATTTGGCGAAGAGGGACTGTCTCGTCTCAAACTTGCAAAGACTCGTCGTTACATTACCGTCGACATTCAAATTCCTGAGAAAATCTGGCAACCAATGTCTAAAGTCGCCACGGCCAATTACCTAGCAACAGTAATTCAATCAGCAATTGCCGCTTGCACTATGCGCCTTATCAAAGAAAAGTATTCGGTAGATACCAAGACACTTGCTCAAGAGGTTTCGGCCGGCATAAACGAGTATCTTGCTTTGATGAGCCATGGCTAACAAGTCGCTGGACGCTGCGCGATAAAGCCGCGCAGCGCCGGTTAGCCTCACGTTATTCCTTTTCTCCTGTTTAGGCTCTGGGGGCATCGCCAGCGGTGGCTCTGGTGGCCATTTGTAGCCGTGCCCGTAGCCCGCACTGGTGGCCGCTTGCAGGCCGGTTGGTTTCGTGTCTGCTCTGCCACTGCCCGTGGCTCGGCCAAAGCCGCTTACTCGCTCAGTCGGCCTGTGGATACGGTAGATAGTTTGTTGGTGTTGTCTGTTTTGAACTCAACAGGAAGTACGCCTTTCGGCATTGGCAATGACCGCACTATGCACATAGTTTTTCTGCCTGTGGATAGTTTTGTGGGTTAGTTTGCTGTTTTTGCGTATTCGCATATTTTTGCGAGAGTAATGATCATATTCGCACTGTTTGTGTGCGTTTTGTAAGTGGCTGATTGTTAAGTGGTTGTTGTTGGTGTGGCTCGTCTGTTAGCAAGGGGTGTGGCAATTTCGACGCTAATCCATCTTGCGGTGGATAAGTCAATGTTATTTGTATAAAAGCATATCCTGATTTGTTGTTTTTGCTATTGCGTGCTGTCTGCTGGGGTGTCGGGCGCAAAAAAAGCCGGGGTGTATCGCCCCGGCTTTTTCATATTGCGTGCGTCTTATTTCTTGGCGTCTGGCAGAACGATATTGAGTTCCAGGACTTCGTAGTTGTCCTGTTTCTCCAGTGATACCTTGATGTCGTCTTTGTTGACCGAGATATATTTGGAAATCACGGCCATCAGTTCTTCTTTCAGTGCCGGCAGGTAATCCGGTGCGCCACGGCTGCCGCGTTCGTGCGCCAGGATGATTTGCAGGCGTTCTTTGGCGACGCTTGCGGACGGTGGGCGGCGGCCCAGCAGATAGCTCAGAAACGACATGATCAGCCTCCAAACAGTCGTTTGGTGACCGATACCAGGAAGTTGGGCTTCTGATATTCGACAAAGCGCATCGGCAGGGTTTCGCCCATGAAGCGCGAGACGAAGTCACGATAGGCTTCGGCGACGTCGCTGCCGTTCATGTGGATGGCGGGCGTGCCGGCGTTGGATGCCTGCAGCACGGTTTCCGATTCCGGGATGACGCCGATCAGCGGGATGCGCAGGATTTCCTGCACGTCTTCTACCGAGAGCATTTCGCCTTCGTTGGCGCGTTTTGGCGAATAACGGGTCACCAGCAGGTGGGTTTTCACCGGTTCACCGCCTTCGACTGCGCGCTTGGATTTGGCGTCGAGAATGCCGAGGATGCGATCCGAGTCGCGCACCGAGGAAACTTCGGGGTTGGTAACGACAATCGCCTCATCGGCGAAATACAGTGCCATTAGTGCGCCTTTTTCAATGCCGGCAGGAGAGTCGCAGACGATATAGTCAAACTCCTTGCTCAGTTCGGCCAGTACCTCGGCCACGCCTTCCTGGGTCAGCGCGTCCTTGTCACGGGTTTGCGATGCCGGCAACACGTACAGATTGTCGCAATGTTTGTCCTTGATCAGTGCCTGTTTCAGCGTGGCTTCCTTGTTGACGACGTTGATCAGGTCGTACACCACGCGGCGTTCGCAGCCCATGATCAGGTCCAGGTTACGCAGGCCAACGTCAAAGTCGATGACAACAGTACGTTTGCCGCGCAGGGCAAGGCCGGAGGAGAAGCTGGCGCTGGTCGTGGTTTTGCCCACGCCACCTTTGCCGGAAGTGACAACAACAATCTTGGCCACAATGATTCCTTAACAATATTCAAATGCAATGTTTGAGCAGGGCGAGGCATGGCGGCTGACGCTGCCGCGAGCCGTTGATTGTGCCCCGATTAGCCCTGAGGCAGCGCAGCAATCAGCAGCTTGTCGCCCTCAAGGTAAATTTGTGCCGGCTTGTTTCTGAATTCCGCGCCCCAGTCATGCTCGAAGGTGCGGTAAATGCCGGCAATGGAAACCAGTTCTGCTTCCAGGCTCTGGGTAAAAATGCGTGCCGAGGTATCGCCACGCACGCCGGCCAGTGCCCTGCCACGCAAGGGGCCGTAGGTGTGGATATTGCCGTCGGCAATCACTTCGCCGCCGGCGCTGACCATGGCCATCACGATCAGGTCGCCGTTGGCGGCATAAGCCTGCTGGCCGGTGCGGATCGGCTTGTCGATGATCTTGTTGCTGTTGCTCGCTGCATCGGCCGTTGCCGGGGGCGTGGCCGGCTCGCTGGCGGCGCTGGCTGTCGTTTCGTTCTGGCGTTTGGCCTCGCTGCCACTGCGCGGCAGAATCGCCAGCCCGGCATCGATTGCCGCCTGTAATTGTTCCGGCGTGCCGCCACGCGCGGCCACCGGAATCAGTTGGTGCTGGCGCAGGGTGGCGAGCAACGGGCTGAGGTCCAGCGATGCCGAGGTTAAATCCAGGCCGCCCAAGTCCAGTAGCACCAGCTCCTGTGCGAAAAAGCCGGGGGTGCGTGCCAGTTTGGCATCCAGTTGGGTGGCAACCGCATGCAGATCCGGGTCGCGGATCCAGAGCACGATCAGGCTGTTGGTCTCGCTTTTGATCTCAAAGGAGCTGCTGGATTGGCTTTGGGTGTGGGCTGGACGGACGGTTGCGGTCATTGGGTCAGGAACTGCCGGATTATCAGACGTTTAGCCATTCTTGCGATGGCATGTAATATTGCCGCAGTTTACCTGCTAGTGTCGTGCGCTTCAAGGCACGCATGCGGGCTGTGCTGGCTGCATCGCCGGTTTGCCCACAATTGCTGTGGATAATTATGTGGGAAACATGGTGGGCAAGATGCTAAGTCCCGTATGGAAAAGGGAATTTGCTGGCTTGTTTAAAAAATGTGCTTCTGCAAAAAAATCAATAAAAACAATGCATTGCTTTTGTTTTATTGGTTTTTCTTGTTGCGCTGCAAAAAGATGTGCGCCATAGATTGAGAAGTGGATAAGTCAAGAAAAAAAGTCGCGTTATGTGCAATTTTTTCTCTTGACACGTTTTTGTCATGATCGACGGGGACTTGCGTCAGTTCCACCAGTGCTTCTTGCGATTTTCCGGCAGATATTGGCTTTGCGGAAAGTTCTTGTCGAGCACCTTGCGCGCGTCGTCGCGCAACGTCGTCATGTTGAGCTGATCGTAGGCCTGCACCATGATCGCCAGTGCTTCCTCTACTTCCGGTGAGCGCGGATAACCCGACAGCACGCCTTGCGCGCGGTTGGCTGCCGCCAACGGTGCGCCACGCTTCAGGTAATAGCGGGCCACGTGGATGTCGTTGGCTGCCAGTGCATTAACCAGATAACTCATGCGTTTGCGGGCATCCTCGGCGTATTTGCTTTTTGGAAAGCGGAATACCAGCTCATTAAATGCTTCATAGGATTCACGCGCCGAGCGTGGATCACGCTCGGTCATGTCCTGTTGCGATATAAATGACATGAAACCGGCGTCATCGATAAAGTTGACCAGCCCTTTCATGTAATAGGCGTAATCGACATTTTCGTGTGTCGGATGCATCTTGATGAAACGATCGCAGGCTGCCAGTGCCAGTGCCGGGTCGCCATCCTTGTAATGGGCGTAGGCAATTTCCAGCTGCGCTTGTTGTGCGTAGCGGCCATAGGGGTAGCGTGCCTCAAGCTTTTCAAACATCTGGATGGCGCGTGTCAGGTTGCCGCCCTCCATTTCGTTTTTGCCTTCTTGGTACATTTCTTCAGCGCTCATGCCCTTGGTTTCGTCGCTCAAGTCAGACATTGCGCTGCAGCCAGCCAGCAGTACAAAAGAAATTGCAGTTACAATACGTTTCATGATGAATCCCGATATCGAGCCGGGCGATTATAACCGAAACACGGTTTCGCCCCAGCCCAAGACAGTAACGATCCCTGACGAGATGGCGGGCAGCCGTATCGATCAGGCATTGGCACAATTATTTCCCGATTATTCCCGCAGCCGTTTGCAAGGCTGGATCAAGGAAGGTCTGGTGTTGCTCAACGGCAGCGTACCCGAAACCAAGGCCAAGGTCTGGGGCGGGGAAACCGTAGAGCTATCGCCGCAGGCCCAGCCGGAAGAACTCGCCTTTGTGCCGCAGGACATTCCCCTCAATGTAGTCTACGAAGACGACACCTTGCTGGTGATCAACAAGCCGCCTGGCCTGGTGGTGCATCCTGGTAGCGGTAATTGGGATGGCACGCTGCTGAATGCCTTGCTGGCACACGATCCGGCGCTGGCGAAAATTCCGCGGGCGGGCATTGTGCATCGCCTTGATAAAGACACCAGCGGCCTGCTGGTGGTGGCCAAAACGCTGCCGGCGCAGCTGGATCTGGTACGCCAGTTGCAGGAGCGCTCGGTCAAGCGTGAATATTTTGCGCTGGCGCAGGGGCTGGTCAAGCAGGATGGCACGGTGGATGCACCGATTGGCCGGCATCCGCGCGATCGCCTGAAAATGGCGGTGGTGGGCACCGGCAAGCCGGCAATTACGCATTACCGGGTGCGTGAACGTTTCCGTTTCCATACCTTGCTGCAATGCAAGCTGGAGACTGGCCGCACGCATCAGATTCGCGTTCACATGGCGCACATCAACCATCCGCTGGCCGGTGATCAGGTGTACAACGGCAAGCCGCGCCTGCTGCCCGAAGCATTGCGCGACGCGCTGGAAGAGTTCAACCGTCAGGCATTGCACGCGGCGCGTCTGGCCTTGGTGCATCCAGGCACTGGCAAATCGATGTTGTGGAAGGCGCCACTGCCGGATGACATGAACTACCTGCTGGAATGCATGCGTGCCGATATCGAAGGTACCGAGATGCCGGACGATCTGGATGACGACGACTGGAACGAAGACGACTACGATGTCGAAGTCATTTATCACCCCTGATTGGCCCGCGCCAGCCAATGTGCGAGCGCTGATCACGACCCGCGTGGGCGGTGTCAGCGCTGCGCCGTATGCCAGCTTTAATCTGGGTGATCATGTCGGTGATGATCCGCTGCACGTCGCACAAAACCGTGCAGATCTTGCCGCCTGCCTGCCGGCGCAGCCAGCGTGGCTGACGCAGGTGCACGGCACGGCGGTGTTGAATGCGGCGCAGGTTGCTGGCGCACCGCAGGCGGATGCCAGTGTGGCGCGTCAGCCTGGCGTGGTCTCGGTGGTGATGACTGCCGACTGCCTGCCTGTATTGTTGTGTGATCGTGCGGGCAGCGTTGTTGCGGCTGCGCATGCCGGTTGGCGTGGCTTGCTGGACGGTGTGCTGGAGCGTACGGTTGAAGCCATGGCGCAGCCAGCTGGCGAATTGCTGGCCTATCTGGGGCCGGCGATCGGCCCGACTGCGTTCGAGGTGGGCGACGAAGTGCGTCAGGCTTTTGTCGTGCATTCCGCTCAGGCCAGCGAAGCATTCCTTCCCGGCGCCAGTGCCGGCAAATGGCTGGCTGATTTGTACCTGCTGGCGCGGCAGCGACTCAATGGCGTGGGGGTAAACGCCGTTTATGGCGGTCACGATTGCACCTACAGCGATGCTGAGCGTTTTTTTTCCTACCGCCGCGATGGCGTCACGGGGCGCATGGCCTCATTGATCTGGCTGACCTGATTGGTTTTCAGCCTGTTCCTGCTGCTGGCGCATGCGGCGCCGCAGCGGAATACCCCAGAACCACAAGATCAGCCAGGTCGGCAGAATACCCAAGCCGACAAACAGCAAAATCCCGTAAATCACGCTATCGCTGGTCGCTGCCACCATCAGCACCACATACAGCCAGCCGAGCAAAATAATCCAGATCATCGTTTACCACTATTTCCTTCAGGTGTGCTTTATGTTGCAGTTGCGAAAAAAAAGCCTAAAACAACTGGGCAACATACTGTTGTAACGATAATATCGAAATATTAAAAAAGCTGTCGCAATAAACGGCTCGGCAACGAGCCTGCGATAAACAGCAGATGATCCACCGATGCCCGTCAGGGCGTGGTTGCGGTGCAGCGGAACATACGCTGTGAGATTTGGATGCGAGATATCTTGGAGTAGCATTGTGGCGAACGAAACCAACGGTGCCGTTTTCGAAAAATTGTTCGAAACCATCACCAATACCAACAAGCAGTTGGTCGAGAATTTTGTTAATACCCTGACCCCGAAACAGCCGGATGCCAAGGAGCACGTTTATGAAACGGTGCTCTCCAGCCTGATGCAGAACACCGGCCTGCTGATGGAAAAGCAGGGTGAGTTTTATAAAAACCAGATGGATTTGTGGATGGGCATGATGTCGCGTCATCGCGGTGACGATCGTCGTGCCGAGCCGCGTCCGGGAAGTGTCGATCGCCGATTTAATGCACCCGAGTGGGAACAGTATCCGTTTTTCGATTACATCAAGCAGTATTACCTGATGACCTCGAAGTGGTTGACGGGGCTGGTTGACGAGGCCTCGCTCAATGATGAGGCCAAGGAAAAGCTGGCATTCTTTACCCGCCAGTATATCGACGCGCTGAGCCCGACCAACTTTGCCATGACCAACCCGGAAGTGTTGAAGCTGGCGATTGAAACCAATGGTGCCAACTTCATCGAGGGCATGAAGAACATGGCCGAGGATTTCGAAAAGGGCCATATCTCGCTGACTGATGAATCGCAGTTCGAAGTGGGCCGTAATCTGGCCATCACCCCGGGTGAGGTGGTGTTCCAGAATGAGCTGCTGCAGATCATTCAGTACAAGCCAAGCTGTGACAAGGTTTACGAGAAACCGCTGCTGGTGATCCCGCCGTGCGTTAACAAGTATTATTTGATGGACCTGCAGCCGGACAATTCATTTGTGCGCTACATGGTTGAGCGCGGCTACAACACCTTCCTGATTTCGTGGAAAAGCGCCACGCCGGAAATGGGCCATCTAACCTGGGATGATTACGTCGATCAGGGCGTGATCAAGGCGATTTCGGTAGTGCGCGATATTACCGGCCAGGACAAGATCAATGCGCTGGCCTTCTGTATCGGTGGTGTGTTGCTATCGTCGGCGGTGCCGGTGATGGTGGCGCGCGGCGAAAACTGGCTGGAAAGCATGACGCTGATGACCGCCATGACCGATCACTCGGAGCCGGGCGAAATCAAGAATTTCATCGACTGGAACCTGATCCATCGCCGCGAATCGAAAATCGCGCAGGGCGGGGTGATTTCCGGCAAGGAAATCGGCCGCACCTTTGCCAGCCTGCGTGCCAACGATCTGGTGTGGAACTACGTGGTTAACAACTACCTCAAGGGCAAAACGCCGCCACCGTTCGATCTGCTGTACTGGAACAACGATTCGGCCAACCTGCCGTTGCCGATGCACACCTTCTTCCTGCGCAACATGTACCTGGAAAACAATCTGGTGAAACCGGGTGCCACCAAGCTGTGTGGTGTGTCGATTGACCTGAAGAACATCACCATTCCGGTTTACAACTTTGCTGCGCGTGAAGACCATATCGCTCCGTGGCAGACCTGCTACAAGTCGAACTTTGAGTTTGGCGGGCCGGTGCGTTACGTGCTGGGTGCCTCCGGCCACATCGCTGGCTCGATCAACCCGGTCAAGGCCAACAAGCGCAACTACTGGGTGAACGACAAGCTGGTGCGCGATCCGGAGCAGTGGCTGGCGGATGCGGAATCGAAACCGGGCAGCTGGTGGCAGGATTGGGACAGCTGGCTGGCACCGCAATCCGGCGCGCAAGTGGCTGCGCCGAAAACCCTTGGCAGCAAGCAATATCGCCCGATTGAAGCTGCGCCGGGTAGTTATGTGAAAGAAAAAGCCGTCAAAGTCTAAATACGGCGAAACGGCCGGCGTGGTGCGCCGGCCGTTCTCATAAAAACCTGTTCCAGCTCCATTGTGCTTGCGCAGTGGATATGAGAACCAGGTCTAAGGCTGGAGACAAGCCTGCAGATGACCGGGCAACAAGGTCAAAACCACGCATTATCCGGCTTCCCTGGATGGAAGCCGCCTCTGGACAGATCAAATCATCAGGAGAGATCAAATGAATGAAGTCGTGATTGTTGCTGCTGGCCGTACCGCCATTGGCTCGTTTGGTGGCTCGCTGGCCGGCTTGTCGGCACCGGAGCTGGGCTCGCAAGTGATCAAGGCCTTGCTGGCGAAAACCGGTATTGCGCCCGACCAGGTCAGCGAAGTGATCATGGGCAATGTGCTGACCGCTGGCTTGGGCCAGAATCCGGCACGTCAGGCGCTGATCAAGGCTGGTATTCCGGTGAGTGTGCCGGCGATGACCATCAATCAGGTCTGCGGTTCGGGCCTGAAAACCACACACCTGGCGGCGCAGGCGATTGCGCTGGGCGATTCGGATATCGTGATTGCCGGTGGTCAGGAAAACATGAGCGCCACGCCGCACATCCTCAACAACAGCCGCAACGGCATCCGCATGGGCAACGGTGCGCTGGTCGACAGCATGGTCTACGACGGCCTGACCGACGTATACAACCAGTACCACATGGGTGTGACTGCGGAAAACATCGCTGCCAAATATGGCATCAGCCGCGCCGAGCAGGATGAGTTTGCGCTGGCATCGCAGAACAAGGCAGAAGCCGCGCAGAAAGCTGGCAAATTCGACGATGAAATCATCGACATCGCCATTCCGCAGCGCAAGGGTGATCCGGTCATTTTCAACAAGGATGAATACATCAAGCTGGGCGCCACTCTGGACGGCCTGCAGAAGCTGAAGCCGGCTTTCAATAAGGAAGGCACCGTGACTGCGGGTAATGCATCGGGTATCAATGACGGTGCGGCAGCGGTAGTGATGATGTCGGCGAAGAAAGCCGCCGAACTGGGTCTGAAACCGCTGGCGTATGTTAAAGCCTACGCTTCGGCCGGTGTTGATCCGACCATCATGGGCATGGGCCCGGTGCCGGCAACCCAGCGTTGTCTGGCGCGTGCCGGCTGGAGCCTGAATGATCTGGATCTGATCGAAGCCAACGAAGCGTTCGCAGCGCAGGCGCTGGGCGTGTCGAAAGAGCTGCAGTGGGACATGAGCAAGGTCAACGTCAACGGTGGCGCAATTGCACTGGGCCATCCGATTGGCGCATCCGGCAACCGCATCCTGGTCACCCTGTTGCACGAAATGGCGCGTCGCGATGCGAAGAAAGGCCTGGCAACATTGTGTATCGGCGGTGGCATGGGCGTGGCGCTGGCAATCGAGCGTCGCTAAACAGCGCATGATGTTGCTGCCGTAAACAAGGCCGGGGTTTCCCGGCCTTTTGTTTGGGAATGAGATGAAACGTTTGCCAGCCACCGTAGTGGTGCTCGGGCTGGTGTCGCTGTTGATGGACACCGCATCGGAGCTGTTGCACAGCCTGTTGCCGGTGTTTCTGACCGTGACGCTGGGCGCCAGCATGGCTACTGTCGGATTGATACAGGGGGTGGCCGAGGCATTGGCCGCGCTAACCAAGGTATTTTCCGGTGCCTGGTCGGATCACCGCCGGCAGCGCAAGCCGATGATCTTGCTCGGTTACGGCCTGGCCGCATTGTCCAAGCCATTGTTCCCGCTCGCCAGCGCGCCCCTTGCGGTATTTCTGGCTCGGGCGCTGGATCGTATCGGCAAAGGCATTCGCGGCGCGCCGCGTGATGCGCTGATTGCTGATCTGACGCCGGAATCGCAACGCGGCGCTGCTTTCGGGTTACGTCAGGCGCTGGATACAGTGGGGGCGGTGCTTGGCCCGCTGCTTGCCTTGTGTTTGCTGACCGGCTGGGGCATGGAGATTCGTGCCGTGATGTGGCTGGCGGTGCTGCCGGCAGGGCTGGCGGTGCTGTTGTTGTGGCTGGCGGTGCGCGAACCGGAAGCCGCACCGGAGCGACTTTTAGCGGCTTCGCCCCTCAGTCGTGCTGCATTGCGTCAGGTGCCATTGCGGCTGTGGCTGGGCTTGCTGCTGGCGGCGGTGCTGGCAAAAGGGCAGTTTTCCGATGCTTTTCTGATTCTGCGCTTGCAGGATCTGGGCTGGCAGCCGGCACAGGCGCCGCTAACCCTGGTGGTGCTGAACCTGGCCTATGCCTTGTTTGCCTATCCGGCCGGACTGCTGGCCGACCGTTTCGGCGCTACGCGTTTGCTGTTGCTCGGCTGGGTCATGTTGTGTCTGGCATATCTGCTGCTGGCTGTTGCTACCGATAGCCGGATGGGGGTGATCGCAATTGTGTTGGCCGGGCTGTATATGGCGCTGACACAGGGCCTGATGGCAGCACAAGTGGCGAATATGGCGCTGCCGACCATGCGTGGCACCATGTTTGGCCTGTTTAACTTGTTGTGTGGTCTGGTGTTGCTGCTGGTGAACAGCGCCGGTGGCTGGCTGTGGCAACAGTTCGGGCCGGCGACGATGTTTGCAGTAGGGGCTGCGCTGGCCTTGCTGGCACAAGCCGGCGTCTGTTATCTGCCGCGTCTGATGCAGCGTGAATGATGCAAACAACAAAGCCCGGCAAGCCGGGCTTTGTTTCACTGCGGACTGGCTAACGCTGAATCAGGCGCTGGCTTTTTTCGCTGCAGTTTTGACTGCGTCTGCAGTAGCAGTGGTGGCGGCTTTAACCGAAGCATCGGCAAAGTCGGCAACCTGCTTGGCTGCTTTGGTCATGCTGTCAACGGCTGCGGCAGTTGCGGCAACGGTCGATTTCATTGCCCGAACCGCAACGTCAGCGCCAGCCGGTGCGTTTTTGGCTGCGTTGTCCATCACGGCAACCATGCCCTTGTTGAATACGCCCAGACGCTCTTCGAACAGTTTCGACAGTTCTGCCTGGGTTTGCGAAGTTACTTCGTACAGGGTGCGGCTGTAACCCATCAGCGATTCCGATTGGGTTTCTGCCAGTTTGTTGCGCAGTGCAACAGCATCTTGCAGGTCTTTAACCGAAGCCAGTGCTTGCACGTTGCCAGCCTGGTCTTCCAGTGCCTGTTTGGTCAGTTCCAGATTGATGCGGAAAATGCGTTCGGCGCCTTCCAGTGCAATCTTGCTCAGACGCATTGCGGTTTCGATATTGCTGGTGGCCAGTTCGCTGAACTGTTCCGGAACGTTGGTATTGATATTGAACATGATCCTGTACTCCTGTCGCTGTGGGCGTGAAATTGACGATGGCGGTTGCCGTTCTGATTGTCGGACCGTCTTGTTAAATTTATTGTGCTCCGCACAAATCTAGAGTAAATACTAATCGAGGGCCCTGACCCTGTCAACGCGGATTTGTGCATTGCACAACAGACGCTGTGGCTGCTTAAGCAATCCACAATCTGCTGATACAATGGGCTGTTTTTAAAACGCATGTGACAGTATCATGAGCCACCGCTGCACAAGGCTTGCAGCGCGACAGGCAGATCGCTGATTGCATATGGACACAGGTATCAAGGCAGGCGCCGCGAATCAGACAAACTAGCGCGACGACTCGGAGACAGAAATGACTGATGAAAAAAGGGTAATCAAAAAGTATCCCAACCGCCGCCTCTACGACACGGCGACCAGCTGCTACATTACCCTCGATGACGTGAAAAAACTGGTGCTGGAAAACATCACCATCCAGATTGTTGACGCCAAAACCCACGAAGACATCACCCGCAGCGTGCTGTTGCAGATCATTCTCGAAGAAGAGTCGGGCGGTGTGCCGATGTTCACCTACGATGTGCTGACGCAGATCATCCGCTTCTATGGCCATGCAATGCAGGGCCTGATGGGCAACTATCTGGAAAAGAACCTGCAGATTTTCACCCAGATGCAGGAACGCCTGCAGGAACAGACCAAATCGGTCTATGGCGACAACCCGATCACCAACACCCATATGTGGGGCGATTTCCTCAAGTTTCAGGCGCCGGCGATGCAGGGCATGCTCACCAGCTATCTGGAACAGTCCACCAATATGTTTGTCGATATGCAGCAACAGCTGCAGGATCGTGCGCGCAACCTGTTCAGCGGTTTCGGTTTCCCCGGTTATCCCAACGAAGGCGAAGATCCGGCTGCTGCCAAACCGGCAGAAGCTGCACCAGCGCCGGCAGATAAAAGCGGAAAAACACCCAACAAAAACTGACAGGTATAATGTCGGTTCTGCGACCCCCAGGTCTGCACCTGGGGGTTTTTGTTTTGCAAGGAAATCACGATGAGTAATGCCATTCCCAAAGTAGGCTTCGTTTCACTTGGATGCCCGAAGGCCCTGACAGATTCGGAACAGATCCTGACCCAGTTGCGCGCCGAAGGTTACGAAATTTCGCCCAGCTATGACGACGCCGACCTGGTGGTGGTCAATACCTGTGGTTTCATCGATTCGGCGGTGCAAGAGTCGCTGGATGCGATTGGTGAAGCGCTGGCCGAAAACGGCAAGGTGATTGTCACTGGCTGCCTCGGCGCCAAGGCCGATGGCCAGGTGATCCGCGATGTGCACCCGAAAGTGCTGGCGGTAACCGGCCCGCATGCCACGGTGGAAGTGATGAGCGCGGTGCACCAGCACTTGCCCAAGCCGCACGACCCGTTTACCGATCTGGTGCCGCCGCAAGGTGTCAAACTCACGCCGCAGCATTACGCCTACGTCAAAATCTCCGAAGGCTGCAACCATCGCTGCACCTTCTGCATCATTCCGTCGCTGCGCGGTGATCTGGTCAGCCGCCCGGTGCACGAAGTGCTGCGCGAGGCACAGAATCTGGTCAAGGCCGGTGTGCGCGAGCTATTGATCGTGTCGCAAGACACCAGCGCCTACGGCGTCGACGTCAAATACCGCACCGGTTTCCACGACGGCAAACCGGTGAAAACGCGCATGACCGAACTGGCACAGGCGCTCGGCGAAATGGACGTTTGGGTGCGCCTGCATTACGTTTACCCGTATCCGCACGTCGACGAAGTGATTCCGCTGATGGCCGAAGGCAAAATCCTGCCTTACCTCGACATCCCGTTCCAGCATGCCAGCCAGAAAGTGCTGAAAGCGATGAAACGCCCGGCCAACGCCGATAACGTGCTGGCACGCATCAAGCAATGGCGCGAAATCTGCCCGGAACTGACCATCCGCAGCACCTTCATTGTTGGCTTCCCGGGCGAGACTGAAGAAGACTTCCAGGAACTGCTCAACTTTATCGAAGAAGCCGAGCTGGATCGTGTTGGCTGCTTTACCTATTCGCCGGTGGAAGGCGCCACCGCCAACGAGCTGCCCGATCCGGTGCCGGCCGACGTGGCCGAAGAGCGCAAGGCACGCTTTATGGAAGCCCAGGCGAAAATCTCTGCACGCCGTCTGGCCGCCAAGGTTGGCACCACCATCGAAGTCATCATTGATGAAATCGACGAAGAAGGCGCCATCGGCCGCAGCAAGGCCGATGCCCCGGAAATCGACGGCATGGTGTACCTCAACGACCCGGATATCGAGGTCGAGGTGGGCGATATCGTCCGCGTCGAAATCACGCATTCGGATGAGCATGACCTGTGGGGTGAGCTGGTTTAAGCTCCCGTCCCAGCAGGCTCCAAACTTGCCAGCTTTCAGTCGGGCGGTGCTCGCGGCACGCAGGGTACGCCCGGTTCTAGCCTTGCTACGCTTGGCAAGAACATGGGGCAGTCCTCATGTACTTAAGTACATTCCGGTCGCTGTGCGCCGGCCTCCTGAAATCTGGACTGCGTTATGAGCCTACTGAAACGGGCGCTTCCAAGCCGATGACGAAGGGCCGCAAGGCCCTTTTTTCTTGCGCGGAATGAATGCCACCAGGCTACAAGCCGCTCTGGTATTGTCTTGTAGGCTGGCCTGCAAGCCAATAGGGATGCGGCTTGCAGGGCAGTCGAAATATTGCTTCGGGAGACACACGATGTTGCAACGTTTTAGCTTGCCGCTCTTGCTGCTGTTGGCTGGCTGTAACGGCGGCGGTTCTGACAGCGGCACTAGCACGCCCCCAGCCAGCGGTAGCTGTTCCATCAGCCAGCGCGAAGCCGAGCTGACCGCAGCGCTGGCCGCTGCGCCGTCGGAAGTGGATTTTTCGCTGCTGCTGCAACGCGACGATGGTCGCAGCTACACCTACAATCGCGGCGCGGCAACGCCAGACACTCGCTTTGAATCCGCCTCCACCTCCAAGCTGGTAAGCGCGGTGATCATCCTGCGCCAGGTGGAGAAGGGCTATCTGACTTTGACGGATCACCCGCAAGAGCGGCTGGCCAGCTGGCCGATCAGCGCGGCCGATCCTTTATATGGCATCACCCTCGCGCAGCTGCTGAGTTTCACCTCGGGCCTGACCGACGAGCCGCTGTGCCTGAATGCTGGCGCCTTTAATTTTGCCAGCTGCGTCTACAACATCGGCAGCAACAACGCCGGCAACGGCATCACGCCGGGCACGCAGTTTTATTATTCCGGCACGCATTTGCAGGTGGCCGGGCAGATGGCCTTGCGTGCACGCGGCCTGAGCAACTGGTCGGACTTGTTCAGCGAATTTCAGCAACAGACCGGCCTGTTTGCCGGCAGCACCTACGATCTGCCCTCCAGCAGCAACCCGCGCCTCGCTGGCGGCATGCACTGGACGGGCAAGGAGTACCTGGCTTTTCTCAACGCCTTGCGCGCCGGACAACTGCTCAACAGCGCGTCGATGACCGAGATGCTGAAAGACCATACCGGTAGCGGCGTGAGCATCACCTATTCTCCAGCGCGCGAATCGATCGGCGAAGACTGGCACTATGGCTTTGGCTTGTGGCACGAATGCCAGAGCAGCAGCTACAACTGCACCCCCGGCAGCCGCATCTCCAGCCCCGGCGCTTATGGCGCCTATCCGTTCTGGGATCGCGACAAGGGTTATGTCGGCATCCTCGCCCGGCAAGGTGCGCTTGGCACCTACAGCAAGGGCCTCGCCACCTACCGCGCCGCTGCCACGCAAGTGGATGCCTGGGCGGCGTGCCGCTGAGCGGATCGCCAGCAAAACAAAAAGGCCGGAATAAATCCGGCCTCTTGTTTTTGCAGCGGCCTGATCAGCCACCCGAACAACCACAACCGCCACCACCGCCGCCACAACCGCCACCGGATTGCTTCGGCGCTTCTTCTGCCGGTTGCTGCGCATTCAGCTGAATCTTGAAGTCGATCACGATATTGCCCGGCTCACGCGCCACATAGGCAATGCCGATCTGGCTGCCGTAGCGGTGCTGAATCTGATCCAGCAGCGGCAGCGGATCGTGATCGTTGACGAAACGCATGGTTTCGCCGTCGGTCAGCGACTCCAGCGCGCCAAAAATCGCTGCATGACGAAAACGCTTGGCGACGCCACGCGCATCAAAGCCAAACACGGTGTTGTTGATAATGTTCAGTTCGCTCATGTTTTCCTCGAATGTCGGATGTGCGAAAGGGGGCGCACATATGGGAGCGAATTGTGACGTGGAGGGGGAAAGGGTGCCTTGAGCCAGAGCAAGTTGGGGTGATAAAACGTGGCGCGGTCGTCGCGTATTCTCGTCGGTTGTTATTGATGGGCTTGAAACGACCCTTACCTGCCGGTCGCTTCTTAAGGGCTCCAACGGCAGCTATCTGAGTCAAGCTGCCACACGGACCAACTACCCACCGGCAGCACGTCGGCCATAGCTGCCGTTGGGACGGCAGCCAAAATCTGGCAGCTTTGGAACCAGTTACCGAACTTACATTTTGATCGGAATTGGGCTAACTCGGGACCAATCGATAGCCCACACCCGTTTCAGTAACGAGATGTTTGGGCTGCGCCGGATCGGCCTCCAATTTTTGCCGCAGGTGCCCCATGTATACACGAAGATAGTGACCACTCTCAACAAAGGTAGGTCCCCAGACTTCGACTAATAGTTGCCGTTGCGTTACCACGCGGCCGGCGTTGCGCACCAGCATTGCCAGCAAGCGAAATTCGGTCTGGGTCAGGTGCACCTCTTTGCCTGCGCGGGTGACAATTCGATTGACCAAATCGACCCCTACGTCACCAAACGATAAACACGCATCGTTCTTGTCGCCAGGCGTAAATGAACGACGACGCAAGTGGGCGCGAATGCGCGCCAGCAGTTCTGGGGCGCTGAACGGCTTGGTCAAATAATCATCGGCCCCAGCATCCAGGCCATTTACCTTCTCACTTTCCTGACTGCGCGCCGAAAGAATAATGATCGGCACGGTGCTCCAGCTTCGCACGTCCTTGATCAGCTCAGTGCCATCGATATCCGGCAAGCCGAGGTCGACGATCACCACATCTGGTTTACGGGTGCCTATTTCTACCAGCCCCTGCCGGCCGGTTTCGGCCTCGAATACCTCGAAGCCTTCTTTTTCCAGCGCGGTTTTAACGAAGCGGCGGATTTGTTGCTCGTCTTCGACCACCACGATATTGGCGAGCGTTTCCGGCATGGTCTGTCCTTTTAGTTATCCAGTTCCGGCACAGTGGGCGGGTTGCCGATTGGCAGTGCAAAAGTAAAGATGGCACCGTGGCCCGGCAGGTTGCTGGCCCAGATACGGCCGCCATGGGCTTCGATGATCGCGCGGCAAATCGACAATCCGAGACCAACGCCGGATTTGGCCGATTCTGGATCTCCTCGGGTAAATTTGTCGAAGATGCGATGCTCCATGCCATCGGGCAGCCCCAAGCCATCGTCGCTGACCGAGACCCAGATTTCGTCCTGTCGGCGTTCGGCCACAATGCGGATATGTGAGCCGGCCGGCGTATATTTGGCAGCGTTGTCGAGAATGTTGGCTAGTACCCGCTCAATCAGCACGGCATCAAACTCCAGCAGTGGCAGTTCGCGCGGCAGCGACACGTCAACATGGTGGCGCGATAATGGCCGTTCCAGCCCACGGATGGCGCCGCCGACCACTTCTTCCAGCATTTGCCATTGGCGATTCAACTTGACCTTACCCGCCTGTAATCGCGCCATGTCGAGCAAGTTGGTGACCAGATTGTTCATGCGGAACGCTTCCTCCTGGATCGCGTCCGCCAGTTCTTCACGTACTACCGAATCCGCAGTAGTTTCCTTGAGTGTATCGCTAAGACCGATGATGGCAGTCAGCGGTGTGCGCAAATCGTGGGAGATTGCGCTCAGCACCGAGTTACGCAAGCGTTCCGATTCCATGTTTAGCAACGCATCCTGTGCAACTTCAACGTAATGCACCCGCTCCAGCGCCAGCGCGATTTGCGAGGCAAAGGTTTCCAGCAATCGCTGTTGCTCCGGCAGGAAAATCAGCCGCGCCTCAGCCGGCGCCATCACCAATACACCACGGGTGCGCATCGGTGCTTTCAACGGCAAGTACAGTGCGTTGCTGGATGGCAGCGTGTCGCTGCCGAGACCTGCAGGTTGCTGATGATCGTAGACCCACTGACCGATGCCGTAATCGGCAGAGTGCAACTGGCTCGCATGGCTGTTGTCGCCGCCCAGCAACTTTACTTTTTCGTGGCTGTCTGGCAGCAGCAACGCTACTTTGGCCTGAAACACGCCGGACAGGTAACGGGTGCTAATTTCGACGATCTGCGGTGTGGTCAACGCGCCTGCCAGTTCTTTGCCCAGATCGAACAAAGCACGGGTGCGGCGTTCACGGTGGGTGGCAACATTGGCCTGATAACGCAGGGTGGAGGTTAAATTGCTGATCACCAGCGCCACTATTAGCATCACCGCGAAAGTAATCAGGTACTGGGTATCGGAAACACTGAACGACCAGCGTGGCGGAACAAAAAAGAAATCAAACGCGGCCACACTCAATATTGACGCCAAAATGCCCGGCCTGCGCCCGTGGCGCACTGAAATCAGGATCACGCCGAGCAGAAACAACATCACCACGTTCGACAAATCCAAATGTCGAACCAAAAGCGAGGCAAGCGCGGTGATGGCAATACTGGTGCCGATTGCCCACAGATAACCATTCATCTGCCGCCGCGAAGACGGCTCGAAATCGAAATGCATCGAGGCCAGCGGCTGGCGCTCTTGGGCCTGATCGCGCCTTTCGGTATCGCGCGCCACCACGTAGATATCGATATCCTGCGTCAGCCGCGCCAGCTCATCGCCAACCGACGGCGAGAACAGTCTTAATAGCGGCGGTCGCGCCGGCTTGCCGACAATCACCTTGGAAACATTGCGGCTTTTGGCGTAACCAAGCAACACAACGGCAATATCGGCGCCACTCAGCGTCGCGGTTTCCGCTCCCAGCTCTTTTGCCAGCTGCAGCGTTTTCAAAATATCGGCACGTTGCTGCTCCGACAGCCGTTGCAGCTGCGGTGTTTCCACATACACTGCCAGCCAGTCGGCTTTCAGGCTGGCTGCCAGTCGCGCGCAGACCCGCACCAATTGCTCACTTTCGGCGCCCGGACCAACACATACCAGCAGCCTGTCCTTGGCCTGCCAAACCTGCTGGATCGACTGGTCGGCGCGGTATTCGCGCATCTGCGCATCGACGCGGTCGGCAGTGCGGCGTAATGCCAGCTCGCGCAAAGCGATCAGATTGCCTTTGCGGAAGAAATGCTTGCTAGCCCGTTCGGCTTGCGTCGGGATGTAGACCTTGCCCTGTTTCAGGCGCAGCAGTAATTCATCTGGAGGCAAGTCGACCAGGTTCACCTCGTCAGCCAGATCGAACACCTTGTCTGGTAGCGTTTCCGACACACGGATGCCGGTGATCTGGCCAACCACGTCGTTAAGGCTTTCCAGATGCTGTACGTTGAGCGTGGTGTAGACGTTGATGCCGGCCGCCAGCAGCTCTTCCACATCCTGCCAGCGTTTCGGGTGGCGCGAACCGGCGACATTCGAATGCGCCAGTTCGTCCACCAGAATGATGGACGGCTTGCGCTGCAGCGCGCCGTCCAGATCGAATTCGGTAATATCGCGATCGCGATAGCTGAGCTGCAGGCGCGGCAACAGTTCCAGCCCCTGCAGCATTTTTTCGGTTTCGCTGCGGCCATGAGTTTCGATCACGCCGATTACCACATCCACTCCCTGCTGGCGCAAGGTTTGCGCCGCTGCCAGCATGGCGTAGGTTTTGCCCACGCCGGCACAACCGCCGAAAAATACTTTCAGGCGGCCGCGTTGCTGCTTGGCCATTGATTTCTGTAGCTTATCGAGCAGTTCGTCGGGGTCGGGGCGTTCGTTGTCCATGGCCTTATCCGCTCACAACAATCAGAAACTGCGCCCAGCGGAAACCACCAAGCGGCCTTTACCCAGATCGGTGGTGTCGCTGCCGACTGCCGAGGCGGTTTTGTCGTAGAACGCCGAATTGGAAGCCTGCACGTAGGCCAAGCCCAGATTCCAGCCATCCTTGAAGGTTTTGGTCACAGCCAGTTTGTAGTCCTTGTAGCTCGGATCGCTGGCGCCGCCAACGGTGGTAGCGCCGTTGGCCAGCTTGGCGGTGATATGGGTCCAGCCGATATGCGCGGCCAGCACGATGTCGTCAGTCACGTTATAGCTGGCATTCAATTCCAGATACCCGGTGCCTTTGCTGTCGCCATCGTAGCCGGTTTTCTGGTTAATGCCGAAATAGTCGGTCACCGCATACGAATATTTGCCGCTCAGCCATTTCCAGCTCGCGCCGGCATTCAGTTCCACGGTGTTGTAGCTCTGACGTTCGTAAACCGAGGCGGTAGCCTTGCTGTAATCGGCACCAGGGTAATAATAGCCATAGACACCGGCGGTCAGGGTCAGATCGTCATTCAGCTTGGCATTGTAGCCGCCGTAATAATCGACCTCCTGCGAGCCGCCAGCGTACTGGTTGCCGCTGACATTGGACGACCAGACACCGGCGTACAGACCGCTGCTATGGCTAAAATCGGCGCCACCCTGCAGCGCAGGTTTGTGCCAGGTCTGGCTCAGACCCCGGAAATAATAATCCGAGACCAGATTAACGTTGGCGCTCAGGGTGAACGGTGCTTCATCCGCTGCATTGGCCAAGGGGGCGATGACTGAGCCAGACAGGGCAATAGCGACGGAGATAGCAGCTTGTTTCGACATCATGTTTGTTCCTTTGGTTTACTTGTCAGTTTGTTGCAGATTGCGCGATGAAATCCGGTCCAGTGCCAGATTCAATTCCAGCACGTTGACACGGGGTTCCCCGAGAATGCCTAGCTGGCGGCCTTCGGTATAACGATGCACCAGTTCTGCTAGCTCCCATTGACTCAGATGCCGCTGCCTGGCCACCCGGCCAAACTGATAGGCGGCGGCAGCCGGGCTGATATGCGGATCAAGACCACTGCCCGAGGCGGTGACCAGATCCACCGGTATCGGCAGGGTGTTGCCCGGATCGGCTTGTTTCAGCGCCTCGACCCGGCCTTTCACCGCGTCGACCAGTGCCGGGTTCAGCGGACCCAAATTGGAACCGCTGGATGCTGCGGCGTTATAAGGGAAAGGCCCGGTGGCCGACGGGCGGCCCCAGAAATATTTCGGATCGGAAAAATTTTGGCCAATCAGCAGCGAGCCGACTGCCTTGCCATCTTTCATGACCAGCGAACCTTCCACCTGTTGCGGAAAAGCGGCCTTGCCGATACCAGTGACCAGCAGCGGGTAGGCAACACCGGTGAGCAAGCTCAGGCCGATAAACAGGCTTGCAGCGGGACGAATCAGATTGAGCATGATTAACTCCTTGTCAGACGAGACCAAGAACGGTCAACAGCAGGTCGATCAGCTTGATGCCGATAAACGGCACCACAATGCCACCCAGGCCGTAAATCAGCAGGTTGCGTCGCAACAACGCATCGGCACCGATGGCGCGATATGGCACGCCTTTCAACGCCAGCGGAATCAGGAACATGATGATCAGCGCGTTGAAAATCACCGCCGACATGATTGCCGACGCCGGACTGGTCAGCCCCATCACGTTCAGGGCATTCAACTGCGGATAAGTAGTGGCAAACGCCGCCGGGATAATCGCGAAATATTTGGCGATATCGTTGGCGATACTGAAGGTGGTCAGTGAACCGCGTGTCATCAGCATCTGCTTGCCGGTTTCCACCACCTCGATCAACTTGGTCGGATTGGAATCCAGATCAACCATATTGCCGGCCTCCTTGGCGGCCTGGGTGCCGGTGTTCATGGCTACCGCCACGTCTGCCTGCGCCAGTGCCGGCGCATCGTTTGTGCCGTCGCCGGTCATCGCCACCAGCCGGCCAGCAGCCTGATGCTCGCGAATCAAGGCCAGCTTGGCTTCCGGCGTGGCTTCGGCGAGGAAGTCGTCAACCCCGGCTTCGGCAGCAATGGCAGCTGCGGTCAGCCGGTTATCGCCGGTAATCATCACGGTTTTAATGCCCATTTTGCGCAATTCGGCAAAACGTTCCTTGATGCCTCCCTTGACGATGTCTTTCAGCTCGACCACGCCCATCACCCGCTTGTCGCTGGCTACAACCAACGGTGTACTGCCACGACGTGCCACTTCGTCGACCTGGTGTTGCACACCATCGGGGAAGTTGCCGCCGAGGCTTTCGACATGACGGCGGATGGCATCGACCGAACCTTTGCGAATGCTGCGATCCGGCAGATTGACGCCACTCATACGGGTGTGCGCCGAGAACGGCACAAAGGTAGCGCCGAGCGAGTGGATATCGCGCTCACGCAGATTGAATTTCTGCTTCGCCAACACCACGATGCTGCGGCCTTCCGGGGTTTCATCGGCCAGCGAGGCCAGTTGTGCCACGTCGGCCAGTTCCGCTTCGCTCACGCCGATGACCGGAATAAAAGTAGAGGCCTGACGATTGCCGAGGGTGATGGTGCCGGTTTTGTCCAGCAGCAAGACATCGACGTCACCAGCGGCTTCGACTGCACGGCCAGAAGTGGCGATCACATTGGCCTGCATCATGCGGCTCATACCGGCGACACCGATGGCAGACAACAAGCCGGCGATAGTGGTCGGGATCAGGCATACCAGCAGCGACACCAACACGGTGATGGTGACCGGCGCACCAGCCTTGGCCACGTCCACGCCAAACTGGGAAAAAGGCAGCAAAGTCACGGTGGCCAGCAGGAACACGATGGTCAACGCCACCAGCAGGATGGTCAGCGCGATTTCATTTGGGGTTTTCTGGCGCTTGGCGCCTTCCACCATGGCAATCATGCGGTCGAGGAAGGTTTCGCCAGGATTGACGCTGACGCGCAGCACGATCCAGTCCGACAGCACGCGGGTGCCACCGGTGACGGCGGAAAAGTCGCCACCAGACTCGCGGATTACTGGCGCCGATTCGCCAGTAATCGCCGATTCATCGACCGATGCCACGCCTTCGATCACTTCGCCGTCGGCCGGGATCACGTCGCCGGCTTCCACCAGCACCACGTCGCCTTTGCGCAGACTGTTGCCATCGACCAGTTGCACGCCGGAATCGTGCGTCGTGCCGGATAGCTTCTTGGCAATGACGTTTTTCTTGGCGCCGCGCAAGGCCGAGGCCTGTGCCTTGCTGCGGCCTTCGGCTAGCGCTTCGGCAAAGTTGGCGAACAACACGGTAAACCACAGCCACAGCGACACGCCGAGAATAAAGCCAGCCGGCGCCTCACCCTTGCCGGTCAATGCCTGAAAAAACAGCAAGGTGGTGAGGATACTGCCGACATACACCACAAACATCACCGGATTGCGCCACTGCACTTGCGGCGCCAGTTTCTTGAACGAATCGACGATGGCCGGTTTCACCAGCGTCGGGTCGAACATCGACAGCGGTGCGCCTTTGTGATGCGTTTGGACACTCGTCACGGCTTCGCTGACCAGATCTCTTTTGCTCATTTCAATATCTCCATGTCAGATGATCAGTGGCTCGGTGAGCGCCAATCATCTGCAGATGTTCCACCACCGGTCCCAGCGCCAGCGCCGGAACGTAGGTCAACGCGCCGATCAGCACCACACTGCCGATCAGCAGGCATACAAACAGCGGACCATGGGTTGGCATGGTGCCCAGCCCCGGCTGCAGGCGTTTCTTGCCCGCCAGTGAACCGGCAATCGCCAGCACCGCGACAATCGGCGCAAAACGGCCAAACCACATCGCAATCGCCAGCATGATGTTGTAGAACGGGGTGTTGGCTGACAAACCGGCAAACGCGCTGCCGTTGTTATTGGCCGCCGACGAGAAGGCATACAGAATCTCGCTGAAGCCATGTGCACCCGGATTGGCGATACCGGCCCGACCTGGCTCCACCATTACCGCAATGGCAGTGCCCAGCAGCACCAACAGCGGTGTGGCCAGAATCACCACGGCGGTCATCTTCATGTCGAAGGCTTCGATTTTCTTGCCGATGTATTCCGGCGTGCGGCCGATCATCAGGCCGGCGATGAACACCGCCAGAATGGCGAAAATCAGCATGCCATAGAGGCCGGAACCGACACCGCCAAACACCACTTCGCCCAGTTGCATCAAAGCTAGCGGCACCAGGCCGCCCAGCGGGGTGAACGAATCGTGCATGGCATTGACCGCGCCACACGATGCCGCCGTGGTGATAGTGGCAAACAGCGACGAAGCGACGATGCCGAAACGGGTTTCCTTGCCTTCCATATTGCCGCCGGCCTGTTGCGTGCTCGCCACCTGATCGGCGCCGGCGGCAGTTAACAAGGGGTTGCCGGCCTGTTCGGCGCCGACCGCAACTGTGGCAAACACCACAAAAATCGCCAGCATCGCGCCAAACACCGCCCAGCCCTGACGACGGTCACCGACCATGTCGCCGAAGCAGTAACACAGCCCGGCCGGAATCAGGAAAATCGCCAGCATCTGCAGCAGATTGGTCAAGGGTGTCGGGTTTTCGAACGGGTGTGCCGAATTGGCGTTCAGGTAACCACCGCCGTTGGTGCCGAGCATTTTGATTGCCTCTTGCGAAGCAATTGGCCCCATCGGCAACGATTGCTCCTTGGCAGTCAACGTTTCCAACACTGGGTTGCCTTGCACATCCTTGATTGCAGCGCCCTGCGCATCAAGCTTGGGCTGCTGATAGTTGACGCTTTCGATGGTCGAAACAGTTCTATAGGTGTCGAAGTTCTGCACCACGCCTTGTCCCATAAAGACAGTCGCCAGCAGCAGCGAAATCGGCAACAACAAATACAAGGTGGCACGGGTGACATCCACCCAGAAATTGCCGACAGTCTTGGAACTATGGCGGGCAAAACCACGGATCAACGCAATCGCCACGGCAATACCGGTTGCCGCTGACAGGAAGTTCTGTACTGCCAGCCCCAGCATCTGCACCAGATAACCCATGGTGCTTTCGCCGCCATAGCCTTGCCAGTTGGTATTGGTGACAAAACTGATTGCAGTGTTGAATGACGAATCCGGGCTGACCGCGCCGAATTGCTGCGAATTCAGCGGCAGCCATTGCTGGGTGCGCTGCAATGCGTACAGCGCCAACACGCCCAGCACATTGAACAACAACAGTGCCAACGCATAGTTTTTCCAGTTCATCTCTGCATCCGGCTTGATACCGCAAATACGAAAGATGAGGTTTTCCAACGGTGCGCCGATGCGATTGGCGCGCGATGTGCCAGCCATGGTATTGCTGATGTACAAACCCATCGGCTTGGCCACGGCCAGCAGCAGAATCAGGAACAGCCCGACCTGCAGCAGAATATTGGCATTCATGTCAAAACTCCTCCGGTCGCAACAAGGCGTAAATCAGATAAATCAGCAACAGCAAGGAAAGCCCGCCGCTGACCGCGTAGAGCCAACTCATGGTTTTTCTCCCAAAACATTACAGCCGACCGCCAACAGGCAGGCCAGGCCGAAGAACAAGGCCACCAGGCCCAGATATAGCGCGTCCATCACTATCTCCAATTGAACAGGGATGCCCAGCCCATACCTTACTTTTTTGGGTGTAAAAAACTTGCAAAAAAATCGCCGGGCCATGTAAACACGGCGTAAAGAGTTTCGGCGGGAATGTTTGCCGCCAGGCGGTAGAACAAGAACAGAACGGATGCGGATACAAGACGCAGAACAAGCGGCCGCACGTCAAAGCGCGTACGCCCGCTTGGCTACCACTAGATTTCTGTCTGCTCGGAAATTTCTAGCGCATCATCAACCTCGATACCGAGGTAGCGGACGGTGCTCTCCAGCTTGGTGTGGCCCAGTAACAACTGAACCGCCCTCAGGTTCTTGGTGCGTTTGTAGATCAATGTGGCCTTGGTATGTCGCATCGAATGCGTTCCGTAAAGCGACGAATCCAGCCCTGCTGCATCCGCCCAATGATGGACGATCCGTGCGTATTGCCGAGTAGAGAGATGGGACGAACTTGTGACGCGGCTGGGGAAAAGATATTGATCACCGCGCAGATGCGCTTTTTCTAACCAGGCTGCGACCGCCGATCTCGTTGGCTCTGTGAGTTCGAATTGCACCGGTCGCTGTGTTTTCCGCTGAATCACCATGGCGCGTGGGAGTATCTGGTTGCCATGAGTCACGTCACGAACACGCAGGCTGACGAGATCACAACCACGCAATTTACTGTCAATCGCGAGGTTGAACATGGCGAGATCCCGGACGGCATGTGCATTCTGGAGATGGATTCGGATGGTCCAGATATCTTTCAGCTTGAGCGGCGGCTTCTGCCCGACGAGCTTGCCCTTGTTCCAGGCATCACGTTGATGAATCGTTTCCATGACGGACTCCTTGGTTGTTGATCGGAGTCTCATTTTTATGCAAATTGGGACGCGACCGCTATTGGTCGCTGGTTCGTGCCGCTAATCTACTTGGCAGGCGACCGTTGAAGCTGTACTGCTCAAAGAGAAAATATTCCGCGTGAGGGTCAAGCGTTGGCGCACGAAGTCGATAACCTAAACATGGACAGGGAATCATCACTGCTAGCTTGTGTAATGAGGCAGTGACCGACTGCGACTAATTGTTACCCGCAGCCCGAACCATCGCCTAAAGCGACGTCCGAGTTGAATAATTGGCGGTAACTGCGGAAATTGGCGTCAGTCTTCAGTAAATTCCACGCGCCGGAGTTTGCATTTATTCTTGGATGAAAGGGGAATGACTATGTTGTCAGCCCGCACACCCGTCGACATTACTGTGCAGCGCTTATTGCTGAGCGATCCACATGCACACAATAAAGATGTCTTTCAATCCATCGAGCTTTTGGTCGAACGGTCAGAAATTGCACATCTGGAACGGATTGTCGTTTCTATGCAGCAACAGTTGCAAAAAAACTGGCCAGAGCCGCAATGGCAAAACTCGCTGAGTCGGCTTACCTTGGGCTCGGATTTGCGTAAGGCCGAGAGCATAATCGCCATTCTTGAGCCTGCGATTTCACTGTTGATACGCCGAGCCGTCAAACGTCTGCAGTCCGCGCCAAATCAAATGGCCAACCGCAATGAGGCGCATTCAACGATCTCAACAAAAATAGCAGCCTAACAGGCTGGTGAGAAACACCCCATTCCCTGCGGATTTTGTTCTTCCTGCTGTTTTTTTCGGCGCAGGAAGTACGCCGTGGCCGGTGTAACTGGGCGATTTCGCCTGTTTCGTCTGCAATTGGCCTGCTGGCAGACGGAATAATCCCTATGCTGCCTTTTGCATCAGATTCAGCAGGCGCGTCAGGTTATAGGCCGCAAAGGTAAACAGCGCCTGGCCGGAGAGCTTTTCCAGTCCCTTGTGCCGGGTCTTGCGCAAGCCGCCTACTGTCTTGATCCAGCCAAACGCTTCTTCGATCATCTTGCGGCGGCGCAGACTCATGGCGTAAGCCTTGCCGCGGGCGGTGCGGCCATCGACGGCACTGCCGGTGCTTTTGCGCGCGATATGTGCCTTGATGTCCCGACTTTCCAGGTAGCTGACAAAGCTGTCGGTGTCATAGCCCTTATCGCCAGCCACCGAGGCGCCGGGCTTGCGAACGCTGCGCGCAATCATCGCCTGCGCCGCTTCCCACTCGGCCCGGCCATTGGCCTGGGTGGTTTCCACGTCGACGATCAATCCATTGCGATTCTCGGCCAGCGCGTGCGTCATATAGCGCAGCTTGGCTTCGGTGAACTCGCCTTTCTTGTACAGCCGCGACTGGGGATCGGTGCTACTTTGGTGGGTGGCATTGCTACGCTTCTCGCCCTTGAAATCCACCTCCGGATTGCGCCCCGGTGGTTGCTCCGGGCCGCTGCCATCCTTGCGCACAAAGCTTTTGTGGCTGGCCCAGGCTTCAATCATGGTGCCATCGACGCTGAAGTGCTCGTCCGAGACAAAGCCCTGCCATTCGGCGAGATAGAGGACGCGCTGAAAGAACTCCCGGCCCATGTCGGTACACAGCAGACGGTCGCGGTTGATGCTGAATACGGTTCGATCCCAAACCGCCTCGTCCATGCTCAAACCGACAAACCAGCGGAACAGCAGGTTGTAGTCCAACTGCTCCATCAACAGCCGCTCACTGCGCACGGTGAACAAAATCTGCAGCAACAGCGCCCGCAGCAGGTGCTCCGGTGGAATCGACGGGCGACCGGTATGCGAATAGCGCTCATCGAACAGGGTGCTCATGTTGGCGAGGATGCCATCAACCAGCACGCGCAGACGGCGCAGCGGGTGATCGGCGGGGATACGATGTTCCAGGCTGAGATAGCTGAACATCGACAGTTGGGGATTCTCTTGGCCGCGCATGGAAAATCGGGAAAAATAGGGGCTGGTTTCAAGCCCCCATTCTCCCTCAAAACCCGCGTCTTGACTCGGTTGAGGAGTTTCTCACCAGCCTGCTAAGTGTTAGGTATGTGTTGCGCAGCAAAAACCTATCATGCCCTCATTTCTTCAACGCCACAAAAGTCTGGAATTGACGACTTTACTGACGTAACTGCAGATAGTCATCTCCGAGGGTTTTGGCCAACATCTCCATTACTGTTGGCCGCGTTGGCGACAGTTCGGCCTTACCGGACATTGGGTATCTTGGCTGCTTTAGCCGGTGACGCATAGCAAAGCAGCCGTTCAGTCGCGGCAACCTTTTTCTGCCTGGCGAACACTCACTCCCGACCCATAGCGATATGTCCTACGTCGCCAATATTTTTCCTTCTCCAGTGTTTATCCATTACGTATCTATTGGCTATAACGGCATTGCTGCAGTCTATATATCCTTTAGTTTCGTATTTATTGTTTTTTAGTATTTATTGGAATTACGCTGTCGTTGATATAGTCCAGCCACTGCGTCGCCGCACACAACTAATTGATCAGCGGCTAACGACAACGACTACAACTGAAATGGGAAATACAACATGCAGATCAAACGCATTGCTCAATCGATTGCCCTGATTGCCACCGTCTTCGCCAGCGGCATCGGCCACACCGCTGATATCAACCTGCTGAACGTATCCTACGACCCGACCCGCGAGTTGTATCAGGACTACAACAAGGCATTCAACGCCTACTGGAAACAGAAGACTGGCGATAACGTGATCGTGAAGCAGTCTCACGGTGGATCCGGCAAACAGGCTCGTACGGTGATTGATGGGCTGGATGCCGATGTGGTAACACTTGCGCTTGCGTACGACATCGACGAGATCGCACAAAAGGCGCAACTGCTGCCGACTGACTGGCAGAAACGCCTGCAACACAACAGCTCGCCATATACCTCGACCATCGTGTTCCTGGTGCGCAAAGGCAACCCGAAAGGCATCAAGGACTGGAACGATCTGGTGAAACCGGGCGTGCAGGTGATCACACCCAACCCTAAAACCTCCGGTGGTGCCCGCTGGAACTATCTGGCAGCGTGGGGTTATGCCTTGAAGCA
>JAXMFR010000020.1:0-53177 GCA_046347685.1 Chitinivorax sp.
TATCTGTCGGCGACGGCGCAGGTGGTTATCAGTATTCCCAACGTGCGCAATCTGAAGTTGATGGAGGATTTGGCCGCCGGCTTCTGGCGTTACGATGCCGCAGGGCTGCTGGATATTACGCACATCCGCTTCTTCACCTTGAAGGAGTTTCGTCGTTTCCTGCATGAGACGGGGTTCCACGTCAATTTCATGCGTTATGGAATCGATCAACGCCTGGCTGCATTTTTCCAAGCCAATAAGGACAATGAAAAACTAAATGTAGAGCTGGGACGGATGACCCTTGCCAATGTCAGCAAGGAGGAGTTATCCGAGTTGTGTTCGCTGCAGTTTTATATCAATGCCGGTGTGGGGGCGTTGAACGACGATATTCGTCCGTATCACGCCAGCAACCCTTACGCCGAATATTTGCAACGTTGTCGGCTGACCGAGGCGGAAGCCAGGCAATTCGATGGTTTGCTGGAGCAGTGGCAAGGGCCGCCCAAGGTGGCAGTCGCAGTATATCTGCCGTCTGCAGCGGACGACAGGCTGACTGCAACGATAAAAAACCTTTCCTCACAGTTGTATCGGGATATTTCCATCTGGGTGCTATCGCCGCTGCCATTGCCGCAAGGCGTGCCGGTAAGCGAGCGCTTCCGCTGGCTGACCTTGCACGGCTCGCTTGCTACCGGCTTGCCAACGATTGCAGCGCAAGAGGACGCTGAGTGGCTTGCCTGGCTCAACGCCGGTGACCAGCTGGAGCCGCAGGCACTGTTGCGGATTGTTGAGGCTGCACGGCGCCACGCCGAATGGCATTTCATTTATACCGACGAGGATTTGATGCTGGCCGAAGGTGAGTTCGGCCAACCGGTTTTCAAACCGGATTTTGATCCGAATTACTTGCTGTCGATGCCCTATATCGGTGGTTTGGGGTTGATCCGGCGCGATAGTCTGCTCGCATTGGATGGCATTGCCGAGGAAATCGCCGGTGCCGAGCAGATCGATCTGGCGCTGCGTTGCTGGCAACGCT
Source organism: Chitinivorax sp. (assembly GCA_046347685.1). Lineage (GTDB taxonomy): Bacteria > Pseudomonadota > Gammaproteobacteria > Burkholderiales > SCOH01 > CALMFQ01. Next base: position 1,007 of record JAXMFR010000020.1, read on the forward strand.
GGGGCGAGGGCGCGGTCGGACATGTGCCGTCTGTTCTCTATCACCGGCATTCGAATGCGGATATCCCGGTGGCGCAACAAGTTACGGCGGCACAGCTTGCCTGTGTTCACGCTCTGCAGCGTGGCGCGATTCCGGCTGAGTTGGATACCGGATGGGCTCCGGGTAGTTTTCGTTGGCGCTGGCAGGGGCCAAAAGCCGGGATGGTCTCGCTGTTGATTGCCGTACGCGATGATTTACCGCGGCTGCAGCGTTGTATCGAAGGGCTGTTTCAACATACGCATTACCCCGAGTTTGAAATATTGCTGCTCGACAACTGTAGCTCCGACGCCGCTGCCATGGCGTTTCTGCAGGGGCTGGACGCAATGGGTGACCCTCGCCTGCGGGTATTCCGTTGCCCGGATGCATTGCCGTTGGCGCAATTGCATAACCTGCTGGCAAAGGAAGCTCGCGGACAGGTGCTTGGTTTCATGCATTTCGATTGCGTGCCACTGGATGCCGATTGGCTCGAAATGCTTACCGGTGAATTACAACGCCCCGGAGTTGCCGTTGTATCTCCGCGCCTGCTGGATGGTCAGGGTAAATTGCTCGGCGGTGGATTGATTCTCGGTATTGACGGGGGCTATGCCCCGGCTTTTGCCGGCCTGATGCATAACGACGCCGGGCCGTTGGGCAGAGCTCATATTGCACAATCGTTTTCAGCCTTGTCGGGCGGTATGTTGTTAATGCGCCGTGACAGCTTTGAGCAACTGGGAGGCTTTGATCCTAGCTGCAGTGCCGCTGCCGACGTCGATTTTTGCCTGCGTTTGCGCCAAGGCGGCTCGCGGGCGCTATGGACGCCCTACGTCAGTTTGATGAGTGAAGGTATCGCTGCTGCGCGCGATTGGGCCGGCAACGCTGAGCCCGGCAGTGCTGCAAAATTGACTATCGATGATTCTATCGCCGCTATTGAGCCACTTCTGAATCGTTGGCTGCCGAATTTTGCCTGCGACCCTGCTTATAACCGGAATCTGGTTTCAGTCGGCCAGCCATTTGCACAGGAGCATCGTCAAGTTCTGCAGCGGCCGACGCTGGACTGGAAACCATTGCCGAGAGTGCTGCTGCACCCGGCGGATGCCACTGGATGCGGCTATTACCGCATACTGGAACCTGCCAGCGTGATGTCGCGTCAAGGGATTGCAGAAACGCTGATCGGGTTTGATCTGCTGTATCCGAATGAGCGCAACCGTCTACAACCCGACGCCGTGGTCTTCCAGCGCCAGATTTACGAGAATCAGGTTAAGCGCATGCGCCAGACGCGCAAGTTTCTAAAACCATTCATGGTTTATGAACTGGATGACCTGATTACAAATGTCCCGGTCAAAAGTCTGCATCGCAACGAAATTCCAGTCGATACCGTACGCTGGTTGCGTGAGGCAGCCGGCCTTTGTGACCGCTTCATTGTCTCTACCGCGCCGCTGGCACATGCTATGCGCGGTTATAACGATGATATCCGCGTTGTACCGAACCGGTTGGATAGCCAGCGCTGGAGCAGCCTGAAGGTGATGCGCAATTCAGGCAAAAAGCCTCGCGTTGGCTGGGCCGGAAGTGTTATTCATAGTGGCGATCTGGAATTGATTGTCGATGTGGTAAAAGAACTGGCCGATGAGGTGGACTGGGTGTTTCTCGGTATGTGTCCTGAATTCCTGCGCCCTTACGTGCGGGATTTCCACCCCGGCGTGCCATTCGATCAATATCCGGCCAAGCTGGCCAGCCTTGGCTTGGATCTGGCTCTTGCTCCACTGGAGCTGAATGCTTTCAACGAATCGAAGTCCAATCTCAAACTGCTGGAATACGGTGTATTGGGTTATCCGGTGATTTGCACTGACATTACGCCTTACCAAGATAATCTGCCGGTGTTGCGTTTGAAAAACCGGTACCGTGACTGGGTGGTGGCTATCAGAGACTGCCTGGCGGATCGTGAAGCACTGGGGCGAAAGGGGGCTGAGTTGCGACAGACCGTGCTGAATCAGTGGATGCTGGACGATCATTGCGCCGAATGGCTTGCTGCATGGTTACCGTAGTTTGTATTGAAGGTAGTCTGTATTGAATAAATTTATTCGCCAGCTAAAGTTTTTCCGGTGCGATTCGATATTGGAATCATGCACTTGGAGTTGTGCCCAAACGGCGAAAAAAATTGGCGGTTGACGCTAAAGTTTCCCGGACGTTGCACGATATAAAGAGCAAGAGTTTCGGCGGGTTGTCCCTGTTCATCGAAAAGACGCAGGCTGAAGCTTCATCTAACTGATTGGTAGGAGACAAATCATGGCAGTTATCAATACAAACATTGCGTCGCTTAATGCGCAACGGAACCTGAGCTCTTCCAGCATGAGCCTGTCCACATCCCTGCAGCGCTTGTCGTCCGGTCTGCGCATCAATTCGGCGAAAGATGATGCTGCAGGTTTGGCGATTTCCGAACGTTTTACCGCGCAGATTCGCGGTATGGATCAGGCGCGCCGTAATGCGAACGATGGCGTATCGCTGTCGCAGACCGCCGAGGGTGCTCTGTCAAAAATGGGTGACATCCTGCAGCGTGTGCGTGAATTGGCTGTGCAGTCGGCAAATGCCACCAATTCGGCATCCGACCGTTTGGCGATCAATGCTGAGGTTGGCCAGCTGACATCGGAACTGGATCGTTTTTCGCAGTCGACTGAATTTAACGGCCTGAAACTGCTAGATGGTTCGCAGGCTTCTTCGGTATTTCAGGTTGGTGCCAACGCCAATCAGACCATTACCGCAACCACTGCTAACTTCCGTACTACCGCCTATGGCAGTAATCAGGTCGGCACTACTACCGCGACGTCGTCAGGGGTATATGCAACACAAGGTGGCCGGTTTCTGGCGCCGCCGTAACTGCCTCGGGTAATGTGTTGATCCAGGGCGGTGCGGCAAGTGGTCAGATTTCGGTTGCAGTGACCGACTCTGCCAAGGATATTGCCGACAAGATCAAGCAGCAGACCCAGACCGGCGTGACGCGTCGGCTCGCACCGAAACGACTTTGTCGTTCGGTGCGACCGGTAGCTATACATTGAATACTTTCGGTAACAATGCAACTGGTCAGACTGTTACTTTTAACGTTACCAATACCGGTACGTCGGCTGGTTTGGCCGACGCGGTTACCCAGTTTAACAATCAGTCGTCAAAGACCGGTATTACCGCTGCACTGAGTAGCACCGGTACCGGCGTGGTTCTGACTTCTGACGCTGGTGACAACATTACACTGGCTGTGGCATCGGGTGGTAATGCGGGGGCGGTCTCTGGAGGGGTGCAGCGTTGGCAACCGGTGCGTCTGGCGCGCTTACCGTTGCAGGTCAGGTGTTGCTGGATTCCGATAAGTCGTACACAGTTTCCACCTCCGGGGCGGCCCTTGGTGCTTCTGTGTTTGGTGCTGCGATGGCTGCTGGTACACAAACGACCTCTGCGTTGAAGTCAGTTTCGACATTGGATGGGCAACGTCGCCAACGCCAACCCAGGCACTGCGTATCGTCGATAGTGCATTGGCAGTAGTGAATGGTCAGCGTGCAAACTTCGGCGCACTGCAGAGTCGATCGTATCGGCGATCGGGAACTTGCAGATATCGTCCGAAAATATGCGCTGCGCGTTCGCGGATTCAGGATGCAGACTTCGCATCGGAAACTGCGAACCTGAGTCGGAATCAGATTCTGCAACAGGCCGGCACCGCGATGCTGTCACAAGCGAACAAGTTGCCACAACAGGTACTACAGTTACTCCAGTAATGGCTGGTTCCTGATTAGCAAATGAGGTTGTGCCCGGCCGGAAAAACCCCGGTCGGGCTTTCTGCCGTAAAGGAGTACCAATATGAGTATCCCAAGTGTAACCCTCTCTGCTCAGGCCAATAGCCTTCAGTTTGACGCTGCGGCCAGCAATAAGGAATCCAGGGTGCAGGCCGTAGCTTCCGATAAGCCTGCAGATCTCGACAATAAGTTGGCCGGCGCCAATAAAGCGCAAGATAAACTGGTACCGGAAAACAAGTTCAGCCCTGAAGAACTGCAGAAGGCTGCCGATAAGGTCAATACAGTCGTCAACTTGTATGCCAGCGAGCTCAAGTTTACTGTTGACGATAAAGAAGGCGTCGTAGTCAAGGTAATCAATACCGATACCAAAGAAGTGATTCGGCAGATTCCCTCGGAAGAAATGTTGAAAATTGCGCAGAGCATTGATCAATTGCGTGGTTTGCTGGTTCACCAGAAAGCGTAGTCGGCCAACCCCAACTGTCTGCTGTTTTGCTTGCAACAAACGTAAGTGCCACAGGTCAAACTACTTGGTGTGGTTTGCTTGTCGGTTTAATGCTTGAGGAGGTGTGCCATGGCTCTTGCTTCGCCTGGGATCGGTTCGAATCTGGACGTCAACAGCATCGTTACCCAACTGATGGCTGTGGAACAGAAGCCGCTTGCTGCATTGGCGACCAAAGAGGTGAGCATTCAGAGTGAAATCTCTGCCTATGGCACAGTGAGGGGGGCGTTGGCGGGACTTCAGTCCGCTGTGCAGGGCTTGTCGGATGCGTCCAAGTTCCAGATCGGCAAGTCGGCGTCTTCTTCTGCCAATGACGTACTTGCTGCGACAGCAACATCCGATGCCGTGAATGGCAGCTTTGCTGTTGAAGTCAGCAAGCTGGCCCAGGCGCAGCGTTTGGCGAGCGCCGGAGTCGCGTCGTCTACGGCTGTGGTCGGAAACGGGACTCTGACCATCGATTTTGGCACTATCTCCGGCGGCACCTTCAACAGCACTTCCGGCCAGTATAGCGGTGCCTCGTTTACCAGTAATGGCAACGGCGCCAAGACCATCAGCATTGATGCCAGCAACAACTCCCTGGAAGGTATTCGCGATGCCATCAACAAGGCAGGAATTGGCGTTAGTGCCAGTATCGTTAACGATGGCAGCAATACACCTTATCGGTTGGCACTGTCGGTAGCCAATGCTGGCAGCAGTAATAGCCTGAAAATCAGTGTTTCAGGCGATCCTGCTCTTTCTGCTCTGCTTGCCAACGATCCTTCCGGCACGCAAAACCTGCAGGAAACGGCAACTGCGCAAAATTCCGAGTTGAAAATCAACGGTATTGCAATCAGTAAATCCAGTACGGTCATTGCAGATGCGATTCAGGGCGTTACCTTGAATCTTTCCAAGACCAATGTTGGCTCTCCCGCGACTGTAACCGTTTCGTCCAGCAATAGTGCCATTGGCAACGCAGTTTCTGCATTCGTCAAGGCTTATAACGATGCCAAGAAAACGCTGGATTCAGTCACTGCATATGATGCCTCCAGTGCAAAGGCGGGTGGGACAGTTGGCAAGTCCGGCCCTTTGCAGGGCGATGCGACGATCCGCAGGATGCAATATCAGATCCGCCAGATGTTTTCCACGCAGGTGACTGGTGTGGATTCAAACTATAACTCTTTGGCCAAAGTGGGCGTTGCGTTCCAGAAGGATGGGACGTTGTCTCTGGATAACACAAAATTCCAGAAAGCAGTGGATGCCAGTTATGGAAATGTTCTGGCATTGTTTGCCGCCACCGGAAATGCTTCCGATAGTCTGGTCAAATACAATAGCTCAACGACAGCAACCAAGGCCGGACAATACGACATCAATATCAGTGCTTTGGCCAGTAAGGGAAGCCTGGCTGGCTCTGCCGTGACCACCGGCTTGACTATTACCGCAGGATCCAATGATACGCTTGGGGTAACGCTGAATGGAGTAAGCTCGTCGGTTACGTTGGAGGCTAAAACGTACGCCAGTATCGATGCTCTTGCCGCAGAAATCCAGACCAAGATCAATGGCAATAGCGCTTTTTCCGGGAGTTCGGTTGCGATTGCCGCTTCCGGAAATGCCGCCAGCTTTACTTTGACTGCGACTTCCAATCTTTATGGTTCCACATCGAACTTCTCGGTCTCCGGAAATGCTGCCAGCCTGTTTGGTGCGTCGCCCGTTGCTACCGCCGGTGTAGATGTTACAGGCACCATCGGTGGCAATAGCGCAACTGGAACAGCGCAGAAACTAATGGGTAATAGCGGGGCGTCCGATGGCCTCGCTGTCAATGTGACTGGTGGTGCCGTTGGTGACCGTGGCAGCATCAGTTTCTCGCGGGGGTTTGCATCGCAGCTGGATGGCTTGCTGAGCGATTTTCTCGGTAGTAAAGGCCTGATTGCTTCGCGTACAGATGGATTGAACGCAAGTATCAAGGGTATCGGTGTTCAACGCGACAAGTTGAATCAACGTCTGGCGGATACGGAAAAACGTTATCGGGAGCAATTTACCGCGCTGGATGTCACGCTCGGACAATTATCGCGTACCCAGAGTTACATGACTCAGCAGCTGGCAGCATTGGCGCCATCCTCTTCGAATTGAATGACATATCATGACAGTAAATCCACGTAATGCGCTTAATGCCTATACCAAGAATGCGTTGGAAACTGAGGTGGCAAGTGCTTCGCCGCATAAGCTGGTGTTGATGTTGTACGATGGTGCGATTGTATCGATTGCCAAAGCAAAGACTCATATGGAATCCGGGCAGATTGCCGCAAAGGGTCTGGCGATCTCCAAAGCGATAGCGATTGTCGAAGAGGGGCTGCGCCAAGGGCTGGATAAAACGGTCGGCGGGGATCTGGCAGAAAATCTTGACGCACTGTATGAATACATGTCGCACCGGTTGCTGCAATGTAATATCAATAACGACCTTGCCGGCCTGGATGAAGTTACCAGACTGCTGGCTCAGTTACGCGATGCGTGGGCGCAAATCGGCACTTCCGTTTCAGCGGCAAATGTGCCGACGGAACCTCCGGCAACTGCAGGTGCCAGTTATGGTAAAGCGTGATGAGCGCCGAACCGGTTTTGGTTGAATTAACCGAGATATTGCGGCTAAGCCGACAAATGCTGGACTATGCAAAATCCGATGCATGGCCTGATTTCCTGAGCTGTGCGGACGAGCGGCAGAAAAAAATAGACTGGATGATGCAACAAGTGTGGCCGGCCGCAGATTGGTCGGAGCCCCAACGGGACGCAGGGGCGAAATTGCTCACGGAGTTGTTGCATTACAATACTGACATTGGCGTGCTGGCCGGAGAATGGCACGCAGAGTTGAAAAATATTCTGACACATGCTCGCTTGGCCAGCAGGGTATCCAGCGCCTACGCGGGTAGTGCCGAATAGCGGTTCCTGGCGATAACGGTTGCCGGATTTGCGCTACGGATTGGTTGGAGAATGAATTTGGAATCGATAGTCGTAACCTGGCGGGAATTGCTGGTGGCCGGAGCGATTGTTGTTGCCATCTATGTCGCCGAGGCCGGTTTGTTCCTGGTCAAGCTGAAACGGACCCCTGCGCCGCGCCAGCCTGCGTTGGATGCGTTGCTTGCTCGTATGGCAATCCTGGAAGAGGAATTGGCCGAGTTGCGTGCGCAGCTTGCGGCGACAGAAACTGCGATACCGCTGCAACTTGAGGAAGTGAATATGCCTGTTGCTGCGCGGGATGTCGTGGATATTTCTCCTGGCGCCTACAGCAAGGCCATTGAACTGGCGCGACAGGGGTTGGATGCCGATCTGCTGTCAGCCAACTGTGGCATCTCGCGCGGCGAAGCCGAGCTGATTATTGCGCTGCACCGGTTTGATTCCACATGATGCACAACGACGGCATGAGCCAGCTGGATTTGCTGGTCAAACGGTTCTCTCCTCCGTTGCTGGAAGTCTCCCGCGACTCGACAGAGGAGCCGAATCTTGCGCCCGGCGAGCGGGTGCAGGCACATGTCCTTGCCAATTTACCAAACGGGCGATTCCATGTCCTGATCAAGGATCAGGTGCTGGATATGAATCTTCCTTCCAATACCCAGACGGGCGACAAACTCGATCTGTCCGTAGTTAAGACACAGCCGCGCCTTACTTTTGCATTAACCGACGATTTGCAGCGAGCCCTGCCGCAAACTGCGCCGGACGTTAAATTGAGCGACGCGGTTAAATACCTTGGAGCATTGCTGAGCCGGGCCACACCTGAGACTCCCGACCAAGTGCCGGCCAGTGTGCGGGCAGAGCCGTTATTGCCGGCACAGAATGAACAAGTCGACACTGCCAGATTGGCTGACTCGCTTAAGCAAACATTGAGCGAAAGCGGCGTTTTCTTTGAATCGCATCAGGCAGAGTGGGTTACCGGGCAACGTAGCCTGCAGTCGCTGATGCGTGAGCCGCAAGCGCAGTTCAATGGTGTAAAGCGATTGGAAGGCGGCCAACCCGATGCCCCACCAAACCTGAGGCAGATAGGTAGCTCTCAATCTGAGCCTCCAGCTAAAATCAATCTGACGGATTCATCTAAGGGCTCCGTCGCTATGGGGATTGATACGAGCACATTAAAACAAGCTACTCAAAACCCAGAAGATCAAGCAAGAGACCTAAAGCCAAATATGGTTGCTGGAAGGTCGTTGAAAAGTATTGCTGAGAACTTTAGCGTGGGTATTGGTGATTTAAAACCCAATGCAACCGCTGCAGGAGTGCCAAATAGTGATACTCATCATCCAACGATTACTCGTAATGATGTTTCTGTTGTATACACCCAATTGCGCGATCTGGTGCAGCAGCAGTTGAATTGCCTGGATACCCGCCAGCTCACCTGGCAAGGGCTGGCTTGGCCAAATCAGCCAATGGAATGGCTGGTGCAGGAGCGCCAGGAGCAGGTTGCCCCCGGCGAGCCGGAGCAGACGGTTTGGTATTCCCGCCTGCATCTGGATTTACCGCACTTGGGGGCGGTTACCGCTGCCATTTCGCTACAGAATGGTATGGTCAAGGTGCATTTCCAGTCGAATCCCACCACTGCTGGCTTGTTGCGGGATAATCAGGGGCGCTTGGAGAATCAGTTGGGCGCGGCCGGAATGCGCCTGCTTGGTACGACTGTGGACGATCACGATGAATCGCGATAAGCAACGGCAGATGGCGGTTGCTCTGGCTTACCAGTCCGGTACGCCTGCGCCGAAGGTCGTTGCCAAGGGCAGAGGGCTACTGGCAGAAATGATCATGGAGCGTGCACGCGAAGCAGGTATTTTCGTACACGAATCCCCGGAAATGGTTTCGTTGTTGATGCAAGTCGATCTCGACCAGCACATTCCGCCCGAGCTGTACCGGGCGGTGGCAGAGTTATTGGCATTCATTTATTTTCTTGAGCAGGGTAGCAGTGCTGCTCCGCCACACAACCTTATCGATCAATTTGAGGACAAGTAGTGATGAGTTTGCCGACAGTCGGCTTTATCGGCCTGGGTATCATGGGGCGCCCGATGGCGCTGAATCTGCTGCGAGCGAACTACCCGCTGCGTATTTACGGGCGCCGAGCCGAGTCGATGTTAGCGTTACTCGACGCCGGTGCCACTGGCTGTGGCAGCCCGGCCGAAGTTGCAAGCAATGCCGATGTCGTGTTTGTCGTGGTCGCCGATACGCCGGATGTCGAAGCAGTGATTTTCGATGCGCAGGGCATCGTCCAGGCTGGCCGTACCGGCCAGGTGGTGGTGGATATGAGCACTATTTCCCCGGTTGCAACACGCGATATGGCCGTGCGCCTGGCGGGGATTGGTATCGAGATGCTGGATGCTCCGGTGTCCGGTGGCGAGGCTGGGGCAATTGCCGGCACCTTATCGATCATGGTTGGCGGTAAACCGGAAGTATTCGCACAAGTGTTGCCATTGCTACAAGTGCTGGGCAAGAACATCGTTCATATCGGTGCCAATGGTACGGGGCAGGTCGCCAAGGCTTGCAACCAGATATCGGTTGCCGGTGCAATTGCATCCGTGGCCGAGGCTTTGTTGTTTGCGCGAGCCAACGGCGCCGATCCATACAAGGTACGCGAGGCACTGCTAGGCGGCTTTGCCGGGAGCAAGATTCTTGAAGTACATGGCAAACGCATGCTGGACGGTGATTTCCAGCCTGGGTTCAAGAGTCGATTGCATCAGAAGGACATGGATATTGTCCTGGATACTGCACGGCAGATTGGTTTGGCGCTACCGGCCAGTGCAATGGTGGCCCAATACCTCAATGCGCTGGTTGGCAGTGGAGATAGCGAGCTGGATTCGTCGGCCATCGTAAAGGTTATCGAGAGAATGTCGCGCCAAACTCTGTGAAACTTGTTTCGGTATGGAAGCGCTGATTTATTCGGCGAGCGGGATGAAGTGCAAGGAGCCCGGCGCGCAGAGTTCTGCATGGCCATTCCACTAGGCGGCAAGCCGCCAAGTGGCTGGTCAAGCGAGACATATCATGGGGATAGGCGAACTTTCGAGCACCGCACGAGTGCAACCGAGCTTGGCAAGCGAAGCTTGCTTAGCGAATTGCCTGCCTTTGGTACGCAGCAATTTGCCCGCGCAGCCAATAAATCAGTGCTTCCGTAGTGCTTAACCCAGTATTTCTGTCCGCTAGTCGGTCAGAACTGCTAACTCCGTCAAGCGCCATTGCATCCCCGCTTGTTCAGGGGGGTGATATTGCAGTGGGGCACAATTCTGCATCTCCCGGTCGGTCAAGCCAATCGTACGCTGAATCGCAGCATATGTTGCTCCGTGAGCAACAATCAGTATGGGTTTGCCATGTGTCAGGGCTTCATTGACGCCGCTGCATACCCGATGGGCAAATTCGTTAAAGCTTTCCGCTCCGTTAATGTGTATTTCCCCACGGCGCCAAGCCATGCGCCACGATTCGTCGCCTCGCGGCTGGCCTTGCATTGTTCCCCAATTACATTGGCTTAGTGCATCTATTGGCTGGCAGGGAAGGTGCAGCAATTCGCCTATGATGTTTGCCGTGCTTGCGGCTCGCTGCAACGGACTGTGGAATATCTTCTGTATGCCGCATTCCGCCAGTTGCTCGGCTGCCAGACAAGCTTCAGCCATGCCTTGCTCGTTCAGCGGTACGTCGGCTTGCCCCATGGCAATCTTGTTGCGGTTCCAATCGGTCTGACCGTGGCGAATGAAGAAAAAAGTCTGGTGAATCAGGCCGAAATCTATATTTGCACCCATGTTCTCTCCTCACAGGAAAAGCCACTGGCTGACCACGTCACATTTTCGTTATAGCTATTATCAGTATTGTTAATCAATATATTAGCAATTAGTAAATCTTGTTGCTCTACTGCTGCGCCAGCAGATCGTTTACCAGTAGCCTTAACTCGGCAACTTCGGCTTTAAGGCTGTCCAGCTCAAGGCGCAGTTCGGTAATGTCGCCATGCCTTGCTTCTACGGTTGTAACTCTATCTTGAGCCCCCGGTTGGCGATAGGCAGCCAGCAATTCAGCCGACAGCGTATGGGTCCAGCGGTTCTCGCGCGCCCCCGGCTGGCGTGGCAGTTCTTCAACCAAAGGTTTTTCTGCGCGGTCGCGTAGTTCATGCAGGAACGCTTCAACGGCTGAGATGTCGGCAAAGCGATGCATGCGCTCACAGTTCAGCCGCAATTCACCTGCTGTCTGCGGGCCACGCAGCATCAATACGGTAAGAATGGCCACCGACTGACTGGGAATTTGCAGGCTACGCTCGATATTGTGCCCATACCGGGCAACTCTGCCGCCGCTGGTTTCTACTATCAGTGAATGATGGCGCAGGCTATCGATCGCGCCGGCTGCTTCGGCTTCGCTTATATCCATGACTGGATCACGGCTGGTTTTCTGGTTACAGCCGGCAACCAGTGCGTTCAGGCTAAGCGGATAGGTATCCGGAACAGTCTTCTGTTTCTCGGACAGTACGCCGAGCACGCGAATCTCGATCAGGGACAGATCATCCTGTATTGGCATGGTACGGGGACTCAATTCGTAAAAGGGGAGGAAGCAAAAATAAAAAGGCAGCGGTGTACCGCTGCCTGAAATGTTGTTGCGTCTATCTTCAGTCGCGTTCGCCGCTGAATGCCATCAGCAAATTCAGCAGATTCACGAACAGATTATAAATGTCGAGATAAATCTGCAGTGTTGCCATGACGTAATTGGTTTCCCCGCCATTCACGATATTGCTCACGTCGTACAGGATGTAAGCCGAGAACAGCAGTACCGCAATTGCCGAAATGGTCAGTGCCAGAGCCGGGATGGCGAAGAAAGCATTGGCCAGCGAGGCTACCAGCAACAGAATGAGGCCAATAAACAGGAATTTCCCCATGAAGGAGAAATCCTTCTTGGTAACGGTTGCGACTGTCGCCAGAGTGAAGAAAATTAACCCCGTTCCCCCCGCTGCCATTGCGATCAGCGTACCGCCATTGCGGAAGTGTAGTGCTGCCGACAACGACACCGACAGCATCAGCCCCATGAACAACGTGAATAGCAGCAACCACACGACTCCTGCGCTGCTGTCCCGGTTGCGGCCGATGGCCCACATGAAACCAAAAGCGCCGGCAAAGAACAGCAGGAACGCCATCAACGGGCTGCTGGCAAACAGTGCGGCAAAATTCATCTGGACGCCGATTATTGCTCCCATCACCGTTGGCAGCATCGACAAGCCCAGCAGCCAGTAAGTGTTTTTCAGAACCCGATTGCGCTCTGCAACAAGCAGGTCCGATTGGGGGTAGGCATTGTTCAGACGTGATTCCATGGTCGGTATTGACTCCAGAGTTGATACATCCGCTAAGACTAAGCAAATGCGGCAAAAGTTTCAATATGGCAAGTGCTGCCGCACAATCGCAGGCATCGGATTCACCCTCTTCAAGAAGCAATTGCCGACAGTTATTTGCCCGCGGAGCTCTGCTGGTGCGCAAGGAGCCCCGCTGGCTAAAACCGGAGATTAGGTTTAATATGCCGCCTGCTGTAAAACAGCCCGCGAACGAGTTCCGCGCTACAAATCCGGAGGTGTGGCAGAGTGGTTTAATGCACCGGTCTTGAAAACCGACGAGGGTTTACGCCCTCCGTGAGTTCGAATCTCACCGCCTCCGCCAGAGTCAACGAAAAAGCCCTGAACATTCAGGGCTTTTTCGTTTTTATCTTGTGCTGATGCTGCCACCGACACGGGGCGGTGGCATTGGTTGTTGTTGGTTCGCCGTATTCTTGCGTGCACTCAATTGCAGGGCATTGTCCTTGTCTAGGCGCCATGTGTCCGTCAAGCGCCACTGCTTGCTCAGGTCTTCTATGCTGACATGCCAGCGCCCCAGCAGCGGTGCTTTGGCTGCGCCTTGATAGTAGTTGTCGCCACCGAGCGTCAGCTGCAATAGCTGATCCTGGTCGGCGCGAGTGGGGTGAATCAGATTCAGCAGCAGTTGTTTTGGCGGTGCGAACTGGCTGTTGCCAGTGAGTTGCAGACGCAGGCTGCGCTGGTTGTCGCCGAGCAGCAAGGTGGCGGTCAGCCCCAATGCTTCGGCGTTGGTCTGACGTTTCAGGTCCATGTTGACCACTTTACCGCGCTTGTAATAGTCGTCGGCAACCAAGTCGTCGGCATTGCGTGTGGCGATGATTGCCGTTGTGACGCCGGCGACAACCACGATTGCCGGGCCGGCCATCAGCAGCCACGGGCCTTTGTAGCGGTACCATGGCCGATTCTGTGCTGGCGCGTGCATGGTTTGCTTCCTTGTCATTTACGCATGCCGATGAAACTGGATCTGGCTTCGGTAGCCAATCCCCGGGTATCGGTCGCGGTCAGGCGGAAATTGATCTTGCTGCTGCCGCTTGGGGCATTTTGCGGTTCGACCTGAACTGCTACCGACACTTCATGTGTGCTGGCTGCAGGAACGGTGATTTTTGCCGCTGGCACCAGTTTGATTCCCGGCAGGCCATCAACGCTGATGCTGAAATCATGGCTGCGTTCGTCGGTGTTGATGATCTGCAACTGGTAAAGGTTTTCCAACCAGCCATCGTCGGTTTCCTTGACCAGTGTAGTGCGGTCGCGAATGACATCGATCCTGATCGGTGTTCGCAGCGCCAGTGTGGCGATCATTGCGCCGGCGGTAACCAGCAGGATCGCGGTGTAAAGCACAACACGCGGGCGCAGCAGGCGCGACAGGAACTGGTCTTCAGTGTATGTGCCGTTGAGCGCGTTTTCGGTGGTGTAGCGGATCAGGCCTTTCGGATAATCCATTTTTTCCATCACCTGATCGCAGGCGTCGATACACGCGGCACAGCCGATGCACTCATATTGCAGACCGTCGCGAATATCGATGCCTGTAGGGCAGACCTGCACGCAGATGCCGCAGTTGACGCAATCGCCCAGCCCCTCAGCGCGATAATCGCTGCCTTTGCGGCGCGAGCCGCGCGGGTCGCCGCGTTTGGCGTCATAGGAAATGACCAGTGTGTCCGGGTCGAACATTGCGCTCTGGAAGCGGGCATACGGGCACATGTATTTGCATACCTGCTCACGCATGTAGCCGGCATTGCCGTAAGTGGCGAAGCCGTAAAATACTACCCAGAATGTTTCCCATGGCCCCATGGCGAATGCCAGCAATTCGTTCCAGAGCAGATGAACCGGAGTAAAAAAGCCGACAAAGGTAAAGCCGGTCCAGAACGACAGCGCGATCCACAGGAGTTGTTTGGTGCCCTTGATACGCAACTTGTTCAGCGACATCGGCGCTTCGTCCAGTTTCATGCGTTTCGGCCGGTCACCTTCGATCCAGTGTTCGATCCAGAGGAATATTTCCGTATACACCGTTTGCGGGCAGGCAAATCCGCACCACAGGCGGCCGGCGATTGCGGTCCACCAGAACAGGCCGAATGCGCACAACATCAGTAGTGCGGCGAGCAGGGCAAAATCCTGTGGCCACAGCACCAGGCCGAAAATGTAGAACTTGCGGTTGAGTACGTCGAACAGGATTGCCTGGCGCCCGTTCCATTGCAGCCACGGGCCACCGTAGAACACCAGCTGGGTGATGATCACCGTGGCGATGCGCCAGTTGGCGAACAGGCCGGTGACGTGGCGCGGGTAAAGTTTTTTGCTGACTTCGTAGAGGGAGACTTCGTTGCTGTCAGGCTGTTTGCTGTTGACGACCTTGACGGGAATCTTTTTCAGAGAGTCACTCATGCGGCGTGCCTTGCAATCTGGGCACGGGGCCGTTGCGCAGTGGCTCCGTGCAGGTTGGAATAGCTAAACAAGACGTCGCAGACAGGCAAAACTGTTACAACGGCTTGTTTGGGTATTCCCGGCAGCATGCCGACCAGTGGTCAGCCCGCTGCCGGAAAAAAGCCGCACGGCGAGCCGTGCGGCCGGGGTACGGCAGAATTACTTGCTTGCCGGCGCAGCGGCTTGCTGCGACAGGCCGTACACGTAAGAGGCCAGCAGATGCACCTTGGCATCGCCGAGGAACTCTTTCCAGTTCGGCATTACACCGGTACGGCCGTTGGTCACGGTCTCGATGATCGATTTCTCGATCATGGTCGCATTGTTCTGCGAAGCCGAATACAGCCAGGTCTTGTCGGTCAGGTTAGGTGCGCCGATTGCCTGGTTGCCCTTGCCTTCGGCGCCGTGACAGGCGGCACACACGGTCTGGAAGGTTTCCTTGCCTTGCTGGGCGCGAACTTCGTCGTGCTTGAGGTTCGACAGCGACAATACATAGTTGGCAACGTTACGCACGCCTTCTTCACCGAAAGCCGCGCCGAATGCCGGCATTGCACCCTTGCGGCCGTTGCTGATGGTTTCGTGGATTTTCTCCGGCTCGCCACCATACAGCCAGTCGCTGTCGGTCAGGTTCGGGAAGCCTTTGGCGCCCTTTGCATCTGCGCCGTGGCACTGCATGCAATAGGTGCGGAACATCCGCTGCCCCATCTGCCTGGCTTCCTGATCGGCGGCTACCGCCTTGATATCCATTTTCAGGAATTTGTCGTAAGTTGCCTTGTACTTGGCTTCTGCCTTGCTGCGCTCGGCCTGGTACTCGCCAACCGAGGTCCAGTTGAACAAGCCCTTGTAGGTACCCAGTCCCGGATAGGCGACCAGATACGCAGCGCCGAACAGCAGGGTAAGCCAGAACAGACCCATCCACCAGCGTGGCATCGGGTTGTTGTACTCTTCCAGATCCCCGTCCCATACATGGCCCATGGTTTCGACCTGTTCACCGGGCTCGACTCGTTTGCTTTTTTGCGAAACGAGCAGAATTGCCAGGCCAACAATGCCACCGATCACGATAACCGTGATCCATACACTCCAGAAACTGCTGACAAAATCACTCATTGTTGTGCTCCGTGCTGGCTGACCGACTGGCTGTTGCCGCTGTGCGGCTCATCATCAGTAAAGGGAAGCATCGCCGCTTCATCGAATGCTTTCTTGCGGTGGCTGCTGAAAGCCCAGAACAAGATGCCAATGAAGCAGATAAACGAAATTACCGTGACAAATACACGTGCATCGGTCAGCGTCATAGTGGATTACCTCACGTTTTTCAGTGCCAGACCCAAACCTTGCAGGTAGGCGATCAACGCATCCTGCTCGGTCTTGCCCTGGGCTGCCTCAACCGCGCCTTTGATGTCTTCGTCGGTGTAAGGCACGCCAACTTTACGCAGCGCCTGCATCTTGGTCGGCAAAATGTCTGCATCGACCTTGTTGCGCGACAGCCACGGATAGGCCGGCATGTTGGATTCCGGTACCACATCACGCGGATTGTTCAGGTGGACACGATGCCAGTCGTCGGAGTAGCGACCGCCAACGCGGGCCAGATCCGGACCGGTACGCTTGGAACCCCACTGGAACGGGTGGTCGTAAACCGACTCACCGGCAACCGAGTAGTGGCCATAGCGCTCGGTTTCGGCACGGAACGGACGAATCATCTGCGAGTGGCAGCCGTAGCAGCCTTCACGCAGAAAAATGTCACGGCCAGCCAGCTGCAGCGCGGTGTATGGCTTGACACCGGCGATCGGCTCGGTAGTCGATTTCTGGAAGAACAGCGGTACGATTTCGACCAGACCGGCGACGCTGACCACGAGCAGGCTGAATACCACCAGCGCTGCAACGTTTTCTTCAATCATTTTTTGCACGTTCATGACAGCACCTTCTTCTTAAGCGTGGGCGTGTGCGACCGGCGCCGGGATCGAGCCTTCTACGGCTTTGCCCTGGGCAGCGGTCTTGATCACGTTGTAAGCCATTACCAGCATGCCCGACAGGAACAGCAGGCCGCCGAGGAAACGGATCGTCAGGTACGGATACTTGGCTTTTACCACTTCAGCGAACGAGTAGGTCAGAGTGCCGTCGGCATTCACCGCACGCCACATCAGGCCTTCCATCACGCCGGAAATCCACATCGAGGCGATGTACAGAACCACGCCCAGTGTTGCCATCCAGAAGTGGGTTTCGATCAGCTTGATGCTGTGCATCTGTTCGCGGCCGAACATGCGCGGGATCAGGTAGTAGATCGAGCCGATCGAGATCATCGCCACCCAGCCCAGTGCGCCGGAGTGAACGTGGCCGACAGTCCAGTCGGTGTAGTGCGACAGCGCATTCACCGATTTGATCGACATCATCGGGCCTTCGAAGGTCGACATGCCGTAGAACGACAGCGCAGTCACCAGGAACTTCAGGATCGGATCGTCACGCAGCTTGTGCCATGCGCCCGACAGGGTCATCACGCCATTGATCATGCCGCCCCAGCTCGGTGCCAGCAGAATCAGCGAGAACACCATGCCTACCGACTGAGTCCAGTCCGGCAGCGCGGTGTAATGCAGGTGGTGCGGACCCGCCCACATGTAGGTGAAGATCAGCGCCCAGAAGTGCACCACCGACAGGCGATACGAGTAAACCGGACGGCCAACCTGTTTCGGCACGAAGTAGTACATCATGCCGAGGAAGCCTGCGGTCAGGAAGAAGCCCACCGCGTTGTGACCATACCACCATTGCACCATCGCATCTGCAGCACCGGCGTACACCGAGTACGATTTCATCGGGAACAGCGAAACCGGGATTTCGGCGCTGTTGACCACATGCAGCAGGGCAACGGTCAGGATGAAGCCGCCATAGAACCAGTTGGCAACGTAGATATGCTTGATCTTGCGGGTGGCGATCGTGCCGAAGAACACGATGGCGTAGGCGACCCAGACAATGGTGATCAGGATATCGATCGGCCATTCAAGCTCGGCGTATTCCTTGCCCGAGGTATAACCCAGCGGCAGCGTGATCGCGGCCAGCAGGATCACCAGTTGCCAGCCCCAGAAGGTGAATGCGGCCAGCTTGTCGAGGAACAGACGAGTGTGACAGGTACGCTGCACGACGTAGTACGATGTTGCAAACAGCGCGCTGCCACCGAATGCAAAAATTACCGCATTGGTGTGTAACGGACGCAGACGGCTGTAGGTGAGCCAAGGAGTATCGAAATTCAACTCCGGCCACACGAGCTGTGCGGCGCACAAGACGCCGACAGCCATGCCGACAATACCCCAGACGACTGCCATCAGGGCAAATTGCCGCACCACCTTATAGTTGTATGTGGATTGCGATTGCATGGACTTCTCCCAGTGTTGCGAAAAATTGTATCTGCCACGAGTGGCTTATACACCAAGCGATAGTAATTTGACGGGCAGGGTGCCCGCTTGACTTAGGTCAAACTAAACCATTTTGCTAGTAACGGATTGGCGCGCGGATTATGTGCAATGCAATATATCCAGTCAATCAATTATTTTGCCTGGTTTTTTCATATTCCGGATGAGTTCGGTCGTCGTCCAGAATGATCCGGTGTGCCGGACCTTCCAGATCGTCGAGCTGGCCGCTTTTGACGGTCCACCAGAAGATGGCGACAATGAAAAACACCAGTACGATGCTCAGCGGAATCAGCAGATACAGGATTTCCATCGACTCAGTCTCGGGGAACGGATTGTGGGGCCCTGGCCAGGCGCAGTGCATTGGCGACTACCAGCAGCGAGCTGCCGGCCATGCCTATGCTGGCAAGCCATGGGGTCACC
Organism: Chitinivorax sp.; assembly: GCA_046347685.1. Classification (GTDB taxonomy): domain Bacteria; phylum Pseudomonadota; class Gammaproteobacteria; order Burkholderiales; family SCOH01; genus CALMFQ01. The sequence continues at coordinate 19,835 of JAXMFR010000020.1, forward strand.
AGGCCGGCGATTGCCAGTGGCAGGGCCACTACATTGTAGCCCAACGCCCACCACAGATTTTGCCTGATTATACCCATGGCACGCTGTGCCATCCGCATTCCGTCAATGACCGGCGACAAGTTTTCCGCCAGTAGTACCATGTCGCCGCTGGCACGGGCGATGTCGGAGCCGCTGCCGATGGCAATCGAAACCTGGGCCGCCGCGAGCACCGGTGCGTCGTTGATGCCGTCGCCAACCATCAGCACTGTCTTGCCCTGTTGCTGCAGCGTACGCAGTGCGGCGAGTTTCTGTTGCGGAGTCAGCTCACCGCGCCCGTCGTCGATATGCAATTGCCCACTGATCGCCTGCACCGCAGCGTTGCGGTCGCCCGACAACAGGCTGACGCCGATTCCCTGTTGCTGCAGGGCGGCTACCACGCTTGTCGCGTCGTCTTTCAATTCGTCGCCAATCCGGTAGCAGGCCAGCCATTCGCCGGGGCTGCCCAGATAAATGTGCGATGCCTCGTCCGGGGCGTGCAACTGCGGTGCAGGCTTGCCGACCAGCTGTGCGACGAAATCGGTATGGCCGAGGCGGTAGACTCGCCCTCCATTGCATCCTTCAAGCCCGGCACCGGCAACGTAACTGACGTCGTCAATCGACTCTGGCGGCGCGCTCAGCTGTTGTTGCAGCGCTTGTGCAATGGGGTGGCTGGAATGCTGTTCCAGTGCGCGTGCAATGGCGTCGGCGTGGCTCGCCGTACTGGAAAAATATTGACTGCCGATCAGCCGCATGCGGCCGCGCGTTAGCGTCCCGGTCTTGTCGAATACCACGTGATTTACGCGTGCCAGCGTCTCCAGCGCATGGCCGCGTGTTACCAGCAAGCCAAGGCGAGCCAGCCGGCCGGTGGCGGTTGCCAGCGCCGCAGGGGTGGCCAGCGACAGGGCACAGGGGCAGCTAATGACCAGCACCGCAACGGTAATCCACAACGCACGCTCAGGCTGGTACAGAGACCAGCCGACCGCTGTGGCGGCGGCAACCAGCAGCAGCGCGAAGACAAACCAGGCGGAAATCCGGTCTGCCAGCTGGGCAAAGCGGGGTTTTTCGGCGATGGCCCGATCCAGCAGGCGCACGATTCCGGACAGCGTGCTTTGCATGCCGATGCGGCTTACCCGCAGCACTACCGGATTGCCCAGATTGACGGCTCCTCCGGTCAGCTCATCCTGCGCCTGTTTGGCAATTGGCCGGCTTTCGCCGGTCAGCAGCGATTCGTCTACCGTGGTCGTACCTTCGATAATGACGCCGTCGGCGGGAATGGTTTCGCCGGCACGCACCAGCAGCAGGTCGCCCACTTGCAGCTGCGCTACTGCGGCTTCATGCGTGATGCGCGTTGCCGGATGGTCGCTTAGTTTGTGGGCAAATGCCGGGATCAGCTTGACCAGTTGCTCCACTGCCGAGCCGGCCTTGCGCCGCGCCAGCATTTCCAGATAGCGCCCGCCGAGCAGCAGGAACACGAACATCGACACCGAATCGAAATACACCGCGCCGCTCCGGGTGAGTGTCGCCCAGACGCTGGCAAAAAAAGCCGTCAGTACGCCCAGCGCCACCGGCACGTCCATGCCCGCGCGCCCGGCCTGCAGATCGCGCCACGAGCCCTTGTAGAACGGCAGCGACGAGTAGCACACCACCGGCAGCGTCAGTAGCAGGCTGGCCCAGCGCAGCAGGTATTCAATGTCAGGCGTGATGCTGTCCTTGTCGGCAAGATAGGCCGGTACGGCGTACATCATCACCTGCATCATCGAGAAGCCGGCCAGATAGATGCGCAACAGTGCCGATTTGCGTTCCTTCTGCGCCAGTTGCTCCTGGCGCGCCGCATCGAACGGATGCGCCCGGTAGCCGATGGCGGCGATTGCTTCGAGAATTCGCGATAGCTGGATGCGGTTGTTGTCCCAGCGTACCCGTGCGCGATGGCTGGTGTAGTTGATGTCTACCGACAGTACGCCCGGCAGGTGGCCGATATGCTGCTCATTGAGCCAGACGCAGGCGGCGCAGGTAATGCCCTCAAGTATCAGCGCCGCTTCACGGATGGATCCCGGTTCGCTGAGAACGAAGCTTTGCTGGATTTCCGCGCTGTCGTACAGGCGAATCTGCTCCAGCAATTCGGCCGGTAGTGGCTCGGCGCGTGTCGAGGTCGCCTGGCGATGGGCATAATAGTCGCCCAGCCCGCTGTCAACGATGGTCTGCGCCACCGCCTGGCAGCCGGCGCAGCAGGCGGGATGGTTTACCCCCTTGACTGATATGGGAAAATTGATGTTTTCTGCAACCGGCTGACCGCAATGGAAGCAGCTGGTCGGCGAGGTGGACGGGTGGTATTCCATGCGCGGATTTTAATGGAAAACACCGGCTTATCGCGCCGGATTTGATGGTTTTGCCAGGTGTTACAACTTTTGTTGCTTGTGCAACCCATCGGTTATAATCCGGCGTTAAGCCCTGGGGATCGTTTGGAACTAACTGGATCAAGGCCTTAGAAAACAATTAGAGTTGCAGGCAAGGGGTTTGGCAAGTGGGTATTACAGAAAGAAGAAAACGCGAAAAAGAAGCGCTGAGCCGGAAAATCATGGACGCTGCGCGCGAGATTTTTGTCGAAGAGGGCTACGAGTCGGTAACGATGCGCCGCATCGCCGACAAAATCGAATATTCCGCAACTGCGATCTATTCGCATTTCAAGGACAAGGATGCGCTGATCCGCGCCATCACCTATGCCGACTTCAAGGCATTGACCGACAAGCTGCACGAGGTGGGCGACGAGCTCAATCCGGTTTCGCGAATGCGCCGCATTGCGCATCTGTACGTCGATTTCGGCGTCAATAATCCGAATCAGTACCGGCAGATTTTCATGTCGTCGTCCGGCCCGCTGTACGACGAGGAATTCCGCGAAGACGTGCGCGGCAATCCGGACAAGGATGCCTACGCCTGGATCATCAAGGTCATGTCCGATGCATTGCGTCGCGGCTCGATCGCAATTCCCGAAGGCAAGCTGGAACTCTACGCCCAGACGTTGTGGAGCGCATTCCACGGCATCGTTGCGCTGCATATCGGTTTGCAGGGAGAGACATGGGTGGAGTGGGCGACGATGGAGGAGCGCGTTGACCTGCTGTTCAATCTGATTATGGCCGGCATCATGCGCGAGACAAGCAGGGGCTGACCGGGCAAACGGGCGAAGACAAAAAGGCGTCGTTTGCGACGCCTTTTGCTTGTTTACGGACTGGAGCAAGGCCGGCGTTCAGAACGCATCACCCGGCACGCGCACCCAGCCTTCCATCAACACGCGAGCACTGCGGCTCATGATTGCCTTGGTGACTGTCCAGTCACCATTGACCTGTTTGGCTTCGGCACCCACACGCAAGGTGCCGGACGGATGGCCGAAACGTACCGCGTTGCGTTCACCGCCGCCTGCCGCCAGATTGACCAGCGTGCCGGGGATCGCCGCCGCAGTGCCGATGGCTACGGCAGCGGTGCCCATCATCGCGTGGTGCAGCTTGCCCATCGACAAGGCGCGCACCAGCAGGTCGATATCCTGCGCTGCCACTGGCTTGCCGCTGGACGCGGTGTAATTCGCCGGTTTGGCGACAAAGGCGATTTTCGGCGTGTGCTGACGGCTGGCCGCTTCGTCCAGATTCTTGATCAGGCCCATGCGCAGTGCGCCGTGGGCGCGGATGGTTTCAAACATCGCCAGTGCCTTGGAATCGCCGTTGATGGCGTCCTGCAGTTCGGTGCCGGTATAACCAATCGCTTCGGCGTTGACGAACACGGTCGGGATGCCGGCATTGATCATGGTTGCCTTGAGTGTACCGACCCCCAGCACTTCCAGGTCATCAACCAGATTGCCGGTCGGGAACATTGAGCCGCCGCCATCGCCTTCACCTTCGTCGGCCGGGGCGATGAATTCGATCTGTACTTCGGCAGCCGGGAAGGTCACGCCGTCCAGCTCGAAATCGCCGGTTTCCTGCACTGTGCCATTGGTAACCGGCACGTGGGCGATGATGGTCTTGCTGATATTGGCCTGCCAGATGCGCACGGTGCAGATGCCGTTTTGCGGCACGCGGCTGGCGTCGACCAAGCCGTTGCTGATGGCAAACGAACCGACCGCCGCGGTCAGATTGCCGCAGTTGCCGCTCCAGTCGACAAATGCCTGATCGATGCCAACCTGGCCGAACAGGTAGTCAACATCGTGGTCAGCCTTGCTGCTTTTGGCCAGGATCACGGTTTTGCTGGTGCTTGAGGTGGCGCCACCCATGCCGTCGATTTGTTTGCCATAGGGGTCGGGGCTGCCGATCACGCGCAGCAACAGCGCATCACGCGCCTTACCCGGCACCTGACAACTCTCCGGCAGGTCTTGCAGGCGGAAGAATACGCCCTTGCTGGTGCCGCCACGCATATAGGTAGCGGGGATTTTGATCTGGGGTAGGTGAGGCATGACTATTATTTCCCTGTAAGGAGATCATCAGTTCCCCTCTCCCCTGGAGGGAGAGGGGTTAGGGGAGAGGGGGTTAGTGCTTCAAGAATTGTGGTCAAGACTGCATCGGTATTGTTCAAAATGTCGCTATTCCAGAATCGCATCACTTTGAAACCTTGGCTGATTAACCACTTGTCGCGAACAGCATCACCTTCGCTCAGATTATGTTGCCCGCCATCTGCCTCAATGATCAGCTTGGCGCCGAGGTGCACAAAATCCACCACGTACGGTCCGATTGGATGCTGCCGGCGGAATTTCTGGCCGTTGAGGCGATGGGCGCGCAGATAACGCCATAACAGTTGTTCGGCGTCGGTCATGTTCTGTCGTAGTTGTTTGGCGAATTGGCGTTGTTGCATCACCCTCTCCCCAACCCCTCCCCCGTCAAGGGGGAGGGGCTACTGGGTCAAGCCTGTGTGGACTCAAGAAAATCCTGCGCAAACCGCTGCAACACGCCACCAGCCTCGTAGATCGACACTTCTTCGTCGCTGTCGAGGCGGCAGGTGACCGGCACTTCAACCCGTTCGCCGTTCTTGCGCTGGATCACCAGCGTCAGGTCGGCACGTGGCTTGCGGGTGCCGATCACGTCGTAGGTCTCGGTGCCGTCCAGCCCCAGCGTCAGGCGTGTAGTGCCCGGCTTGAACTCCAGTGGCAATACACCCATACCGATCAGGTTGGTGCGATGGATACGCTCAAAGCCTTCGGCAACGATCGCTTCCACGCCTGCCAGCCGCACGCCTTTGGCGGCCCAGTCACGCGAGCTGCCCTGGCCGTAATCGGCGCCGGCAACAATGATCAGCGGTTGCTTGCGGCCCATGTAGGTTTCGATCGCTTCCCACATGCGCATCACCTTGCCTTCCGGCTCGACGCGCGCCAGTGAGCCGGCTTTCACCTTACCTTCGGCATCGCGCACCATTTCGTTTTTCAGCGTCGGGTTGGCAAACGTCGCGCGTTGCGCGGTCAGGTGATCGCCGCGGTGGGTGGCGTAGGAGTTGAAATCCTCTTCCGGCAGGCCCATTTTCGCCAGGTATTCGCCCGCAGCGCTGTCGAGCAGAATCGCATTCGATGGCGACAGGTGGTCGGTGGTGATGTTGTCCGGCAACACCGCCAGCGGGCGCATGCCTTTCAGCGTGCGCGGCGCGGCTAATGCACCTTCCCAATACGGCGGGCGGCGGATGTAGGTCGACATCGGGCGCCAGTCGTACAGCGGGCTGACCTTGGTGCCTGCATCGGCTTGCACTGCGAACATCGGCTCATACACTTTGCGGAACTGCTCCGGCTTGACGCTGGCTTTGACGATGGCGTCGATTTCCTCGTCGCTCGGCCAGATGTCTTTCAGGCGGATTTCCTTGCCATCGACCACCGCCAGCACGTCACGCTCGATATCGAAACGGATGGTGCCGGCAATCGCGTAGGCCACCACCAACGGCGGCGAGGCGAGGAAGGCCTGTTTGGCATACGGGTGAATACGGCCGTCGAAATTGCGGTTGCCCGACAACACGGCGGTGGCGTACAGGTCGCGGCTGATGATTTCCTGCTGGATCTGCGGATCGAGCGCGCCGGACATGCCGTTGCACGAGGTGCAGGCATAAGCGACAACGCCGAAACCGAGCGCTTCCAGATCGCCAAGCAGACCGGCTTCTTCCAGATACAAAGTCACTGCTTTCGAACCTGGTGCCAGTGAGGATTTCACCCATGGCTTGCGGGTCAGACCCAGCTTGTTGGCGTTGCGCGCCAGCAGTGCCGCGGCAATCACGTTGCGCGGGTTGCTGGTATTGGTGCAGCTGGTGATGGCAGCGATGATCACCGCGCCGTCCGGCATTTGCCCTGGTGTTTCCGTCCACTGGCCGGCGATGCCCTTGGCCGCCAGATCGGTGGTGGCAACACGTGCATGCGGGTTGGAAGGGCCGGCCATATTGCGCACCACGCTCGACAGATCGAACTTGAGCACGCGTTCGTATTCGGCGTGTTGCAGGCTGTCCGACCACAGGCCGGCAGTCTTGGCGTAGGTCTCGACCAGCTTCACCTGCTCGTCGCTGCGGCCAGTGAGTTTCAGGTAGTCGATGGTCTGCTGGTCGATGCTGAACATCGCCGCTGTGGCACCGTATTCCGGGGCCATATTGGAAATCGTGGCGCGGTCGCCCAGCGTCAGGCTGCTGGCGCCTTCGCCATAGAATTCCAGATAAGCGCCAACCACTTTCGATTTGCGCAGGAATTCGGTCAGCGCCAGCACCACGTCGGTAGCGGTGATGCCGGGCTGACGTTTGCCGCTCAGTTCGACGCCGACGATGTCCGGCAGCCGCATCCACGAGGCGCGGCCGAGCATCACGTTTTCCGCTTCCAGACCGCCAACACCAATCGCAATCACGCCCAGCGCATCGACGTGCGGCGTGTGGCTGTCGGTGCCGACGCAGGTATCGGGGTAAGCCACCCCATCCAGCACGCCAATCACCGGCGACATGCGCTCCAGATTGATCTGGTGCATGATGCCGTTGCCCGGCGGGATCACGTCGACGTTTTTGAATGCCAGCTTGGTCCAGTTGATGAAGTCGAAACGATCTTCGTTGCGGCGATCTTCAATGGCGCGGTTTTTCTCGAATGCCTGTGGGTCGAAACCACCGCATTCAACGGCCAGCGAGTGGTCGACGATCAACTGCACCGGCACCACCGGGTTGACTTTGGCCGGATCGCCGCCTTGCTCGGCAATTGCGTCGCGCAGGCCAGCCAGATCCACCAGCGCGGTCTGGCCGAGGATGTCGTGGCATACCACGCGTGCCGGAAACCACGGGAAATCCAGATCGCGCTTGCGCTCGATCAGTTGTTTCAGCGAATCGGTCAGCGTTGCAGGGTCGCAACGACGCACCAGGTTTTCCGCCAGCACGCGCGAGGTGTACGGCAGCTTGTCCCAGGCGCCGGGCTGGATGGCATCGACCGCCTGGCGCGCGTCGAAGTAGTCCAGTGCCGTGCCGGGCAGGGATTTGCGATAAAGCGTGTTCATTTACTTGCGATCCTTCAGCGGCACGAACGTCTGGTCTTCCGGGCCGGTGTAGTTGGCGCTCGGGCGGATGATCTTGCCGTCGATGCGTTGTTCGATCACGTGTGCGCTCCAGCCGGAGGTACGGGCAATCACGAACAGCGGGGTGAACATCGCGGTCGGCACGCCCATCATGTGGTAGCTGACGGCTGAGAACCAGTCGAGGTTGGGGAACATTTTCTTGATGTCCCACATTACGCTTTCCAGACGTTCGGCGATGTCGAACATCTTCATGTCGCCGGCCTCTTTCGACAGATTGCGTGCGACTTCCTTGATCACCTTGTTGCGCGGATCGCTGATGGTGTAAACCGGGTGGCCAAAGCCGATCACCACTTCCTTGCGCTCGACGCGCGCTTTGATGTCGGCTTCGGCTTCGTCTGGGTTTTCGTAGCGTTTCTGTACTTCGAAAGCCACTTCGTTGGCGCCGCCGTGTTTCGGGCCGCGCAGCGCGCCAATCGCGCCGGTGATGGCGGAATGCAGATCGGAACCGGTGCCGGCGATTACACGGCCGGTAAAGGTCGAGGCGTTGAATTCATGCTCGGCATAAAGCACCAGCGAGGTGTGCATCGCCTTGACCCACGAATCGCGTGGTTTTTCGCCGTGCAGCAGGTGCAGGAAGTGACCGCCGATCGAATCGTCGTCGGTTTCCACTTCAATGCGACGGCCGTTGTGGCTGAAGTGATACCAGTAGAGCAGCATCGAACCCAGCGAAGCCATCAGCCGGTCGGCGATGTCGCGTGCGCCGGCGATGTTGTGGTCGTCTTTTTCCGGCAGCGCACAGCCGAGCGCCGACACGCCGGTGCGCATCACGTCCATCGGATGGGCATTGGCCGGTAGCGCTTCCAGCACCGCTTTCACCGACAGCGGCAGGCCGCGCAGCGATTTCAGCTTGGCTTTGTAGCCCTTCAGCTCGGCCTGGTTCGGCAGCTTGCCGTGCACCAGCAGGTAAGCGATTTCTTCGAATTCGCAGTGATCGGCCACGTCGAGAATGTCGTAGCCGCGATAGTGCAGGTCATTGCCGGAACGGCCAACGGTACACAGCGCGGTGTTGCCCGCAGTCACGCCCGACAGGGCAACCGATTTTTTTACTTTGGGCTGGGCTTGTTGGGTTTCGCTCATTTGGCGGTCTCCGATAATCGTCAAAAGTTAGTCAATGTTGGCTAATCCGCAGGGCGCGGCTGAAATCACTTCTTCTCTTGGGCGAACAATGCATCCAATTTTTGTTCGAATGCGTGGTAACCCAAGTGGTCATACAACTCCATGCGCGTCTGCATGGTATCGATCACGTTCTTTTGCGTGCCATCGCGCTGGATTGCTTCATACACGCCCAGTGCCGCCTTGCTCATGGCGCGGAAGGCAGACAGCGGATACAGGATCAGGCTGACGTCGGCGGCGGCCAGCTCGTCGCGGGTATACAGCGGCGTGGCGCCGAATTCGGTGATATTGGCCAGCACCGGCACTTTGACCGCAGCGGCAAACTGTTTGTACATCGCCAGATCGGTCATCGCCTCGGGGAAAATCATGTCGGCGCCGGCTTCCACGCAGGCACAGGCGCGGTCGATGGCGGCTTGCAGGCCTTCTACCGCCAGCGCATCGGTGCGCGCCATGATCACGAAATCGCTGTCGATTTTGCCATCCACCGCGGCTTTGACGCGATCGACCATTTCTGCCTGGCTGACAATTGCCTTGTTCGGACGATGGCCGCAACGTTTTGCCTGCACCTGGTCTTCGATATGCACAGCAGCCGCGCCAGCGCGGATCATCTGGCGAATGGTGCGCGAGATGTTGAATGCGCCGCCCCAGCCGGTATCGATATCCACCAGCAGCGGCAGATCGGTGACGTCGGTAATGCGGCGCACGTCGATCAGCACGTCTTCCATGGTGGTGATGCCCAGATCGGGAATGCCGCAGGAGCTGGCTGCCACGCCACCGCCCGACAGATATAGCGATTTGAAGCCGCTATGCTCGGCCAGCTTGGCTGCATAGGCGTTGATGGCACCGACTACCTGTAACGGTTTGTGTTCGGCAACAGCCTGTTTGAAACGTAATCCGGGGGAGGCGAGGGCCATGGACAATCTCCGTGAGACGTTGAACTGAATCCTTAAATTGCAAATACCGGGCCAGCTGAGTGTGGTGACGCGGATTTTGTGGCGCTGGCGGCAATTTTTCAGTGTATTCGCAAGCTTAGTGCTTTGCCGGGCAAATTGCTGCGGGTCACAAAAATATCATGCACTTGTTTCGATGTTGCATTGGTGTTTCAATTGTTGAAACGATATGGAACAAAACACATGCAAGGCAAACCACAATTATTGATCGTCGCCTCTCGCGGACTGGCCGAACTGGTGCGCTCACTGATGCCGGAATACGCATCGCGATTTGATGTACGTTTGCTGGACAAGCCGATTGCCGAAGCCGTGCGCGATGCGGCAGAACTGCAACGCGCTGGCCAGCTGGATGTGATGCTGGCAGCCGGGCAAACGGGGCTGCGCTTGCGGCAGGCCTTGGCTTCGCCGCTGGTGCAAATCAAGGTCGGTGGCGATGACATCATGCAGGCGCTGGTGCGGGCGAGACGGATTGGCGGGCAGGTGGCGATTGTCACGCGCCAGGATATTGGCGATGAATTCGACGCGATGCGGCCCTTGCTCAATCTGGACGTGTTGCAGCTGAAATATCGCAATGACGAGCAGGCGCAGGCCATGTTGCAGCAGTTGCGCCAGCAGGGTGTGAGTGTCGTGATCGGCTCGGCGCAAGTGGCGCATCTGGCCGAGCAGGAGGGATTGATCGGCGTGCTGATTTACTCCGAGCGTTGTCTGCGCAAGGCATTTGACGACGCCTGGGAGCTGGCGCGGGTAGCCCGGATTGAAGAGGCCAAGCGGGAGCGCATCGGCAACCTGCTGCATAGTCTGGCTGAAGGCGTGGTCGCGGTCGACATGGCCGGGCGCATTCAGACCTTGAACCCCGCCATGGAGCGCCTGCTGGATGTATCCGGCGAATGGGCGATCAACCAGCCGCTGAAACAGCTTGCGCCAGAATTGTCGCTGGATGCGGTGCTGGCCAGTGGCGCGCCCGCGCTGGAGCAAGTGCAGCAGGTGGCGGGGCGCACACTGGTCGTCAACCGCATGCCGATTGTGGAGCAGGGGCAGCAGACCGGCGCCGTGCTGACCTTTCAGGATGCCAGCAATATTCAACGTGCCGACCGCAAGCTGCGCCACCAGAGCCGTAGCAGCCAGTTTCTGGCGCGTTATCGGCTGGCGGATGTGCTGGGAGATAGCTCGGTGATACGTGAGTGTATTCAGTTGGCGCAGGTGTTTGCGCGAACCGATAGCACGGTATTGATTGCCGGCGAATCCGGTACCGGTAAGGAGTTGTTTGCACAAGGCATGCACAATGCCAGCCGCCGTGCCGATGGCCCGTTTGTGGCGATCAACTGCGCCTCATTTCCCGAAACGCTGCTGGAAAGCGAGTTGTTTGGCTACGAGGAGGGGGCGTTTACCGGGGGGCGCAAAGGTGGCAAGCCGGGCCTGATCGAAGCGGCGCACACCGGTACCTTGTTTCTCGACGAAATCGGGGAAATGCCGGCCAGCCTGCAAACCCGGCTGTTGCGGGTGCTGCAGGAGCGGGAAGTGCTGCGCCTGGGGAGCACCGAGCCTACGCCGGTGAATGTGCGTGTGGTTGCGGCGACACATCGGGACTTGCGCCAATTGGTCGAGGCCGGCGCTTTTCGTGCGGACCTGTTTTATCGTCTGAATATCCTCAACCTGCGTTTGCCGGCTTTGCGCGAGCGTGCGGGAGATATTCAGTCGTTGACGCTTGCCTGCGCGGCGCGGGTGCTGACGCAGTTGGCCAGCGCGCTGGACCTGGCTGCTTTCTGGAGTACCTGTGGCGCATGGCTATGCCAGTATTCATGGCCAGGTAATGTGCGGGAACTGGAGAATGTGGTTGAGCGCTTGCTGGTATTTGCTGCAGAAATGGGCGTGCTGGATGCAGGCAATGTGAGGATGATGGCACCTGAATTGTTTGGCGTGCCACAACGAATAATGCCAGAGGGGCAGGACGAGATGGACCTGGCCCGCGCCTTGCAGGTGAGCAAGGGCAATCTGGGGCAGGCAGCCAAATTGCTTGGTATCAGCCGTACTACACTGTGGCGGCGTCTGAATGCGGCTAAAAGCGAATAAACCTTGATATCGCACTGGCCTGCGGAGCGCATGGATATTGCCTTGCAGGCAGGGCTGCAGGCCGCGTCCAGCTTGCCTTGTGGCTGAATGTGCTCTGACGGTCAATCGGGTAATAAAAAAGCGGGCCGCAGCCCGCTTTTTTTGTTGCCAAGCGCTACTGGATTAGGCCAGCAGATGAGCAACTGCACCGCTTTCTTCTTGCAGCTCTTTCAGGGTTGCATCCATGCGGGTGCGGCTGAATTCGCTGATTTCGATGCCCTGAACGATGGTGTATTTGCCATCTTTGCAGGTTACCGGGAAACCGTACATGGTGCCGGCCGGAATGCCATAGGAACCATCCGACGGAATGCCCATGGTAACCCAGTCACCTTCTTGAGTGCCCAGAACCCAGTCACGGATGTGTTCGATGGCAGCGTTGGCAGCCGAAGCAGCCGACGACAGACCGCGAGCCTTGATGATGGCAGCGCCGCGCTGTTGTACGGTCGGAATGAAATCGCCTTCCAGCCAGGCTTGATCGTTGATCTGGCCCCAAACGCCTTTGCCTTCAACTTCAGCACGGTTCAGATCCGGGTATTGAGTTGCCGAGTGGTTGCCCCAGACGGTCATTTTGGTAACCGACGAAACCGGCTTGCCCAGTTTGGCAGCGATTTGCGACTTGGCGCGGTTGTGATCCAGACGCATCATGGCGGTGAAGTTGGCCGGATTCAGATCCGGAGCGTTCTTCATGGCGATGTAAGCGTTGGTGTTGGCCGGGTTGCCGACTACCAGTACTTTAACGTCACGCGATGCAACAGCGTTCAGTGCCTTGCCCTGAGCGGTGAAGATGGCGCCGTTGGCTTCCAGCAGGTCTTTACGCTCCATGCCCGGGCCACGCGGACGAGCGCCAACCAGCAGGGCAACGTCTACATCTTTGAATGCAACCATCGGATCATCGGTAGTGATGATGCCTTGAACCAGCGGGAATGCGCAGTCTTCCAGTTCCATTACCACGCCTTGAACAGCGGCCATGGATTGCGGAATGTCCAGCAGTTGCAGAATGACCGGCTGGTCTTTGCCCAGCATTTCACCGCTGGCGATACGGAACAACAGGCTGTAACCGATTTGACCGGCGGCACCGGTGACGGCAACACGAACAGGACGCTTCATATTGACTCCCAAATTCACAAGTTAACTGCGTGACTACGCAAAATGATCCGAATCCGCCATTTCCGGCGACTGCACTGCGACAAATGGTGTTGCAGCTGCTGCAGCCGGTTACGGCGAGCCGGGAAAAACAAGACGCAGGATAGTATCACAGTCACCGAATTTAGGCACGTTGCTTTGCTGTGCTGCAAACTGGAAAAGTATGATTCTTATGTCTTATATAAGACATATATGGACAGCTCTAATCCTGGGTGGTAAAAAGCTGCATGAATCAAGTTGCCGTAAGCCGTGCGCCGCTTTATTTGCAGGTGAAGATGGCCCTGCTGGATGCTCTCGAAGCCGGAGAGTGGCTGCAGGATGATATGTTGCCCAGCGAGTTTGAGTTGGCTGATCGGTTTGGTGTCAGTCAGGGGACGGTGCGCAAGGCGCTCGATGATCTGGTGATTGAGCAGGTGCTGAGTCGGCGCCAGGGTAAGGGTACCTTTGTAGCGCGTTATCCGGATGAGTGGCAGCGGGTCGGTTTCGTTCTGCAGGGTGATTTTTCCGCGAGCGACTTCGAGCCGGTGCAGCTGGAATTGTTGAGTTGTGCGCGGGCCAATGCATCGGAAAGCGTGGCGGCTGCCCTGCAGTTGCGGCGCGGTGCCGCGATCGTGCAGGTGCGTCGTTTGTTGCGGATCCGCGATCAGGCGGTGGCGCTGGAAGACGTGGTGCTGTCGCTGGAACTGTTCGATGGTCTGGATGCGCGCAAGATCAAGCAGTGTGGTGGTGCGCTTTATGAGTTGTATCACCGGGTGTTTGGTGTGCGTGTAGTGACGACACGTGAGCGGAGTCGGGCGGTGTTGGCGGAGCGCGATGATGCTCGACTGCTGGACGTAGGTGTTGCTGCACCTCTGCTTGAGGTTGTGCGGGTGGCGTACGCCGCTGCTGATAAACCGGTGGAGTGGCGCAAAGTGGTTTGTCGAAACGACGTGTATTCGTACACGAATCGACTATAAATCTAGTTAAATCCTGATATTGCGATGTTGCGACGCAATATTTTGTGGCTGATAAGCGGTGTATGGGCTTATGGCCGGGCGGGTTTTTTGCTAAAATCACGCGGTTTGGCTAGTGGCGGTGCAGCATGCCTGGTGGCTGGGTAATTCAAAAGATTGCTCGTAGGTATCGGGAAGTGTTGTTCAGAGTCAATGCTTGTTGGTGATGTGCGGCGGGTGATCTTCGCCAGCGTGTCGCCAGAAAAAAGACGCTGACATCGGTTGGATCGGTGTCTGTATTAGAAAACACTTAGGGAAACGAGATATGCAAAAACAAAGACCCAAGCATCTGGATCTGCCCAAGATCCGTTTGCCTCTCCCCGGCGTGGTCTCCATTTTGCACCGCATCAGCGGCGCTGCATTGTTTCTGGCGTTGCCGGCGATCATCTGGTTGCTGCAGGGCACGCTCAGTTCGGCTGAAGGCTTTGAATGCTACAAGGCCGTAATCGGCAATCCTCTGGTCAAGTTGGTGTTGCTGGGCCTGTTGTGGGCTTTCATGCATCACGCTACTGCCGGCGTGCGCTTTCTGGCACTGGATATGCACAAGGGAACTGAATTGCACACTGCCCGTGCCACTGCCAAGGCAGTGCTGGTAGTGAGCCTTGCTTTGACTGCCGTGGTAGGAGCGATCGTATGGTAAACCGTATTGTTGTTGGGGCTCATTACGGCCTGCGTGACTGGCTGGCCCAGCGCGTGACGGCAGTGATCATGCTGGTATATGCAGTTGGTCTGGTTGCCTTGTTGCTGAGTGCTTCCGATCAGGGCTACGAAGGCTGGAAGGCCTTGTTCCAGCAGACTTGGGTGCGTGTCATTTCCTCGGTGACGGTATTTGCGCTGATGTTCCATGCCTGGGTAGGTATTCGTGACATCTGGATGGACTATGTGCAGCCGGTTGGCATCCGCCTGACCTTGCATGTGCTGACCATCCTCTGGCTGGTGGGTAGTCTTGTTTATGCCTTTAAAGTATTGTGGGGTGTGTAATGGCCGTTGCTGTTCGTCAATTTGATGCAGTTATCGTCGGTGGCGGCGGTGCCGGTCTGCGCGCAGCTCTGCAGCTGTCGGAAGCCGGTCTGAAAACCGTTGTTCTGTCGAAAGTATTCCCGACTCGTTCCCACACCGTTGCCGCGCAGGGTGGTATTTCCGCCGCGCTGGGCAATGTGCAGGAAGACAAGTGGGAATGGCATATGTACGACACCGTAAAAGGGTCGGACTGGCTGGGTGACCAGGATGCCATCGAGTTCATGACTCGCAACGCGATCGATGCGGTGATTGAGCTGGAACACTTCGGCATGCCGTTTGACCGCGTTGATTCCGGTCGTATCTATCAGCGTCCGTTTGGCGGTCACACCGCCAACTTCGGCAAGACCCCGGTACAGCGTGCCTGTGCTGCCGCTGACCGTACCGGTCACGCCATGCTGCACACCTTGTATCAGCGTAACGTTCGCGCCAAGACCCAGTTCTTCGTTGAATGGATGGCGCTGGACCTGATCCGCGACAGCGAAGGCGACGTAGTCGGCGTAACCGCGCTGGAAATGGAAACCGGCGAAGTGATGATCCTGCACGCGAAAGCCGTGTTGTTCGCCACTGGCGGTTCGGGCCGTATTTTTGCTGCTTCGACCAATGCCTTCATCAATACCGGTGACGGCCTGGGCATGTGTGCTCGCGCTGGCATTCCGCTGGAAGACATGGAGTTCTGGCAGTTCCACCCGACCGGTGTGGCTGGTGCCGGTGTGTTGATTACTGAAGGGGTACGTGGCGAAGGCGGTATTCTGCTGAACGCTAACGGCGAACGTTTCATGGAACGTTACGCTCCTAACCTGAAAGACTTGGCTCCGCGTGACTTCGTTTCCCGCTGTATGCAGCTGGAAGTGCTGGAAGGCCGTGGCGCCGGTAAAGAGAAAGACCACGTATTGCTGAAGCTGGATCACCTCGGTCCGGACATCATCAAACAGCGTCTGCCTTCGATTCGCGAAATTGCGATCAAATTTGCCGGTGTTGATCCGATCAAAGAGCCGATCCCGGTTATCCCGACTTGCCACTATCAGATGGGCGGTATTCCGACCAACTATCTGGGCGAAGTGATCGTGCCGAAGGGTGAAAATCCGGAAAGCCGCGTTAACGGTTTCTACGCAGCTGGTGAATGTGCCTGTACTTCGGTGCATGGTGCCAACCGCCTGGGTACCAACTCGTTGCTGGATCTGGTGGTGTTCGGTAAATCGGCCGGTGACAGCATGGTTGAGTACATCCGCAAGGATATGCCGCGCCACAAGCCGCTGCCTGCTGATGCAGCCGAGAAGAGCCTGGCACGAATTGCCCGCATCGATTCGCAGACCAATGGCGAAGAAGTGTCGGCAGTGCGTACCGAAATGCAGAAAGTGGTTCAGAACCGTGCCGGCGTATTCCGCACCGACAAGAACCTGGCGTTGGGCGTAACTGAGATCAAGGATGTGGCTGAACGTGTGAAACGCACCCAGATCAAGGACAAGAGCAAGGTATTCAACACTGCACGTGTTGAAGCGCTGGAGCTGGAAAACCTGATCGAAGTGGCCGTGGCAACCCTGATTTCGGCAGAAGCACGCAAAGAATCGCGTGGCGCACACGCTCATGACGATTATCCGAACCGTGACGACGACAATTGGATGAAACACACGCTGTTTGACTCGGCAAGCCGCACGCTGAGTTACAAACCGGTTCACACCAAGCCGCTGACCGTGGAATACATTCCGCCGGTTGTGCGTACGTTCTAATCGGTCGGGAAGGATAGCAAGATGAAAGTTAAATTCAGCATTTACCGCTACAACCCGGACGTTGACGCCAAGCCCTACATGCAGGACTACGACGTTGAACTGGAACCGTCCGACAAGAAGCTGCTTGATGCATTGATGCGTCTGAAGTCGGTGGACGATACCCTGAGTTTCCGTCGTTCCTGCCGTGAAGGTGTGTGTGGCTCGGACGCCATGAACATCAATGGCAAAAATGGCCTGGCCTGCGTGACTGACGTGGTTAACCTGACTCAGCCGATCACGCTGCGTCCGTTGCCGGGTATGCCGGTGGTACGTGACCTGATCGTCGACATGACTCAGTTCTTCAAGCAGTACCACTCGATCAAGCCTTACGTTCAGAACGATGAGCCGGCTCCGCAGCGCGAGCGTCTGCAGTCGCCGGAAGATCGCAAGGAACTGGACGGCCTGTACGAATGTATTCTGTGCGCCTGCTGCTCGACTTCGTGTCCGTCGTTCTGGTGGAATCCTGACAAGTTTGTTGGCCCGGCCGGCCTGCTGGCTGCGTATCGTTTCCTGGCAGATACCCGTGACCAGGCAACCAACGAGCGTCTGGACAACCTGGAAGACCCGTACCGTCTGTTCCGCTGTCATACCATCATGAACTGTGTTGACGTTTGCCCGAAAGAACTGAATCCGACCCGGGCGATCGGCAAGATCAAGGAAATGATGATCAAGCGTGCAGTATGAGTGAGCTGGACCGCATACGCTGGCGTTCGCGCCGGGGGCTGCTGGAGCTGGATCTGGTTCTGGAGAAATTCCTCGACAAGCATCTGCAGCAGCTGACCGAGCAACAACTGGATAGCTACAAGGATCTGTTGTTTCTCCCCGATAACGACTTGCTGGATTTTGTTGATGGTCGCCGGGATTGCCCGGATGCCCGGATGCAGGAACTGGTAGTCATGATGCGTGAATGCTGGACGGCGGCCGCTAACGGCGCAGATCGCTGATACGAATTGAAATGATGATGGGCTACCTGCGGGTAGCCCCCACAAAAAGCATTTTTATAAGGAGCTTTCCTGATGGAAAACCGCAAAGTAACGTTGACATATAACGATGGCAAGGATTCGCTGGACTTCCCGGTGCTGCCGGGCACGCTGGGTCCGGATGTTGTTGACATCCGCAGCTTCGCCAAGACTGGCATGTTCACTTTTGACCCGGGTTTCCTGGCTACTTCCGCTTGTGAATCCAAGATCACCTTTATTGACGGTGATCTGGGCCAGCTGTACTACCGCGGTTACCCGATCGAGCAACTGGCAGAAAACAGCGACTACCTGGAAGTCTGCTACCTGTTGCTGAACGGCGAACTGCCGACTGCTGAACAAAAAGCCAAGTTCGACTACACCGTTATGCGCCACAACATGCTGCATGACCAGATCCTGTCGTTCTTCAAAGGCTTCCGTCGTGACGCTCACCCGATGGCTGTGATGGTTGGTGTGGTTGGTGCGTTGTCGGCCTTCTATCACGATTCGCTGGACATCAATGATCCGCACCATCGCGAAGTATCGGCTTTCCGCCTGATCGCCAAAGTGCCGACCATTGCCGCTCAAGCTTACCGCTACAACAAAGGTCTGCCGTTCTCGTATCCGAAGAAAGGTCTGACCTACGCTGAGAACTTCCTGCACATGATGTTCTCGACTCCGGTTGAAGAGTACAAAGTCAGCCCGGTTCTGGCTCGTGCGCTGGATCGCATCCTGACTCTGCACGCCGATCACGAACAGAATGCTTCGACTTCGACCGTGCGTCTGGCCGGTTCGTCGGGCGCCAACCCGTTCGCCTGTATCGCTGCCGGTATCGCCTGTCTGTGGGGTCCGTCGCACGGTGGCGCCAACGAAGCCGTACTGAAGATGCTGGACGAAATCGGTTCGGTAGAAGCGGTTCCAGCCTTCATGGAAGGCGTGAAAGCCAAAACCCACAAGCTGATGGGCTTCGGTCACCGCGTCTACAAAAACATGGATCCGCGCGCTGCAATCATGCGTGAAACCTGCCATGAAGTGCTGACTGAACTGGGTCTGGAAAACGATCCGAAGTTCAAATTGGCGATGGCACTGGAAAAAATCGCTCTGGAAGACCAATACTTCATTGAGCGTAAGCTGTATCCGAACGTTGACTTCTACTCGGGTATCGTTCTGTCGGCAATCGGCATTCCGGTTTCGATGTTCACTCCGATCTTTGCGCTGGCTCGTACCGTGGGCTGGATCTCGCACTGGACCGAAATGATCGCCGACCCGGGCATGAAGATCGGTCGCCCGCGTCAGTTGTACACCGGTGCACAACGTCGCGACTACGTTGCGCTGGAAAAACGCAAGTAATCAGGTAGCAAACGGCCCGCATTCGCGGGCCGTGCCGTAATGAGCTAGATGCGTTGATTACTGTGACTTTTATGTCTCGTAAAGGGGCAGGGTGTTGCTTTGTTATGCCGAAAGCGGCAGGGGAGCGTTCACTCTTTTAAAATGTCGCAGTAAAGCCTCAAAAGGGTGCGCATCTGGCAGTTTGAGAAACAACCCAGATGGAGAATTGGGGGCAACCACTATGATGCACACCATGCTGAGCAATTCCTACCTGTTTGGTGGGAACGCGCCGTTCGTAGAAGAACTATATGAGGCCTACCTGGCCGATCCTGCTTCCATCACTCCCGAATGGCGGGATTATTTTGACAAGTTGCAGCTCAGCCCCGGTGCGGCTGATCGTGATGTTGCACATGCACCCATTCAGCAGTCGTTCGTACAACTGACAAAACAACCGCGTTTTGCCAATGCGCAGAGCGCCGCTACCCAGCAGGCTGCCACCCAGAAACAGGTGCAGGTGCTGCGTATGATCAGTTCCTACCGAATTCTTGGCGTACGCCACGCTGCACTCGACCCGTTGCGTCGTTATGACCAGATCGACGTGCCCGAGCTGGACCCTGCTTACCATGGCTTTACCGCTGAAGACATGGCGGTTACCTTCAACACCGGTTCGCTGGTCGGTCCCAAAACTGCACCATTGTCGGAAATCCTCAACATCCTGAAGCAGACATACTGCGGCAACGTCGGTGTTGAGTACATGCACATTATCAACTCCGAGCAGAAGAAATGGATTCGCGAGCGTTTTGAAACAGTGCGCTCCCGCCCGGAATTCAATGCTGCAAAAAAACGTCGCATTCTCAAGCAGCTGACTGCCGCGGAAACGCTGGAAAAATATCTGCATACCAAGTACGTCGGCCAGAAGCGCTTCTCGCTTGAAGGCGGCGAAAGCATGATTGCGGCAATGGATGAGCTGATCCAGCGCGCTGGTGAGCAAGGCGTGCAGGAAATCGTGCTGGGTATGGCGCACCGTGGTCGTCTGAACGTGCTGGTGAACACGCTGGGTAAATTGCCGCGTGATCTGTTCTCCGAGTTTGAGGGCAAACACAGTGATGATCTGTCGTCGGGCGACGTCAAATATCACAATGGTTTCTCGTCGAATATCCCGACTCCGGGTGGTCCGATCCACGTTTCTCTGGCGTTTAACCCGTCGCACTTGGAAATCGTCAATCCGGTAGTGGAGGGCTCGGTGCGTGCACGTCAGCAACGCCGTGGCGACCGTACCGGTGACCAGGTTGTGCCGGTTCTGCTGCACGGTGATGCGGCATTCGCCGGCCAGGGTGTGGTGATGGAAACCCTGGCACTGTCGAATACCCGTGGTTACGGTACTGGCGGCACGATCCACTTCGTGATCAACAACCAGATCGGCTTTACCACTTCCGACCCGCGTGATTCGCGTTCGACGCTGTACTGTACCGATATTGCCAAGATGGTTGATGCACCGGTATTCCACGTCAATGGCGATGATCCGGAAGCGGTGATTTTTGTACTGCAGGCTGCGCTGGATTTCCGCATGCAGTTCAAGAAGGACGTCGTGATTGACATGGTTTGCTTCCGCAAACTGGGCCACAACGAAGCTGACGATCCATTCGTTACCCAGCCGATGATGTACAAGAAAATCGGCCAGCATCCGGGCACGCGCAAACACTATGCAGATCGTCTGGTAACCGAAGGCGTGATCGGCGCCAGCGAGGCCGACGAAATGATCCAGGCTTATCGTGCTGCGCTGGATCGTGGTGAGCACGTGGAACAGACTCGTCTGTCGGATTATCAGCGCAGCTATTCGATTGACTGGACCCAGTTCAAGGGCACTCATTGGGCGCATCCGGTGGAAACTGCGGTACCGCTGGGTGATTTGCAGCGTCTGGCGGAGAAGGTTACGAGTATCCCTGCAGACTTCAAACTGCACCCGGGTGTGGCAAAAAATGTGATCGAAGCACGCAAGCGCATGGGCAAGGGAGAAATCCCGCTCGATTTCGGTATGGCTGAAACCCTGGCGTACGCATCCCTGCTCGAATCTGGCTATGGTGTCCGCCTCTCTGGTCAGGATTGCGGTCGCGGTACCTTTACCCACCGCCATGCTGTGCTGCATGACCAAGCGCGCGAACGCTGGGATCAGGGTGCCTATGTACCGCTGCGCAATCTCTCGGATAAACAGGCAAGTTTCCTGGTGATTGACTCGCTGTTGTCGGAAGAAGCTGTGCTGGGCTTTGAATACGGCTACGCCTCGGCGGAACCGAACGAACTGGTGATCTGGGAAGCGCAGTTTGGTGACTTCGCCAACGGTGCTCAGGTGGTCATCGATCAGTTCATCACTTCCGGTGAAACCAAGTGGGGCCGTTATTGTGGCCTGGTGATGAGCCTGCCGCACGGTTATGACGGCCAGGGGCCGGAACACTCCTCGTGTCGCGTAGAGCGTTATCTGCAAATGTGTGCCGAGCACAACATTCAGGTGGTCATGCCGTCAACTGCCGCGCAATGGTTCCATGTGCTGCGCCGCCAGATGTTGCGCCCGTACCGTAAGCCGTTGATCGTGCCGCTGTCGAAGCGCTTGCTGAAGGCCAAGGAGGCATCGTCGGATATCGACGATTTGGTCAATAGCGGCTTCAAGACTGTGATTGGCGAAGCCGATGCGAGTATTGATGCGAAAAAGGTCAAGCGTGTGGTGGTGTGTGCCGGACAGGTTTATTACGACCTGCTGAATGCGCGCCGCGAACGCGAAGTCAGCGATATCGCCATCATCCGTCTGGAGCAACTGTACCCGTTCCCGACCGATACCTTCCGTGAAGAGCTGGCTAAATTCCCGAACGCCAAGGAAGTGATGTGGGTTCAGGAAGAGCCGCGCAATCAGGGCGCCTGGCTGCAGATCCGCCATCGCCTGGAAGCCGGACTGGGAGCGAAGCAGACACTGGCATACGCGGGCCGCGTATCGTCCGCATCGCCAGCCGTCGGCTACATGAGCAAGCACGTTGCCCAGCTCAAAGCCTTCCTCGAAGAAGCGATGACGCTGAAAAAGTAAACCGGACAAACCGTTAGAGATAGACCGCGCCCGGCTAGCCAACAGCGCCGGGCGAAAATGAAGAATCGGAGATAACGATGCTGATTGAAGTAAAAGTACCGCAACTGCCTGAATCTGTGACCGAAGCCACGTTGGTGTCGTGGCACAAGGCGGAAGGCGAATACGTACAACGCGACGAAAACCTGATCGACCTGGAAACCGACAAGGTCGTGCTGGAATTGCCGGCACCGCAGGCGGGCGTGTTGGTGAAAATCATCAAGAAAAACGGCGACACTGCTGTCAGCAATGAGCTGATCGCGCAGATCGATACCGAAGCCAAGGCTGGCGACGTGGCACCGCAAGCCGCGGCGGCACCGGCTGTTGCTGCCGCCCCGGCAGCCAAGGAAGAAGCGGCCGCCAGCCCGGCTGCACGCAAGCTGATTGAAGAGAACAACCTCAATGCTGGCGCAATTGATGGCACTGGCCGTGGTGGTCGTGTTACCAAGGAAGATGTAGTCAACAAGCTGGCAACCCCGGCCCCGGTTGCCGCCGCTGCACCTGTTGTTGCCGCTGCGCCGACAGCCTCTGCGCCGTCGCTGCTGGCTGCTACGCCACCGGCTGTCAACGTGCAGAACGTGCTGGCAGGCCGTCCGGAACAGCGTGTGCCGATGTCGCGTCTGCGTCAGCGCGTGGCCGAGCGTCTGGTGCAATCGCAGCAGACCAACGCGATCCTGACCACCTTCAACGAGCTGAACATGCAGCCGGTGATGGATCTGCGCAACAAGTACAAAGACAAGTTCGAGAAAGAGCACGGTGTCAAACTTGGCTTCATGTCGTTCTTCGTCAAGGCTGCTGTGCATGCGCTGAAGAAATATCCGGTGCTGAATGCCTCGGTTGATGGCACCGACATCATCTATCACGGCTATTTCGACATCGGTGTTGCCGTTGGCAGCCCGCGTGGTCTGGTGGTGCCGATTATCCGTAACGCCGATCAACTGAGCCTGGCAGAAATCGAGAAACAGATTAACGATTTCGGCAAACGTGCGCAGGAAGGCAAACTGGGTATCGAAGAGTTGTCGGGTGGTACCTACACCATCTCCAACGGTGGCACTTTCGGTTCGATGATGTCGACGCCGATCATCAACCCGCCGCAAGCAGCTATTCTTGGCATGCACGCTACCAAAGAGCGGGCCGTGGTTGAAAACGGCCAGGTGGTAGTTCGCCCGATGATGTATCTGGCGCAGTCCTACGATCACCGCATCATCGACGGCCGTGAGGCGGTGTTGAGCCTGGTGGCAATCAAGGATGCGCTGGAAGATCCGGCTCGTCTGTTGCTGGATCTGTAATCGTTGAAGCACCGCGGGCCGGTTTAAATGCTGGCCCGTTGCACATCTGGCGGCTCGCACCACAAAACGGTGTGAGTCCCTTATAAGGAATGTTCATGTCTAAATCGTTTGATGTTGTTGTTATTGGTGGTGGTCCTGGTGGCTATGTAGCTGCGATTCGTGCGGCACAACTGGGTTTCAATACCGCCTGTATTGATGAAAACAAGAATGCCGCCGGCAAGGCTGCATTGGGCGGCACCTGCCTGAACGTAGGCTGCATTCCGTCGAAAGCATTGCTGGAGTCGTCGGAAAACTATTACCGCATCAATCACGAATTCGCTGCCCACGGTATCAGCGTCAAGGACGCAAAAATCGACGTCGGCCAGATGATTGCGCGCAAGCAGAAAATCGTTGACCAGTTCACTGGCGGTATCCAGTTGCTGTTCAAGAAGAACAAGGTGGCCAGCATCAATGGCCACGGCAAGATTCTCAAGCGTGAAAACGAAAAGTGGCAGATCGAAGTGACCGGTGATAACCCGGAAACCATCGAAGCCCAGCATGTGATCATTGCCAGCGGTTCCAAGCCGCGTTATCTGCCAGGCATCACCGTTGATAACGTCGACGTTCTCGACAACGTTGGTGCGCTGGATATGAAAGAAGCTCCGAAGCGCCTGGGCGTGATTGGTGCCGGCGTGATCGGCCTGGAAATGAGCAGCGTTTGGCGTCGTCTGGGGGCCGAAGTCACCATTCTCGAAGCGATGCCGGCGTTCCTCGGCGCGGCTGATGAAGAAGTGGCCAAGCTGGCGCAGCGGATTTTCACCAAAGAGCTGGGTCTGAATATCCAGACCGGAGTGAAAATCGGTGACGTAAGCAAAGAAAAAAAAGGCATCAAGATCAACTATGAAGACTCAGCTGGCGCCAAGCAGGTGCTGGAATGCGACAAGTTGATCGTTGCCGTGGGGCGCGTGCCCAACACCGACAATATCGCCGCGGCAGAAGTCGGCCTGCGTATCGACGGCCGTGGTTTCATTGAGGTCGATGGCCATTGCCATACCGGCATCCCGAATATCTGGGCAGTGGGCGACGTGGTACGTGGCCCGATGCTGGCGCACAAGGCGTCGGAAGAGGGCGTGGCAGTGGCTGAGCGTATCGCCGGTCAGGCTGGCCATGTCGACTTTAATACTGTGCCATGGGTGATCTACACCCAGCCGGAAATCGCATGGGTTGGCAAAACCGAGCAGCAGTTGAAGGCCGAAGGCGTGGATTACAAGAAAGGCTCGTTCCCGTTTGCCGCCAATGGCCGCGCGCACGGCATGAATGCCGCAGTCGGTTTCGTCAAAATGCTGGCTGATGCCAAAACTGACCGCATTCTCGGCGTGCATATCGTTGGCCCGTTTGCCTCGGAGCTGATCTCCGAAGCCGTGGTGGCAATGGAGTTCCGCGCCAGCAGCGAAGACATCGCCCGCATCATCCATGCCCATCCTTCGTTGTCGGAAGCAATGCATGAAGCGGCGTTGGCTGTAGACAAGCGTGCCTTGCATAGCTGATTTAGGGTTTTCCTGAAGTGCCCCCGGCGGCAAGCCCAGCTATGCTGCCAGAGTTTTGCTGAATAACGACTGGAGCCCTCCCGGATGACGGGAATGGGTTTACAACTGGAATACAAGGAAAGTTCAGATGAATCTTCACGAGTATCAAGCCAAGGAACTGCTGGCCAAATATGGCCTGCCGGTGCAACAGGGTATCCTCGCCAACACACCGGAAGAAGCTGCTAACGCGTTCCGTGGTCTGGCTGGCAAATTTGCCGTGATCAAGGCCCAGGTGCATGCCGGTGGCCGTGGCAAGGCCGGTGGTGTGAAAGTGGTCAAATCCGCTGACGAAGCGGCTGAAGTGGCAAAAAATCTGCTCGGCACGCGTCTGGTGACGTATCAGACTGACGCTGGCGGTCAGCCGGTGCACAGCGTGCTGGTGTGCGAAGACATGTACCCGGTGCAGCGCGAACTGTATCTGGGCGCGGTGGTGGATCGCGGTACCCGGCGCGTGACCTTCATGGCCTCGACCGAAGGTGGCGTCGAGATTGAAGAAGTGGCGCACAACACCCCGGAAAAAATCCTCAAGGTAACGGTTGATCCGCTGGTCGGCCTGCTGCCGTTCCAGGCGCGTGAAGTCGGCTTCCAGCTGGGCCTGAACGACGAGCAGATCAAACAGTTCACCAAGCTGATGACTGGTGCCTACAAAGCGTTTGTGGAAAACGATTTCGCGCTGTTTGAAATCAACCCGCTGGCCATCCGTGGCGACGGCAGCCTGTGCTGCGTCGATGCCAAGGTGGGCATCGACTCCAACGCCATGTTCCGCCAGCCGGCACTGGCCGCAGCGCGCGACAAATCTCAAGAGAATGAGCGTGAGCTGAAAGCCTCCGAGTTTGACCTGAACTACGTGGCCTTGGAAGGCAATATCGGTTGTATGGTTAACGGCGCCGGTCTGGCAATGGCAACCATGGACATCATCAAGCTCTACGGCGGTCAGCCGGCCAACTTCCTTGACGTCGGCGGTGGTGCAACCAAAGAGCGCGTGATTGAAGCATTCAAGCTGATTCTGGCCGATCCGTCGGTGCAGGGCGTGCTGATCAATATTTTCGGCGGTATCGTTCGTTGCGACATGATTGCCGAAGCAATCATCGCTGCAGTGAAGGAAGTGAACGTGACTGTACCGGTGGTGGTGCGTCTGGAAGGCAATAATGCCGAACTGGGCGCGAAGATTCTGGATGAGTCGGGCCTGAAGCTGACTGCTGCACAAGGCCTGGCCGATGCAGCCCAGAAAATCGTTGCTGCTGTCAAAGCCGTAGCCTAAGCCACCAAGGAGTGAATAATGAGCGTATTGGTCAATAAAAACACCAAAGTGCTGGTGCAAGGTTTCACCGGCAAGAACGGCACGTTCCACTCGGAACAAGCCCTGGCATACGGCACCAAGGTAGTCGGTGGCGTGACTCCGGGCAAGGGCGGTAGCCAGCATCTGGGCCTGCCGGTATTCAACACCATGAAAGACGCCGTGCGTGAAACCGGCGCCGATGCATCGGTGATCTACGTGCCGGCACCGTTTGTGCTGGATTCGATCATCGAAGCCGTGGATGCTGGCGTGCAACTGATCGTTACCATCACCGAAGGCGTGCCGACGCTGGACATGCTGAAAGTGAAGCGTTATGTCGAAGCCAGCGGTGCGCGTCTGATCGGCCCGAACTGCCCCGGCATCATCACTCCGGGCGAGTGCAAGATCGGCATCATGCCGGGTCATATCCACAAGCCAGGTAAAATCGGCATCGTGTCGCGTTCCGGCACCTTGACCTACGAAGCCGTGGCACAAACCACTGCTGCTGGTCTGGGCCAATCGACCTGTATCGGTATCGGTGGCGACCCGATTCCTGGCACCAGCCATATCGACGCGCTGAAACTGTTCCAGGACGATCCGCAGACCGAAGCGATCATCATGATCGGTGAAATTGGCGGCACCGCCGAAGAAGAAGCCGCCGAATACGCCAAGGCACACGTCACCAAGCCGATCGTTGGCTACATCGCTGGTGTGACCGCACCGAAAGGCAAACGCATGGGCCACGCCGGTGCGATCATCTCCGGTGGCAAGGGCACCGCAGAAGAGAAGTTCGCCGCGTTCGAAAAGGCCGGCATCGCCTACACCCGCAGCCCGGCCGAACTGGGTTCGACCATGGTCAACTTGCTCAAGCAAAAGGGCATGCTGTAAATTGCCGTTTTCCAGCTAGACGACAACGCCGCCCTTGGGCGGCGTTTTTCATATGTGCATCCCGATCCTGCAACACACCCAACACTGGCTCGCGGTCAACAAACCCGCCGGGCTCAACTTCCATTCCGAAGACGGCGAAGCCGGTCTGGTAGCCTTGCTGCGCCGGCAATTGGGCTTTGAGCTGTACGCGGTGCACCGCCTGGACAAACTCACGTCCGGCATCGTGTTATTCGGCAAAAGCTCTGATGCTGCGAATCAGCTCGCCGAACAATTGCGTAACCGGCAAATGCAGAAGTTCTATATTGCCTTGTCGGATCAGAAGCCGGGCAAGAAGCAGGGGGCCATCATTGGCGACATGGTCAAAAGCCGCAACGGCACCTGGCGCCTGATGCGTAGCAAAGACAATCCGGCGATCACGCAGTTTTTCAGCTATGGCCTGGAAAACGGCCTGCGCTTGTTTCTGCTGCAGTTACACAGCGGTAAGACTCACCAGCTGCGCGTGGCGATGAAAAGCCTTGGATCGCCCGTGCTGGGCGACGTAGCATATGGCTCCAGAGCCGAGGTGGATCGCGGCTATCTACACGCCTGGGCGGTGCGTTTCACCTTTGATGGTGACTGTATCGAGCTGATTTGCCCGCCGAGCGAGGGCGCCGCGTTTACCGATCCGATTGTGCAGCAACAATTGGACACGATTGGCCTGCCATGGGCGTTGGCGTGGCCGAAGTGCTAACGATAAGTAGCTGGCCTGTCAGGCGCGACAGGCTTGCCTTGCAGGCGAAGCTGCAAGCCAATAGCGGCGCGGGCTGCAGCTTGCCTGAAAATGTCATGCCGGCAGCGCCTACCCGGCAGCGTCAGGGCGCTGGCAAATGATAGTCAAAGTCATAATAGTGCTGTCCTTGTTCGATGCGTATTTGCATGGTGCCTGTCAGGCCTCGCAATTCTCCCTGGCCGGAGTCTGGAACAACCTCAATCCGCAGATGTTTGGCAACGCCTTGCATGGTTCCGTAGTGCTGCAGCACAAAACTGCCGGTTTTTCCTTGTAACTGACCCGTTACCTGTTCGATCGCTACGTAGCCCGCTGAGCCGGCTACAGGAGATAAGGCGTTCAACATTTCGCCTTTGCTGATGGCTGTCAGATCTCCAGCAAAGGTTTTGTCGATCGATATGCGGCCGAGTGTGATGCCGGCCGTGCCGGGCGTATAACTTGGCTGCGGTTGCAGTGTCACTTCAAACGTGCCTGATATTTTCATGTTGATCCATTCTCTGTCTGTGCTGCTGGGGTGGCGCTTTTCTGCTGCCGATGCCTGGTTGCGCTAACAACGGCCACGCCGCGATCGAGGGCCGCTGCGCCATTTGGAATAGCGCTGTTATCCGGCTGCCTTGGCTGCAGCATGGCCGATGGCTTATTCCGCTAGATGGCACACGGCTTCAATATTGTTGCCTTCCGGATCCAGGACGAAGGCGCCATAGTAGTTGGGGTGATAGTCCGGACGCAGGCCCGGGGCGCCATTGTCTTTGCCACCCGCGGCGATCGCCGCGTGGTAAAACGCATCAACCTGGGCCCGTGACTGGGCCCGCCATGCGAGGTGGCAACCGCTAGTCGCGGCGGGTCCGCCGTAAGGCGAGGGGCCGTCCAGAAACCAGACATCGGCTTTTTTGCCATCGGGCTCGGATGGGTCTGGGTAGGCAAAACCCAGAATGTTCATGCCAAAGTTGCCTTCAAAACACAGGCTATAGCCCAACGGCTGCAGCGCTGCGCTGTAAAACGCTTTGGCGCGGTCGATATCGGTAACGCGGAAAGTCATGTGATCTAGCATGGTGGGGCGCTCCTCAGATGGTTTGGGTTGCAGCATTGAGTGTGGTAACTGTAAATGAGTACAGTATGTGCTGGCAAGTGCAAAAAATGACAGGGCAGGATTGGGCGATATTCTTCGGTGCGGCAATGGGAAATTTGTGCTGGAGGAGGGCATCGAGCGGAGTTGCGCTTAGCCCGCTACTCTTGCCGCCAGGGGGTGATGGCAGGCATGCCATGGCGAGAATGCAGTTGTGTTGCGCTTGCTGGCAATGCAACAATCGATTTTTACCCGGTGATTTTTGGCATGCGTTTTCTCGCCTTGTCCGGCAGCCTGCGGGCTGCGTCGTTCAATTCCATGTTGTTGCGCGCGATGGCGCGGCTGGCGCCATCCGGCATTGAGTGTGTCGTTTGCGATCTGTTGGGCCAGTTGCCGTTGTTCAATCCTGATCTGGAAGCCTGCGACCCACCGCCGGTGGCGGCATTACGTGCGCAAATAAGGACAGCTGATGCCTTGCTGATTGCCAGCCCGGAATACGCGCATGGCGTGAGCGGGGTAATGAAAAATGCGCTCGACTGGATGGTGAGCAGCGAGGCATTTGTCTACAAACCCGTGGCGCTGCTGAATGCTTCGCCGCGTGCCAGCCATGCACTGGCGGCGCTGCGCGAGACCTTGACGGTGATGTCGGCGCAATTGATCGAGCCCGCATCGCTTACTCTGCCTTTACTCGGTTCGAAGCTCGATGAAGATGGTTTGGTGGCGCACCCGCAACTGGCGCCGCAGCTGATTGAGGCGATGCGGCAATTGCAGCAGGCGGTGTTAGCCAGCCGCGAATAAACGCGACATGCGCGGCGCGTTAACCGCCTGCCTGTACTTCGGCTGTCAGCCGGTTGAGATTCTGCTCATTGGCGGGTTCGACAATATGGCGGATCGCGTTCGCAACATTCTCGTCGTCAAAAACCTGCTGCCATTGCAGCAGCGTGCCCTGCGCATGTGGCTGCAGCGTGATGGTGAGCTCAAAGTGCGGTTGCACTAGGTGCCGGATCACTACCTGCTGGTCGGCAACGATGCGGCGGAACTGGCTCTGGTTCGGGTAGACCGTGCCATCCGGGCCATGCATGGTAAAAATCCAGCTTCCGCCTTCGCGGAATTCACACACCTCAAACTGGTTACTGAACCCGTCCGGCCCCCACCAGCGGGCGAGCCGCGTCGGGTCTTGAATCGCGGCAAAAATCGCGGCCGGGGTTGCGGCAATCAGGCGTTCGCTGGCAAAGGTATACATGGTTGGCTGTCCTGGTGGGCGGAGGTTTGATACCATCCCCAGCAAAACGATACGGTGTCGTCGGCCTCCTTCGTGTCTCGTTTCGATGGGGAATTGGTATGAGTATGTCGTCTGGCTTTGTCGGTTTCAAGCAAGGCAGGCTTATTCCTTGTCGCCTCTGTGGCGGTATTCGCTGGGTGCCACGCCAGTCCACTGCCGGAAGCTGCGGCTAAAGGCGCTTTGTTCGGTGTAACCGAGCAGCATGGCAATGTCGAGCATGCTCAGGTGCGGCTGTTGCAGATAGGCCTGCGCCAGCTCTTTGCGCAAGCCATTCAGCACCTCGCGAAAGCTGCTGCCGCCGTTTTGCAGATCGCGCTGCAGGCTGCGTGCCGAGCGGCCGAGCTGGGCGGCAATGGCGTCGATCGAGGGTTCGCCTAGATGCAGGCAAGCAGCGATGCTTTGCCGCAGTTGCTCGATCAGCGGCTGTTCCTGCGGCAACTTGGCCAGCAGGATTTCGGCGTGACGTTCCATCACCTCGCCCAGCGCCGGGTCGGCGGCGCGCAGTGGCCAGGCGAGGGCGGTGCTGGCGACGCGCACCACGGTTTCTGCCTGATCGAATAATACCGGGCAGCCAAAATAGGCGTGGTAAGGTGTCAGATCGGCTGGCGTCGGGTTGATGAATTGCACCAGCAGCGGTTGCAGCGGCTGCCCGGTGATATCGCGGCAAAACTGCACCAGCGCGGTGATCGAGGTTTCGTCGACCAGATTGCCGGGCCGTCCCTGTTCTGCGCCCCACACCAGATCAACATAATCCGCGCCTTGGCGGCATTGCATCGGCGTCACGTCGTAAATCAGCTGCTGGTAGCGATCCAGCCGTTGCAGCGCCTGTTCCAGATTGGTCGAGGCGATCAGAAGATAGCCCAGCAGCCCGGCGTGGCGCGGGGTGATGTGTTGCCCGAGTTGCAGCCCCAGCGTCGGGTCGTGCAGGTGCCCGGCGGCACGTTGCAGCAGCGAAGTCCACAGCTCGATCGGAAAGCTGCCGGGGCGGTCGTGGTTCACCGGTGGCCGTGGATGGCCCAGCAGTGCTTGCGGGTCGATATCCCTTGCCTGCAGATAGTCATAAAGCAAATGGACAAAACTCTCCGGGATGGTGCGGCGGTGGGGGCGTATGTCCATTGTCCTGATTCTCCTCTTTGGCGTGAATTGTTAAAAGCGAGTCCGGTTTCTGTCAAGCCAAGTTGCGCGTGCCTTGTTAAAGTGGCAAGCAATACAAAGACGAAAACAGGAGACATGGATGGTGCAGGAGGCAGATTATGTGGTGGTTGGCGGTGGTACCGCCGGCTGCACCTTGGCCGGCAGACTGAGCGAAGACCCGAATCTCAGCGTGTGCCTGCTGGAGGCCGGCAAACGCGACAACAGCTGGCGCATTCAGGTGCCGCTGGGGTTTGCCTTTACCGTGCCGACGCGGCAGTTCAACTGGGCATTCGAAACCGTGCCGCAGCAAGGGCTGAACGGCCGGCGCGGTTATCAGCCGCGTGGCAAAACCCTGGGTGGCAGCTCGTCGATCAACGCCATGATGTATATCCGCGGCCATCGCTGCGATTATGACCACTGGGCTGCGCTGGGCAACACCGGCTGGGGCTACGACGATCTGCTGCCGCTGTTCCGCAAATCGGAAAACAACGCCGATCTGCACGATGATTACCACGGCAATGATGGCCCGCTGCATGTGTCGTATCTGCGTTCGCCATCGCCGTTTTTCCAGTTGTGTATCGATGCCGCCCGGCAGCAGGGCGTGCCGCTGAATCACGATTTTAATGGCGCGAATCAGGAGGGCATTGGCTACACCCAAGTGATGCAGATCAACGGCGAGCGCTGCAGCGCCGCAAAAGCCTTCATCACGCCGAATCTGGCGCGCGACAATCTGCACGTGGAAACCAATGCTCACGCCACACGCATCCTGTTCGAAGGCAAACGCGCCGTGGGTGTGGAATACCGGCAGGGTGGCCAATTACGGCAGATTCGCGCGCGGCGGGAGGTGATCATCTCCGCCGGGGCGTTTCAGTCGCCACAGTTGCTGATGTTGTCGGGTATCGGTGATGG
The DNA here is from genome assembly GCA_046347685.1 of Chitinivorax sp. Lineage (GTDB taxonomy): Bacteria > Pseudomonadota > Gammaproteobacteria > Burkholderiales > SCOH01 > CALMFQ01. Next base: position 52,062 of record JAXMFR010000020.1, read on the forward strand.
CGAGGCGCTGCGCCAACATGGCATCAGCGTGCTGCAGCATTTGCCGGGCGTGGGGCGCAATCTGCAGGACCACCTCGACATCAACCTCAACTACCGCGCCAACCACCCGGACCTGATTGGCACCGAGCCGGCTTCGGCGTTGGCGCTGCTGCGCGGCATCCTGCCGTATCGGCGCGAGCGGCGCGGCATCTGGACCAGCAATTTTGCCGAGGTGAATTGCTTTTTCAAGAGTGATCCGGACTTGCCGGCGCCGGACCTGCAGATCGAAATTTCGCGTGGCATTACCAACGATCATGGGCGCAAGAAGGTGTTTGTGCGCGGCTTCTGCGTCATCGTTACGGTGTTGCGGCCGAAGAGTGTTGGCAGCGTCGGTCTGGCTAGCGCCGATCCGGCTGCGGGACCGCTGATCGACCCAAATTTTCTCAGCCATCCCGATGACAGTGAGCTGTTTATCAAGGGCATCCGCATGGCGCGGCGCATCATCGCCTCGCCATTGCTCGACAAATATCGCGGCCAGGAACTGTATACCGGCCATGCGCAGTCCGACGATGAAATCCGCGCCGTGCTGCGGCAGCGCGCCGACACCAATTATCACCCGGTCGGCAGCTGCAAGATGGGCGTCGACGCAATGGCGGTGGTTGATCCGCAGTTGAGGGTGCACGGCGTCGACGGGCTGCGCGTGGTCGATGCGTCGATCATGCCAACGCTGATCGGCGGCAACACCTGCGCGCCCAGCATCATGATCGGCGAGAAGGCGGCGCAGCTGATCCAGAGCCAGATCTAACAGGCTGGTGAGAAACTCCTCAACCGAGTCAAGACGCGGGTTTTGAGGCAGAATGGGGGCTTGAAACCAGCCCCTATTTTTCCCGATTTTCCATGCGCGGCCAAGAGAATCCCCAACTGTCGATGTTCAGCTATCTCAGCCTGGAACATCGTATTCCCGCCGATCATCCGTTGCGCCGTCTGCGCTTGCTGGTTGATGGCATCCTCGCCAACATGAGTACCCTGTTCGATGAGCGCTATTCGCATACCGGTCGTCCGTCGATTCCGCCAGAGCGCTTGCTGCGGGCGTTGTTGCTGCAGATTTTGTTCACCGTGCGCAGTGAGCGGCTGTTG
>JAXMFR010000021.1:0-53045 GCA_046347685.1 Chitinivorax sp.
TTTATTGTGAAAAATGTGGGTTAGGTGGGGCACTGGGTGCCGTGATTGGCCATGACCTGAATGGTCGCAATGGCGCCATTGTGGGTGCCGCGATTGGTGGCGCGACCGGGGCAGCACTCGGTTCGGATTACCGGCGCGAACCACAGCGCGAAGTCGTGGTGCACGAACGCGAGCGCCATGCCTACGCACCACCACCGGTGTATTACCGCCCACAGCCGGTCTACCGCGAAGAATATTATGGCGACCGGGGGCATCATTATGGCCACCGCAAGCACCACCATAAGCATCACCACCACCATCACGATGATTGAGCCAGGCAAAGGCCGGAAAATCCACGCGCGCCCCGCGCCATGACTTCCGGCTTTTTATCCCCCGCCGTAACCGCCGACTCTGGCGCAAATGCCCGTCTGGCTTGGCTCTCAGCCCAGCACAAAAATTCTTGTTAACTTTCTGAAAAGTAAGCCTAAAATGGAAATTGTGTCGCCTGATTCCGGGCATGCCCGATGCATGACGCGAATTACCCACGGCGGCACATCTCCGGTAAATCTTCGATGAGGTACCTCCCATGAAGCAAATGGCTTTTGATCTGGATTTCGACAAGCACTTCAACGCCAGCCTGGTAATGGCCTGCGATCAATGTGGCAAGGAAACCAGCCGACACCTGAAATCGCTGGCACCCGACACGGTGGTGCGATGTAGTTGTGGCTGCGATATCGAAATCACCTCCCGCCACATTCTTGCCGCCACCGAACGGCAGCGACAGATTAAATCCTCTTACCGGCTGATGGCCTGAGTTTTCTGCAAAAAAATGGCCCGCAATTGCGGGTCATTTTTCTTATCCCGCTACCAACCTTCGCGCAACAACTCCCCGGTCAGCATCCCCAGATCGGCACATCCCAGCTGTGCCAGCGTCAGATCAATTTCCTGCTGCAATATCTGCAGCGCCCGCTGCGCGCCGGGCAAGCCATCGGCTGCAACGCCATACAAGGTCGGCCGGCCGACAAAAGTAAAATCCGCGCCCAGCGCCCAAGCCTTGAGAATATCGCTGCCACGACGTATGCCACCATCCAGCATCACCGCCATTTGCCCGGCCACTGCAGCACGGATCGCCGGCAACATTTCCAGCGGCGATGGTGCACAATCCAGCTGGCGCGCACCGTGGTTGGAAATAATCACGCCATCCACGCCGCAATCCTGCGCACGTAACGCATCGGTAGGTGCCAACACGCCCTTCAACAGCAGCTTGCCCGACCAGATGCGGCGAATGCGCTCCAGATCGAACCAGGTTTGGGTAAACGGAATTTGCGAAGTGAAATAGGCGGCAATCTCGCGTGCGCTGGCGTTGTCGCCAGCATAGGGCGCCCAGTTTTCGAAACGCGGCAAACCGTGGCGCAGCAAACCGGCCAGCCAGCGTGGATGACTTAGCATATCCAGCACACACGCCAAACTCGGCTTCACCGGCGGCACAAAGCCATTGCGCCAGTCACGTTCGCGCTTGGAGTGCACTGGCACATCCACCGTCAGCACCAGCGTTTCTACCCCCGCCGCCGCCGCTCGACGAATCAGATCCTCGGTGACGGCAGTTTCACGTGAAACGTACAGCTGAAACCAGGTATGGCGCGGCGCAACAGCCATCACCTGCTCAATGGAGGCAGTGGCGGCGCCAGACATGATGAACGGCAGATTAGCCTCGGCCGCCGCCTGTGCCAGCAGCAAATCCGCCCCCGGACGCGCAAATGCCGCCAGGCCGGTGGGCGCGATGCCAAACGGGCTGGCGTAATCACGCCCGAACAATGATGCCGTTTGCTGGCGCCGGCTGATATCCTGCAGATAATGCGGCACCAGGCGCCAGCGCGAAAAAGCCTCGCGGTTGCGCAACAAGCCTTCCTCGTCTTCCACGCCACCATCGATGTAATCAAACACGATGCGGGCAATGCGGCGGCGCGCCAGTTGGCGCAAATCTTCAATATTGATGGCGTGTTGGCTGCTGGTCATGGAACGGAAATTCCTGCATGCTTGGAACACGCACTATAACAAATGCCACAGCGCTCGCGATGTCCCCGCAAACACCCGAACTTGACCCTATCATCCGCGCCTGCCGCAGCAGCGATCTGCCGACACTGGCAACGCTGGCGCGGCACATCTGGCAACAGCACTACCCTGCCATCATCAGCCAGGCGCAGATCGATTTCATGCTGCAGCAACGTTATCAAACGGCAGCGCTGCAAGCCGAACTGGACACAGCGCAGCATTGGCTGGACGGCCTGTGGCTGGGCGAAACCATGCTGGGTTTTGCCAACTATTTCTGCACCGAACAGCCGGCGGAGATGAAGCTCGACAAGCTGTATCTGCACCCGGACTGGCACGGACGCGGGCTGGGCTCGCTGCTGCTGGAATACGTCACCGCCCGCGCCCGCCAGCAGGGTTGCGAAACGCTGACGCTGGCGGTCAACAAACGTAATGCCACCGCAATCAAGGCCTATCGCCGCAACGGCTTTGAGGTTGCCGAAGAGGTGATTGTCGAGATTGGCAATGGCTTCGTGATGGACGACTTCATCATGAGCAAGGCGCTGTAGCCATTAACAGCCGACGGTGGTGAATAACAGATTTTTGTTAGTGACACTTGAGGAGAACTAAATGAAAACATCCCGTCGTATGTTTGCTCGCTGGCTCGGCATCAACGCCAGCCTGATGCTGCTGGCCAGTGGCGGCATGGCGCAGGCGCTGGATTTGCCGTTTTGCCCGCTGCATGCAGCAATCAGCTGGAGCAAGGTGATTGGCGACAACGGCAAATTGCTTGGTTGTGACCGCACCCAGCTGAGTGGCAGCATCTATCAATATCAGGCGTGGGTGAAGGTTGGCCAGGGCGCGCACGATCTGATCGGCATCAATCGCGTGGTAAAAGAACAATCGCCATGGGTACCGACCAGCAGCGCCAAAGCAGTGATGCTGCTGCCCGGCGATGGCTCGAGCTTTGCCGGCAACTATCTGAACAAATCCGCCTCGGCGCCGGCAGATCAGGCGCTGGGGGTGTATCTGGCGCAAAACAATGTCGACGTGTGGGGCGTGGATTATCGCTGGAATTTTGTCAGCACCCTGACCAGCGATTTTTCTTTCATGAAAAACTGGAATACCGCACTGCATTTGCAGGATATCAAGGCGGCGGTCAACGTTGCGCGCAAAACCCGCGCCACCAGCCAGGGTGATAATGGCAAGCTGTTCATGCTCGGCTTCAGCCGTGGCGCACAGTTTGTGTATGCCTATGCCGAGCAGCAGACACAGTTGCCTGACGGCCAGCGCGATCTGCGCGGCATCATTCCGATGGATTACGCCTACAAGTTTGCCCCGCAGCGGCAGGATTTGCGCGATGCGGCACAGGCGCGTTATCAGGCGTATCAAGCGATGTACAACAGCGGCAAATATGGGGTGGACGATGGCGTGAAAAACAAGGCGCTGGCGTTGTTGGCCGCCACCCTGCCCGATGCACCCTCGTTGCTGGTGCCGGGTCTGAGCAACCAGCAGGCCGCGCTGTCGGCGGTGAGCGCCACCTACAACTTCTTCACCCCGCCACTGCAGCCTTATACGCCGGCTTTCCATTATCTGGCCGGCACGTTTGACGCCAACGGGCTGCCCAGCGGCCTGCAGTTTGCCAACTACAACAATGTGCTGCAGAAAATCCTCACTTCACCGAGTTATCAGAGCGTCGGCGAAATGATCGATGGCGAGGCGATCGAGGCGGATCTACCGAATGCGCCGTATAGCGCCAATCTGAGCCAGATCACGTTGCCAGTGCTGTATATCGGCGCGGCGGGCGGGTATGGCGACAGCGGCTTGTATACACTGGATCTGCTCGGCAGCAGCGACAAACAAAGCCTGATGATTTCGTTGCAGGCGCCGGAATACGTTGCAGTGGACTACGGCCATGCCGACCTGCTGTGGGGTGCCAACGCCAAGGTGCTGGTGTGGGAGCCGCTGAAGCACTGGATCAACACCCACTAAGCCTCAGGCAAAATCAAGGCATGGCTGCAGGCCGCTCTGGTAGCGGGCTGGAAGCAAGGCTGCAGAGCACGCCAGGATTGGCTTGTAGCCTGATACAAAACGGCCCCTCTGCCACAAGGCAGAGGGGCCGTTTTTCAGGTCTGGCGCTACCGGGGCAACGCCTGGCTTGATCAGGCGGCTTTCTTTTCCGCCTTTTTCGCAGCCGTTTTCTCGGCGCTAGCCTGCAGCGCGGCCTGCATCGCGTCCTGATCGATACGCGTCATCTGATGGATGGTCTGGCGAATTTCTGCCGGCAACACAAACAGGGCTTCGTCGGCGGTGGTTTGCAGGCGTACGTCGAACACCAGCAAATCGTTGTCGCATTTCTTCAGCAAACCGGCCTTGCTCAAGGTCTGGATGAAGTTGCGGAAAATCGCCTGATCGAAGAACTCCGGTGCCGAGAATTCGTGCAGCAGCGACAAGCGCTGGGCAAACAGCGAGCACAGTTCTTCCAGCTGGTTCTGGGTGATCTTGCCGGAACCCTGGCGTGTCAGCAGCGCAATGGTGATGTAATACCGCTCCAGGTTCTGCTGCACCGCCTGTGCCAGCACTTCCAGTTTGACGAATTCCGGGCTGTTGCGACGCGGCGCGAACACCAGATCGACCTCCGGCCGCTCGGTAAGCAAACCCTGCTGCACGTAAACGTCGATATAGCGGCTGATGACCCCGGCCAGCTCGTTCTGCTGCCAATGCAGGAACAACTCGGACTGCAGGAACGGATAGACATTGCCGATCAGCTCGATGATCTGCTGCCGCGTCAGTTCTTCATTGTGCGTCAGGTAGCAGGCAATCAGCGCCGGCACGGTGTACATGTGCAGGATGTTGTTGCGGAAGTAGGTCAGCATCATCGCCTGCTCCGGCTGCGTCACCACCACATTGCCCAGCGGGTGCGGCACACGCTGCAGAATCTTCATGCGCGCGCCGTATTCGATCAGCGCCTTGCCATCCAGCTCGGTCAGGCCGATACGCTCGGAATACGGCACTTCGGTCAGCAGCAGACGATACAGCTCCAGCTGCTCAACCAGCTTTTCTTCATCCATTGCCTGCTTCGGCGTGGACAACAACGCCAGCGACAACAGGGTGATCGGATTGGCCACCGCCGCACTATTGATGCGGGTCACAATCTTGTTCGACAGCGTATCGACGGTATTCACCACCCACGGCGTTTTGCCGCTGGCGATGGCGCTTTCTTCTTTCCAGTTCGGGTTCTGCTGGTCAAGCAGGTTATCCAGATAAATCGGCTGGCCGAAATTCACGTGTACCTTGCCAAACACTCGCTCGATGGAACGGATGGTTTTGATCAGGCCGAACACCGATTCTTTTTCTTTCGGTTTGCCCAGCAGCTCGGCCACATAGGTTTTGCCTTCCATCACCCGCTCGTAGCCGAAATAGATCGGCACAAACACGATCGGCCGCGAATGGTCGCGCATATAACTCTGCAGCGTCATCGCCAGCATGCCGCCTTTCGGCTGCAGCAAACGGCCAGTGCGGCTGCGGCCACCTTCGATGAAATACTCCATCGGGAAACCCTTGGAGATCATCATGTGCATGTATTCGTTGAACACCGCCGCATAAAGGTTGTTGCCCTTGAACGAACGGCGCAGGAAGAACGCGCCGCCGCCACGCAGAATGCTGCCCACCACTGGCAGATTGAGATTGGCGCCGGCAGCGATGTGCGGCACCATCATGCCGTGGGTGAAAATCACGTACGACAGCAGCAGATAATCAATGTGACTGCGGTGGCACGGCACGTAGATCACCTCGTGCCCGGGCGCGATATTCGCCACCTCGTCCAGCCGCTGCACGTCCACGCCATCGTACAGACGCGTCCACAGCCAGTTGAGGAACACCTCCAGCGAACGGATGATCGGGTAGGAATAATCGGCGGCAATTTCCAGCGCATAACGCCGCGCGGTTTCGTAGGCCTTTTCGCGCGGAATCGATTTCGCCAAAGCCTCGTCGCCGATCGCCTGCACCACCGACTGCGCACGCAGCAGCGAATTCACTTGGGTACGACGGTGCGACAAGTCCGGGCCAATCGCCATTTCGCGCTGGCGACGGAAATGTACCCGCAACACCCGCGACAGCTTGCGCAGCGTGCGTTCTTCGCCCAGGTTTTCGTCAACCAGCGCACGCAGGCTGACCGGATCGTTGAATTTGACGATGGTCTGGCGGCCATGCAGCAGAATGGTGAGAAATTGCTTCAACACACCCGGCGTCGCCCAGCTGTCGGTGAACAGGATCTTCACCAGCGAGTTTTCCTTGTCCGGCGAACGTCCCCAGAGAATCGTCACCGGCACCAGCTGCACGTCCAGCGTCTTGTCGGCCTCCACCGCATCGATCAGGCGCTTCAGGCGCGGCGACACTTCAAAGCGATTGGGTTGCAGCAGCGTCGGCTTCTCGGCACGGGTAAGAAAGAAAAACGAGCGATCTTCCTTCAGCCAGCCACTTTTCATGCGGCTCAGCGCGCGTGGCAGCTTCAACTCCTGCGTTTCGTTTTCCAGCACCAGCAGCGGCGACAATTGTCGTGTCTGCAACACATAACAAACCGGCTGATCCGGGTTCAGGTTGAGCGCGGACAAGTCCTGCGGAAACACCTTGGTGCGCACCCAGAGATACAGCACCTTGCGTGAAACCAGCGAAGCAAGACGATCAAGACCAAGAATTTTTAGCATTTTCTGACTATTGGTTGCGGGCAGTGAGGCCCCCGGAAGCCCGCATTTTACCCCAAGCCAGCGGGTATTCCCTTGTTATGACAGGATTTGGTCATGCAACAACGCCAGAAATCGCACTGACCAGGCTGCAAAGTTGCGTTGGCGGGGCTAAATTGAGAGTTGTATCCCGGTTGCAAACAGGCTTAATCGCAACCTCAACCATCCATCGAGTAGAGAGCCGCTATGTTTGAATCCGCCGAGCTGGGCCACAGCATCGACAAAGACACCTACCGCCAGCGCGAGCCGGAATTGCGCGAAGCGTTGCTGGACATCCAGTATGAGCTGAAGGAATGCGGCAAGTTTCCGGTGCTGGTGATTGTTGGCGGGCTGGATGGTGCTGGCCGGGGCGAAACCGTTAATCTGCTCAACTCTTGGATGGACCCGCGCCTGATCCAGACCCATGCATTCGGCCCCAAATCCGATGAAGAATCGGAACGCCCGCATATGTGGCGCTTCTGGCGTGCCTTGCCGCCCAAGGGGCAAATCGGCATCCATTTCGGTTCCTGGTATATCGACCCGATTGCACTCCGAGTGAACAAGGATTTCAGTCAGGCAGAGCTGGATCAGCGCATGGAAGAAATCGTGCGCCTGGAAAAAATGCTCAGCAACGAAGGCGTGTTATTGCTGAAATTCTGGTTCCACCTGTCGAAAAAGGCACAGAAAAGCCGCCTGCAGGCGCTGCAGGATAACCCGCTGACGCGCTGGCGCGTGAGCGCCGAAGACTGGCGCCGCCATGAGCTATACGACCGCCACCGCAAGGTGGCGGAACACATCCTGCGCCAGACCAGCACCGGCGATGCACCGTGGATTGTGGTGGAAGGCGCGGAAGACCGTTATCGCAACCTGACGGTCGGCAGCATTCTGCTGGATGCGGTGAAGCGCCAGCTAGCGCGGGTCAATGTGCCACGGCAGCGGGTAGAGGCACCGCCGATCCTGCCACCGATCGACAATGTGCGCCTGCTGGATCGGCTTGACCTGTCGCTGGCACTCGACAAAAAAGCCTATGCCCGCGAGCTGGAAAGCCTGCAAGGCCAATTCAACAAGCTCACGCGCGATGCCAAATTCCGCAACCGCTCACTGATCGTGGTGTTTGAAGGCAACGACGCTGCCGGCAAAGGCGGCAGCATCCGCCGCATCAGCGCGGCGATGGATGCGCGCCAGTATCAGATCGTACCCATTGCCGCGCCCACCGAAGAAGAACGCGCCCAGCCCTATCTGTGGCGCTTCTGGCGCCATCTGCCGCGCCACGGCCGGGTGACGATTTTCGACCGCTCCTGGTATGGCCGGGTGCTGGTGGAACGTATTGAGGGCTTTTGCAGCCATGCCGACTGGATGCGTGCCTACGGCGAAATCAACGAATTCGAACAGCAACTGGCGGCGCACGGCGCGATCATCGTCAAATTCTGGCTGGCGATATCACAGGAAGAACAACTACGGCGCTTCAAGGAGCGCGAAGCAATTGGCTTCAAGCGCTTCAAGATCACCGAGGAAGACTGGCGCAACCGCGACAAGTGGGATGATTACGTGCTGGCGGTCGGCGACATGGTGGACCGCACCAGCACCACCACCGCACCTTGGACCCTGGTCGAGGCCAACGACAAGTATTATGCGCGGGTGAAAGTGCTGCAGACGCTGTGTGATGCGTTGAAAAATGCGCTGAAAAACGATTAGCTGTCAGCTAAACAGTAAGCATGCACAACTCTAAACGATATCTGGCGCTCGGCGCCCTGATTACGCTGCTGGCCGGCTGCTCGCCCAAACCGCCCGGCTTCGACAAACTCAAAATTGAAAATGTGGAATCCGGCCCCAGGCCGGCCAGTATGGAACCCGAAGCGCCAACCGCAGAAGGGGTCATCAAATACACACGGGAAAATGCTGGCATCGTCAAGGTGATGTACCGCAAAACCCTGGCTTGCCCGACTCGCATGATCAATAGCGTGAGTGGCATCAAGGTCTTGCCGGATCGGATCCAGCTGTGCTTCGAGCCTGTGGAAAGCGATGATCCGGCAGCACGGCCATTTTCGGATTGCCCGTACGACCTGGTGATTCGCTACGAGTTGCAGGGCATTCCCAAGTCAGTGGAACCGAAATTCGAAATCACTGATCACTGCACACCGCCAAGCTGAACCGGGGATGGCCTGTAGCCCGCTCTGGAAGCGGGCTGCAGCCTTGCCTGCAAGTCACGACTGGCGCGGCCTGCAGGCCGATATGTTTACGCGCCGGCGCTCGCAGCCTTGGCCGCCTGCTCCACCAGCTTGCGCAACACCCAGCTGGCGGCGATCAGGCCAAAGCTGGCAGTCACCGTCACAGCCGAACCAAAGCCGGCGCAGTTGAGGCCGGTCACGCCTTCGTTGCCGCTGGCGCCATCCACCTCACAGCTAGCACCCTCGTCTGCCGGATAAATCAGCTGTTCAGTAGAAAACACCGCCGGAATCTCGAAACGCTTTTTCGGATCGCGGCTGTAACCGTAGTCGCGCCGCAGGTTCTGACGCACCTTGGCCAGCAGCGGGTCTTGCGTAGTCTTGGCCAGATCGGCGATCTGGATCTGCGTCGGATCAAGCTGTCCGCCCGCCCCGCCACAACTGATCACCTTGACCTTGTTGCGGCGGCACCAGGCCAGCAGCGCGGTTTTGTTCTTGACGCTGTCAATCGCATCGATCACCGCCGAATAACCGCGACCGAGATAATCGGCAAGATTGTCGCTGTCGAGAAAATCGTCGATCAGCTCCACCTGGCAAGCCGGATTGATGTCGTGAATCCGTTCCGCCATCGCCTCGATCTTGGCCTTACCCAAGGTGCTGTCGAGCGCATGAATCTGCCGGTTGAGATTGGATTCGGCGACATGGTCCAGGTCAATCAGCGTGATCCGCCCCACCGCCGAACGCGCCAGCGCCTCGGCGGCCCACGAGCCAACCCCGCCAATGCCGATCACGCACACGTGCGCCTGCTGCAAGGCAGCCAGGCCGGCTGCGCCGTAAAGTTTGCGCACACCGCCAAAGCGGCGCTCAAAATCAATTTGGTTCATAGCTGGTGATTATATCGGTTTACAATTCAGGCCATGGAACCAATCCGCTTATCCAAACGCATGGCCGAACTCGGCCTCTGCTCGCGGCGCGAAGCCGATGAATATATTGCCAAAGGCTGGGTCAAGGTCGACGGCGTGGTGGTCGATCAGCTTGGCAGCAAGGTGCTGCCAACGCAGAAAGTCACGCTCGATGCCCAAGGCAGCGCCACGCAAAGCCGCCGCGTCACGGTGCTGATCAACAAACCGGTTGGCTACGTCTCCGGGCAGGCAGAAAAAGGCTACAAACCCGCCTATGTGCTGGTGACGCCGGAAAACCACTGGAGCGGCGACCGCAGCAATATCCAGTTCAACCCGCAACACATCAAGAACCTGGCACCTGCTGGCCGCCTGGACATCGACTCGGTCGGGCTGCTGGTGTTGACGCAGGATGGCCGCATCGCCAAACAGCTGATTGGCGAGGACTCCGACGTCGAAAAGGAATATCTGGTGCGGGTGCAGGGCCGCTTGTCGCAACAAGGCTTGAAGCAGCTCAACTTCGGCCTGAGCCTGGACGGTCAGCCGCTGAAACGCGCCGACGTCAGCTGGCAGAATCAGGATCAACTGCGTTTTGTGCTGAAAGAAGGCAAAAAGCGCCAGATCCGCCGCATGTGCGAACTGGTCGGGCTGCGCGTGGTGGGCCTGAAACGTATCCGCATCGGCAAGGTCACATTGGGCGATTTGCCACCGGGGCAGTGGCGTTATCTGGCTGCCGACGAGAGCTTTATCTGATCGAATGTGTTTATTTGTAACGCCTGCAAAGGGCTGTTACAAATAAACACACTTTCCCCGCAATACCACACATTTCCGCTACAACTCGCCGCTACACTGCTCCTCAATACGACGCGATCACCGCGTTGCCTGATTGAAAGGAGCCGTTCATGAAACACCCGCTCAAACATGCATTGGTTGCCAGCGCCTTGCTGGCCACGCTGACCATGCCGGCATTTGCCGCGCCGCCTGCAGGCATGCCGATGGCCAGAGGCCCGTTTGCCGGCCTGGCAGAGGCCAAGCCACAACTGAAGCTGAGCGCAGAACAGGCCACCCTGTGGACGGCAGCAGAAAATGCGACACGCAGTCATCGTGAAGCGATGAAGGCCGCAATGGAAAAATCCCGAGCGCTGATTGATGAGCAAAAGGCACAACCGATTCTCGATCTGCAGAAGATCAACGATGCGCTGGAAAATCAGCACAACGAGGCCAAGGCCCTGCATGAAAAGGAACGTGATGCCTGGTTGAAAGCTTATGCCAGCCTGAACAATGAGCAGAAGCAGACCGCCAGCGAATTCATCAAGCGCCATTGGCAAAAGATGCATGAGCGCATGGGCAGACACCGTGGCCCAGACGCTGCCGGCCCCGGCCCCCGTTAAGTTTTTTCGAGTGTTTTCTCCCTGAGCCCTCTTTGCCGGTGCCCCCCGCACCGGCTTTTTTCATTCTCGGCGCCGGCTCAGTATAATTCGGGCATGAAACCAATCCTGATGCCCTTTCCATGCCACCCCTGATGCGCGCCGACCTGCTACTCGTGGAGCGCGGTCTGGCAAATTCACGCACGGCTGCCCAAAACCTGATCGATACCCAGCGGGTGTGGATCGATTTGCCGGAAGGCCGTAGCCTGGTCAACAAATCCAGTCAGAAACTGGCAGACGATATCGAGCTGTTCATCGTGCCGGACCCGGCGGATCGTTTTGTCTCGCGTGGAGGACTGAAAATGCAGGGCGCGCTGGATCATGTGCAACTGGATGTCAGCGGCCTTCAAGTGCTGGATCTGGGCATTTCCACTGGCGGCTTCAGCGATTGCCTGCTGCAGGCCGGTGCGGCCAGCATTGTCGGGGTGGATGTCGGACATAGCCAACTGGCGCCGAAACTGGCCAACGATGCACGCGTCACCCTGTTTGAAGGCGTCAATGCACGGCATCTGCAGGCCGCTGATCTGGGGCTGGATCCGGCGCAGCCAGCGATCGACCTGATTGTGATCGATGTGTCATTTATTTCGCTGAAACTGGTACTGCCTTCGGCGATCCCGCTGCTGCGACCCGGCGGCCATTTGCTGAGCTTGGTGAAGCCGCAATTCGAGGTTGGACGCGAAGGCTTGAGCAAGGGCGGTATCGTCAAGGACGAACGCCTGTATCAGCACGTGCAACGCAATATCACCGACCTGTGCCAGCAACTCGGATTGCAGGTTAAGGATTTCTTCGACAGCTCGATCAAGGGCGGCGATGGCAATCGCGAGTTTTTCGTGTTTGCCAGCAAACCTGGCCTCTGATTTTTCGCAGGCTGTTTCACGTGAAACAGCCGCCGCTACCGCAACAAACAGGAGACCTTTTTGGAACACATCCTGCAAGCCCTGGTAGAACAACCACCCGGCGCGGATATCCAGCCGCTAGTAAAACTGGTGGATGCCTTGCGCCCGCGCCGCGCCGAGGATCTGAATAGCGCGATCAACAATCTGCAGTCACTCGCGTTTCTGCTCGACAAACACGAAGATTATCGTCACGCCCTGCGTCATTATCTGTTCGAGCTGGTATCCAGCCGCAATGGCGTGCATCTGTTTACCGACGTCGGCATTCTGCCCAACGCCAGTTTTGGTCAGGAGCTGAAACGCAAGCTCGGCTACAAACTGCTGCCGCCGGCACTCAACGACCATTATCTGCGTGACGTGCTGGGCCAGGTCTTTCATCGCAAAACCGATCACCAGTGGATCAATGCATTGCCGGACGAAGTCTGGGAAGGACTGCTGGATGCACTGGCGCTGGATACCAGTAGCGAGCGTGCCAATATCAATCGTTTTCGTGGCGAGCTGCTGGACGCGGTGCAGGTGTTGTCGTACCGCATCAGCGCCATCGGGCTGGAGCCGGAACTGGTGCGCAACTATCCGGCGGTGGAGGAATTCGAATCGCCGTTTCTGATGCAGAACGTTGAGGTGCGGCGCTATCTGGACAGCCAGTGGCAGGCCATTCACGATGACAGTGTGGCGCCGGAGGATTCACGTCAGGTGCTGGTGTTGCTGGATCAATGCCATGCCATCATCGACAAGGCACGCAAGCATGCGCAGCAACACGGCGTCAGCGTCAGCCTCACCTATCTACTGCAGCGCCTGAAACAAAGCGAACAACGTCTGCGCACCCTGCTCGCGCTGCTGGAGCTCGACGACCGCAAACAGCGGCGCCCGCTGGCACTGGCCCTGTTCCGCGAGCTGCTGTTTGCCGACAATCACAAATACGATCTGCGCCAATTCATTTCCAGCAATGCCGAACTACTGGCCAACAAGGTAACCGAACATGCGGGCCGTACCGGCGAACACTATGTCACGCATAACAAGCCGGAATACCTGCACATGCTGCGTGCGGCAATGGGTGCCGGCCTGATTGTCGGCTTCATGGCGCTGATCAAGATCGGCTTTGCCAAGCTGAAGGCGCCGCCACTGGTCGAAGCCTTTTTGTTCAGCATGAACTACTCGCTCGGTTTCATGCTGGTGCACGTGCTGCATTTCACCATCGCTACCAAGCAACCGGCGATGACCGCCGCCCACATCGCCGAGCAGATACGCGAAAGCAACGGCGGCGAAGCAACGGTGGAAAGTATCGCCGAGTTGGCGATCAAGGTGTTCCGCACCCAGTTTGTGGCGATTCTCGGCAATGTCTGCATTGCCATGCCCACCGCTTATGTCATCGCCCTCTGCGGCAGCTGGCTGTATGGTGGTCACTGGATCACACCGGAAAAAGCACAGCACCTGCTGCACGAGATCGATCCGTTACGCAGCCTGGCATTGTTCCATGCGGCAATTGCCGGGGTGTGTCTGTTCCTTGCCGGGCTGATTTCCGGCTATCACGACAACACCGCGATTTACCACCAGATTCCCGAACGCATCGCGCAACTGCCCTGGTTGCGTCGACTGCTTGGCCCGGCACGGGCGCAGCGGCTGGGCGACTACCTTGGCGACAACCTAGGCGGGCTGGCAGGCAATTTCTATTTCGGCATCATGCTTGGCTCGATCGGTACGCTCGGTTTCATCCTCGGCCTGCCGATCGATATTCGCCACATCACCTTCTCCGCCGCCAACTTTGCCTATGCGCTGGTGGCACTGGATCACCAGATCGGCTTTGATACGGCGCTGACATCGATGCTTGGCATCATCGGCATCGGCAGCGTCAACCTGCTGGTGAGTTTTGGTCTGGCCTTGTTTGTGGCGCTGAAATCGCGCGGCGCACGTTTCAATCAGAAAGGTGCATTTGTGCGCGAAATGGGGCGACGCTTTCTGCGCACACCGGGGCAATTCTTCCTGCCGCCGCGCAACGGCAATCACGCCGGACAGCAATAAAAAAGGCGACCTGCGGGTCGCCTTTTTTCATCTCCGAGAAGCTGTTCACGCGTGAAGAACTGCTTAGCGGCGGCTTTCGTCCACTAATGGCAACAAATGCTGGCGCATATCGCGTTTGATCTGTGCATAGGTGCGGCGGTCCTTGGTCGCCAGCTGCGCAGCCATCGCCAGGGTTTTCGGCAGCAGGTCTTCCGCGCTGAAAGCGGCATCGACGATGCCGCGCTTGGCGGCTTCTTCGCCACCCACCGGGCGGCCGGTCATCGCCATTTCAAAGCGCAGTTGTTCGTTGCGCAGCAGGTTGACACTGGCCAGCATCGCCGGGGTAAACGCCAGCTTGATATCCACTTCCGGGAAGCAGAAAAAGCCACGATCAGCACGCATGGTGCGGAAATCGCAGGCCGACGACAGCAGCGCGCCACCACCGTAGGCGTGGCCGTTAACACAGGCAATGGTGGGGAAATTGATCAGGGCCACGCGCATCAGCAGTTGATCCAGACGTGCGCCGAAATGCGAGAACAGGTATTCCATGCCCTTGGATTTGATGTACTCCAGATCAATGCCATTGCTGAAGAACTTCGGATCTTCGCTGGTAATCACCAGCGCCGTGTTGCCCTGGCTGGCTTCAACTTCATCCAGAGCCGCATGATATTCGTCGAGAACGGCATCAGTCAGGGTGTTGGCGCGTTCGCCATTGGTCAGCGTCAGCAGGTAAACGTTTTCCTGTTTTTCCAGGCGCATGGTAGCCATCGATACAACTCCTCAAAACTTAACAGTGCAAAGTGTGCTGCATGATGCCGCAGCGGCAGCGGCAAAGCAATCCAGCCGGTTCACCGAAACTGATACACTAGCGGATTCCTTTCTCCAATCAAGCACCAGATGGACTTCGACGCTTACCAGGCCGCGATGATCGCGAGCATGAAAAGCCGTACCGGCAAAACACTAGACGAATGGCTGGCCTTGATCGGCCCGCAATTGCCGGCCGAACGCAAAGGACGGTTGCAATGGCTGAAACAGCGGTTTGACCTGAAACAGAACACTGCCTACCTGATTCTCGGCCGCCTCGACGAAATGGACGGCACCAGCCTCTATGCCCATGGCGATGCCTTGCTCAACGACCTGTTTGATGGCCGTTCGCAGGCACTGCATGGTTTGTATGACCGGCTGCTGGCGCGGGTGGGGGGCTTTGGCAATGACGTGAAGGTTTTGCCGCGCAAGAATTATGTGGCGCTCTCGCGCGGCAGCCATTTTGCACTGCTGCGGCCAGTGCGCCAGCAAATGGCGATTGCGCTGGCCTTGCCAGCCACCACCCGGCACCCGCTGCTGCAGGCCGCACGCGGTTTTGGTGATGTAAAGAAATTTCCCTGGCAACTGCTACTGAACGCAGAGCAGGCGCTGGACGACGACATGATTCAACTCTTGCAGCAAGCCTATGCACACAGCGCATGAAGTTCTGATCAAACCCGATGACCCGGCGCTGAGCGAGCGCATAGCCGACGCGCTGGCCAGCGATGGCTGGATTGTTTTGCCCAAGGCACTATCGACCGAAGCCACGGCAGCACTGGCAGCGGAAATTCGTGACCAATTTGCCGCCGGTGTATTTCACCGCGCCGGCGTGGGCAAAAGCGGCCAGCTGCAGGTCGTCAACGAAGTGCGTGGCGACCACGTCAACTGGCTGGAGCAGGATTCTGCGGCACCATTGCAGCGGGCCTGGCTGGATTGGCTACAGCAGCTGAGCGGTGAGCTGAACCGCCATCTGTATCTGGGCCTGCAGGAATTCGAAGGCCATGCGGCGATTTATCCGCCCGGCAGTTTCTACAAAAAACATCTGGATCAGTTTCGCGGCACCAGCGAACGCAGCGTCACCGCCATCCTTTATCTGAATCAGGACTGGCAAGCGCAGGATGGCGGCCAGTTACGTCTGTATCTGGATGACGATTGCCGCGAGTATCGCGATATTCAGCCCGAAGCAGGCACGCTGGTGGTGTTTCTCGCCGCACGTTTTTACCACGAAGTATTAACCTCGCAACGCGAACGCATCGCCCTCACCGGCTGGTTCAAGCGCCGCTCGCTGCGTTGATTGCAAAACTGCCGACCGGCTTTGCTTGATCTGCAAAACCGTCTTGGGCACACAACGGATTCCCGCCGGCCGGGCAGCAAACCATACTGCTGCAGGCCGGCAACCCGCGCGGTTGTCATTGTTCACCCACAGGAGAAACCATGAAAAAAACACTGCTAGCTACATTCTTGCTGTCTGCGACCGTCACCGCACACGCCGAACAGTTCAGCCTGAGCAGCCCGGAGATCAAGCCCGGCGCCACCATCAAGAACGAACAGGTATTCAGCGGTTTTGGCTGCACCGGCGGCAATGTATCGCCCACGCTGGAATGGAAAAATCCGCCCAAGGGTGCCAAGAGCTTTGCGCTGCTGGTGCACGACCCGGATGCCCCCACTGGTGGTGCCGGCTGGTGGCACTGGGTGCTGATCAACATTCCGGTCAGCGTCAATAAACTGGAGAGCGGCGCCGGTGCCGCCGACGGCAGCAAACTGCCAAGTGGCGCCAGCCAGATCAGCACCGATTTTGGCGGCCCGGGCTGGGGTGGGCCGTGCCCGCCGGTTGGTCACAAGCCACATCACTACAATTTCACCCTGCACGCATTGAAAGTGGACAAGCTGGAACTGCCGGCAGGCGCCACTGCATCGCTGGCGGGCTTCATGATCAACGCCAACAGTATCGGCAAAACCACGCTCACCGGCATGTACGGCCGTTAAGCGACAGCTTGCCGACAACAAAAACGGCAGCCTGGGCTGCCGTTTTTGTTGATCGAGGGGGCATTATTTCAATGCCGTGGCTTCCAGTTGCGCCAGCACTTTGCCATCGCCATCCAGTAACGTCAGGCTGGCAGCATCAAGACGGTAGCCAGCGACCCGCTCCAAAGCCTTGGTGAACGCCGCCTCGGTCTCCATCCCGGTCGGACAGGCCATCATGGTCACAGCCACACCTTTGAATTTCAGCGAATTTCCCTGCAGTTCATATCCGCCCATCATGCGGTTGCAACCGGCAAAGCCGTGCATGCGCCCTTCCTTACCCCCCAGCACCAGATGTGGCTCACGTTGCTGCTCCGCCAATACCACCGCTTGCCCATTCAGCGTTCGCAAGCGCCAATATGTATCCTGCAGCGTCCAAACGGCATTGTCTGCGGCTGGCGCAGCTTGCTTGCACTGCATCGGCGCGCGTCTGCCCATGGTGAAGCTCACCTCGCTACCCTTGCCCCGTAGGCTGTGCTGGGGCGTTGCATAGAGAAACCCGGATGCAACCGGCTTGGCCGGCAACACCAGGGCTTGGCCTGATGGCAACGCTACTGATGCCTGCGAGCCGTCGGCTGCGTAGCTGACCTGCAGCTGCGGCCATTGGTCACACTGGTAGTTAACCACCCGCGACTTGTCGGCAGGCAAATCGGCCGCAGCCGCAAGGCCGGACAACACCAGCAAGACAGCAGCACACAGGTTTTTTGGGTACATCGCAAATTTCCTCGTAACGAACACAAATGGCTTGGCAATGCGGCTTGGGCAGCTCAAACCGCCAAATGTTCCACCAGATAATCAATCAGGGCGCGCAACGCCGGGCGTTGATAACGCTCGTCCTTGTACAGCAGATAGATGCCGCCACCGCTTTCTTCGTACACATCGGCGCGCCATTCCGGCAACACCTGTTGCAGCGTACCCGCCTGCAGATCGGCCTGCACCATCCAGCGGCCGAGGATGGTCAGCCCCAGCCCGGCGCGCGCGCCCTGCAGCAACACCTCGCCACCTGGCGCCAGCAGATTGCCGGCCACGGCAACGCGCTGAGACTCCCCGGCGCGATGGAAATGCCACCAGGTCTGCTGCCGCCGTCGATCCAGCACCAGGCAATTATGCGTGGCCAGATCCTGTGGCTTTTGTGGTGTGCCATATTGCGCCAGATAGTCGGGGCTGGCCACCAGCAGAAAGTCCAGCGGCATCAGGCGTCGCGCCCGCAACGAGGAATCTTGCGGTACACCGTTACGGATGCACAAATCATAGTTCTCGCGCAGCATGTCGACTTTGCGGTTATCCAGCTCCAGACACACTTGCAGTTGCGGATAACGCCGCAGAAAATCCGGCAGCAAGGGCGCCACGTGCAGGCGACCAAAGGTTTCAAAGGCAGAAATACGCAGCAGCCCGCGCGGCTCGGCATGCTGCCGGCGTGCCAGTTCATTCAGCTCGTCAATCTGCTCGAATACCGGTACCGCCTTTTGCAGTAATTGCTGGCCGGCATCGGTCAGGGTGACATGGTGCGTCGAGCGATACAGCAACTGCAGGCCAAACTGCGCTTCCAGTTTGTCCATCTGCCGGCTGATGCTGGATGGCGACAAGCCGAGCACCCGCCCGGCGGCGGAAAAGCTGCCACAGCCTGCAATCTGGGCGAGGGTTCGCAGTTCGTCGATCATATCTTTGCGTTTCTTACAAAACCATATTGCCTGATTATGCCATTCATTCTTTTCGCGCAAAGAGAAATACTGTCCTGCATCTTTTCCAACCCGAGCAGGAGCAGCAACATGGACACCCTCACCGCGATTCAAACCCGCCGCGCCGTCAAACATTTCCGCAACAACGAGCAGCTGCCGGCTGCTGATCTCGACAGCCTGCTGCAAGCGGCACAACTGACCCCCACCTCGTTCAACATCCAGCATGTACGTATCGTGCGTGTCAGCGACCCGGCGCTGCGCCAGCAAATCCGCAACGCGGCGTGGGATCAGGCACAGGTGACCGAAGCCGCGGAATTATGGGTAATCTGCGCCGACATTCAGGCCTGGCAAAAACAGCCGCAACGCTACTGGCGCGATACCGATGATGCGACGCAAGCAATGCTGGTGCAGATGCTCACCGACTTCTATGCCGGAAAACCGCAATTGCAGCGCGACGAGGCGGTGCGCTCCTGCGGCATGGTGGCGCAAACCATCATGCTGGCGGCGCGTGCGCTGGGTTATGACTCCTGCCCGATGATTGGTTTTGATGCCGGTGCCGTGGGGCAAGCAATCGACCTGCCGGCTGACCATCTGATTGGCATGATGCTTACCATTGGCAGCGCAGCCAAGCCCGCCAACCCGCGTGGTGGCTTGCTGCCACGGCAACAGGTGCTGTTGCACAACGGCTTTGCCAGCACGCCGGAGAGTATCGCTGCCTGATGCGGAAAAGCGGGAGAAGGCGGCAAGCGGAGGGTGAATAGGCTAAGGTTAAAATATTCACCCTACGCAACACCGCCTTTCAGGAGCCCCCACCATGCGCCACTTCATGCGTCACCCGGCGAGCATGCCCATCGAAGTCAACGCCCTGCATGAATCGCTGCAGAGCATCAGCCATTTGTGCAATGTCAGTATCGGCGGGCTGGCGTTTGAATCAACGAGCGCGGCAGAGGCCGGCGCGATCGTCTCGTTGCGCATTCCCTGCGTCACCCCGGTGTTCGAAAGTGTCGCCAAGGTGGCATGGTGCCGCGAAACCGAGCATGGCTACGAGCTGGGGGTGGAGTTTCTGGATCAGGATGATGCGTTTCGTGCCCGCATGGTCGAGCAGATCTGTCACATCGAAACCTACCGCGAGCAGGTGCAGCAAACCGAGCATCGCGAACTGAGCCCGGAACAAGCGGCGCACGAATGGATCAGCAAATTCGCCGAGGCATTTCCCGATCCGGAAAGCGACAGCCTGCATTGAGGCTGCCTTGTGTTTGATGCATGATCAGGCGTCGAGCACCACGCGGCGCGATGCCGGATACGCCGAACACAGATACACCGCATTGCCCAGCTTGTTGCCGCTGACCTCTCCCGAACGCAAAATCAGCTTGCAGGTGCCGCACATACCCTGACGACAGCCGCTTTCCAGCGGCACATGGTGGCGTTCGGCAATCTGCATCAACGTTTTGCCGGCATCGTCGGCATCCAGTTGCACTCGTTGATTCAGATGCTGGAACACAATTTCCTCGCAGGCCGCACCCACGCCGGCGTCAGCCTCCCACGCGCCGCTACCAAAACGCTCGCAATGCAGCCGGGCCAGATCAAAGCCGGCTTGCTGCAGCAAGGTTATGGTCTTGTCCATAAAGCCCTGCGGCCCGCACAGATAGACATCGCGCTCGGCAAAATCCGGGTAACGCCGGCGCAACTCGTCGGCATCCAGCGGCTTGACCACGGTAGCAACGCTTCCACGCGGCTGGCTCAGCGCGATGTTGGCATTCAGCCCTTCTCTGGCCCAGTCGCGCAGGCTGGATCTAAAAATGATGTCGGTTTCGTGGCGGAACTGCGCATCAAACGCAATATCCACCGCCGCGCCCTGCTGCAACAGCGCTTGCGCCATCGAGTGGCAGGGTGTGATGCCGGAGCCGGCACAGATAAACAGCAATTTTTGCTGCTGGCGGTAAACAAAACTGCCCTGCGGCAAACCCAGGCTGACCACTTTGCCCGGCAACCAGTGCTGGTGAATCCAGTTTGACACCAGACCATCGGCCACGCGTTTGACGGTGATGCTGACACAGCCGTTGTCGCGCTGCGCCAGGCTGTAATAGCGGCGATGCGGGGTGCCATTGATCTCGACCACAAACTCGGCGTGTTGCCCCGCCTGCCAGTCGCGCCAGTGCTGGTTCGGCAGCAGCACAAAGGTTTTCACGCCATCGGCTTCGTCGTGCACTGCCAGCAGCAGCGCCTGCAGCTGATAACTCCAGACAAACGGATTGATGCGCCGGTTGAACTCGGTCATGGTGTTGCTGACCAGATAATCCACCCAGTCACGACTGAATCTCTGCAAGGCCCAGCGGTTGGCACTATTCAGCAGCGAATCAAGCATGATGCGCCCCTCCCTGCGAGCCGCTGCGGGCCGGCGGGAAGGAATACTTCCACATCACGCCGACAAAATTGCGGATCGCCTTGCCCCAGCTTGGGTTGCACTTGTAAGGGATGTTGTACTTGGCACAGACCGCTTTCACCTCTTTGGCCATGTCCGGATAGTGGCGCGATGGAATGTCGGGGAACAAGTGATGCTCGATCTGGTAATTCAGATGCCCCCAGAGGATGCTCATGCGCCGGCTGCCCTTGAAGTTCACCGACGAATCGAGTTGCGACAGATACCAGCGGCCCTTGTGCTGCAGCGCCTGCTCCGGCTGCAGAGGCTCGGTGAAGTGGGTGGCCTGAATCGTGAAACCGATCCAGTAATTGTTAATCGCATCGGCAAGCATATTGCCCAGCGCCACTTTCAGCGCCGAATAGCCGGTCAGCGCTGCCAGCGCGGGAAATACGAGATATTCCTTGAACAACACCCGGCCAATCGAGCGCCAATGCCGCTGTTGCAATTGCTGCGGCGTGGCGCCCTCGGTATCGACCAGCGCGTAGCCTTGATTGCCGGTGGAAAAGGCCTGCGCCCGGTATTCCTGGGCAAAGCCGAGATTCTGGCCGTTAAAGCGGTACAACATGGTCGGATACACGCCAAACAGATACAGCGGCACCTGAAAACGATGGCTCGGGTGCCACGGCGTAAGATCGTTGGTGCGCAGCAGGCCGTGGTTCAGATCCGGATCTTTTTCGTAGACGTTGGTGTAAACATGGTGCTGGCCGTTGTGCTCACGGCGCCACCCCTCTTCATCAATCGGTGCTTTCCATTTGAAGTTGTGCGAGTGGAACTGCGGAATCTCGGGAAAATAGTCGTACTGGCCATGCAGCACGTTATGGCCGATTTCGATTGCCTCCAGATTGCGATGCAGCCAGACAAAGCCCACCCCCAGCGCAAACGTCAGCGGCCCCGGGCTGATCCACAGCAGGCCACGCCCCAGCACCTCGCAGATGCGCGATTTACGCCGCAGGCCGCGGATATAGGCAACGTCGTCCGCACCCAGTTTGGCGCGATAACGTTGTTTGATGGCTTCAAATTCCTGCTCGATCAGATCGAGGCGTGCATCGGCGTCGCTGGCAACAACAGAGTGGCTGGTAGTCATGAAACACTTTATCCGCAGAACAAAAATAAACACCCGTTTACTCAGGGGCGAAAGTTTACACCCAGGCAACGCTGTCGGGGCTCACCGCAACAGGGATTTTTTTGCTGCCCTGCAGGCTAATACCAGCGTGGCCTGCAGGCCGGGCTGCAAGGCACGCCAGGACTGCCTTGCAGGGCAATGCAAAATCAAGGGCAGCACAGGAGTGGCACAAGCCGCGCAGAGCGGCGAAAATAGCCGGCTTTAATACCGCCAGCCTGACCCCATGAACCAGACCCTGCCCCTCACCGACAATCTTTACCGCTACCTGCTCAACACCGGCCTGCGCGAACATCCGGCGCTGACAGCGCTGCGCGAGGAAACCGCCAGCAACCGCATGGCCAAAATGCAGATTGCGCCGGAGCAAGGCCAGCTGCTGATGTTCCTGGCACAACTGGCGGGCGTACGCCGGTATGTCGAAGTGGGGGTATTCACCGGTTACAGCTCGCTGGCAATGGCGCTGACGATTCCGGACGATGGTGAAATCCTCGCCTGCGACATGAGCCTGGAGTTCTCCACCATTGCCCGCCGTCACTGGCAGGCGGCTGGCGTGGAGAAGAAAATTGCGCTGCATCTGCGCCCCGGCGTAATCACCCTGCAAGAGCAGCTCGACCAGGGCCGTGCCGGCTATTACGACATGATGTTCATCGATGCCGACAAGCGGGTGTACCCCGAATACTACGAGCTGGCGCTGCAACTGGTGCGCCCGGGCGGGCTGATCGTGCTCGACAATATGTTCCTCGGCGGCCGCGTGGCCGATGCCACGTTTGAAGGCGAAACGCCGGGCGTGGAAGTGATCCGCCAACTGAACGCCGCCTTGCAGCGCGACAGCCGCGTCGATTATTGCCTGTTGCCGCTGGGTGATGGCATGACACTGCTGCGCAAACGATGAATATCGGCGAAATACTGCTGCTGGGCGCCGCCGGTCTGCTGGCCGGCGCGCTCAATGCGGTCGCTGGCGGCGGCAGCTTCATCACCTTTCCGGCACTGGTGCATAGCGGGCTGAATTCGATTCTGGCCAACACCACCAGTAGTGTGGCCTTGTGGCCGGCGTCGATTGCCAGCGTGGTGGCGTATCGCCAGGAACTGGCCAGCCAGCGCCCGTTGCTATTGCGTCTGGGCGCTGCCAGCATTGCCGGTAGCCTGCTCGGCGCCGGCCTGTTGTTGTGGATTTCGCCGCGCACCTTCGACCATCTGGTGCCTTGGCTGCTGTTGCTGGCAACGCTGCTGTTTGCATTCAGCGGTCGCATCACCCAAGCCCTGCAGCAACGCCCGGATCGCCCACCGCCTTCGCTGGCCAGCTTTACCCTGGGCCAGTTTGCCGTCGCCATATACGGTGGCTTTTTTGGCGGTGGCATGGGCATCATGATGCTGGCGATGATGTCGCTTTACAGCCGTGACAGCCTGCATCGCATGAACCTAAAAACCGCAGTTGGCGCATATGAATTCGGCCGATCCGGGCAGATCGGGGCTTCGTGTATTTTGGGAATCGCAATGGGTGAAGCCAACGCAAATGGTCAGCGCAGGAGATCGTCGTCATGCTCTGCGGTGCAAACGATGAGCAGCGTGTGCAGTTCGCTGGGAAGCGGAAAGCGCTGCCGATGGGGCAACTGGCGTACTTCATCGAAAGGAGTTCCTGACGCTTTCCGGGCTATGGTCGCGCTGGATTGAAGTTGCCCGCTGGCCTACACAGTCCGAACGCGCTGACAAGGGCGAAGTGCTGGGGACCTGGATGCTATCCATTCTCTCGGGCCATCGCCGTTATGCGCACGTGACCGGCATCCGCTGTGACGGAGTGAATCCTGCACTACTGGGGATGGGCAAAGTCATCTCTGAAGACGCGCTGCGCAGCGCGCTCAAACACATCGCGCAATCAGGCGGTTCTTCTGGCGGGCAAACACCTCTCGAAGTGTGGCGCCGCAGCAAATCGCGCGTTCTGGATATCGACACCACGATCAAACCGCTCTACGGTCGCCAACAGGCGCGCTACCGGGCTACAACCCAGAAAGCCGGGGCGCCCCTCACACGCTTATCACCTACCACCTGATGGCCGGATTGCGGCAGGTGCTGGGCGTTGACGTGGCCGCCAGCAGCGAACACAGCCGGGCATGTAACCGGGGCTGCTGAAGATTCTGGATGCACTACCAGCCGCACATAAACCCAGGCTGGTACGTGGCGACAATGCCTTTGGCAACGATGCATTGCTTACTGAACTGGGCGCCATCGCAGCCCTATCTGAGCAAGCTCAAGCTGACGAAGAACGTCAAACGTTACATCGGCGCCCTGTTCCGTCAATCCGGCTGGGTCGATGCGGCCAAGGCTGGGAAGGGCAGGACGGCGAACTCACGCTCACAGGCTGGCATGGCAAGCGCCGTGTTGTGGTGCTGCGCCGCGCACTCAAAGGCGAAATGCTCTGGCCGGCCAGGACGATGATGGCCAACAGGTACTGGCGTTCGTGGAAGCGGATCGACGCGCCGGCAGGGGCATCACCGGTTACGAATACGCCGTGCTGGTCACCAACACCGACTACGTGTGGTCTGGCCAGCTCTATCGTGACCGGGCGGACGCCGAGAATGCCTTCGATGAACTCAAACCAATGGGGTTGGGGTGGCTTTCACGCACGATCTGGCCGACCGCGCAGTTACCGCTCAACAGTGGCGCTGATTGACAACTGGTGGAGCCTGTTCATTAGCCAACCCGCAGGCGCGGCGTGAAGCGATCACCTCACGTCCTGGCTCATGTCCTCGGTGGGGCGCAGAACCGAACACGCAGGGCAAACCACGATTACGCTGATGGATTGCGCGCGCATTTCGACGAGCGCGGAGCAGCGCTGATGCGTGTCTCTGCGCAGCTTCAAGCGGGTAGCTACAACTACGGGCGAGTTCATTCGCGTGCTGTCTGGCTCCTGATCTGCGAGCACCTCAAACGCACATTGACCGGGATTGCCCCGCCTCCAACGGTCGGATTTCTCCAAAATAATGCTGACGGAATGGGGTAACTACGGTTTTTAGGATGAATGCACTGAAAACCGCACTGACCACGCTGATCAACGGCACCGCCGTGCTGGCGTTTGTGCTGAGCGGGCAGATTGCCCTGCAGCAAGGGCTGCTGGTGGGCGTAGGGGGCTTGCTGGGAGGTTATGGCGGGGCACGGCTGGCGCGTCGGGTGTCAGCGGCGCGCTTGAAGCAAGTCGTGGTTATATTCGGTTTGCTGCTTACAGTTCATTTTTTCAGCAAAACCTACCTATAATCGCTGGCAGGTCAACGCCGTAGCAGCTTTTGCCAGTGGCGCTGTACCTCACTCAGAGGAGATAAAAATGCTGAAACGCCTGATTGTAATGGCCGCACTGGGCTTGACCACCGTCACCCTGAATAGCGCCTGCTCCACCGCTTATATCGACTCGGAACGCGACGCCAACGTACGTATCAGCAAAGGAGCCACCTTTGCCTGGGGCCCCACCGACAGCAGCAAACCGGCAGAGCAATTTGCCGATTTCGACAACCCGCAGATGCGCAGCCGCCTCGAAGGTGCAATCGACAACTTCCTGCTGAGCAAAGGCCTGCAGCGAACGTCGGCGGAAAAAGCAGATTTCATCGTCACTTATCACATCGGTTTCAAATCCAGCTTCAGCGATGCGGCGCGGATTGCCGCACCCACCATGGTGCCCACCGTGCGTTGCAGCGCCAACCGCTGCTGGCAAGACATGACCTGGGGCAATTACGGCTCGCCAATCGAGACCAAGGAGGAATATGAATACCGCGAAGGTGCGCTGATCATCGATCTGCAGCAGAACAAGAGCGGCATCGTTGCCTTCCGCGGCATCTACTCCGACACCCTCGGCGATGCCAAGAAAGTCACCGATCAACGGATTGCCGAAGTCGTGGCGAAAACCCTGAAAGACGCCGTTCGTTAAGGACAAACCATGCACCTCTCCCGCACGCTGCTGGCAAATGCACTGCTGGCCGTCAGCCTGAGTCTTGGCGCCTGCTCGTCCGCCGATATCAGCTTTGATCGCGATGCAGCGATCGTCATCCCGGCGGGCAGCAGCTATAGCTGGGGCAAATCGCCAGAAGCCAACACCACTGCCGAGGCAGCCGACATCGACAACGATATCGTGCGGCGCCGGATTCAAAGCGCCATCAATGCCGAATTGCAGCAAAAGGGCCTCAAAGCCAGCGATGCCGGCCCCGGCCGCTTTGAAGTGAGTTACCACATCGGCGTGGTGCGGCGCACCGGCACCGATGTCAGTTACGTGGCCACGCCGATGGCCGCACCGGTGGTGCGTTGCGGCCTGCGCACCTGCTGGGGTGGCATGAGCTGGGGCTATATGGGGCCACCAATGGAAACCGTCAGCGAATACGACTATCGCGAAGGCTCGCTGATTATTGACATCATTGAACACGACAGTGGCCGTCTGGCGTGGCGCGGCATTTATCGCGACAGCCTGCGCGAAAAGCCCGATCTGAGCGACGAAAAAATCCGCGATATCGTTAATCGCACCCTCAAAGGATTAGTGTTATGACCGCCCCTCTTCGCCCACTGCTGCTGACACTGGCGCTGCTGAGCACCCCCGCCATCGCCGACAGCAGCGCAGCCACGGCAGAACTGCAGCGCGCACAACAATCACACGATCAGGCTCTGCGCGATTATGGCAAAGCCAAGGATGACGCTGCCTGGGCCGACAAGCAGGTAAAAGAGGCCGAACAGGATCTGCAAAAAGCCCAGCAAAGACTGGAGCAGCTGATTCAGAAACGCGACAAGGCACAAGCCGACATCGCCACCACCCAGGCGCGACTGGAAGCAGCACGCGAGAAAGTGGACGCAGCGTGGGCCAATCGGCCGCAATAACACAGCAGGACCCACATAATTCTTAGAAGCCAGACATTGGCATATAACGAGGAGAAGTAGAGATGTTACCCAGTACCGCCCTCATCACCGGCGCATCGGCCGGGCTCGGCGTGGAATTTGCTCACCTGCTGGCCAAGGATCACCACAATGTAGTTCTGGTGGCGCGCAGTGAAGACAAGTTGCAGCAACTGGCAGCAGACCTGGAAAAACGTTACGGCATCAAAGCCCATGTGTTTGCCAGCGACCTGAGTCTGCCGGGTGCGGCACAGGCGCTGGTTGAGTCGCTGCGTCTGGCCGATCTGAAAATCGACGTGCTGATCAACAATGCCGGCTTTGGCACCAATGGCAAGTTTTACGAAAACCCGGCCGAGCAGGAATTTGCGATGCTGCAGGTCAACGTAGTGGCGCTGGCGCAACTGACCCGCCTGCTGCTGCCGGGCATGGTCGCACGCGGTTATGGCAGGGTGCTGAATGTGGCCTCTACCGCCGCATTCCAGCCCGGCCCGCACATGGCCGGCTATTTCGCCTCCAAAGCCTACGTGCTGTCGCTGTCGGAAGCGCTGGCATACGAATTGAAAGATAGCGGCGTAACCGTTACCGCGCTCTGCCCTGGCCCGACTCAAACCGAGTTTATCGAACGCGCCGGTATGAAAGAATCGCTGCTGTTCACACTTGGCAAATCGTCGGCGAAAAAGGTGGCGCAAGCCGGCTATCAAGCCATGTTGCGCGGCGAAGCCACCGTAATCCCCGGCCTGCACAACTGGGCGCTGGCACAAACTGTACGCTTCACGCCACGAAAAGTGGTCCGTTCACTGGCCAGCCTGTTGGTGAAATAACCCGGCCGGGCCTGTTTCACGTGAAACAGGCCCGCCTCAGTACTCATAAGTTGCGCACGACCAGTCGCGAACAGCGACTCAGAAATCTCCCCAGACCGTTTGTAACGCCGCCACGGCAGCAACCGCCGCCGTTTCAGTACGCAAAATCCGTTCGCCCAGTTTCAGCGGCTGCCAGCCGGCAGCCATTGCCACAGCTTCTTCATCCTGAGTCAGGCCTCCTTCAGGCCCAGCCAGCAGACTGATCTGCTGTTGCTGCGGCAAATCGCGCAGGCGTTGCTGGCCCAAGGGCGACAATAGCAATTTCAGGCCAGCACGTTTATCCGCCGTCAGCCATTTGCCATACGGCTGCAAGGGTAGCAGGCTGGGCACGCTATTGCGGCCACATTGCTCGCAGGCGGCAATCAGCACACCACGCCAGTGCTCCATACGCTTGTCGGCTCGATCGCCCGACAGCTTGACCACGCTGCGCTCGCTGAACACCGGCTGGATTGCCGTCACGCCCAGCTCCACGGCTTTCTGCAGGGTGTAATCCATGCGGTCGCCACTCGATACGGCTTGCACCAGGGTCAATGCCAGACTCGATTCCCGCGACACGGCGGCATGTTCATCCAGCAAAGCCGACGCCGATTTTTTTCCCAGCTGCTGCAGGCTGGCAGGGTATTCACCACCGCGGCCGTTAAACAGCGTCAATGCATCGCCTTCGCGCAGGCGCAGCACCTGCACATGGCGCACCACGGCTTCGGGCAGATCCAGCAGCAATCCGGCAGACAGGGGCAAATCAACAAAAAAACGCGGCATGGCAGGCCTGTGGCGAGAATGATAAGATTTATCGATTTTACCGCATTCAAGAGGCATTCCATGGTCAGCACCCTGACCCCCGTTTGCGAATTCGGCCTACCCGCGCCGGATTTCGAACTGCCCGGCATTGACGGCAACCACTACCGCCTTGCCGATGTCAGCGGCCCCAACGGCCTGCTGGTGATGTTCATTTGCAACCACTGCCCTTACGTCAAGGCGATCCTGCCGCGTCTGGTAGACGATGCCCGCACACTGATGCAGCAACACGACGTAGGCGTAGTGGCGATCATGTCGAACGACCCTTCGGATTATCCGGAAGACAGCTTCGCCAACATGATCGAGGTCGCACGCGATTTTGACTTCCCATTCCCGTATCTGCTGGATGAAAGCCAACAGGTGGCCAAAGCCTACGGCGCAGTCTGCACGCCGGACTTTTTTGGCTACAACCAGCGACTGGAACTGCAATACCGTGGCCGTTTCGACAGCACCGGCCGGCAAAGCCCGCCGCCGGCTGACAATCGCCACGAATTGCTGGCAGCCATGCAACACGTTGCCACCACCGGCGCCGGCCCGCTGGACCAGACACCCAGCATTGGCTGCTCGATAAAATGGAAAGCCGATGCCTGAGGTCAATCAACAGATTCTCGAACAGGTGATCGACGTGGTGCGTCGTGTGGCGCAAACCGAGGTCATGCCACGTTTCCTGAAAGTGGCTTTTGCGCGCAAGCATGACGGCACCACCATCACCGAAGCCGACATTGCCTCGCAAGCTGCGCTCAACCGCGAATTACGGCAAGTGCTGAATGTGCCGGTGCTGGGCGAGGAAATGAGTGCCGACGAGCAGCAGCATTTCTGGGATCAGGGTGACGAAGGCATGTGGTGTGTCGATCCGATTGATGGCACCACCAATTTCGTTCACGGCGTGCCGCATTTTGCGGTGTCGGTTGCATTCATGCGAAATGGCCGCTCGGAGCTGGGGGTGATCTACAACCCGGCAATGGACGAAATGTATTACGCGCTGAAAGGCCACGGCGCCTTCCTCAATGGCGAACGCCTGCCACTGAAATCGTTTGCGCCCCCCATCCACAGCGCGGTCGCCGGCATCGAACTGAAATATCTGCCGGGCAAACTGCCAAGCCGATTGATGTCGGTTGCACCATACAGCAGCCAGCGCAACATTGGCTCGTCAACGCTTGACTGGTGCTGGTTGGCAGCAGGACGTTTCGATCTGATCCTGCATGGCGGCCAACGCCTGTGGGACTACGCAGCCGGCTGCCTGATTCTGGAAGAAGCCGGCGGCAAGCTGGGCAGCATTCACCATCGCGATTTCTGGGAAGACCAGCTATGGCACCGCTCGGCGGTTGCGGCACTCAATCCGGAGCTGTTCGAGCAATGGTATGCCTGGGTTCAGGCGAATAAATAATCTGCGAATCCAGCCCACTGCCTCGATAAAATATTTACAGTTTTAACGCGGCAGCGGGCCGGCAATTGCTAAAATAGGTGCTTGATCACAGCAGCACTTCCGTCCATCACCGCCATGCATACGCCGTCGAAAAACCTCTATGCTGTACTCGGCGTGGCACCGGATGCCGACGCAGCCACTCTGACTGCGGCCTATCAGCAAGCGATCCGCCTCAATAGCGACATCAGCGACGAACGGGAAAAAACCGCGCGCCTGGCACAAATCGACGATGCCTATGCGCTGCTGTCAAATCCGATCCGCCGCGGTGTTTACGATGCCAGCCTTGCCACTGGCAGCGCTCGGCAAATCGAGGCGGGTATCAGCCATGCCCCCAGCCATCACCCGACACCGCCTGTTGCCAAGCGCAGCTTTGGCGACGATGAAGGTTTACTGGCAAGGGTTGACCCCGGCAAGGTCAAGTTATGGCGCAAAGCCATCATGCTGGCGCTGGTGATCCTGTTGCCACTCTTCTATCTGTATCGCCACGCCAACGTATTGCGCATGCAGGGCGAATGGCAGCAGTCGCTGGATAAAACCGAACAGCAGGATGCACAGCAAAGCCGTGAACGCAGCGCCGAAATGCAAGAGATCAGCCAGCTGCAGATGCGTCGTGCAGAAATCAATGATCGCCTGCAATATCTGGGGAAAATTGACGCCGCCAACAGCACCGTCAACGAGGCCATGGAATACGACAAGCTAACCGACGAACAAAAAACGCTGGAAGCACGGCTGACGCATCTGCAAAAGAAATATGCCCCAAAATACTGAGCCACACCTGACCTCGCCCGATACCCCGAGCGCATGGCGTGAACGCCATTTGCAAAGGCTGTTGGCCAGCTATCACCGCTGGACTGGCCACGCGCTGCTGCCGCTGGATCAGGCACAGCCATTGGCGCCGCAACTGTGGTTGGCGAAACGGGTCATCGTCTCGCACGGCACCGAAGCCGATCCTGTTCTCAACTACGGCAATCTGGCAGCGCTGCAGCGTTGGCAAATGCCTTGGCAAAAGCTGGTGTGCACCCCTTCGCGCCTGACGGCCGAACCATTGGCCCGGGAAGAACGGGCCGCGCTGCTGCAGCGTGTCGCCGCACACGGCTATATCGACGACTACAGCGGCGTGCGCATTGCCGCCAACGGCCAGCGATTTCGCATCCGGCAGGCCGTGGTGTGGAACATTGTTGACGAAAACGGCGTCTATTGTGGACAAGCAGCCAGCTTCGACCAATGGGATGATTTGCCAGCAAATGATGCTTGAAAAATTGGGGTTTGCCCCCATTCTGCAATAGCCATTAGGCATGGTGATCGGAAAACCGGCTGCCATGTCTCAAAAACCTTTCCGGACATAGTCTTACATGCAAAATTTTGTTCCCGGCCAACGCTGGATCAGCGATACCGAAACCGAACTGGGCCTGGGTCAGGTCACCGAAGTGGATTTTCGGCTGGTGAAAGTGGAATTTCCCGCCAGCAAGGAAACCCGCGTTTACGCCAAAAACAATGCGCCACTGACTCGCGTGATTTTTCATCCGGGCGATAGTGCCGGCACCCGCTTTGGCTGGAAACTGCAGGTAACCGATGTGAAAGAAGCCGGCGGTCTGTTGACCTACATCGGCAAACACGACGGCAAGCCGACCACGCTCTCGGAAACCGATCTCGATCACCATCTGCAGTTCAATCAGCCGCAACAGCGCCTGTTTGCCGGCCAGATCGACAGCGACGACTGGTTGCATCTGCGCGTAGAAGCACTGCAGCATTTGCAGAACCTGGAACAATCGCCGCTTACCGGCCTGATCGGTGCGCGCACCAGCCTGATCCCACACCAGCTGTATATTGCCCGTGAGGTTGCCAACCGCGCTGCGCCGCGCGTGTTGCTGGCTGATGAAGTGGGCCTGGGTAAAACCATCGAAGCCGGCCTGATCCTGCAACAGCAATTGCTGACCGAACGCGCCAGCCGCGTGCTGATTGCGGTGCCGGACTCGCTGCAACACCAGTGGCTGGTGGAAATGCTGCGCCGCTTCAATCTGAAGTTTTCGCTGTTTGATGAAGAACGCTGCCAGGAATTCGATGAAAGCGGCGAAAACCCGTTTGACAGCGAAAATCTGATGCTGGTGTCAATCGACCTGCTGGCGAAAAAGCCGAAACGTCTGCAGCAGGCGGTGGATGCCGGCTGGGACATGTTGATCGTCGATGAAGCGCATCACCTGATCTGGGAAGAACACCGCGTCAGCAAGGAATACGCAGCTATCGAACAACTGGCGCAGAAAACACCATCGGTGCTGCTGTTGACCGCAACCCCGGAACAACTTGGCCAGCAAAGCCACTTTGCTCGCCTGCGCCTGCTCGATCCGGATCGTTTCTACGACTACTCGGCGTTTCTCGAAGAAGAGGCCGATTTCGTGCCGTTGGCCGAAGCGGCGCAGATTCTGCTCGAATATGACACCCTGCCGGAAACCGGCATTGCCACGCTGGTAGGCTTCCTTGAAGACGACCAGTTGCCGCTGGTGTCGAAACTGGCGAACCCGGACACGCCGACCGAGGAACGCGAGCAGACGCGCACCCTGCTGCTCAACAACCTGATCGACCGCCACGGCACCGGCCGCCTGCTGTTCCGCAACACCCGCGCCACCGTCAAAGGTTTCCCGGAACGCCAGCTGCACACTTATCCGCTGGACTTGCCTTACGACTACGCCGAAGCGATTGCAGCGCTGGATAACGAAATCAATCCGCTGTTGTATCCGGAAATGTTGTGCGATGAAGACTGGCTGCAGTTCGACCCGCGTGCACCCTGGCTGATCGACAAGCTGAAATCGCTGAAAGGCGAAAAAGTGCTGGTGATCTGCCACCGCGCGATGACCGCCATTGATCTGGAAGAAAAGCTGCGTCTGGCAGGTATTCGTACGGTGATTTTCCATGAGGGTATGAGCCTTACCAACCGTGACCGTGCCGCAGCCTATTTTGCCGACATGCATGATGGCGCGCAGGCGCTGATCTGCTCGGAAATCGGCTCGGAAGGCCGCAACTTCCAGTTTGCCCATCATCTGGTGCTGTTCGATATCCCGCTCTCGCCGGATTTGCTGGAACAGCGTATCGGTCGTCTGGATCGTATCGGCCAAACCGAAACCATCCATCTGCATGTTCCCTACTTTACCGGCACGGCGCAACACGCCTTGCTGCGCTGGGTACATGAAGGCATCGACGCGCTGGAACACACCTGCCCGGCGGGCCACACCCTGTATGAGGTGGTGGAAGAAAAGCTGCAAAGCGTGTTGTTCGAACCCTCCAATCAGGAAGGCATCGACAACCTGATCAAGCTGTCGCAGAAACTCAATAGCCATCTTACCGAAGAGCTGGAACAGGGTCGCGACCGCCTGCTGGAGCTGAACTCCTGCCGCCAGCCACATGCCGACCAGCTACGTCAACACATTGCCAGCGCAGAACGTGGTGAAACGCTGTTCGACTTCATGGAAAAAGTCTTCGGCGCAATTGGCGTAGATTTCGAAGAGCATACCCATAATGTCTACCGCCTGCTGCCCGGCGAAAACATGCTGATTCCGCATCTGCCGGAGCTGGAAGACGACGGCACGCTGGTCACCTTCGACCGTGCCACTGCACTCGGCCGCGAAGAGCTGCAGTTCCTCACCTGGGAACACCCGATGGTGCGTGCTGCGCTGGACTGGATGCGTGAAAGCCAGTACGGCAACTCGGTGGTCACGGTGGTGGATACACAGAAGCTGAAGCCGGGCAGTGTCTTGCTGGAAACCGTCTACACCATCCAGTGCGCCGCGCCAAAGAGCCTGCGTGCCGGGCGTTTCCTTCCACCAGTCTTGCTGCGCCAGATCGTCGATAGCAATAGCAAACCGCTTAATCTCGACCCTCGCCTGAAAGGCATGGAACACGTACCGGTTGAGCCAGAGCTGGCCGCCCAGATCGTGCGCATGAAACAGGCTGACATCCAGCGCATGCTGACCGGCTCGGAGAAACTGGCCCAAGCGGTACTGCCCAGCTACAGCCAACAGGCGGAAACCGCGATGGCCGCTGAGCTGGATGCGGAAATCCGTCGCATGGAAGGGCTACGCGAGGTCAACCCGAGCGTGCCGCAATTCGAGATCGACTATCTGCGCGAACAGAAACAGCAACTGACCCATGCCATCCGCTCGGCACAATTGCGGCTGGAAGCGGTACGGGTGATTCTCGCCAGCTAATCAATAACCCGCTGCCGGAGGCACACCGGCAGCGGGTTATCGTTCCACGTGAAACATCACCCTATTCTGCAATACATATCCTTTTGACGCCGCGCCCGGCGCGGCCAACAATCTTGTTTTTGAAACGACCAAACACACCATGAACGCCGTACAAAAAGCCCTGTATTCGCTGGCCTGCTGCGCTGCACTGGCCCAAATCAGCAACGCTGCAAGCATGACCCCTCCGCCGCCGGAAGTGGCTGCACGCTCGTATTTCCTCAAGGATTTCTACAGCAATCAGACACTCGCCGCCAAAGGCGCCGATGATCGCGTTGAGCCCGCCTCGCTGACCAAATTGATGACCGCCTACCTGACTTTCAAGGCGATCAAACAAGGCACCATCAAGATCGATCAAGTGATTCCGGTATCGGAAAAAGCCTGGAAAGCCGAAGGCTCGCGCATGTTCATCGATCTGAAAACCCCGGTAACCGTAAATGAACTGATCCACGGCATGATCATCCAGTCGGGCAACGATGCCTGTATCGCACTGGCAGAAGCCATCGCCGGTAGCGAAGACGTGTTTGCGCA
Source organism: Chitinivorax sp. (assembly GCA_046347685.1). GTDB lineage: Bacteria > Pseudomonadota > Gammaproteobacteria > Burkholderiales > SCOH01 > CALMFQ01. The sequence continues at coordinate 34,868 of JAXMFR010000021.1, forward strand.
AATGATGAACCGCGAAGCGCAGCGTCTGGGCATGAAGGGCAGCCATTTCATGAACTCCAACGGTCTGCCCCATCCGCAGCACTACACCACCGCAGCCGATCTGGCGATTCTGGCATCGGCCATCATCAAGGACTTCCCGGAGTATTTCCCGATCTATTCGAAGAAGGAATACACCTACAACAAGATCACCCAGCCGAACCGCAATGGCTTGCTGTGGAAAGATCCAAACGTTGACGGCATGAAAACCGGCCACACCGAAAGCGCCGGTTATTGCCTGGTAGCCACCTCCAAGCGTGATGGCCGTCGCGTGCTGTCGGTTGTATTGGGCACCGCCTCGGCAAATGTACGTGAGAGCGAAAGCGCCAAGCTGCTTAACTATGGTCTGCAGTTTTACGATACCCCCAAGGTATACAGCAACGGCCAGTCGGTGCAGACACTGAAAGTCTGGAAAGGCCAGGCGCCGGAAGTCAAAATCGGCTTCAATCGCGACCTGTATCTGTCGGTGCCGAAAGGCCAGGCTGGCAACATCAAGGCCAGCCTGACTACCCAGCAGCCACTGATTGCGCCCATTTCTGCCGGCCAGGCAGTGGGCAAGGTCAAACTGGAGCTGGATGGCAAGGTACTGGGCGAGTACCCGGTGGTATCGTTGGCAACCGTAGCCCAGGCAGGCTTTTTTGGCCGGACCTGGGACAGCCTGCGCCTGATGCTGAAGTAAGCAACATCCGCACCGGCCAATGCTTGAAAACATTGGCCGGTGCGAATCACTCGGCTTTTGCGGGACACGCACTATTATTAATGGGTGTTTAATTTTTCTGCCTGACCAAGATGACCGAGCCAACCCTGATTTCGATCCGCGGTGCCGTACCGCATGACGTACCCGAACTGTGGCATTTGTGCCAGCAGCTCGGCTTTGAGATCAGCGAAGCTCAGTTGGCAGACAACCTGATGCGGGTGCTGCGCAATCCGGAAAAGACAGTGCTGGTTGGCACCGACAACCAAGGTAAAGTGCTGGCCTGGGCCGGGCTGGAACTGCGTGCATTGCTGGAATCGCCACCGATGGTGGAGATTACCGGTTTTGTGGTGGATGAAGCCGTCCGCGGCCATCGCGTTGGCAGCCTGCTACTGGCAGCCGCTGAAGGCTGGGCATCGCGGCGCGGCGTATCCACTGTGGTGTTCCGCTCCAACGTGATTCGTCACGAAGCACACCACTTTTACCTGCGCCACGGCTATTTTGTCAGCAAGACGCAGCATGTATTGATGAAGCGATTGTCGAAACCGCCATGATTTATCTGAACGCGGCGAATGGCAACTGCAAAACGTGCAGGTTTCAGTGCTGGATCAGGTTTCTGTTTTGCCGATGGTGTTGCCAAGTAGGTAGTGTATTCGCCACGTTTCGTCTGAATGATGCCTGCAACGACTGCGAACCAGCCTGAATATGGTCGCCTGTAATCCACTGAAGGCGCCTGCGATAGCGCGGCTTCGGTAATTTTTCAAGCCATTACCGAGCCAGGGTTTCGACGATCAGCAGGTGCGCACCATAGTCGCACGCAGGTTGCGGCCCAGGTATCACCGGGCTTCCACTTCCCCGCTCAAAACAAACCGAGCACGCTGATTTGCGACGCCCAATGCGCCAGTGACGAGCTCAAGGCGCAAGGGGTGAGCGCTATCAGCCGTGAAGACTATCGCTGGCTGCGTTGCGATATCAAATCACTGGCGCTGCTCGCCAACGTGTTGTTACGCAATGAGGCCCTTGTTATTGGCTGCGCCGAAACCATATTGATCCGTGACGGCTATCTTTCCGAAGGCGCCGCGAGCAATATTTTTGTGGTGAAAAACGGTGTGTTATTGTGCCCGCCCAAGTCGCATCTAATGCTGTCCGGCATCACCTACGACGTGGTACTGGAACTGGCGACAGCCAACGCCATTCCGGTGGAGGTGCGGCCAGTCAGCGATGCCGAACTGCGCACTGCCGACGAAATCTGGATGACCTCCAGCACGCGCGAAATTTTGCCGATTACCCGGCTCGACGACCAGCCGGTCGGTGCCGGTGTCTGCGGCCCGCTGGCACAGCGCATGGATGCGTTGTACCAAAGCTTTAAAATGAACGTTTTGCGCCAGGGAGGCGCGTCATGACTCAGCAACAAGAAACCCTGATTGAATTCCCCTGCCGCTTCCCGATCAAGGTAATGGGGGTTCGCACCGATGAATTCAGCCAGGTGGTACTGGATATCGCGCTGAAACATGCACCGGATGTCACCGCTGCCGATCTGGATATGCGGGTAAGCAAGAATGGCAACTACCTGTCGGTTACGGTTACCATCAATGCCGTTTCCAAACTCCAGCTCGACAACCTGTATATCGAGCTCACCAGCCATCCGCTGGTGAAAGTTGCGCTCTAGGAAAAACATGCACCGCGAGGTCAACGTTTCTGCCAGCACCAACCAGACCTCGCCGTTTGTGATTCGCCAGCTCGGTCTGGTGGATTACGAATCGACTTTTGCCGCGATGCAGGCCTTCACCGCAGCACGCCAGCCGGATACGCCCGACGAGTTGTGGGTGCTGCAACACCCGCCAGTGTTCACCCAGGGGTTGGCCGGCAAGCCGGAACACATCCTGCAGCTGACGCCGATCCCAATTGTGCAGACAGACCGTGGCGGCCAGGTCACCTATCACGGCCCCGGCCAGCTGGTGGTGTATCTGCTGCTGAAGCTGGATCACTACCAGCTGTCGATCCGCGAACTGGTGCGCGCCATCGAGCAGGCAGTGATCGACCTGCTGGCGGAATACGGCATCAACGCCTACGGCAAGGTCGATGCCCCCGGCGTGTATGTCGATGAAGCCAAAATCGCCTCAATCGGACTGCGCGTCAAACATGGCTGTACCTATCACGGCGTCAGCCTGAATATCGACATGGACATGGCGCCATTCAACTGGATCAACCCCTGCGGCTATGCCAACATGCGCATGACCCAGCTTCGCGAGTTGGGCGTGAGTGATCGCTTCGAGGATATCAGCGAACGCTTTCTCGCCCATCTGCACCACACTATTGCGGTAAAACCATGACTGACGAAAAAATCAAACTCAAAGGCGCAGACAAGACCGCGCGTATCCCGATCAAAATCGTACCGGCCACCGAACGCCTGCCGAAACCTGACTGGATCCGCGTCAAGAGCCCTTCCGGTTCGCGCTTTTACGAGATCAAACAGATTCTGCGCGAGCAGAAGCTGCACACCGTGTGCGAAGAAGCTTCCTGCCCGAATATCGGCGAATGTTTCGGCAAAGGCACCGCCACCTTCATGATCATGGGCGACATCTGCACCCGTCGTTGCCCGTTCTGCGATGTCGGCCATGGCCGCCCCAACCCGCTGGATGCCGATGAGCCACGCCATCTGGGCGAAACCATTGCCGCGCTCAAGCTCAAATACGTGGTGATCACTTCGGTGGACCGTGATGACCTGCGCGACGGTGGCGCGCAGCATTTTGTTGATTGCATTCAGGCCACGCGCGAATTGTCGCCGGCAACCCAGATCGAAGTGCTGGTACCGGACTTCCGTGGTCGACTAGAAGTGGCGCTGGAGACCTTTCGCAACGGCCTGCCCGACGTGATGAACCATAATCTGGAAACCGTGCCGCGGCTGTACAAAGCGGCACGCCCAGGTGCCGATTACGCTCATTCCCTGCAATTGCTGCGCGACTTTAAACAGAACTTCCCTTGGGTGCCAACCAAATCCGGCATCATGGTCGGTCTGGGCGAAACCGACGAGGAAATCCTGCAGACTATGCAGGACATGCGCGACCACAATATCGACATGATCACCATCGGCCAGTATCTGCAGCCATCCAATGGCCATTTGCCGGTGACCCGCTACGTACACCCTGACACCTTCAAGATGTTCGAAGCCAAAGCCTATGAAATGGGCTTCAAACACGCTGCAGTGGGTGCAATGGTGCGCAGCTCCTACCATGCCGATCAACAGGCACATGGCGCGGGCATTCATGGCTAAGCCACGACAGCGATCCTGGCGCATGCGGCTGCTGCCGCTGACCGTTGTCCTGGCGCTGTCGGCGGCCTGCAGCAAGGCGCCGACAGCGGAAGAATTGCTGGCCCAAGCCAAACAATACCAGGCTGAGGGTAAAAACCCGGCAGCCATTATCCAGCTACGCAATTTGCTGGATAAGAACCCGAAACATGCCGAAGCCCGCTATACGCTGGGCATGATCTACCGCCAGATGAATGCGCCACATTCAGCGGAAAAGGAATTCCGCATGGCGCTGGCGGCAGGTTACGACAAAAAAGTCATCCAGCCACTGCTGGCCGAGGCCCTGTTCAAGCAGGGGCAATTCGAAAAACTGCTGGAAGAAACCCGCTCCAGCGACCACGGCAATATTGTCCTCACCGCCCCCATTCTAACGATGCGCGGCCATGCACAGGCAACACTCGGCCATCGCGATGCCGCCGCCGAGATGTTTCAGGCCGCCCTGGCGCTGCAGCCTGATTACACCGACGCACTACTGGGGCAAGCGCGGCTGGCGCAGGCCAGCAATCAGCCACAGCAGGCCGAAACACTGATTCGCCGCGCCGTCAGCAGCAACCCCAACAGCCTCGATGCATTATTGCTGCAGGCCGATCTGGAACAGGCACAAGGCAAGCAAAAAGAAGCGCAAGCCGATTACCTCAAGGCCTATGCACTGGCGCCTTACAGCGTTCCGGTCAATCTCAACCTGGCGTCGATTTATCTGCATCAGAACTTGCCGCAGCAAGCGCGCAAACATGTCGATGCCTTGCTGAAAGTCGCACCGGACAATCCAATGGCCTATTACCTGTTGGCCTTGCTGGAATACGGCAAACAGGACTTTGCGGCAACGCAGGCAGCACTGGAAAAAGTACGCAAAGGCGCACCCAACCACCTGCCGGCCCATGTCTTGTCGGGCATGGTGGCGCAATCGTCGGGCAACGACGCTGCAGCGGAAAAGCAACTGCGCACAGCACTGGAAAAGGCCCCACATAGTCTATATCTGCGCAAGTTGCTGGCAGCCTCGCTGCTGCGCACACAAAAAGCGCAACAAGCGATTGAGCTGCTGGATGAAGCCCAAGGTGCGGCATCTAGCGATCCACAATTGGCGGCTTTGCTGGGTGAAGCCTATCGCCAGAAACATGATCTGGCCAAGGCCCGCCATTATTTTGCGCTGGCACTACAGAAAGCACCGCAAGACGCGCGTATCAAAACCGGGCTCGGCCTGACGCAACTGCAAAGTGGTAATAACGAACAAGCACTGGCACAGCTGGAATCTATAACCACTGGCAATAGCATTAGCCAGAGCGATGAACTGCTGGCCACCTCACTGCTGGCTGCAGGCCAATATGACAAGGCATTGCAGGTAGTAAAACGACTCGAAGCCACACAACCCGGCAAGGCACTGACATCCAATCTGAAAGGTTCGATTCTGCTGGCCAAGGGCAATCTGGGTGCGGCACGGGAAGCATTTATGCATGCCACGCAGTTGCAGCCTGGCTATCTGCCCGCAGCAATGAACCTGGCCCAACTCGACGCACGCTCTGGCAAGCTGGATCAGGCTCGCGGCCATTTGCTACAAGTCATCAAGCACAATCCGAAAAACGTCGACGCGCCACTGGCGCTAGCCGAGCTGGAAATGAGCAGCGGCCGCCCGGACGAAGCCCGCCGCTGGCTGGAAAAAGCCGCGCAAACACAACCCGGCAGCTTCAAGCCGATTTACGCTCAGGCTCGCCTGACTTTCGGCAGTGGCGATTTCAAGCAAGCCATCCCGCAACTGCAGGCAGCACTGAAACTGGCACCGGAACACGCCGAAACATTGAATATGCTGGCCTATGCCTACCTGCAAACCGGGCAGAATCCGGAAGCGCTGAGCATTTATTCGCGGCTGCTGAACATGTTCCCGAACTCGGCGCAGGCGCAATTCAATCTCAGTCTGGCACAAGCCAATAACGGCAATCTGGCCGGCGCCGAAATCAGCCTGAAAAAAGCCTTGGCACTGGACCCGCAACTGGCGCCGGCGCAACTCACCCTGGCCGCAATGCAATTGAAACAGGGGCGGAATGCTGAAGCCTTGCAGCTTGGCCAACAGGTGCAAAAACGCAACCCTAAGGCGGTTGAGGGATATCTGATCGAAGGGGATGCGCAGATGCAACGGCAGCAATACGCGGCGGCCAGCAGCGCATATGAACAGGCCTACCGGCTACGCGCCGACTCTCAGGCGCTGATCAAATGGCAAAATGCCCTGCGGGCCATGGGCAAGACAAGCGATGCGGACAACAAGCTGGCAAACTGGTTACAGACCCATCCTCGCGATATCAGCGCGCACCTGAATGCAGCCGATGCTGCATTAAAAGCACGCCGTTATGCGGGTGCTGCCGAGCACTACCGGCAGGTATTGCAACTACAGCCGAATCACATCGGCGCACGCCATAATCTGCTGTTGTGTTATCGCCTGAGCAATGATCCACGAGCCTTGGAGCTGGCGGAACAATCCTACCGTGCCTATCCAGACAGCCAGGTACTGCGCCTGGATCTGGCAAACCTGCTACTGCAACAAGGTCAAACACCTCGAGCAATCGAACTGCTGCGCCAAGCATTGGAGACCAATCCGTCACCAGCCATCCGTTATCAGTTGGCGCAGGCCTATCTGCAAGCAGGCGACAAAGCACAAGCTCGCCTCGAGCTGCAACAAGTCGTCAACAGTCCATCCAGCGACTTTACGCAAGGCGCCGAAGCCGCAGCACTGCTGAAAACACTGCAAAACTAAGTCAGGGACATGCCGAAGATCGAAACTGTGTCGGATTTCTTTACACCTTCTTCGGCAGAAACTGCGCCAGCACGACAGCCCCGCCTATTTTCTGCAAACTGGCCAAGCACAAGGCTTTCAGCGTGATCGTGCATGAAACTGAGGCGGCGCATTTACCGCCCTCGTCAATTTATCCGATTTTACAGATATAAAACAACACTCTTAACTGTCGAATCAGCTGACAAGGCAACATTACAATCGCCTTATTTTTACATTTAAACAATGACTTATACTTTTGGCATGTATAATGCTTGGTAGTTATCCAAGATACGCATTTTGATAAAGAAGACTGCCATGAGCACCCGTATGTTTCGCACACTTAAGCAGATATTGACCCTCTCCGTGTTGGCCCTGTCGGCGAACACGTGGGCGGCCTCCGGAGGGTGGAGCACATCCACTGTTACTTCCAGTTGTCCCGGCACAGCTGATGGTAGTGGCAATGTAACGAGCACCTGTTATTTTGACCTGACAGCATCACCGTCCACCACGCAAGGTGCAGCACCTGCGGTGATGCTGAATGGCGGTATTTTCCGCGTTCCGGCGCAAAACGATCTGCTCGGCAATACCATTGTTGGTACCGGTGTGTTCGACCCGTTTGTACGCATTCAAACCAGTCAAGGTTATGCCAAGTGCCAGCCCAACTGTACCGAGCAAGGTTTTAATACCGATGGCCGCACACCGCAGCCCGGTAATGGCAGCATTCTCGATAACCACGACAAGGGCAACAGTAACTGGAATCACTCGATCAAACTGTCCGATATTCCGATGATTACCGTGTGTGATGGTGGTGGCAGCACCGGTAGCAACTGTCACCAGTTCTACGAATTCCTGCTCGACATCAACGAGCAGGGGCAGAATGACTCGGGCCTTTCGCTGGACTCATTCAAATTGTTCGTGGCCGGCCAGGGAGATATCCTCAGCAACTCGATTACTGATTCAAGTTGTGCGCCTGACACCAACCCGAACGGCACATTCAAGCTCTGTGGTCGCGCTACCGAGGTCTACGACATGGATAACATCCCCGGTGGCGATGCCTCGCTGCTGATGGATTACAGCAATTTCAGTGGTAGTGGCAATGGCGTGGATCTGCAGGCACTGGTGCCGGTCAGCAATTTTTCCGGCTACAACAAAGACAGTTTTGTCTATCTGTACTCCAAATTTGGCGAAACTGGTAGCAAATGTACGACAACCGGCAGCAAAGAATCAGCTTGCAACACGCCGAGCGGCTCGCTTGGCGCCAAAGCCAAATCGCTGACCTACGGCTCGGATGCCGGCTTTGAAGAATGGTCGATCCGTCGCGGGGTGCCGGTTCCGGCAACGCTGCTGCTGATGGGTGTTGGCCTGCTGGCATTGCAGCGCAGTCGCCGCAACTGATTGCTTATAGTTGCAACAGGGCGCCGTATATCGGCGCCTTTTTTATTGCTCATACTGCGCACAGCGACATTACTGGCTCAGCGCCTGGCAGCAATACGGCACAACTTGACCTGCATCAAATCCATTTTTCTCCAGAGAGTTACGATGAAGTCGTAGCGAATCACCACAGGAAAGGATGCAATACATGTACGTAGAACACCACGATCTCGCCAAGGAATTTCCGGAATTCAAAGAAAGCATTTCCCAGTTGAAACAGACTGATGCGCATTTTGCGCGTCTGTTTAGCGAGTATCAGGATCTGGATAAAGAAATCTGCCGCTTGGAAACCGCAGGCGTGCCGGTTGCGGATGAATCGTTTGAAGCCAAAAAGAAGCAGCGCCTGCAATTGAAAGATGATCTGTATACCATCTTGAAAAACGCATCGAAAACCTGCTGCGGTAGCTGTGGTTGAGTTATTCGCCTGGTAAATAAAAAAGAACCCCGCACCAGCGGGGTTCTTTTTTATTGGCTCATCGCGGCAAATAGCCGTTTAATCAATCTTCAGGCAGCGTAAAGAAGAATGTTGCGCCATTGTCGACGGCTGCTTCGGCCCAGATTTCACCGCCATGGCGATGGATAATCCGTTGCACCGTGGCCAGACCAATACCCGTGCCCTGGAACTCTTCCTTGCCATGCAAGCGCTGGAATGCGCCAAACAACTTGCCGGCATAAGCCATGTCAAACCCGGCACCATCGTCACGCAGATAAAAGCTGTTGCCATGCGAAGTGTGGCTGCGACCAAACTGAATATGTGCCAGCTCGCGCTTGGCGGTGAATTTCCAGGCATTGCTGACCAGATTCTGCAGCACCGCCAACATCATTTCCTGGTCCACATTGGCCATCAGATCAGGCTCAATGCTCACTTCGACCTTACGTTCCGGGAACGTAGCCTGCAGCTCGTCAAACAGGCCGGCGACCATGGCACTGAGGTTGAGCGGCTTGCGGTGCAGCTCATTGCGATTGACCCGAGCCAGCGATAGCAGGCCGTCGGTCAATTGCGACATGCGGTTGGCGGCAGCGATGATGCGATGTAGATAATCCCTACCCTCATCCGACAGCGTTGCCTCGCAATCCTCCTGCAACATGCGCGCAAAGCCGTCCACGGCCCGCAATGGCGCACGCAGGTCATGCGATACCGAATAACTGAATGCCTCAAGCTCCTTGTTTACTGCCTGCAGTGCCGCCGTACGGGTCTGCACCTGCTCTTCCAGATGCTGGCGATGAGCCGCCAACTCCTGTTCGTTGCGCTTGCGCTCGGTAATGTCATCAAAGGTGCCCGCAGTGCCAATAAACACGCCCTTGGCATCAAACCGGCCATGCTGCTTGATTTCGGCCCAGCCCTCTGCACCATTGCGGTGGATGAAGCGTACCTCGTATTCCACCGTGCGCAACATGCCGGTCGCCAGTTGTCCCTGCAGCTCTGCCACCCGGGCACGGTCACCATGGAAAACGAAATCCAGCAATGGCTGCTGCAGTGACATGTCCAAGGGAAAGCCAGTGATCTCGGTCCAGGCCGGATTCAACAGGGTCCAGCGACCCAGGCTGTCTGTCTGGAAAATGGCCTCTTTGACCGACTCGATCACTTCGCGATATCGAGCCTGACTATCACGCAGCGCCAGCTCCCGATCCTGCAAGGTGGTAATCATGCGGTTATAGCTGTTAGCCATATCCACCACGTCCTTGGGGCCGAATACCGGCGCCTGCACATCGTCCTCACCGCGTTCAGCGCGCGCCATCGCGCTCGACAATGCAGCCAGCGGCCGGGTCAAACGGTTCGACAGGGAACGGATCACCAGCAAGAAGAGAAAAGCGCAGGAGAATGACACCGCCAGATTGATCAGCAGCACATTGGTCACCATGCGCGTCAGCGTGGTCTTGCTCTGCACCACCCGCACAAAGCCCAACTGCTGCTCCTTGCTGACCGCATCCAGATCAAACGGCGTCGCTTCCACCTTGTGCACAACCGGCGCCACAAAACGCCAGTCATTGCCGGTTTCGCTTTCCAGTTGCGCCTCCTTGGCGCCGTAGGGAGAAGTCGTCTGGTGCGCCCTGTCGCGATCCGGCGCTCCGCGAACCAGCAAGGTCGAACCATTGGCCTGATGAATCTCCACCCGCGTCACATCCGGGAAGGCCAGCGTGGCCGATGCGGATTCAGCGGCGTTCTCTGGCGAGCCCGACAACAACGCCAGCGTACTTTGCCGTGCAAAGTTTTCCGCCACACGCTGCCCCTGCTCCAGCATCGACTGACGAATCTGGCGAGAGCCCTGCCAGGTGCTGGCCAGCGACGACAACAAGGCCACAATCAACACGCCCACCGTCATCGCCAGGCTCAGCTGCTGCCGTAGTGACGATTCGCGGTAAGAGGCAGCCAGAGAATGTCTGCGATTCTGATTCAGGTGTTTCATGGCTGTGGATACACCGAATCAAAAGCACGCTGCTGGGTATAGTTGAGGCTGATTCCCAGATGGGTGGCGGTACGCAGATTCACCGCCATCAGCACATCGGTCAGCGGCAGCACCCCGCGTGCGGTATTGCCACCGCCCAGATAAGACATGGCAGACGCACCCAGCGTGCGCCCCAGATCAACATTGCTTGGATAAAGGGAAAACAGCGCACCACGTTTAACGTGCGCCATATTGCTGGAGAACACCAGCAGATTCCTGCCCCAGCCGTCTTCCAGCACCAGCGGCAACACCACCGACTCATCCACGGTGGTCGAATCCTGCAGCAGCCACAGTGCTTCCTGCGCCAGATTGGCGCTATTGATAATGCCCTGATAAGCCTTGACCGCCACCCGCAGGTCTGTGGCCTCTTGCGCTACCAACTCCAGACCATTAGCCTTGGCGGCATCACGCGCCAGCTTGATCAGCCACGCATTCTGGCGCGGGTCGTAAACCACATGCACCTTGCGTATATTCGGCTGCAGGGTTTTGAGTTTCTTGAACAACAGGCTTGGATCAGGCGCAAGTGTATGCACCGGCATCGACTGGTTATCAGCCTCCGGCACGGCCAGCACCCCGCCCACCACCACATTCAGCTCGCCATTGACCGATACAGCCGCCTTCTGACCCTGACGCCCAAGCCCCACCACCACCTTGACGTCCTGCTTGCGCAACTCGGTCGCCAGCTCACTCGGATTGACATTATTGCCCACAGGCACCGACAGAACCCGGCCCTTGGCCTTTTCCTCGATACCTTCGATGATTTTGGTGAAAACACTGCGATATGGCTCGCCGATATCCGGAAACAGCACCGCAATCTGCCCGGTAGTGGCGCCCGCCATCTTGACCAGCGAGAACTCGCTGCGACCCTTGTAGATGATTGCATCAGCGGCATTGGCCACGCCAACCACGTTAAATACCGCAACCGTGGTGCCACTCTCGACATCCAGCAGCAAACGCGTAGGCTGAGCTTGCTGCTGCGCCTGCTGCAGCGTCGGCAGCATATCGCTCCAGACAGTCGAACGTGGCAACCACGGGCCGTCCGCATGCGCCAGAGGCGCATGTCCGAAAACAGCCAGCAGTGTCAGCCAACACGCCGGCACATGCCGACGTAGCTTCAATCCACGTCCCACCATCAATCCAATTATGCTTTTATCCCGTCAGGCTAGACGATTGTTCACGGCCTGACCAGCCCTTTATCAAACATTGATAATATATTTAAGCCCGTATCGCTGCAAACCAATAGCCAAGCCATTTTGCGGCCCGGTATCGCGCCCGCCAGAGCCACACTCGCAGGCGCGGCAGTGACAATCCTGCAGCTCGTTGCCTCGGCCGCAATCACTACCCAGGCGAGCTACGGCTTTGTGCCACAACAATCAGTGCACCCCGCCGGCAGCTACGCCATGCTGCAGGCAGGGTGACTAAGCTATATATTTCATGCAATGGTCTGCCTGGTTTTTCTCCTCGCGCCATATCAGTTACTTTTCCACCGGCTCACCAAGCCTTAAGAAAGTCCCACCCGACCATGATTGTTGACGTATTCAATGGCGACGCAGACGGTATCTGCGCGCTGCACCAATTGCGGCTGGCGCAGCCGGCCAGCAGCACGCTGATTACCGGCGTCAAGCGCGACATTGCGCTGCTGAAACAAGTGCCGCCGCAGGCGGGGATTCAGGTCAACGTTTTCGATATTTCGCTGGATGCCAATATCGACGCGCTGCAAACCTTGCTCGATAGCGGCGCCAGCGTCCGCTATTTTGACCACCACGCCGCCAGCAAGCAGCCGGCACATCCGGGTTTGCACAGCTATATCGACGAGGCGCCGGACGTTTGCAGCAGCCTGCTGGTGGATCGTTACCTGAATGGCGCATTCCGGCCATGGGCGATTGCCGCTGCTTTCGGCGACAACCTAAACGGCCCAGCTACCGCACTGGCGCAGGCCAGCGGCCTGAGCGCCGCGCAAACCGGGCAGTTGCAAGAGCTGGGCACGCTGCTCAACTACAACGCCTACGGCGAAACCGTGAGCGATCTGGCGATTTGCCCGACCGAACTGTATCAGGCGATCAAGCCGTATGCCTCGCCGTTTGACTTCATCGAACACGCCGACGAATTCCGTCTGCTGCGCGACAACTATGCGGCCGACAACGCCCGCCTCGGCCAGTTACAGCCACTGCAGCAACAGCCGCATGCCGCCGTCTACCTGCTGCCACCGGAAAAATGGGCACGGCGCATTTCCGGCATTCTTGCCAACCGCCTGGTCAGCGCCCAGCCACAGCAGGCATTTGCCATCCTCAACCTCGACAGCGCTGGCGATTACCTGATCAGCGTACGCGCCCCCAAGGGCGGCTCAGTGGGTGCAGTTGGCCTGTGCAGCCAGTATCCGTCGGGTGGCGGGCGTTTTTCCGCAGGCGGCATCAACCACCTGCCGGCAGAGCAGCGCGACGATTTCATCCAGCGTTTTTTTGCCTATTTTGCGCCAGCAGGATAAATCCGCGACGCAAGCAGCAGCCGGGTTAAAATATCGCCATTCCTGCCGAATTCAGAAAGCGCCAACATGCGTCAAAGCCGAATCATTGATGAATACACTTTTATCGGTAACCTGGTAGTCGGCGAAATTGCCGATGCCTATGTCAACGATACCGATATCCCCTGCCCGTTCTGCGATGAGCCGCTGAAACACTCGCCGCGGCAGCAGGGCCTGAGTGCCTCGGGTGATAGCTGGAACATCCAGAAAGCGTTTTTTGAATGCCAGAACAGCGATTGCGACCGCTACGACGAAGCGTTCAACATCGACGCCATCAACAAACACGCCGCCGCCTGCGGCGCCAAATATCGCGGCTAAGCTCGCCTGATACCGCCAACCGCAGCCACAGCAGAGGATTACCGATGACCCGTCACCTTACCCACGCCAGCGGTTTACTGGCGATCAGCGCCGCGCTGCTGTTGAGCGCCTGTGCCGGCACCGCGCCCAGCCAGCGTTTTGCCGATTGCCCGAGCAGCCCCAACTGCCTCAGCAGCAAGGCCAGCGATGCCGGCCACAAAATCGAGCCGATCACCCTGCGCAAAAGCGAAGACTGGGCGTGCCTGATCAAATCGGCACAAGCCATCGGCAACAACAGCATCGCCGTCAACGAGCCAAACTACGTACGCCTCGAATACGTCAGCAAAATCATGCGTTTTGTCGATGATCTGGAGCTGCAGCAGGAAAACAACCTCGCCCATATCCGCTCTGCCTCGCGGCTTGGCTACTCGGACTGGGGCGTGAATCGCAAACGGGTTGAGCAATTGCAGCAAAACTTCAGCGCCAGCTGCGGCAAATAAGCGCCGCGCCAGCAGCAAAAACAAAAAGGGGCTTCACGCCCCTTTTTGCTTGATCACCCTTGCCGGATTACTTGGCGGCAGGCTTGGCAGCTTCTGCCGGTTTGGCCGGCTCAGCAGGCTTGGCTGGCTCAGCAGGCTTGGCTGGCTCTGCCGGCTTGGCAGCATCAGCCTTGTGTTCTTTCTTCTCGTGTTTGTGCGCCTCTTTCTTCACCGGCTTGTCGGCTTTGGCTTCCGGAGCCTTGGCGGTTTCGGCAGCCTTCGGTGCAGCCTCGGCCTTCGGTGCATCGGCTGCAAAACCAGCACCAGCAGACAGGGTAAAAGCACCGGCAATCATCGCAGCGATCAGTTTGTTCATGGTGTTTCCTTTCGTTTCGTGGTTTGGTTGGTTACGTCAGCGTTGAGCTGATGAGCGAATACTAGGCCCGCGCTCGCCGCCCGTCTGTTGGGCGAATGTTTCGTTTTGTAACCAAATGTACAAAGCACCGGGCAAGCTGCGGGCGGCTCTGCCAAACTGAAACACATCGTATCGAAGGAAGCCCGCATGCAAGCCTCACCCGCCCGCCTAGCCGCAGCCATTGCGCTGCTCACTCTTGCCAGCGGCTGCGCCCACCAGGGCGGCGTAGGCGGCAGCAGCAGCGCCGCCAGCAGCTACACCCAGGCGGCCAACGCCGCCATGGCCAGCCAGCTCAGGCTGGACGACCCGCAAGATTTCGACGACGCCAAACGCGGCTTTATCGCCAAACCCAGCGGCACAATCCTCGCCGCCGACGGCAGCGTGCTGCACGACTTCGACGCCTACCAGTTTGTCAGCGGCGCCGCGCCAGACAGCGTCAACCCCAGCCTGTGGCGCCATGCGCGGCTCAACGCCGAAATCGGCCTGTTCAAGGTCACCGACGGCATCTACCAATTACGCGGCTTTGATATCGGCAACATCACCCTGATCGACGGCAAAACCGGCTGGATCGTCATCGACGCCCTCACCAGCCGCGAAAGCGCCGCCGCCGCGATGGCCTTTGCGCGCCAGCAGTTGGGCAACAAGCCGGTCAGCGCGCTGATTTTCAGCCACTCGCACATCGACCATTTTGGCGGTGCGCTCGGCATCATCAGCGCCGAAGAAGTGGCCCGCCGCAAAGTGCCGGTGATCGCGCCGGAAGGCTTTATCGAAGAGGCCACCAGCGAAAACATTCTGGTTGGCCCGGCCATGGGCCGCCGCTCCTATTACCAGTTTGGCCGCGAGCTGCCACGCAGCGCCAAGGGCAATGTCGATACCGGCCTAGGCAAGAATGTGGTTTATGGCAGCTTTGGCATCCTGCAGCCCAACCTGCTGATCAGCCAGGCCAGCGAAGAACACCTGGTGGATGGCATGCGCATGGTGTTCCACAACGTGCCAGGGGCAGAATGCCCGGCCGAAATCACCTTTGCCATACCCGACAAAAAAGCCTACGGCGGTGCCGAAAACCTGGCTCAAACCATGCACAACCTGCTGCCGGTGCGCGGCGCCAAAGTGCGCAACGCCCTGCTCTGGGCCAACTACATGCAGCAGGCGCTGGCGCAAATGGACGGCGTGGAAGTCTATTTTGGCCAGCACAACTGGCCGATCTGGGGGCATCAGCGCATTGTCGAGTTCATCACCACCCATCGTGATGTCTACAAATACACCCACGACCAGACCGTGCGCCTGATCAACCTTGGCCTCACCCCGCGCGAAATTGCCGAGCGCATCACCCTGCCCGCCTCGCTGCAGCAACATTTTGGCGCACGCGGCTATTACGGCGACCTGCGCCACAACGTCAAAGCCGTGTATCAGTTCTATCTCGGCGCCTACGACGGCAACCCCGCCAACCTCAACCCGCTGCCACCGCAAGATTCCGCGCGCCGCTATCTGGCCCTGATTGGCGGCAGCGACAAAGCCGTGGCCGCCGCCCAAAGCGCCTTTGACCAGGGCGACTACCGCTGGGCCGCCGAACTGCTCAACCATGCCGTGCTGGGCGACCCCGCGAACCACAACGCCAAACAGCTACTGGCGCAAACCTACGAACAAATGGGCTACATGGCCGAAGCCGCCACCTGGCGCAACAGCTACCTCACCGCCGCGCAAGAACTACGCAACGGCCCCACCCGCCAGGGCATCAGCCGCGCCGGGTTTGTTGATCTGCTGCTGCAAACCCCCACCCCGCGCTTTCTCGAAGCCATGGCCGCCAGCCTGGACGGCCCCGCAGCCGACGGCAAAAACCTCAAGCTCAACCTGAGCTTTTCCGACACCGGCGAAAGCTACCTGCTGTGGATTGAAAACGCCGTGCTACACCACCAGCCCGCCCCACCCGCCGCCGATGCCAACGCCAGCCTCACCCTCACCAAGCCGCTGTTCGTGAAAATGATGACCGGCACCGCCGGCATCAACGACACCCTGCTCAGCAGCGACTTGAAAATCGACGGCAGTCGCCTCGACCTGCTGCGCTTTTTCAGCCTGATGAGCAAACCCGCTGGAGATTTTGCGATTGTCACCCGCTAGCAGCCTGTCGGGCTTGCGCGATCGTCGCGAGGCGAATGGGAAAACGAGGCCAGCACTGCCCGGCGCGAGCATTGGCGGGCATCACTTATGCCCCCAAACATGCCCCCGCGCATAGGCACCACCCAGCCACGCAGCGCCAACAAAAAACCCGCAAAGCCTTGTGCTGTGCGGGTTTCAGAGATGTGTGGCAATGTCGAAATACGTGAAACGCCGCCCCGCCGGGAATCGAACCCAGAACTGCCCCTTAGGAGGGGGCCGTTATATCCATTTAACTACAGAGCGTCAGTGTTGCCCGCACGGCGCAAAGCTGCCGGGGGCAAAGACAGCGGCTGATTATACCCATTTGCCCGGACAAGATCACCGAAAGCAGCGCGATGCAGCAAAGCGCACACGGTAAAGCACTGCGGCGAACACAAACTCGTAGGTCGGACTTCAGTCCGACGCGGTGCAGCGGGTAGCCCGGATGCAACACAGTGAAATCCGGGGGGCCGGCAGGCCGTGTTGGCCTCGAAGATGCGCTGTTGATGCCGCTGGCGCGGCTCCCGGATTTTGCTGCGCGCCATCCGGGCTACGCAAACCGAAACGCGCCGTTGTGCTTTTGTAGCCCGGATGCAATGAAATGGAATCCGGGGGGCCGGCAGGCCGTGTTGGCCTCAAAGATGCGCTGCTGATGCCGCTGGCGCGGCTCCCGGATTGCGTTTCACTGCATCCGGGCTACGGAAAAATGTGGCAAAGGCATCATTCCGGCTCACCCACTTGGGTCAACTCATCGCCTCCTGCCCAATTTTCCGGATAACGCCCGTCGGCAATAAAACGGTGAATACTCGAATGCGGCCAATCTGCGGCGCGGGTTGCCAGGCCATGTTTCACCGGGTTGATGTGGATGTAATCGCAATGGGCATTGAAATCCGCTTCGTCGCGCAGCGTGTGTTCCCAATAACGGCTTTGCCAGATTGAGACTTCTCCACGCAAATTGCGTTGCAACTCGACGCCCTGACGGCGCAAACCGGCAACAAAACGGGCCTTGATGGCCCGCCAGCGAGCGGGATAATCGTCATCGCCTTGCGGCAAGCGCCAGATGGCGTGCAGGTGATCCGGCAACACCACCATCGCCTCGATGGTGAATGGCCGCTCTGCTTTCACCGAGCGTATCGCCTCGCGCAATACGTCGATATACCGCAGCAGATAATCAGAGCGCCGGTCGCGCAGCGTGACCGTGAAAAAATACACCCCACCCGGCAGGCGATTTCGTCGATAGAGCACCATTGGCAAAGTATAGGTAGCGGCGGAAATAAAGCACGTGTAGCCCGGATGTAACGCAGTGAAATCCGGGGGGCCGGCAGGCCATGTTGGCCACAAAGATGCGCTGCTGATGCCGCTGGCGCGGCTCCCGGATTCTGCTGCGCGGCATCCGGGCTACGCCAAGCGAAACTGCGGCAGTGCTTTTGTAGCCCGGATGCAACGCAGTGAAATCCGGGGGGCCGGCAGGCCATGTTGGCCTCGAAGATGCGCTGCTGATGCCGCTGGCGCGGCTCCCGGATTCTGCTGTGCGCCATCCGGGCTACGCGAAACGGCGGCCCTGCAGGGCAATCGGGGCGAGGCTTGCAGGCAAGGCTACGGGGCAATGCCAGAGCGGGCTGCAGAGCAGGGGCAAAAGCAAGGGGTGGCC
>JAXMFR010000022.1:0-51378 GCA_046347685.1 Chitinivorax sp.
CACATTGATGAACTGCGGCAGTTCATCGAGCGAGGTTTTGCGGATAAACGCACCCACCCTGGTAATGCGCTGATCGTTTTTGGTGGCCTGCACCACCTTGGCGCCATCTTCAGTCACCGTCATCGAACGGAACTTGTAGACGAGAATTTCCTTGCCATCCAGTCCATAACGCCGCTGTTTGAACAGCATCGGGCCGGGCGAGCTCATTTTCACCGCAATCCCCACCGCCAGCATGATCGGCGCAATCATCAGCAGAATCAGGCTCGACAGCACAATATCCGACAGGCGTTTGAGCATCAGGTTGATGCCATAGAACGGCGTTTCGCACACTGCCACCACCGGAATATCCGCCACCCGATCCACCCGCGCCTGAATCAGGTCAAAAATGAACAGATCCGGCACAAAATAAATCGACGCAGTGGTATCGCGCAGGTCGTCCAGCAGCTTGAGAATACGCGGCTGCGAGGCCATTGGCAGGGGCACGTAGATGCGCGAAATATCGTTCTGTTTCACCAGATCGGCAACATCCTCCAGCCCGCCCATCACCGGCGCCGGCGCATCGTTACCCAAACGCTCACCGCTGCGGTCATCGGCAAAACACACCAACTGCATGCCGTATTGGCGACGCGAATTCACCTCTTTAGCCAGACGGCGGCCGGTATCGTTGAGGCCCACCACCATCACCCGCTCGATGTGCTCTTCGGACGAAAACAACTTGCGCAACTGCCAGCCAATCAAGCCATAAGCCAGCAACTGCAGCAGCGGCGTGCCCACCACCCAGTAAACCAGCATCTGGCGATCGAAGTCGCGGTAAAAACCCGTGGCATACGCCAGCAAGCCAAGGATACCGGCCAAAAACAGCCAGTTGATCACCACATCAATCACCGCGCCCACACCCAGGCGTTCGGCCCATTTGCCGGGGAACATCAGCAGGAACAACATCAGACAGACGACAAAATCCTCAGCACCCAGGCGTACCCCGGTCAGATTTGCCGCCAGCAGCCACATGCCAATAGCAGACAAGGGCTCAACCAGCCATTGCACCAGCTCCTTGGCGTTCGGATCGGAACGGAAAAATATTTGTGAACTGTTTTGCGCCATTTTTTTAACTGTCGATATCTGGTTAACCCACACCGCTGAAACAACATCGGGTCAGCGACATCAGATATCTCCCCCTTTGCTTTTCTTCGCCAAACACTGGCGCACGCCCGTCTATGCAGACTGTGCTGATACCACCTCGCCACAAGCCAATACCCACGCGGCCTGCAGCCTTGCCTGCAAGCCACGCCAGCAGCGGCTTGCAGGCAAGCACATCAACAACGATCAGCGAGTGACTTGCGCCCGGCCGATCGGGTAATACTCGTAACCAGCCTTGGCCAGCATGTCTGGCTGATACAGATTGCGGCCGTCGAAAATCACCGGCTGCTTCAGGCTGTTGCGCATGGCGTCGAAGTCCGGGCTACGGAATTCTTTCCATTCGGTGAGGATCAGCAGCGCATCAGCGTCTTTCAACACCTCAGTCGACGACTTGCCAAAGCTCAGACCATCCCAGCCTTCGGTCATGCGTTGTGCTTCATGGGTGGCCACCGGATCGTAAGCCACCACTTTCGCGCCGCGATCCAGCAAGGCACGGATCACCACCAGGCTCGGCGCCTCGCGCATATCGTCGGTGTTGGGCTTAAATGCCAGCCCCCACATGCCGAAGGTGCGGCCCGCCAGATTGTCGCCAAAACGCGCCAGCAGCTTGTTCACCAGCACCGCTTTCTGCGCCTCGTTGGCCTCTTCCACCGCGTTCAGCACGCGCAGGTTCAGGCCGTTTTCCTGACCGGTGCGCTGCAGCGCCTGCACGTCCTTCGGGAAGCACGAACCACCGTAACCCACGCCCGGATAGAGGAAGTGGAAGCCGATACGCGGATCGGAACCAATCCCCTGGCGCACCAGCTCGATATCGGCGCCGAGGCGCTCGGCCAGATTCGCCAGCTCGTTCATGAAGGAAATGCGCGTGGCCAGCATCGCGTTGGCCGCGTATTTGGTCAGCTCGGCGGAACGCACGTCCATGAAAATCACCCGTTCGTGATTACGCTGGAACGGCGCATACAGGCTGCGCATCAAATCCTTGGCGGTGTTGTCGTCGGTGCCCACCACAATGCGATCCGGGCGCATGAAATCTTCAATCGCCGCGCCCTCTTTCAGGAATTCCGGATTCGAAACCACGCTGAAGCTGGTGCTCACACCACGCGCCGCCAGCTCTTCGCTGATCGCCGCCTTCACCTTGTCGGCCGTGCCAACCGGCACTGTCGACTTGTCGACAATCACCTTGTATTCGTTCATGTGACGGCCGATATTGCGCGCCGCCGCTACCACATATTTCAGATCGGCCGAACCATCTTCATCCGGCGGCGTGCCCACCGCGATAAACTGGATCGTGCCATGCGCCACCGCCTCTTCCACATTGGTGGTAAAGCTCAGACGACCGGCCGCCGCATTGCGCTTGACCATGTCTTCCAGACCCGGCTCATAGATCGGAATCCCGCCCTCTTTGAGCATATTGATCTTGCGCTCATCCAGATCCAGACACAAAACGTCATTGCCGACCTCTGCCAGACAAGTGCCGGTTACCAGGCCAACGTAGCCGGTGCCAATAATCGTAATTTTCACAATGCGTTCCTTTTACTTCAAAAATGCTATTTCTAAATAGTACGCAACACGAGGGTTGCGTACCATTGACAAAACTTTCGTTGCTGCTGCCCGCATTAACAAAGTTGCAGCCACTGCCCCCGAAAACACAAAAACAAACATGACAAACCAGTGAAGATTAGGCATATAACGTTGCAAGAGCGTCAATACCAGAATGTGCCACAAATAGATCCACATTGAGTACCCGCCAAGACGAATAACTACGAGCGGTAGCTTATCCTCAAGCAAAAATCTACGTCCCAAATAAAAAAGTGCCGAAGCAATAGCTATTGCATATGCCAAATAATAGGTTTGCGCCGGATATTTATAATGCTGAGTTGAAACATCCATTCCATTGGCTTTTAACAAAAAGGCCAGAAATAGAAAAACCCCAAGGGATCCGAAACTTAGCCAAAGCAACGCCACGTTTTCCATCTTTGGCAAACGTAGGCCAACCATATAGACAAGTGCATAAGGGATCGCGGCAAAAATCACATATTTAAACAAGGGCGCAAACACAAAATTTTCAACTCCTGCCGCTGCTCGAAATGCGAGCTCAAAACACATCAACACGGCGGGGAGTAGCAGCCATAGCCACTTACCTGATTTCTTCTCGATAACGTACAAACAGGGAGCCAGCAGAGCCATCAGGATATTAATCCGGATAATCCATACATAGCCAATCCCATCTAGTAGCAAAAAAGTACTCAATATTGTCTTTGGCAAATAGGGATAAATTGAACCGGAAATCTTCCCTAAAATAAAAAACAATGAAAAAAATATAAATAAAAACAACCAAACAGGAATAATAAGCCGTTCAATTCGCTTGATTAAACCATTACCGTATTCCGGTGCACGGCCACCAGGCATCCCTACGACGTAGGCCGAAACCAAAATCAACAGCGGCACATCGAAATTTCTCAGCTGAAATAGCCAGCCAGGAGGTGAAACATGCGCCAGTACAACCAAAACAATCGAAAGCAAGCGCAAAACGTCTAGTAGGCCATTCCGCGCGTTCTGTCGCTGCGCCACGCTATTTGACATCGGCCATTTCCAACGTTGGCGTTACCGACACAGCTCCTTGGATACCATCGAAATAGCGCTGATATTCGCGCTCAACAAGATGCTTTAACTGTTGACGAAATACTTCAGGACGAAACCGTAGCGCGTTCTCACGGCATGCCTGCGGCGTTATTGTGCCAGCGATCCGCTCGAAATGCTGCACAGCATGACAAATAGATTCAACCGTTTGCTGTTCAAACAAAACACCAGTCGGACTATCGCTATCCAGCCCCTTGACCGTTTCCAGTGCTCCGCCCTTGCCAAACGCAATCACTGGCGTGCCACACGCCTGCGCCTCAACCGGCGTAATGCCAAAATCTTCTTCGGCGGCAAACACAAAGCCCTTGGCGCGCTGCATATGATCTTTCAGCACGGCGAAAGACTGATAACCCATCACCTGCACATTTGGCCCGGCGGCAGCCTTGGCTTTCTCCAGCTCTGGCCCGGCGCCAATCACCACCAGCTTCTTGTCCGGCATTTTGCTGAATGCTTCAACAATCAGCGGAATTTTCTTGTAAGGCACCATGCGCGAGGCGGTGAGATAAAAGTCTTCTTTCTGCTCATGCAGCGTGAAGGCACTGGTATCCACCGGTGGATAAATCACCTCGTAATCGCGGCGATACACCTTGCGGATACGGCGGCCAATAAAATGCGAATTGGCGACATAAGCATCCACCCCCGGCCCGGTGCGCGCATCCCACAAGCGGATGTAATGCAACAACGCACGTGCCAACATCGACTTGAAACCCTTGGCCAAGCCGGATTCGGCCAGATACTGGTTTTGCAGATCCCAGGCATAACGAATCGGCGAATGCACATAACTCACATGCACCTGATCCGGGCCGGTAATCACCCCTTTGGCCACGGCAAAGCTGCTGGAAAGCACCACGTCGTAAGCCGACAAATCCAGTTGTTCGATAGCAAGCGGCATTAGCGGCAGATAATGGCGATAATGCTTGCGCGCGCCCGGCAAGCGCTGAATGAATGAGGTGGTCACCGGCTTGTTGTGGATGCACCAACGCTGTTCGTCAGTCAGAAAATCTACCAGGCTGAAAATATCGGCATCGGGGAACACCTGCAGCATCTGCTCCAGCACCTTTTCGGCACCGCCATCCACCGTCAGCCAATCGTGAACAATCGCAATTTTCACAACACGTCCAATTCTTTGATCACATCAACAATCTGTTGCGCCGCCAGCGGCCAGCCAAAACGTTTGGCTTGCTGTGGCCCGGCTGCGCGCAACTGCGCCTGCAGCGCGGCATCGGCCATTATCCGGGCGATGTGTTGCGCAATATCGGCGGGGCTGTGCGGGTCACAATAAATCGCAGCGTCACCACATACTTCCGGCAACGAGGCCACTTTCGACACCAGCACCGGGCAGCCGCAGTTCATCGCCTCCAATGGCGGCAGGCCAAACCCTTCATACAACGAGGGATAAACAAACAGCGCGGCGTGCTCGTAAAGCGCGCGCAGCTCGGCATCAGTCACCCGGCCGACGTATTTAACAAATGACGGCAGTTCACCCAAGCCCTGGTTAAACACGGCGGGGTTAGCGCCACCGGCAATCACAAAGTCAAAATCCGGCTTGTCCATCAAACGGATCGCGTCGATCACCGCGCCAAAATTCTTGTTCGGACTGAGGCTGCTTACCGCCAGCAGATAAGGCCGCTGGCTTAAATTGTGTTTCTGCAGAATTGCGTTATCCGCCGGAATGGTCAGCACATGCTCGCCGCCCTCTTTCAGCACCCGAATCTTGGCCGGATTCACGCCAAAATACTGCTGCAACTGCCCGGCAGAAAACTGCGACACCGTCAGCACCCGCCGCGCCTGCTTGCCAATCAAGGGCAGCAGGGTTTTATAGGCAGCGCGAAAACTGCGGCTATAAGCCTGCGGCACCGCATGCACCGCCGCATCGTGAATCGTGACAATCTGCTTGCGCTTGAACAGCGGCGCGGTGTTGCACAGATTCAGCAGCAAGCCGCCTTTGCAGGCAGCGGGCAAATCCAGCTGCTCCCATGCATGCCCTTGGCGGGAACCCACTGCACGCACTTGCACACGTGACAAATGTAAATTCGCAGTATTCGTACCGGGCGGCACCAACAACGTCACCGGCCAGGCAAGATTCATCTGATCCAGCGCTGCCAGCGTTTCGTAGGCGAAGCGCTGCACACCGGTTAAATCCTGGGTCAGGAAGCGGCCGTTAATATAAATATTAATTTTCACAATTTGGCTAATCTGTACTCAATACGAAATTCTGATCGCCACTTATTAAAACGGGCGAAACACCAATAACAATATTTTTTCTTTGCCCACCAAAAACCACGCCAATTGAAGAATCTTCTCCAGCAACAAACTTAGTCGGCAAGGCATCTTTGTTAGTCTTTATCGCAATAGACTCACCCGAACCGACTTGGCTCCATAAAAGCCAAGACTTTTTCCTAGGGGAAGAAAATTCGACAATATATGCAGTTTTTGTCGGTTTTATTAAACGTACCCATGATGACTCAGACAATAATGACGAAATTTTTCTAAACGCAATCGCTTGAGGCTTTTCCTCAAGGTCAGGTTTATACAAGCCAAAATTATCCTCATGGACAAACAAATTGCCTCCATCATTTACCAAATCATACCACCAAACCCCTTTAATAAATTTCCGAGTGGCGGCAAGAGAGATAAATCTTACAACATAATCAGCAGCCACCGATGGAGTAACGCCATTCAATCCAATATAAGATGGCCATCCAATTTCTGTAACATAAATCGGAATTTTTAATGCATTTTTGTCTAACAAATGATGCAAACTGTCTAACCAGTAAATTACATCCTCAGGCGCTCGCTTAGGGGAGTAATAATTATATGGATGAACGGCAACTCCATCCGCATATTGAGCCCCACCTGCCGAAATAAACCCAGAAATCCATTTTGAATCCCAATTCGTTACACTCCCCCCAAGAACAATTGCATCGCCATCAACAGCCTTAATTGCGGAATACGTCTTCTTTAGAAGCCTAGCATAATCAGCAGGATCGCCATAATTTGCTTTTGGGCTACTCCCTTTCCCAATATTCCATTCATTCCAAACCTCGTAATAACGCGCCTTACCCTTAAAATTATTTGCCACAAAGGAAGCGTATCTGGAAAAAGCTAACTGATATTCCTCGGCAACGGGCAAGCCACCAGCATCATAAACAAAATTCCCATACGAAAGGACAACAAGAGGCTTAATGGCATCTGCAGGTGCTCGATGAATAGCCTTAACCACCTCATTTAAAACAGGTGGGTTTGAAAGTTCACCGGCTCGTTTTTCCACACGACTCCAATAATATTCATCCCGAAAGCTCGTCGCGCCAATTTCATTAAAAATTCGAAAATACGAATCACTACTATGCTTCTGCTGAGCCAAGTGCGTACAGACTCCCAACTCCAATTGATCAGGAACAACACCAGCACCGGAAATATTTGGGTACGCAACAAGTACTAACCAGACAAAGGCACAATAAAAATAATTGAACACGTCATTTCACCTTGCCATTACAACTAGAATATAGGAGACCAAGAAACATCCAAGTAGTTAAATAAGCATATTCCGGAACAGAAAACAACATAACAATCAAACAAACAAAAACACCACACACCAGAGCAGAAGCAAGTCGATTTTTATTAACATAAAACAATGGTCTGAAAAACAATATAAGAGTTAAAAATACGCCAACAAGACCAGTATTAATAAGCAAAGTCGTTAACAAATCTGTTGTACGGATAGTACCAAACCCTACACCAAACACTTTTACGAAGCTAGGTGAGGAAATCCAAAACCTGATCCCATTTGTAAAATATTCAAACCTGACACTACCTGAATGAGATGTATTGTTAAACTTAGACATTACAACTGATTCAAAAAAAATATTAACGGATGGAACTAACATATAACCGGCTATAGCAACAGCCATTGCAACAAATACGGCGTTTACTACAACATAGTTCTTTCGAATCCACGCATCACTTAAAGCAACAAAAAGAAGACCTAAATACGCGGAAGTAGAAAATGACAGCACGAGAGTAATGCCAAATAAAGAGGACATCATACGCTTGCCAGAAATATAGGCGTATGCAAAAAAAGGTAAAATAGTCAACGCCAACATCGATGGCTCGCCAGTTAAGCTCTTAACTCTCATAAGAGTTGTCCCGGCAATATTAATAGTCTGAAACCATGAGCCGGATGCCAAACCAAGAGAAAAAACTCGGTTAGAGAGAAAATCCCCATTTTTCTTGAAAATCAGGAAAAACAAAAACTCATACAATCCAAAAACACAAACAAAAACTGCGCCATAACATAGCTTAGAGGTTGAAATATGCCTACCATAAACTCGCATTATTGAATAAATCAAAAAGCCACTAACTATGTAACTAGATTGTAAAATATACGCCAGCGGTTGAGGAAAATTACTTGCGCGGGGAAAATAAGAAGTATCCGGAAGATATACAAATCCACTATACAAAGCAGGCGGAACCGTTACTAGAAAATATATACAAACCAACCTAATAAAAACGGACAGAACACTAAACATCCGTTTCTTTTCAAAAATAATAAGCGACACAAATGGAAATAGTGCCAAGAGCAACATTAGATTGGCTGGAGTTGTACCTTGCAGCGATGAAAGAAAAACCACTGAAGAGATAGGCGCAAAAAACGAAACCAGAGAAAGATAGACCCTCTCCCTCATTAAAATATTCTCACTGATAGCCATATCACCGCATGCAATGAATTGCTTATCAATCATGAACATACAATCTCCAATAA
Source organism: Chitinivorax sp. (assembly GCA_046347685.1). Lineage (GTDB taxonomy): Bacteria > Pseudomonadota > Gammaproteobacteria > Burkholderiales > SCOH01 > CALMFQ01. Next base: position 8,540 of record JAXMFR010000022.1, read on the forward strand.
ATCATCGGAAATTTGCTTCCAACTATTTTTAGCAGAATAAGAAACCGCACAATCCGCAATCAAACGCAAATCCCTACCCAACAGTTCAGACATCAATACTGGAAATTCATTCGACTCATTTGCCACAAATACAAATGGCAAGCATCTTCTTTTCAACTCTTGTGTAGCAGAAGCTAAAACGGGCAAGCCACACGATCCGTACTCATATATTTTCATTGGGCTACGGCCATTATTTGCCGGATGCTTACTCAACGGCAACAATGCGACATCGGAAAAACGAAGATATCCTGGAATTTGTTCAAATGGGCGAGAGCCTAAAAAATGTACATTTGACAAACTTAAATATTTTTCTTTAACATCATCAGAAACAGGGCCAATCAGAATCAGGCTAAGTTCTGGCATTGACTTTGCCAATAAATCAACAACCGAAAAATCAAAACGCTCATCTAAGGCACCAACATAAATTGCCCTTGGATGCGATATTTTCGCGATATCGTCAGGTTCTTGCTGCTTTGTTCCAAAAATATCCAGATCGACGCCATTTTCAATCAGATGTACTGGCAAATCCGGATTTAGCGAATGCAGATACTCCACAACCGGCGAAGAGGTGCCAATCATCAGGTTGGCACACGATGCAATTTGCATCTCTGCCTCTCGAATTGTTTTATCGCCGCGCATTTCGGCATACAAATCTGTGGCACGGTAAACAAATTTTTTGGGCTTAAGCTGTTTCTCTAAACCGACAAAGCGAGGCTCATCCATCAATAACAAATCAACGTGCGACATGCCTAGATATTTTTCCAGACAACTACTAATACTTGGAAAAGTTTTGGAATAGGATTCATACGGCAAACCTAGCCTTGTAATTGCCTGCCATGGCAAAAGGCCCATTGGCACATAATCCATTACGCCATCCCGACGCACCCCATTTTTACGCCAGATATCTAGGCGCTGTTTTGTATCCAGGTCTCTCCATTTAAACAGGTGTATTGGGCTAATAGGCGCAGAAATATGCGCTACGTTATGGCCCTTTTTTGCCATTGCCTTGGCCAGGTGATGCGATCCAACAACGAATGTGCTGCCCATATATGTATGGCTAGCGAATACGATATTCATTTCACGCCACCTTCTACAAACCCTACCTTTTTTGAATTGGCTACGCGTAGCTTAAGTAACACGGCCAGTACCGTTGGGTAGCTGAGGTAATAGAACGTTGTTGCGAATGCTAATCCCATTAAGCCGGCAATCTTGAACGCAAATATTTTTATAGCCACCCCTAGCGTAAAGCATGCACTCATGACCAATGCGGGAATCTTGGTATTACCCCGAGCATAAAATGCGGAGTTAAGCACTTGGCCAACACACCCACCGACAAACATGCCAGCCATTCCAATGAATAACTGATACAGAGTGCTAACATTGTCTGGTGTGACGCCACCATGCCCGACCAACATTCCCAACAACCATTGTCCGATTGCGGCAAATACAACTAATCCAGCCATCGTTAAACACAATACGGTGAGACTGCCTTTGACCAGAATTTTCTGGAATTCAGAAACACGCCCCCCCTTGTGGGCCTCGGCCATTCGGGGAGTGAGTGGTGCCGCAAGGGCTTTACTGACAATGGTGTTAGCGGCGCCATAACACTGCTGGGCGAAATAAAACAAGGAAAGACTACCGGCAGATGCCATCGACGCCAGAAAACGGTCAACCAGCACATCAGATTTGTAATAAATTGCGCCAAGCAGCAATGGCTTCAACCTTTGCCAGATGGCTAGCACACTCTGCCAGCGGCAATTGCTGAAGGCATCGCGCCACTGGATTACCGGCAGCAGAATAAGCATTTGCAGAAAAAAACGGATAGTGCTGGCCCACGCAGCGGCCACGACGCCGTATCTACCCAATAGCGTGACCAGCAGAACAATGCCGACAACCGTTCCAAACAGGGGAGATAATTCAACCCAAACAAACTGTTTTCGGGCTTGAAGCGTTGCGGCCAAAACTGCATTGGCCGCAATAAAAACCATACCAATCAACTGAATCCTGGCTACATCCGCAGTTAGCAACAATGCTTCAGCGGAAAAGCCGGGGAATAGTAACGGCAACCAGAACTGGACGCTGCCCCCCGCAACAATGGCCAACACGGCGAAAAAAGCAGAAACAAGTAATAACATTGCAAATGCATCGGCATTTGCCCGTTGTTTTTCTTCACCCGCCAGAAATGGCACCAGAACATGGGTGAGCGTGTTAAACGCAATAATGGAAATAAATTGCGGTAGCGCAAAACCAGCAAAAAATGCATCGGTCGCAATGCCAGGCCCCAGGGTCGTCAACAAATACCACTGGAATACAAACCACAGCAGCATATTGCCCGACGCAAGGGCGCCCAGTGAAAAAAACAGTTTCAAGCTGATTCCTCAACCGAATACGGGTGGTTCGGTTCTAGTTGTTGCCAACAAACAGTTGTTTGCCGTTGTCCGGCAAGCTCTGGTAAAGCGCCTGCAAAAATTCGTTTTGAATCTGATAGCCATTGGCCGCGCTTTGCTGGTCTTGCGCGGCGGACGAAACGCGCACCAGCAGGCCATCGGGAATATTCCCGGCCAGGCCTTCCTTGAAGATGCGGATACGCGATTCGGTGCTGTTGCGGACGATGCCTTTGCCAACGCGCATCCAGTAGGTAACAGGTTCGATGCGCACCGGGTTGCGGGTGAGCAAGGTAACGGCGTTGACCTGCAGACCAGGCGTGAGGTTGAGCGTAACAAACTGCTTGTTTTGCACCTGATAACCCTGGCTGTAGTAACACAGCTCGGGGCGGTGCAGTTTCAGGTCTTGCCTTTGTTCGCTGCCGTAGGCCAGCGCCATCATCACCACTGCACCATCGCGGCTGCGGCTGTAGGTGCGCATCAGGGTCTGGTCGTACAACACGGCTTCGCTGCCGGGGTCGCGCTGGATGGTGAGGTCGGTTTGCTTGAGCGATGGGACTTCAGTCCATTCGCCAAACTGGCGCGGCACCAGCGTATCCAGTTGAAACGCGGGGCGTGCCTTGGATTCGACGACTTTCGGGGTGAGCGCAATGGCGCCGATGCTAGCGAGCAACATGGCAAGCAAGGCAATCCAGGCGCGCATGGGGATATGTTTCATTGCTTACCCCGCTTGAAAAACAGGCCAACCAGGCTGTCGAACAATACAAAGCCAAACATCAGCGCAGCAATTTCCAGCATGCCGGCGTAGTCGTGCACCTTTTGCCCGACGGCATCACCGCCGTGATAGGTTGCCAGAACCAGCGAGGCGACGCGGGCCATATTGGCACTGAAGGCCAGAGGCAAAATACCGAGCAGCAGAATGAAGTTTTGCAGCTTGCTTGGGTGCTCGCGGATAAAGACATACAGACTGCCAATGGCGGCCAGCGAGATCATCGAGTTGAGGCCGGAACAGGCATCGGCAATAAACATGCGATAAGGGCCAATATTGAGCACCACGCCATCGCGGGCAATCGGATAACCCAGCGTATACAGGCCATGTTCAACCAGATTGGAGACCAGCATTTTCAGCGGCAACAGGATCGGGTCCAGCAGCGAATCTGGCAGGGGCACAGCAAACGCGATGAACAGCACCGGAAACCACATGGCACGCAGTGCCTGTGCACCACCAATCAACCAGATCAGCCCGCCCAGCAAGGGGATCAGCGATGCCACTTCCAGCGGCTGAAAAGCCTGGGAGCGGCCGAGCACATAACTCAGCGCACCAACCAGAATCAGCAGCCAAGACAGCGGCGATGAGCTTGCCGCAGCATGTTGCCAGCGCTTGTAGTCTCGCTGAAACAGCCACAACGCCAGCGCGGCAACAATCGGTTGGTGGAAATGCTGCTCTTTTGACCACAAGCCCTGGCTCAGATCCCAGAATGTTGGCACATACATTGCCAGCAAACCCAACAGGATCGGCATCCAGGGAAGCCAGGCGGCCAGCCGGCTGGTGTGTGTATTCTCTCCGGGCATGGGGGGCGTCTATCGCATCAGAATTCGTTGAACACAGCGCCGCAGAGGGTAACGCCACTGCCCTGCAATACTTCTTGCAACTGGCGCGCGATACTGGCTTTGGTGATGTCCTTTCGGGCCACCACCAAGGCGCCACGGGCGCGGCTGGCGATGATTTCCAGATCGGCACCCACGTCGTAAGCCGGGGTGTCGAGCAGGACGATTTCGAATTCTTCCTGCGCGTTTTGCAGCAGCTGATAGAAACTGGGGCGAGCCAGCAATTCCTGCGGGTTGGGCGGAATGGCGCCGGCAGTCAGCAGCGAGAGGTTGGCGATTTGCGGCACGCGGGTAATCGCGTCCATGCCAACGCGTCCAATCAGCATGTCGGACAGGCCGCCATGGGGGCGCACCGCGAAAATGCCTTCCTGACGCGGGTTGCGCAGATTGGCGTCGATCAGCAGGGTTTTCAGGCCAAGCTGGGCAAACATCACCGCCAAGTTGGCGCAGATGTGAGAAACACCGGAGCACTGATGCACACCCGCTATCGCCAGGGTGCGATTGCCCTGATCAAACCAGCGCAACAACAGTTGCCCACGAATGGTACGCAAGGCTTCTGCCTCACGGCCAAATGGATCAAAAACGGCACACAGCTCGCTGGCTAGTTTGGTTTCGGTCGGGGCAATCCAGTCAAATGCAAACTGCCGCGATAAAGCACGCAGGATATCGTCTTCGTTGCACAGGCCGAGAGTGATCGCGGCTTCGCCGAAGCGCAATCCTTTTTCGTTCTGCAGTTTTTTGATTTTTTCTACGTCTTCGCGCTTGAGGCGGCCTGATTCGATCAGCAGCTTGCCGATAGCAATCTTGTTGACCGAGCCATTGCCTTCGTCGCCAAAGGCGGCGCCAATCACGCTGCGCTCGATGGTGGGCTGGTTCATGATTAGCGGCCTCCTACCTGGGTGGAAACAATCGGGTGCATCATTGGCTTTTTACGTTTGATAAACGAGAAGCGGCTTGGACGAGTGTTGGCAGATTGTTTCGGCAACACGCTCAGTACGCGGGTTTGCAGGATGTCGGCCAGCTCTTCCGGATCGCGCACGCGGCGATCCATAAACTCGCGAATCACCGCCAGATTGATGCCGAGGAACATGCCAAGAATCACCGAGAGAACGATGTTGAGTACGACCTTTGGACGAGATGGGTCGGTGGGTTCCACCGCGCGGTTGAGTAACACCACGTTGGTCTGGTTCGACTGGCTTTCCAGACGGGTCTGGCTGGCGCGCTGCAGGGCTGCGTCATAGGCCCGCTGGGCATTTTCTGTCTCACGGGTGAGCAGTGACATTTCGTCACGCTGCTTTTTCAGTTCCAGCACGCGGGATTTTTGAGCCGCAAGTGCGCTACGCAGTTCAGACTCCTTACGCTGCTGCATTTGCGCGGTGTTGGTTATACCAGTGCTGGCAATCTTGATTTCGGCGTCAAGTTTTTGGCGGATGCCGTCAACTTCTGCCTGTGCTTCGCGGAATTGCGGATGGTTACGACCCAGGCGCGAGCCGAGTTCAGAGAGTTTGGCTTCGGAACGTGCCAGCTCGGCTTTCAGGTTCTGGATCAACGGGTTGTTGGCAATATCGGCCACCGAATCTCCACGACCACCGGCTTGGGCAATCTGCCGCTCACGCGAGGCGCTGTCCACTTTCATGCCCTGAGCCCCTACCACCAACGACGAGAGCTCTGCCAGGCGTGCATTCTCTACATCCAGGCGCTCATCTACAGCGACAATCCCTTTGTCTTGCTGATATTTGGATAGGGCTTTCTGCGCAACTTCGAGATTGGCACGCAAACCGGCCAATTGCTTTTCAAACCAGTCGCTATTTTGTTTAGCGGGTTCAACACGTAATTCGATATTGGTTTCGATGTAGGCGTCGGCAAAGGCGTTGGCGACGATCGAGGCAAACTGGGCATTTTCGTTACTGAAATTGATTTCGATCACACTACTTTCGCGCGACGGCTTAACATCCAGCTTTTTCAGCAACAAGTCAGCCAGCCAGTAGCGAATATCGCCCTTACCTTGCGTATCTTGCTGCCATTGTTGGCGCACAGCAGGACTTTCGGTCAACCTCAGTTTTTCAACCACTTTGATGGCAACAGTGCGACTGGTCAACACGTCCACCTGTGTTGCCATATAGCCGGAAACCAGCATGCCTGGCGCATAGGCGCCCGTTAACGGATCCGCCCCCTTAACGTCGACCAAGACCGAGGATGTCGCCATGTAGGACTTTGGCCACACCAGACTCAGCAACGTGGTGAGGCCCACCACGATGGACAGCGTCAACAACACAACCCGCTTGCGGGCTCGCAGAATGTTGAGGAACTGGGAAAAAGACATGCGTGTATTTCCAGGGTTAGGTGATTCTTTAAGCCGGCTTTTTGGCCATGGGCACAAATTTTCGGCAACAGCCAGCCCACGACGGAGTTTTTCCGCCTTGGGCGACTGCATCTATTTAGCTTCGGTTGCTGCAACGGTGGGCTGTTGCGGCGTGGTGATCGGTTTTAGAACTTGTCCAAAATCTTGCTGCGCCCCGCTGAGGGGCACTCGCGACAGATTTTGAACAAGTTCTTAGAACACGCGCTCTTTCACTACCAGCACGTCGTCGGCCAGCAGCGAGTCGTCCAGCTGAATCGAGTTGGTGTCGATGGCTTTGCCGTTGCGACGTTTGACCTGCAGGCGCGAATCACTGCCACGCAAGGTCAGGCCGCCACCTGCGGCAATGGCCTGGGCCACGCTCATGTTGCGCTCCAGACGGTAAACGCCGGGACGCTGCACTTCGCCGTAGACATAGAACACCGGGGCGCGTGGCACAAAAATTACGTCGCCGTTTTCCACTTTGTGGTTGAGGCTGAAGTCAGCCTGATTAAACAGCGCCAGCAGGTCGATGCTCTGGCGCAGTGTTTTGCCATCGCGTTGCTGGATCAGCACGATTTCGTCGGCGGCGGCACTGGTGAGCGGGCCACCGGCCAAGGCCAGCAAGTCGGCAACGGTGCTGACAGTCTCCAGATTGAATTTGCCCGGGCGATTGACCTGCCCCAGCACCGACACCTGTTTGCTGCGGAAGGCGGTGATCAGCGCCGACACTTCCGGCTTGTTGACGAAGCCGCCTTTTTTCAGCGCTTCGGCAATTTTCATCTCCAGCCCGGCAGCCGGCACGCCGGTTGCTTTCACCAGACCAATCAGCGGAAAGGTGATGAAACCGCTTTCGCTGACGCGGACTTCGCTGGTCATGTCCTGCTGACCGTATACGGAAATACGCAGTACATCGCCCGGGCCAAGCAGATATTCCTCAGCCCCGGCGAAGGTGCTCAGCAACAGGCCGCACAATGCGACCAAGGCGAGACGCCAGCGACTCATCGCAACGCCTCCACGCCTTTGCTTACGGCGTCATCAGTTGCGGCGGGTTTGGCTGCAGCGGCCGGCGCAGGTGCGGGGGCAGCAGCAGGTTTGGCGGCGTCCAGCTGGGCCAGCTTGGCAAAATCACCCTGATATTCGATCTTGGCTTTCTGTTTCAGATCGGCAAACAGTTTTTCTGCCTGGGCGGCACGGCTCTTGTTGCCGATATAGGCTTCGATAAACGGTTTGGCACGATCCAGCGACACCGACTCGGACTTGGCATTTACGACTTCATAAATGGCGACGTTGCCGCCTGCGGACAGAACCAGTACTTTTTTCGGCGCCAGCTGCGAGAACTTCGGCAGCGCTTCCAGCGGCAGGTGTTCCGCGCCCTTTTGCTCCGATGCCACGGAGGTGGCAAAACCCTGCTGGCTCAGATAGGCCTGCAGCTCTACCAGCGATTGGCCGGCATCGGCACGTTTGCCGATTTCGGCCAGCTTGTCGCGCTCAACATTCTGCAGGCGGATCACCAGCAGGTCGTAGACCTTGCGCTGGGCAAACAGGTCAGGATGCTGCTCGTAATAGGCTTTGACTTCGCTATCGGCAGGCTTGCCGGCATTCAGATGACGGGCGACGTAAGCCTTGGCGAGGATTTCACGCTTGGCGGCTTCGATATCCATCAACACATTCGGATCGCGATCCAGTTTGTCGGACATAGCGGCGTTGACCAGCACTTGCTGCTCAACCAGACCTTTGGCAACTTTCTGACGGGCGAGCTCAGCCTGCTCCGGCTTGATGCCCTGCAGGCGGCTCAAAGCGTGATTCAGCTGATGCACGGTCACTTCGGCATCACCAACCTTGGCGATCACCTGGCTGGCATCTTTCTTTTCGTCCTTGTCACAACCGGCGAGAACCAGAACCGCCAACGCTACACTCAAAGTCAGACTACGCTTGATCACACTGCCTCCATTATTCACGTTCCGGCAAATTGCCGTTTTCGGATGATTTTTAAGCCAAGCCTTTGCATTCAGTGAAAAAAGCACGGAATGCAAACAAATTCGCCATGAAAATTAAAATAAATACTCAAATTTCAGCGGCTTAATGCTGGCAAGGATTATATGCAGTGCAACATTTCATGACAAGCAATAATCCTGTCCGCCAACACCTATATACCTTTACGCACATATCATACAAACAGCATGCCGTACCCAGTCTGGCGCCGACTGCATTTATATGGCAATTGGCGCTTTTATTGCCGGATGATACTGGTAGTCAACAAACTCGAAGTCTTCGAAGGTGTAGTCGAAGATCGACGCCGGTTTACGCTTGATTACCAGTTTCGGCAACGGATATGGCGTACGTTCCAGCTGTTGCGCAACCTGCTGCAGGTGATTGCTGTAAATGTGACAATCACCGCCCACCCAGACAAAGTCCCCCACTTCCAGATCACACTGCTGCGCGATCATGTGCGTTAACAGTGCATAACTTGCCCAATTAAAGGGCGTACCCAAGAACACATCCTGACTACGGCAATACAGCTGGCAGCTGAGTTTGCCGTCGGCCACGTAGAACTGGAAAAACGCGTGGCACGGTGCCAGCGCCATTTTTCCGTCTTTTACGTTTTGCTGCGGCGATACCGTTTCATCCGGATAATCTGCAATATTCATTGCGGTTACCAGAATCCGCCGCGAATTCGGATTGTTGCGGATTTGTGTTACAACATTTGCAATCTGGTCGATATGGCGGCCGTCCGGCGTTGGCCAGTTGCGCCATTGGTAGCCATAAACCGGGCCCAAATCACCTTTTTCATCCGCCCACTCATCCCAGATGCTGACACCGTTGTCGCGCAGATACTGCACATTGGTGTCGCCACGCAGAAACCAAAGCAATTCGTGTACCACACTCTTAAGATGGATACGCTTGGTGGTCAACAACGGAAAGCCCTGCGACAAATCGAAGCGCATTTGCCGGCCAAATACGCTGATGGTGCCGGTGCCGGTGCGGTCACCTTTCTGGGTGCCATTGGCCTGGATGTCGCGGAGCAGATCGAGGTATTGCTGCATGAAATATCCTTGAGAGGTTGGGCCTCAGCGCATGTGGCTGATAACATAAAACAGATCAGCCGCCGATTATAAGTTCCAATTCGCAATAGAAGCATCAATTTGTCGGCGGCGCTTTGTCGTGCTTCAGCACTGCCCGCAGCAGGCCTTCGCTAGCGGCTTCTATTGCGATCTGAAACAAGGAATACGTATGTGCCAGTTGCTCGGTATGAATTGCAACGTGCCCACCGATATCTGCTTTTCGTTTAAAGGCTTTCGCCGGCGCGGTGGCGAAACCGATGAACACAGTGATGGCTGGGGCATTGGCTTTTTCGAGGACAAAGGCTGCAGGATGTTTCTCGACTATCTGCCGTCAGTGGATTCGCCCATTGCCGAGCTGGTGCAGCGTTATCCGATCAAGTCGCGCAATGTGATTGCGCACATCCGCAAGGCCACCCAGGGCAAGCTGACGCTCGCCAACACGCACCCGTTTCAGCGGGAGCTGTGGGGCGAATACTGGTTGTTTGCCCACAACGGCAATCTCACCGGCCTTGAATGCAATCACAGCCATTATCGGCCGGTGGGTGAAACCGACAGCGAGGCTGCCTTTTGCTGGCTGTTGAATCAGCTGCGCCAGCGCTTTGAACACAAACCATCACCCGCTGCGCTGGTTGAACAGATACAACAACTGTTTGCACAATTGGCGACACTCGGCACCTTCAATTGCCTGCTGTCGAACGGCGAAATGCTGCTCGCCCATTGCGCCACCAATCTCTACTACGTGGTGCGCCAGACGCCGTTTACCCATGCTCACTTGATCGACGAGGATGTCAGCGTTGATTTTAACCAGCTGACTTTTCCTTCCGACCGGGCAGCGATTATTGCCACACAACCCTTAACCGATAATGAATCATGGATACAATGCGAGCCCGGTGAGTTTTTGCTGTTTATTGATGGAATGCGGCGTGCGCCCGGCTCACTATCGGCCTGAATCAGGCCTTCAGCATGATGGAATTGAACAAATATGAAATATGAGCACCTGATCGAAATCAACGACCCTGCGCTGTTGACATTGGCGCCGCTGAGCCGCAGTGATCTCTGGCAAGGCTTGATGTTGCGCGTGGAGCAGCCCATGCTGTTTCTGCCCCATCTGGAGCAGATGCAGGTGGTGGCGCGCGACGACAGCGGACTGGTGCGCGAACTGGATTTCGGCAATTTGCGGATTCGTGACCGCGTGGTATTGCAATTGCTGGATAGCGTCTCGATTGAAGTGATTGCCCCGGCGGAACATGCCGGATCGTTGCTACAAATCACCATTGAAGAGCCACAGCCGCAACGCCTGTTCTTACGCTTCAGCTACAGCACCACACTACAGGACGCCCCCGGCACGCCTGATGCGGATCTGAGCAGCTATGTGAAATCGGCGTATCGGCAAGCGGATATCGAATCGGTCAAAATCATCCGCGAACAACTGGCCAAACAGCAAATGAATTAAGCGCTGTGGCAACAGCCTTGGCCATCACGCCACAAGGCAAGCTGGGTGCGGGCTGTGGCCTTGCCTGCAAAGCAAGCCAGGATTGGGCTGTGGGCAAGGCATAAAAAAAGCCTGCGGCGGATGCCAGCAGGCTTTTTTGTAGCGCAACGGATTTATTCGCTGATCAGCGCCGAGGTGTACACCTCTTGTACATCGTCCAGGCTTTCCAGCGCGTCCAGCAGCTTCTGCATTTTCACTGCGTCATCGCCGGTCAGCTCGGCTTCGTTTTGCGGCTTCTGCGTCACTTCGCCCATTTCTGCCTTGAAGCCAGCCTTTTCCAGCGCTTCTTTTACCTGCACAAACTCGTACGGAGGGGTAATGACTTCGATCGAGCCATCATCGTGCGTAACCACGTCCTCAGCACCGGCTTCCAGCGCGGCTTCCATGATCGCGTCTTCGTTGGTGCCCGGCGCAAAGATCAGGTAGCCACAGTGTTTGAACTGAAACGCCACACAACCGTCGGTGCCCATATTGCCGCCATATTTGTTGAAAGCATGGCGTACATCGGCAACAGTGCGGGTCTTGTTGTCAGTCAGGCAGTCCACCATCACGGCGGCGCCACCAATGCCATAACCTTCGTAACGGCATTCTTCGTAAACGACACCTTCCAGCTCACCGGTACCGCGTTTTACCGCACGGTCGATGTTGTCGGCCGGCATGTTTTCTTCTTTGGCGCGATCAATCGCCAGACGCAGACGCGGGTTGAAGTTGGGGTCGCCGCCCATTTTGGCGGCAACCGTAATTTCCTTGATCAGCTTGGTAAATACCTTGCCCCGCTTGGCATCCTGACGGCCTTTGCGATGCTGAATATTGGCCCATTTACTGTGTCCAGCCATACAACCCTCGTCTAGCTATACAAAAATAAGGCGGGGATTGTAGCACGCTCACGCGCTGCGGTCGCCTGCGCCAGATCAACGCAAGCGACCTTCGCGCCATGCCTGCAGCAAGGCCTCATAGACCACGGTGTCACCCTTGTCATTACGCGTGGCACGTGCCGCCTTTGGGGCCACGCCGGGCTTCAGCCAATGGCTTGGATCAAGCGCCGGATTCAGGCGTGGCTGACAACGCACCATGCTGGGGTCCTTGGCGGATTGCGCCATGGACTGATCAAGCTGCTGCGCCAGCTGATCCATGGCCTGCTGCGCGCTGAGGCGCCCGGTTACCGCTTGCCCAATGTTTTGCCACCATAAAGGCGCCATTGCCGGGTAATCGGCCACATTATTGCCGGTTGGCGTCCAGGCGACACGTGCCGGGCTGCGGTAAAACTCTACCAGTCCGCCCAGTTTGGGCGCCATTTTGCTCATTTGTGGCGAATTGATGTCGGATTCGCGAATTGGCGTCAGCCCGATCAGGGTTTTCTGCAGCGACACGGTATGGGACACCACAAACTGCGCATAGAGCCATGCGGCCTTGCGCCGCTCCAGCGGCGTGCTTTTCAGCAAGGTCCAGGCTCCGGCATCCTGATAGCCGAGTTTCATACCCTCTTCCCAATAGCTGCCATGCGGGCTCGGGGCATAGCGCCATTTGGGGGTGCCGTCAGGATTAACCAGCGGTGTACCCGGCTTGGTCAGGTCGGCAGTATTCACGGTGTAGAGAAACACCATCTGTGCGATATTGCCGCGCTGCAGCGCGCGGCCAATGTCGTCAAAGGTGTAGTTGACCGCCTCCGGCGGTGCATACAACTTGAGCCAGTCGATATATTTCTGCAAAGCGTAGACCGACGATGGGCCATTGGTTTCACCACCGCGTGCAACACTGGCGCCTACCGGCACACAGCCTTCGGCACGAATTCCCCAGTCGTCCACCGGCTTACCAAACGGAATCCCGCGATCACCGGTTCCCGCGAGTGATAACCAGGAGTCAGAAAAACGCCAGCCCAGCGATGGGTGCATCTTGCCGTAATCGAGGTGACCATAAACCCGCACGCCATCGATCTGTTTTACCTCATTGGTGAAAAAATCGGCGATGTCTTCGTAGGCTTTCCAATTGATTGGCACGCCCAACTCGTAACCATATTTGAGGCGGAAACGCTGCTTCAGGTCAGGCCGGTTAAACCAGTCGTGGCGAAACCAGTACAGGTTGGCAAACTGCTGATCCGGCAGTTGATACAACTGTCCATCAAGGCCAGAGCCGAAACTACGGCCGATAAAATCATGTACGTCCAGCGTCGGCAGCGTCACATCCTTGCCTTCATCCTGCATGAAAGCCGATAGCGATACCGTCCAGTTGTGACGGAAGTGTGCACCGATTGAATCGGTGTCATTCACATAGGCATCGTAATGGTTCTTGCCGGTGCGGGTTTGATTGAGCAGCGTATCCACCAACTTGCCCTCGGGTATGGTGTCGTGCTGCACCTGAATGCCGGTGATTTCGCTGAAGGCCTTGGCCAGCACATCGCGCTCGTAAAAATGCGTGCCGATCTGCTCAGATGCTACGCGAATCTGCATGCCGCGAAACGGCTTGGCGGCATCGATGAACCATTGCATTTCCGCCAACTGTTGCTCTGGAGTGATACTACTCTGGCGAAATTCCTGCTTCAGCCATTTTTTGGCTGCCGGCAGATCAGCTTGAACCTGGCTGCAGGCCAAGCCACACAGCAGAAGCAAAGGCTTGATCGACATGACACCTCCTCACGCGGCGGCTGCGCGAATTTCCGGCTGGGTAGTGAAATAGAATGTGGCGCCGTGATCAGGCTCGCCTTCGGCCCAGATACGCCCGCCATGGCGCTGGACAATGCGCTGCACCGTCGCCAGACCAATGCCGGTGCCCTCAAACTCCTCGGCGCGATGCAGCCGCTGGAACACGCCGAACAATTTACCGGCATGCGCCGGGTTAAAACCGGCGCCGTTGTCCCTGACAAAATAGACCCGATTGCCTTCGACGTCATAACAGCCGATCTCGATCTCGGGCTGTGCCACCTTGCTGCTGTATTTCCAAGCATTGCCAAGCAAATTCTGCAGCACGGTGCGCAGCAGATTGCAGTCACCGACAATTTTCATTCCAGGCTGGATCCGGACAGTGGCAATCTTGCCGGGGTTGGCAATCTGCACTTCTTCGGCAATATTGTGTGCCAGCTCGGAGAAATCGAATTCTTCCGGATTGAATCCCACCCGGCTCACCTTGGCCAGCGACAACAGCGCATCGGTAAGGCGCGCCATATGCTGCACCGCACGACGGATGCGCGCCAGATAATCGCGACCGCTATCATCCAGCACTGCGTGATAATCCTCGGCCAGAATCTGGCTGAACCCGTCAATCGAACGCAGTGGCGCTTTCAGATCGTGCGACACGGAGTAACTGAATGCCTCCAGCTCACGGTTTGCCGCCGCCAGCGCCGCTGTACGTTGCGTCACCAGATCTTCCAGATGCACGTGATAATGATCCAGCTCCGCTTCGGCGCGTTTGCGTTCACTTTCATCCTGCACCACCACAATGTAATACTGAGGCCGCCCCTCTTCATCACGCAGCAAGGAAACCGTCAAACGTGCCCACAACAGATCCCCACTGGCACAACGCAGCTGGATATCGGTTTCAAACATATTGCGCTCACCGCTATCAAGCTTCTGGCGCGAGCGCTCGACCGCCTCCAGGTCCTTTTGCTGAAACATGACCTGATAGCCCGCCTCCAGCAATTGTTGCTCCTGATAGCCGAGAATCTCCAGCAGACGATGATTGACGCGCGTCCAAAGCCGTTCACCGATACTGATGTGGCCAATACCAACTGCAGCCTGCTCGAACAAGGCCCGATACTGCATTTCATTGCTATGCAATTCCTGCATCTTGCTTTGCACCGCTTCTGCCATACGATTGAAATTGCGCCCGAGCTGGGCGATTTCATCATCGCCGCTCACCGTTACCGGCTGGTCATAACGGCCCTCGGCAATGGCGCGACTGCCGGCAATCAGCTGACTAAGGCTCTTGGTCAGCCAGTACCCCAGCAGACTCAACAAAACAAAGGTCAGCAACACTTCCAGCATTGCGATCAGGATGCCCTGGTGCAGCAAGGAAGAACGCGCCGAACTGATGATCTGAGTCGACAAGCCAAAGCGCAGATTGCCCAAGTTCTGGCCGGCAAACACAATCGGCCGCTGCAGATGCAACACCGGCTCGTCCAGCGCCTTACCGATGTCCACCACCGCCGGCGGCAACTCTCCCTGCCCGGAAAACCCCGCCTGAGCAGCCATCCGCCCCTTGTCGTCGAGTACACGAACATACACCACACCCTGCGCATGGCTGCCAACCACTTCGTTCAAGCTATCCTGCAAGGTGGCGTAATCGCCTTGCAGCAAATTGGGGGCAATGATCGCGTTCAACATCGGCACGGTTTGGGCCAGTGCGGCTTCCACACTGGCGCGCAAGGCATCGTTGATCAGCCGCACGCTATTCAGCAGCAATAGCGACAGCAGAACCACCTCTACCGCAGAACATGCCAGCAACAACCGCGCGCGCAGCGAACGCAAGCCGAGGCGCGCCATCATTGCAGAAACTCCCTTAAATCCTTGCGCATCAGGGGTAACACGCCATCGTAGACTTTCAGATCAGTATCACTGACCGGCACCAGATTGACTCCGCGCGCCTGAAAATACTCCAGCCCCGACTCGCTAAACGGAAACTCATTCACTGCAGCCTTGATCGCAGCTATCCGTTGCGGTGGCAGGTTCTGATTGGCTATCAGCACCAGGCTCAGCGCGCTGGGAGTACTGCCAAGAATGCGCAGTTGCCCGCGAATTTCCGCCGGCATGCGCTCAAACACTGCGCGTGAGGTCGCGGTTGCCCCTTGCCGCTGGCCGATGAGTGCGAGTGCCGCGTTATTGTCAGTGCTATGAAAATGCTGGCGCAGATCACGCGCCGGGTCGATATTCAACTGGCGTAGATAACGTTCAGTCTCCAGCGCCACCAGTGACAGGTGATGCGGCAAGTTGAGCACCCGTCCCTTGATGTCGGCAACATTGCGTGCGGGATCGTCCTTGGAAACCAGCAGCAACGCATAAAAATCCGAACGCACCCCAACCAGCAATTGATACTGGTAGGTCTGCTGCATATAACGGGCAAAATGAGGCGGCAGTAAAGCCACGTCGAAGTCTCCCCGCACCATGCGCTGGGCAAACTTGCCGGGATTGGCGGCGGTACCAACGCTGACTTGCTGGTTCAGCTTCAGCGCCAGAAAATTCTTCAAGGGCGCACTCTCCACCATCAAGGTACGCGTCGACAGATACGGTGCAATGCCCAGCCGCAACGCTTCCGCCTGTACTGACAATGACCAGCAGGCCAATATACACAACAGCAGATAAGCTGGACGACTATTAAACGACAAAACGAATTCCCCGCTCTTTTCTTGATATTAGCAGGTGATTGGCAGAGGAACAGAAGGTCAAACCAATGGAGGTGATTGCTACAACGGATTGCCGTGCGTGCGATTGCGCCCGGATTTCTTGGCAATATACAGCGCCTGATCCGCGCCATATATCAGAAAGCCCTCCGCCATGGCTTCGGAAGGCACAATCGATGCCACGCCCAGCGAAAGCGTCACATGGGGCGACACATCGGAAGCAGCGTGCGGCAATTGCAGCGACTCTACCGCCGCACGCATGGCATCGGCGATAAACATGGCGCCGGCAAGTGTGGTGCCGGGCAGCAGCACCACGAACTCCTCACCGCCATAACGCGCCAGCAAATCAGCTGGCCGTCGCAGTTGCGAATGCAACGCTTGCGCCACTTCACGCAGGCAGGTATCGCCCAGCTGATGGCCGTAATGATCGTTGTACTTCTTGAAAAAATCGACATCGGCAAAAATCAGCGCCATCGGCTCATGCTGACGCACCGCGCGCCGCCACTCGTGCGCCAGGTATTCATCGAAATAACGCCGGTTGGCAATGCCGGTCATACCATCCTGGTTGGCCTGGCGCTGCAATTCACGGTTGGCCAGCTTCAGCTGCTCGTTGATGTTTTCCGTGTCCTGCCGCGCCTGATCCAGCCGATCCAGTGCGTGTTTCAACTCTCGCTCAGCCTGCAGATGTGTCGAAACGTCACGCGCGATGTACGCCGCGCCAACCACGTCACCCACCTCGTCGCGGATCGGGCTGTATTTCACTTCATATTCACGGGTATTGCCGGCCAGCAGCAGTGGCTCGATATTGATGAAGACTTCACCAGCCAGCGCCCGCTGCCATGAGAGGAATGATTGCGCCATTTGTTCAGCGTCGTGCGCGACAAACGACAACAGATTGACCCCCAGCTCCACGGGTGTACGGAAATGCTGCTCGAAGCTTTGTTTGAAAGCGCGATTGAAGGCGATCAGATGGAAGCTGTTATCCACCGCTGCAATCAGGTCGCTACTGCCCTCAATGATGCCGTACAAACGGTTGTGCAACACCCGCAGTGCCGTCAGCGATTCCTGCAGCTGCATTGCACCCTGACGCCGGGCGCTGATATCGCGCACGGCAAGCAGCACCAGCGGCCGACCTTCCTGAGTTATTGGACTGAACAGCGCTTCCAGCCATTTTTCCTGATCGTCGGAACACAGCATGCTCAATTCCAGCAATTCGGATTGCCCGGACTGTACCAGTTGGAAATAGTCACTCCAGCGCTGCAATTCACTGTCTTCATGGCCGGGGGCCAGCAAATCCACCAGTGGCATGCCAATCAGATGCATGCGGTGATAGCCCAGCTCGCGAGCGGCTTCACGATTGACTTCGACCACCCGCCCCTGCGGGTCGATCAGGAACATGCCGTCACGCGCCAGTTCGAACAATGCCTTGAAGCGTTCCGATTCGCGCATCACCGCTTCGGCATCGCGGCGCAACGTCACGTCGCGGCTCACGCCGACAATACGGGTCGGCCCCTCCCCTATTTCAAACAGCCGCGCAAACATCTCCATCCATACCCACACACCTTCGCGGTTGGCAATGCGGAAGGTAACGGGTAATGGCGTCCCCTCGGCCAGCAGATCAGCGCGGGCCAGGTGCACCGAAGCCAGGTCATCGGGATGAATCAGCCGGAACAGGTTCTGCCCCAGCAGCTCTTGAGCCTCGTAACCCAGCAGGCGCCGGACGTTGGGTGAAATGTACTGCACCGAGCCATCTGCGGCATGCCAGGTGAAGATGTCATTGGCAAACTGCACCAGCTGCCGATAACGCTTCAACTCCAGTTGTTCGATCTGCTGCAGCTCCTGCTGGCGTTGCAAGGTTTCATCGTTACTGGCAACCGGCACAGCCTTGCTCTGCCAGAGCAGGACAGTGCTCCCACATAGCAAACCACCAGCAATCCATAACAACCAGCCCGCATCAAGCACGCCCGCCAGCACCAGCAACACCAGCCCGCAGGCCTGCAACAGCAAAAGCCTGCGCCAGCGTGCGGCGCTGAGATGTAGGGAGGCGGATGCCAAGTGCCGGGACAGAATACGAATAGGAGAGCCCATCATGATCAAACAGCAAACTCGACGGCTACGGCTTCAGGCGCGGACAAGCTCATAACAGCGTGATATAGTTTGTTTGATGGCAGTGTTGAAATGAACGCCAAGCGTGAGTCAAATTGCCATTTTGCGCAAATAAAATCGATTCAACATATATTCATATTCGCCCATGGCAAAGTTCTGTGTGTATCTGCTGTTGTGCCTGCTGCCACTGCAAGCGCTCGCCGCTTTCAGCACTCAGGTTTATGCACAGCAAACCACTCATGCCAGCCACGTGACCGGCACGCATTGCCATGCCGATTCGTCACACCAGACGGCTACTGCAGGCGATTGTGAAAGCCCCCGTCATTCCAGCACTGGTTGCGAACGCTGCCATACGTGTCAGCTCTGTGCCGCCCCCTTGCTGCCTCAGCTGCATGCTCAGCCGCAAGTTGTGCCCAGCGCACCGGTATTGGCGTTACCGCCTGCCTTGCATTTCAGCTCGCTGGCACCCGTACCGCTGTATCACCCTCCTCGATAAATCTACCTCACGCCCCGTCATGGGGCTCGTGTTGCCTCGCACTGTCCGGGCCATCAGCCCTGACAGCAGCGGTCTATCCTGATTTTTCTTGATTCTGGAGTCTCACCATGTTGCGTCAGACCTTATGTCTGCTGCTATTTGGCCTGTGCGCCGCCGTAGCTGCGCACGAAGGGCATGATCACGCTGCTGATCAACCGCCGGCCGCCATTAGCCCGCATTCACCCCGCTTTTACGCCAGCAACGAGCAGCTGGAACTGGTGGCAATTCAACAGGGCGCGCAATGGCATCTGTATCTTGACCGCCACGACAGCAATGAACCGGTGCCGCAGGCCAAAATCACGCTGGAAGCAGACGGAAATAGCAGCGTCGCCCGCTCAAGCGGTGATCATTACCTGCTGGATGCCCCCTGGCTGTCGAAGGCGGGCCGCCATCTGCTGGTAGTCAGTGTCGAGTCGCCACAAGTCAACGAACTGCTGTCGGCCGAATACACACGACCTGCGTCCGAAGCGCCTACAACGACACCTAACGCCTATCGATTCGAAAATCGATTCGAACCAAGACAGGCACTGTTGGCAGGTGCAGGGATTGTCGTTATGGGGCTGCTCTGGCGCTGGAGCAAACGTCGCCATCGGAGGGCCGCATGATGAAACACGCTATTAGCTGCCTCGGTTTCTTGTTATTGAGTTCGGCACCGCTGGCCCACGAAGGTGAAAATCATGGCGAGCCGGCCGTAACTGCCCCACGCCCACCGGCAAGCAACACACTGTTGCCTGAACGTGCCGAAAGGTTCGCGGATGGTTCCTTGTTTGTACCCAAGCCACTGCAGCGACAACTGGATATTCGCACTCAAGTGATCAGCAATGTGCCAGCGCCGCAGACCATCACCCTTGCTGGGCACCTGATTGGTGCCAGCAATGCTACTGGCGTGGTGCAGGCCAGTCAGCCAGGGCAATTGCTGGCTCCTGCCGGCGGCTTGCCCGGTGTCGGTCAGCAGGTGAAGCAAGGGCAAATTCTTGGCTGGCTGCTGCCGCAACCCAACGCCGCAGATGGTGCCAGCATCGATGCGGGCCTGGCAGAGGCAATCGGCAAAAAGCGCCAGGCAGAACAGGATCTGCAGCGCCTCACCGATCTGCGGCCGCACGTTTCCCAACAGCAACTGGACCTGTTGCGCATCGATATCGATACCCAGCAACAGAAAATCCTCGCCTATCGCCAGGCACGTGCACGCCAGGCGCTGAAAGCACCGCTCTCCGGTGTAATCAGCAGCAGCAAGGCAGCGGCCGGACAAATCGTCGATTTGCGCGATATCTTGTTTGAAATCGTTGACCCGAGCCAGCTGTGGCTGGAAGTCACCAGTTTTGATCCGGACCTCCCGCGGCAAATACTCGCCGCGCACGCCAGCACCAGCGATGGACGCCAGATCAAGCTGCAATTGCTGGGCAGCAGCGGCGTGCTGAGGGATCAGGCCCGGCCGATGATTTTCCGCCTGCAGGGGCAACAACACGACCTGGCGATTGGCACCCGCGTCGATGTGCAGATTCATGTCCGCAGCGCGCAGAATGGTGCATTGCTGCCGGCGAGTGCCATCAGCCGCGATAACAGCGGTAATCGGGTGGTTTGGCTGCATCAGCAGGCCGAGCAATTTGTGCCGCTACGCGTCAGCCCGCAGGCAACCCACGACGGCAGATTGCTGGTTTCTGGCCTGCCCCAGGGCGCGCGTATCGTAGTCAGAGGCGCCGGCCTGCTGGCGCAGATGCGATAGGAGGCGGCACATGTTCAACCTGATCGTCGCCAGCAGCCTGCGACAACGTTTGCTGGTACTGATTTTTGCCTTCAGTCTGATGGCTTATGGCGTCTGGCATCTGCCGACGCTGAAAGTCGATGTATTTCCCGATCTGAACAAGCCCGTGGTCACGGTCATGACCGAAGCCGAAGGACTGGCCCCGGAAGAAGTCGAGCAATTACTGACGCAACCGCTGGAAGCCGCAGCCAATGGCTTGCCGGGCATCACGCGGGTACGTTCGGTGTCGGCAATCGGGCTGTCGATTCTCTATCTGGAGTTCGACTGGGGCAGCGATCCCTATCGCAACCGGCAACTGGTGGCGGAGCGCCTGACGTCAATCAGCAATCAGCTGCCACGTGGCGCCTCGCCGCAACTGGCACCACTCTCCTCCATCATGGGCGAGATCATGCTGATCGCCTTACCGCTGGCTGATTCCGGACAATCCCCGATGGCAGTCAGAGAATACGCAGACTGGGTATTGCGCCCTTCACTAATGGGCATTGCCGGTGTAGCCAATATCATTCCAATCGGCGGCGAAGTACGGCAGTTTCGCATCGCGCCAGACCTGAATCGGCTCCGTAGCCTGCAATTGGGGCTGGAAGACATCGAACAGGCCTTGCGCGGCTTTGGCGGCAATACCAGCGGCGGCTATATCGATAACCAGTCCCGTGAATGGTTGATCCGCAATATCGGCCGCAGCGTCAAGCTGGAGGACTTGCGCAATCTGACGGTGGCATTTCGCGAAGGCCATGCGATTCCGTTACGGCAGGTTGCCAGCGTGGATTTCGCGGCGCGCATCAAGCGTGGAGACGCCGGTTTTGGCGGCAAACCGGCGGTGATCGTCTCGGTACAAAAACAGCCGGGTGCAGATACGGTGCAGCTAACGCGACAGATTGAGCAACAACTGTCTGCATTGCGGCTGCCGCAAGGGATTGCCAAACCGGTGGTACTGTTCCGACAGGCGGATTTCATTCAGCATTCGATTGGCAATGTTGCCGAAGCATTGCGCGACGGCGCGATCCTGGTCGCGATCGTGCTGTTTGCGTTTCTGCTGAATGGCCGTACTACGCTCATCTCGCTCACGGCCATCCCGCTATCGCTGCTGACTACAGTGGCTGTGTTCAAATGGTTTGGCCTGAGCATCAATACCATGACCCTTGGCGGCTTGGCGATTGCCATTGGAGAACTGGTGGACGATGCGGTAGTCGACGTCGAAAACGTGTTGCGCCGGTTGCGGCTCAACAGTCTGAGCAACACACCACAACCACGCATACAGGTGATTCTGCAAGCATCACTGGAAGTACGCACCGCTATCGTCAACGCAACGCTGATCGTGATTCTGGTATTTGTGCCACTGTTTGCACTGCCAGGCATTGAAGGCCGCCTGTTCACGCCGCTGGGCATCGCCTACATCGTATCCATTCTCGCCAGCCTGCTGGTGTCGATCACCGTCACACCGGTCTTGTGCTACTACCTGTTACGCGACCAGCACAGTGTTGGCAGCCACGATACCCCGCTGCAATCCTGGTTGAAACATCACTATCAACGTTGGCTAGCCCATGCCCTGCAACACCCGCGTCGCTGGTTGATCGGCGTGGTGAGCGCGAGCATTGTCAGCGTGCTGCTATTGCTGAGCTTGCCGCGCAGCTTTTTACCGCCCTTCAACGAAGGCACACTGACTATCAGCGTGTTATTGCAGCCCGGTACTAGCCTGAGCGAAAGCAACCGCGTGGGCCAACTGGCAGAAACGCTGCTGCAACAAGTGCCCGAAGTGCAACTGGTGGGGCGACGCACTGGCCGCGCGGAGTTGGATGAACACGCCGAAGGGGTGCACTCCAGTGAAGTGGATGTGGATATCCGAGAAGACAGCAAACGGCCGCGCAGCGAAGTGTTGGCCGATATCCGCCAGCGCCTGGCGGTATTGCCGGCATCGGTCAGCATTGGCCAACCGATTTCGCATCGGCTGGACCACTTGCTTTCCGGCGTGCGGGCACAAATCGCCATCAAGATTTTTGGTGCTGACACTGACACCCTGAGTGCGCTGGCAGCGGATCTGCAACAAAAGCTGTCACAACTGTCGGGCCTCACAGATCTGCAGACAGAGAAACAAACCCGTATTCCGCAATTGCAGATTCGGGTTGATAGCGCTCGCGCCAGCGCCTACGGCATCACGCCGGCACAACTCAATGAAACGCTGGAAACAGTGCTGGGAGGCAGGATTATCGGCCAGATTCTCGATCAGAATCGCCGCTTTGATCTACTCCTGAGGCTGGCAGAGCCGCAGCGTGATCCGCTGCGCCTGCCGGATCTGTTGATCGATACCCCACAGGGCAAGGTGCCATTACGCTGGCTGGCCGAACTGGTAGAAGCCGACGGCCCGAATCAGATCGGCCGCGAAAATGGCCAACGGCGCATTGTGGTATCAGCCAACAGCAGCGGTCAGGACAACGGCACGCTGTTGCAGCAGATTCAGCAAACGGTGGCGCAACTCAGCCTGCCAGTGGGCTATCACGTCAGTATCGAAGGGCAATTCCAGGCCCAGCAGCACGCGATGCGCCTGATCAGCCTGCTAGCCTGCATTGCCATCACGCTGATTTACCTGCTGCTATACCAGCGCTACCGCTCAATGGCTTTAAGCCTGATTGTGATGGCCAATCTGCCACTGGCACTGATAGGCGGCGTCTTCGGCTTATGGCTGGCGAATACGCCGCTATCGGTTGCCAGCCTGGTGGGATTTATCACCCTCACCGGCATTGCCTCGCGCAATGGCATACTCAAGGTCAGTCATTATCTGAATCTGTCGCAAGAAAAAGCCGAGTGGCAAGACGATGAATTGCTATTGCAAGGCGCACTAGAACGTCTCACGCCGGTGCTGATGACAGCATCGGTAGCGGCATTGGCGCTGTTACCGCTGGTGCTGTCCAGCGACGCGCCGGGCAAGGAAATACTGCGCCCGGTGGCAGTAGTGATCTTTGGCGGACTGGCCTCATCCACCCTACTGGATGCCTTCATCACCCCGATTCTTTTCAAACGTTACGGCCTGCAGCCCATGCGTCAATTGCAGGCCTGCTCTCTGCAAACATTTTGATCTACAAGGAACCTAAAATGAACATATCAGGAAAACACCTTGCCGCCCTGCTGACCGTATTACTCAGCCAGCCATTAATGGCACACGACAACGCAACCCTTGACGCAATGAGCGCGCCCAACGGCGGCATGATTCGCATGGCCGGCAGCTACCATCTGGAACTGGTACTGCAATCCAAACAAGCCCGCGTCTACGTAACTGACCACGCTGGCAAGCCAATAGCCACCCAGGGGAGCAGCGCCGAGTTGACCTTAATGGGAAAAACCCGACAGCAGATCCGCCTACAGCCAGCCGGAGGCAATCTACTGCGCGGCGATGCGGGAGAAATGAAGGATGTCAGCTATCAGGCGATATTACGGTTGCACATGGCAGGGCAACAGGAACAACTGACACAGTTCACCGGGGTGAAGCCAAGAAGATAAGCATTAAAAAAGCCAATATCCAGTGATGGATATTGGCTTTTTCAATCTCGACAAACAGGAAATGCGCCGAAAGTCAAAACTCACTCGATCTTGATTTTGCGCTCCCCGGCTTTGAGAGTCACCCGCGTCGTACCCGCAATGATTCGCTCTGAACTTGGCCATTATATAAGTCTCCAACGCGAAGATCGATCACCATTTCGCCCTTAAAACGTAAACCAGAGAAAACCTCGCGTTCCAGTGTTAATTTTTTTCAGCCAAGCTTGTAACTGTTCAAACAATTTCTCATCAAGCGAGTAACTCCGTTCAAAGAACTTTGGCAACACCGCGTATCGAGGATCTGACTCTTCCCTAAGCTGTGCAGCAATATCTTCTGACAAAATACGAGAGCTCATAAGGTGCAGTCGTACATTCAATCATCACCGGATTTCGCTCAATTGCAGAATAGTCAGCCCAGATTTCTGAGAAGCAGAAAAAACCACCCGCTGCAAAGGAAATCACGTTATCGAGATTCTGTTGCCGCACAAAATCCACGATTTCAGCCTGTTGAAGCTTTATAGCCGTCCCAGAAATCCGCAGACATCAGCATTTTTTCGCAATGCAGCATCCAGCTCCGGTTCTCCGGAAAATCAATGGGCAAATGCACAAAGGGAGACTCACCAGCCAACACTTTCCACACAGCAGGCTGTTGTAATTGTTGTTTGACCCAGGATTGTTGAGCACTTCCTAAATCTGCTGGCTGGTGCTATTTGCATTCAACTCCGTCGGATCAGCCAGCACCCGGCTACCAATCAGGCCGCTCTGCCCCAATGGGCCATGCCCTTCATCTTCGCGAATCGCATGATCGTACGTTGTAATCGCTGTTCTGTGAAAACGAGATTCAGCAGATTGCCAAAACGGAAGTTACGGTGCAGTTTGATTCGAGAAAAGTCGCTGGAGGGCGTCATAACGTCACCCCAATCCAGTGGCATATAGCGCATCCATGCAGCCATGCGGCCAATAGTCGATCGCGTTGTTCCGCATTGGCATTGGTATAGGTTTTCGTGTGCCTGCCAGCAATCGTTACTGAAATCGCTATCACCAAATAGTGGCATCAAGGTGTAATTGCCCAACAGCATCTGTAAGCGCTCATCGGAGCGATAGACTGTTGCAAATAGCTATAATCAGCCACTGAAGACGCAGCAACACCGGAGCTAATACCGCAAAGCCATCCGGCAGTCTAAGTGCCTTATGTTCACTTTCGGCAGAACGAACAGAACCTTCTTTCGGCACAAAGGAGTTAGTCATACCCCCCAGCAAAATCAAGAAAAACGTATTAGTCAATACGCTACCTCGGCGCAGCGCCCCCTCCCCCATTGCAGACCAATGGTTATAACTCCAATCCACACCATTCAGCACCGCAAACTGAACCCGATTCACCTCTGCAGTTTCCGCAGGCAAAGTACGGAAACGGCCAGAGTATTTATTGGCATCGCCACCAGCAACAAAACGATAGAAATAGGTGGTATTTGGTTCAAGCCCCATGAGCTTATGATGAATGACGTAATCATTCTGCTCTTTGGCAACCAACTCAATTTGCTTGAACAGACGGAACCCTGAAGCCACAGAACTCATCGGAGCCAGACTGATTTCCAGCGTTACAGGAATGTCGCCGGGCGTACCATCGGCCCGCACTACGCGGGTCCAGAATACCCCGCTGGTCGAACTCGGATCACCGCTGCACAAGCCCTGTGGAAACTTGTAGGTACCGTTGCCGGCATTATCCGGTGCGGTATTGCCGCCGGTAGTAGGGTTACAGCCACTCAGGGCACTTCCCAGTGACGACACGGTAAATGCTCCGGCCGCGAACCGAAGGAACTGTCTTCTGTCCATCAATCTACTCCATCCCCGGGATTCACCCTTTGGGTCTTTATCATTATTGTGACTACGGTGTTACCCTTCAGCTTCAAAAAACAGCTGGCTCCGCCTTAGTCAAATTTCATAAAAATATGTAAATTGCATTTTTAGCACAAAAACCGGGTTTATTACACAGTTTTAAGCCAAGGCCCTCGTCCCACTCACCATCAAGGGATAACGCCTTCAGGCACTGGGGCTGATCTCAGGCCGCAAACAATATCCGAACTGAGTTGGCAATTCATCACTGGACAAGCGCTGCAGCAGCAATTTCGAACCATTCCCTAGTGTCAGCAATAGTGTCGGCGCGTCAACTGCAGCCACCATCCAGCTTGCCAATAGCAAGTCATCGGCTTTTCGACCATTCGCATCCGTCATAAGTTCAATCAAATGGATCAAATCTCTTTCATCAACGGCACCGATCCGCCCGCTGCACAGCAGATAGAGCACGCCCTGTTCGTCAATGCCCGCTCCATCGGGCAACACCGGGTTCCCAACATGATCCATGAATATCGGCGCGGCGCCACCCTGCCCTGCCACATGAAAGATCCAGGGAGTCTGCTCCAGCTCGACAAACACCTGCTGTGGTCCGTTTTGAAAAAAATAACGCCCCTGCGCGTCTGCCAGATAATTACGACCAATAAAGGACGAGATACCCGGATTGCTCACCAATTCGTCACGAATCCACCATCGGCCACGCCGGTCCAGGCGCAACCAGCCGAAGACCGCAGGCACGTTCGGCCATTTGGCCATCGCCCGTATTACCATTTCGTCCATATTTCATCCCATTTGATTCAGCGTTTGCAGCGGCGGCACACGTAGCACCTGATTGATGCTGCGCCAGCCCACCAGCATTACCACGCCAATACCGCCGCCAATCGCCAGCAGCGGCAACCACAGCGACGGGCTGTATGGCAGCTCCAGTAAACGCACCGAAACAAACCAACCCATACCGGCGGCCCCCAGCAGCGCAACAAAACCTGCCAATGCGCCAATCAATGCAAACTCGGACAACATTACCGCCAGAATCTGCCTGCGGCTGGCGCCCAGCGTGCGCAGAATGGCGCTTTCCTGCAAGCGTTCGTCCTGAGTGGCCGTCAGCGCGGCATGCAATACAATCATGCCAGCCAGCAAAGTCAGCACAAACACAAACTGCACCGCCTGCACCACCCGCTCAATAATCCCCTGCACCTCGCGCAGAATCAGGCTGACATCAATCACGCTCAGATTGGGCAACTGCTGGATCACATCACTCACCCATTGCTGTTTGTGCAGTGGCAGATGAAAACTGCAGATCCAGCTTGATGCCTGTTGCTGCAACAGGTCCGGCGTGGAGATCACAAAGAAATTGACGCGAAAATTATCCCAGTTCACTTTGCGCAAGTTGGCGACCGGTGCATCTATTTGTGTGCCGGCGACATCGAACGACAAGCGATCCCCTACCTGGATTCCAAGCGTCTTGGCCAAGCCGGCTTCTACTGAAAAACCGGAGGCAGGAGTCACGCCCTGCCAGGCGTGGCCATCCAGCAACGGTTGATCTGCCGGTAACTGAGCCATCCAGGAGAGGTTGAATTCGCGCTCGGCCAGATTGCGCGTGCGCTCGTCGGTGTATTTTTCCAGTTGCAGCGGCTGACCATTCACTGCCAGCAAGCGACCGCGAATCATCGGATAAAATGCGGGCACGGGCAAACCCGCACCAATAAATTGCTGCTTCAATACTGGCAACTGCTCAGTCTGGATATTAATGATGAAGCGGTTTGGCGCGTCACTCGGCACACTCTGCCGCCATGCCTGCAACAATTCGGCACGCACCAGCGTCAACACCAGCAATGCCATCAGCCCCAGTGACAGTGAAAGAATCTGGATCAGCGTCAACACTTGCCGCCGCTGCAGATTGGCCAGGCCATATCGCCAGCCAAGACCTGGCTGCAATGGCAAACGGCGTAACAGTTGCAGCATCAGCCAGCCAAGTGCCAATGCCAACAAGGCGGCCGCAGCAAAGCCCACGATACCGTATATGGCAACCGTGGCATCGGCAACCTGCCAGTAGAGCAATCCTGCCAATGCCAGCCAGGCCAGGCCATTCACATATCCGCGCCGTGACTTGTCTCCCAGATCGCGCCGCAACACGCGTAGCGTAGGTACATCGCGCAACAGCCACAGCGGAGGAATGGCAAATGTCAGCATCACTGCAGTGCCAAGCGCTACAGTCTGCAGCAGCAAGCCATAAGCGGGCGCTGGCAGGCGCGCATCAACCAACGAGCCCAGCAGACTGACCAGCGCCGTTTGCAGCAGGGCGCCAGCCAGTGCACCTACCAGTCCGGCCACCAGCGCCAGCAACAGAAACTGCCACACATAGATTTGCCACAAACGAGCCTGGCTGGCGCCAAGGCAACGCATGATGGCAGCGCTATCGAGATGGCGCTGGACATATCGGCGCGTGGCAAGGGCAATCGCAATCACAGCCAGTGCAACGGCCACCATCGAGGCCAAACCAAGAAATCGCTGCGCTTTCTGGATAGCGGAGCGCACTTCGGGGCGGGCATCGCTGATATCTTCGATCCGCTCCCCTCGCCCGAGCCTGGGCTCGGCCCAGAGGCGGTAATCGGCAATCACTTGTGGTGGGCCGGCCATCTGCAAGCGATAACGCACCCGACTACCCTGGGTGATCAGGCCAGTACCGGGCAAATCATCGATATTCAATATCACTCGCGGAACAAAGCTGAACAAATCCAATGCTGCGTCTGGCTCACGACTAACGACACCAGCGACCCTTAGCTGGCTGTTACCCAATTGCAAAGTTTGGCCGATACGAATACCGGTACGCTGTGCCATGCGCTCATCCACCCACACCTCACCCGGCTTGGGCGCAGCGGCAAATGCAACGGCAGGCAGGGACATCTGCAACTGCCCAAGCAAAGGATAAGCGGAGGATACCGCCTTGGCAGTCACCAGTTGCGCCCCTCGTGGATGCAAAGCCATACTCGAAAACACGCGAGTTTCCGCCAGGCGCAGCCCCCGGCGCTTTGCCTCATCGGCAAATTGATCCGGTACCGGATGGTCGCTATTGATCAGCAGATTTGCCGCGAGCAACTCGGCAGCGTGAATCTTCAAGGCACGTTGCACCCTGTCGGCAAACAGGTTGACGCTCGATAGCGCAGCGACAGCAATCACCAGCGCCAAAAACACTGCCGCCAGCTCGCCGGCGCGCAAATCACGCCACAACATGCGCAGGGCAAAACGCAAACTGGCGAAATTCATGATGCTGCCGTTACCACTTCACCGCCATGCAGGCAAATCTGCCGCCCACAACGCGCAGCCAGTTGCTGATCGTGCGTCACCAGCACCAGCGTAGTTCCGAGTTGCTGATTGAGGCTGAATAACAAATCACAGATTTGCTGGCCGGTGGCAAAGTCCAGGTTGCCGGTCGGTTCGTCGGCAAACAGGATTTTCGGATTGCCGGCAAACGCACGCGCCAACGCCACCCGCTGCTGTTCGCCGCCCGAAAGTTGCTTTGGGTAATGTTGCAGGCGCTGCCCCAGCCCCACACGCTGCAACCAGTCTATGGCAATCTTGCGGGCATCCGGCTTGCCTGCCAACTCCAGCGGCAACATGGCATTCTCCAGCGCGGTCAACGCCGGCACCAGCTGAAACGACTGAAAAACAAACCCGACACTACGCGCACGCAACGCAGCACGCCCGTCTTCATTCAATGAAGTCAGATCAACACCGTCAATTAGTACCTTGCCGCGGCTGGGCAAGTCCAGGCCGGCCATCAAGCCAAGCAAGGTAGATTTACCGGAACCCGAAGCGCCGACAATCGCCACCGACTCCCCTGCGCCGATAGCCAGGTTAATATCCGACAATATCGACAATTGACGCTCGGCAAACGGCACTTGCTTGTCCAGCCCGCTCACCTGCAAAATCGGCGCTTGGGCAAAAGCAACATCTTGAGAGGAATGGGTCTGCGGCATGTGGAAATTATTCTGTATGGTATTAGGATTGTTTACAGCCACTATGTTACATGCTGCACCACTGATTCTGATATATGGCGATAGTTTGAGCGCCGCTTATGGCCTGCCGGCGAACCAGGGCTGGGGGGCATTGCTGGGGCAAAAGCTGGCGCCGGATTATCAGGTCGTCAACGCCAGTGTCAGCGGTGAAACCACATCCGGGGGGCTGGCACGACTGGACAACGCACTGCGCCAGCACCAACCAACCCTGGTACTGCTGGAACTGGGCGCCAACGATGCATTACGTGGCCTGCCGCTGGATCAGGCAGAAAAAAATCTCGGGAACATGCTGGAAAAAATTCGCGCAACGGGTGCTTCGACGTTGCTGATCGGCATGCGTTTACCCCCCAACTATGGCCCGCTCTACACCAAACAGTTCAGCGATATGTATCAGCGACTGGCCAATCAGCACAACAGCGCGCTGATGCCTTTTCTGCTGGAAGGTTTTGCCGACCAGGCTGATTATTTTCAGGCAGACGGAATCCACCCTAACGCCAAGGCTCAGCCTTTGATAGCAGAACAGGTGAAAAAGCAGATAGTGGCGCTGAAACAGCGCCCTGCGGAGAAAAAATCACGTAACAGCAAACGCTAGAGAAACAGGTATAGAACAACTAGCGCTTATTCAAAGCGGTAGGACAATCCCAGCGAAGCCGATGGCTCCCATTTGATACTGGTGCTTGGGGCGGCCAGCACCTGCTGGATACGCTCCTGCTCACGCTCCTGCTCCAACTTGGCATTGAGCAACTGATTATTGCCAGCAAAGGAAACGCCTTCGTGACTACCTAGGCGCCGCATGCCAACATCGGCCACCACGCTTACTCCGCCTTGCTTGGGAGCAGGTTTGTTGAGATCAAGGCCGATAACCGGAGCAATTTTGCCAAGCGTAACCTGGCCAGCGCTGACGGCAACATCGGCTATTTCAGAAATATTCTTGGAAAAAACGCTGGCGATACCGGCCAATTTACTGTCGGCCGAGCCCTCAGGGCTCGGCCGCACAGCAAGACTCGCGCTGTCTGACGCGACATTATTATGTACTGGGGCTTTGATCCCCATATACCGCTTCACTGTGTTAAACACCGATGGAGCAAAAGCATTATCTTCTTCTGCTCCAACAGTGGCCTCAACAGGCGACAACACAGACGCATCCTTGATCTGGATCTGCGCCTGACGCCCCTGCCCGGCAACTTCAACTTCCTCATTGCAACCAAGAATGCCGGCAGAAGCGGCATAGGCCTGGGTGCTCAATATCAGTATCAGTGCCGTTTGGCTCAGTGTCACGGGGTCTCCTCACTACACATGCGGCGGGTGATGTTTGTAGATATAGTCATTACGCCGCACTCCTACAACTGAGATAGAGTTTAGACTCTATGCTCAAATATGTCAACGGATTAGCAATGACTTTTAGCAGCGACTGCGTCACTCAGGGAATAAAAATTTTCGGCCTTTGGCTCAAGCACTTGAGTTGCAGCCACAAACAACACAAAACACATTAGCCTCTCGAATATATCCGGAGGTTGTGTAAAATGATTCCATGCTCAACGAACGCTCACAAATCCTGCTCAAGACCCTGGTCGAACGTTATATCGAAGACGGCCAGCCAGTAGGCTCGCGCACGCTGTCGAAATTCTCCGGACTGGATCTGTCGGCGGCCAGCATCCGCAATGTGATGGCAGACCTGGAGGAAATGGGATTTATCACCAGCCCGCATACATCGGCCGGGCGTATACCCACGCCGAAAGGGTACCGTTTTTTTGTTGATACTTTATTAACAGTAAAACCTCTCGAATCGGGTGAAGTACTGCAACTGGAAGATCATCTGCTGCCCGACAACCCGCAACGCCTGATCAGCTCGGCGTCGCAGTTGCTGTCGGATCTGACCAGTTTTGCCGGCGTAGTAATGAACCCGCGCCAGAGCAATGTATTCCACCACATCGAATTCATCCCGCTGGGCGAGCGCCGGGTGCTGCTGATCATGGTCACGCCGGATGGCGATGTGCAGAACCGCATGTTGCAAACCGACCGCAATTACAGCCAGAACGAACTGCTGCTTGCCAGCAACTTCTTTAACCAGCATTACGCCGGCCGGGCACTGGACGAAGTCACCCTGTCGCTGCGTGCCGAATTGCGCGATTTGCAGCAGGATATTGGCAAATTGATGGAAGCCGCCCTGACGCTGGGCAATGCCTCAATGGCGCAGAGCAGCCCATTTGTGGTTGCGGGCGAACGCAACCTGCTGGACATCGAAGATTTTTCCAGCAATGTGCAAAGCCTGCGCAAATTGTTTGGCTTGTTCGAAGAAAAAACCGACATGCTCAAGCTGCTGGAAATCAGCCGCCAGGCACAGGGGGTGAAGATCTTTATCGGTGGCGAATCGGGCGTGATGCCGCTGGATGAATGTTCGATGGTGACGGCGCCGTATCAGGTGAATGGCCAGATTGTTGGTACCGTTGGCGTGATCGGCCCGACCCGCATGGCTTACGAACGGGTGATTCCGATTGTGGATATCACGGCCAAACTGCTGTCGAGCGCGCTGTCGCTGAATGCGGCCTGAGCCCCAATAGCGGAAATAAAAAAACGGCGCATGCAGCGCCGTTTTTTTTTGTTACGCAACAACAAATCAAGCCAGATACTGATCCATGCGGCGCAGGGTCTCGTCCTTGCCGATCAGCGCCAGCGTCGCATCCACCGACGGCGTCTGGGTTGTACCACACACCAGCGCACGCACCGGCATACCCACCTGCCCCATTTTCACGCCCTGCTCTTTGCAGAATGCCTTGATCAGGGCGCCGATGGCTTCGGTGGTCCAGTCACAGGCGGCGAATTGTGCGCGCAAGCTTTTCATCAGCGCCAGCGAGGCTTCGGTCATATGCTGTGCGCGCACGTCGTCGTGCGGGTGCAGTTGGCGATAGAAATAAACGCTGGCATCGGCCAGTTCCACCAGCGTCGATACCCGTTCCTTGACCAGTGCGATCACGTCCGCCAGTTGCGGGCCTTGGCTGACATCACATTCACGCTCGCCCATCCAGCCAGTGATCAGCTCAGCCAGACGCTCGTTGTTGGCAGCCTTGATGTGTTGCTGGTTCAGCCACAGCAGCTTGTCTTTATTGAAACGCGCTGGCGACGGGCTGACCGCTTCCAGCGAGAACCACTCGACAAACTCGCCCATTTCGAAAAATTCTGCATCGCCATGGCCCCAGCCGAGTCGTGCCAGATAGTTGAGCATTGCTTCCGGCAGAAAACCCATGCCGGCGTAGTCGACCACGCTCACCGGATCGCGGCGCTTGGACATTTTCTGACCGTCTTCGCGCAGGATCATCGGCAGGTGCGCGTAGGTTGGCAGCGGCGCGCCAAGTGCGGCGAGGATATTGATCTGGCGCGGGGTGTTGTTGACGTGGTCATCACCACGGATGACGTGGGTGATACCCATATCCCAGTCGTCGACCACCACGCAGAAGTTGTAGGTCGGGGTGCCATCGCCACGGGCGATGATCAGGTCATCCAGCTCGTCGTTGCTGATCTCGATACGGCCCTTGACCTGGTCGTCCCAGGCCACCACGCCGCCAATCGGGTTGCGGAAACGCACCACCGGCTGGATGCCATCTGGCACGGCCGGCAAGGTTTTGCCGTCTTCCGGGCGCCAGCGACGGTCGTAACGCGGCTTTTCGCCACGCGCTTCCATTTCCGCGCGCATTGCGTCCAGCTCTTCCTTGCTGGTGTAGCAATAATATGCCTGGCCGCTGGCAAGCATTTGCTGGATCACTTCTTTATAACGATCCATACGCTGCATCTGGTAAAACGGGCCTTCGTCGTAATCCAGGCCAACCCAGTGCATGCCGTCGAGAATCGCCTGTACCGATTCCGGGGTGGAGCGCTCCAGATCGGTGTCTTCGATACGCAGAATGAAGGTGCCGCCATGTTTGCGGGCATAAGCCCAGGAGAACAAGGCGGTGCGCACGCCACCAATGTGCAGATAGCCGGTCGGGCTGGGGGCAAAACGGGTACGAACGGTCATTGGCTGATGATCCAGAGCAAAAACGCGTATTTTAACCGAAAGCCAGCTTCAGTTTCGTTGCAAATCAAACCAGCTGGCCGTCACGCATGGTCACAACGCGGTTGGCGCGAGCCGCCAGTTCCGGATCGTGGGTAACGATCAGCAAGGCGGTGCCGAGCGTGGCCTGCAGCTGCAGCATCAGTTCATAGACCTCGTGCGCGGTATGGCGGTCGAGGTTGCCAGTCGGTTCGTCGGCCAGCACACAAGCCGGATTGGTGACCAGCGCGCGGGCAATCGCCGCACGCTGGCGCTCGCCGCCAGACAATTCGCCCGGCTTGTGCTGCAGACGGTGGCCGAGCCCGACTTTTTCCAGCATCGCCGCTGCTGCGGCGTGGGCAGTGGCTTTGTCCTGGCGGGCAATCAGCAGCGGCAGGGCGACGTTTTCCTGCGCGGAGAACTCCGGCAACAAGTGATGGAACTGGTAAACAAAACCCAGCTTGCGATTGCGCAATTCACCGCGGCGCTTTTCATCCAGCCCGGCCAGATCATCGCCGAGCAGGGTTACCGAACCGCTGCTCGGTTTATCCAGCCCGCCCAGCACCTGCAGCAGCGTGCTTTTGCCAGAACCGGAGGCGCCGATGATCGCCACCGTTTCGCCGCGAGCCACATCCAGATCAATGCCGCGCAACACATCGACGCTCAGCTTGCCTTGCTCGAAACGCTTGGTAATGCCACGGCCACACAGAATCAGATCACTCATAACGCAATGCCTCCGCCGGGTTAACCTTGGCCGCACGCCAGCTTGGATACAGGGTTGCCAGCAGGCTCAGCACCAGCGACACCAGGCCGATACTGGTCACGTCGGCCCATTGCAGGTCGGACGGCAGTTCGGTGAGCATGTACACCTCGCCGGAGAGGATCTGCGTGCCAATCAGCCGCTCGATAGCCGGCACGATGACGTCGATATTCAGTGCCACCACCACGCCGCTGATCACGCCCAGCGCGGTGCCGATAAAGCCGATCAGTGCGCCCTGCACCACAAAGATTTTCATGATGCTGCCGGGCGAGGCGCCGAGTGTGCGCAGGATGGCGATATCGGCGGTTTTGTCGGTCACCGTCATCACCAGCGTCGACACCAGATTGAATGCCGCCACGGCGATGATCAGCGTCAGGATGATGAACATCATGCGTTTTTCGATCTGCACCGCGCGGAAATAATTGGCGTGTTGCTGCGTCCAGTCCGAGACAAAGGCATCGGCGCGCAGGCCGTAGATCAGATCGTGCTTGACCTTGGGCGCCAGCATCACATCACTCAGGCGCAAACGCAGGCCGCTGACATCGTCACCCAGGCGGAACAGACGCTGCGCGTCGTTCACCTGGATCAGCGCCAACCCCGAATCATATTCGTGCATATCGATGCGGAACACGCCGACCACGCGAAACTGCTTCAGGCGCGGCATCATGCCCGCCGGCGTCACCTGCCCCTGCGGCGTGATCAGCGTCACCTTGTCGCCCAGCCCCACACCCAGCTCACGCGCCAGCACCGCACCAAGTACGATGCCAAACTCGCCGGCACGCAGCTCGGAGAGCCGCCCGCCCATCATGTGTTTATGGATGTCGGCAACGTTTTGCTCCTGCTGCGGATCGATGCCGCGAATCAGCACGCCCTTCACCGCAGAATCAAACGTCAGCAGCCCCTGGCCGTTAACAAAAGGCGCCGAGGCACGCACATCGGCAAACTTCATGGCCTGCGCCGCTACATCCTGCCAGTTGGCCAGCCGCTCTTTAGGGCCGCTGATCTGGATGTGCGAAGCCACGCCGAGAATGCGTGCGCGAATGTCTTTCTGAAAACCATTCATCACCGACAACACCACAATCAGCGCCATCACGCCGAGCGCGATGCCGATCATGGAAGCGAGGGAAATGAAGGAAATGAAGTGATTGCGGCGCTTGGCGCGGGTGTAACGCAAGCCGACCAACAACTCGTAAGGCAACACGGGATTTACCGGCAAATGCAAAGCCGCGAGTTTGCCACAAGCGGCTTACATTAGCATGGGATTTAGCGGCGGCCCTGCAAGCCAATACCAGCGAGGCTTGCAGCCTTGCCTGCAAAGCAATATAGATGCGGCCTGCAGAGCAGGTACAATTCAGCCTTCCAAACAGCGATCAGGAACTCTGCCCTTGTCCGCCCCACTCCCGATGCGTGATGGCGTCAGCCCCAGCTATGTCTGGCTGCCGCAAGGGCATTGGCCCACGCTGCTGGATTTTCTGCTGCAGCGGTTTCCGGATGTGGGTGCCGCAACCTGGATCAGTCGCATGGCGCGCGGCGAGGTAGTGGCGGCGGATGGCCAGCGCCAGCAACCGGAGAGCCCGTTTATACGTGGTAAGTGCATCTACTACTACCGCGAGCTGGAACAGGAAACGGAGATTCCGTTTCAGGAAAACATTCTCTACCGCGACCAGCACATTCTGGTAGCCGACAAACCACACTTTTTACCGGTGATTCCGTCCGGGCGCTTTTTGCGGCAAACCCTGCTGGTGCGCCTGAAACAGGCTACCGGGATGGAGCAGCTGACACCGATCCATCGCCTTGATCGCGAAACCGCCGGCGTGATCATCTTTTCGCTCAACCCGGCCAGCCGCGGCACCTATCAGGCGCTATTCCAGAGCCGCGAGATGCGCAAGCAATACCAGGCACTGGCAGGCTTGTTGCCAGACGCAGAGTGGCCGCTGATCAGACGCAGCCGCATTGAAGATGACGCGCAGTTTTTTCGCAGCTGCGAAGCGCCGGGCGAACCGAACGCCGAAACCCGCATCGAGTTGCAGGCGCACAACGGCCAGATCGGCCAATACCTGCTGCAGCCGGTTAGCGGACGCAAACACCAGTTGCGGGTGCACCTGGCGGCACTCGGCATTCCCATCCTCAACGACAGCCTTTACCCCACCGCCCGCGCCTGTGGCGACGACGACTTCAGCCGCCCCTTGCAGCTACTGGCGAAATCGATTGCCTTTACCGACCCGCTCAGCGGCCAGGCACGCTATTTTGAAAGCACTCGACAACTGAACCCAGATCAGCCGTAGCAGATTACTGCCGAACCGCTGATCATTTAGCGCCCGCAGGCGTAACGCGATGTTCTATGCTTAGCCAACCTGCTCATCGGTTCGGGGTTGCTGGCGCGCACATTCTGCGACTCGCGGGCACATTCGCTTGTTGCGTATCAAGGTTTGTCAATCCATCCCCCCGTACCATTCGAAAGCATATTAGCAATCACTGAAATAGATATCCAAACCATGAAAAATCTGCGCATCGCCGCCAAGATCGCCCTGCTGTTGTTATTGCCGCTGCTGAGCGTCATTGCCTACACGCTACAGAACGTAAGACAAAGCCATGCCGAATAGCAAAGCCTGGCCACCACCGAATCATTGATGGATGTGGCCATTGCGTTGGGTGATCTGACCCATGAACTGCAGATCGAACGCGGCGCCACCGCCGGATTCGTGCAGTCCAAAGGCGCCAAATTTGCCGCCGAACTGCCCGGCTACCGTGCCAACACCGACAAGCATCTGCAAACCCTGCAGGCCCAGTTTGCGCTGGCGCAACAACAAGGCATGCCGGCACCGTTGCAGCAAAGCCTGCAGGCCACCTTCAACTCGCTGCAAAAACTGGGCGACACCCGTGCAGCAGCATCGGGCCTGAGCATTCCCGCTCCGGAGGCGGCGGCCTATTTCACCCAAACCATCGCCGCGGTGCTCGCCAATATCCCTGGCATCACCGAACAAACCGGCAATCTGACGCTGATCAAACGCATGACTGCTTATCTGGCCTATTTGCATGCCAAGGAACGCACCGGCCAGGAACGCGCCTTGATGGTGCCGGTATTTACCGCAGACAACATCGAACCAGCGCAATATCGCAACTTTATTGGCCATATGGCGGCGCAACAGGCATATCTGTCGACATTTCAGGGTTATGCCAGTGACGGGATTCTGACGCAGCACAGCAAGAACACCAGCAACGATACCGCGCAGGCGGTAGAGGCCATGCGCAAGACGGTGATCGACAAAGTAGCAACCGGCCAATTCGGCATTGAGCCAACACAATGGTTCAAGGCCATCACAGCCAAGATCAACGATATGCACGCTGTCGAAAATGCCCTGAGCAGTGAAATCAAAAATGCCGCCAGCACCCTGGCAAACCAGGCCTACCGGCACATGCTGCTGAGCAGTGCGCTGAGCAGCTTGCTGTTGCTGGCGACGCTGGCATTGGCCTGGTGGATGGCGCGCAGCATCATTACACCGGTTAACGCCCTGCGGGATGCAATGATCCGGATTGAGCAAGACAAGGATCTGACGCGCGAAATCCAGGTAGAGGGTGACGACGAACTGGCACATGTCGCCAAAGCCTTCAACCGTCTGACGGCCAGCCTGCGCCAGAGTATTGCCAATGCCAGCCACAGCGCCAACCAGGTGCTGGGACTTGCGGCAACGCTGGCCAGTACCTCGCTGCAGGTTGCCAGCAATGCCGGCCGCCAGAGCGAAGCGGCGTCGGCAATGGCATCGGCAGTGGAGCAAATGACCGTCAGCATCGATCAGGTAGCCGATCATTCCGGTGAGGCCAGGGATATCTCCGTCAATAACACGCAACTGGCAACACAGGGCAGCGAGGTGATCTTGAGCGTGGTTCAGGACATGCACACCATTGCCGACACCGTTCATCAATCGTCGCAAATCATTACCAACCTCGGACAACAGTCAGATCAGATTGCCTCGATTGTGCTGGCAATCAAGGAGATTGCCGACCAGACCAACCTGCTGGCATTAAACGCCGCGATCGAAGCGGCACGCGCTGGTGAACAAGGGCGCGGCTTCTCGGTGGTCGCCGATGAAGTGCGCAAACTGGCGGAACGCACTGCGGTAGCCACGCAACAGATCAATACCATGATCCATAACATTCAGAGCGGCACGCGTGATGCCGTTAGCAGCATGCAGGTGGGCGTGGAACGGGTGAATCAAGGGGTCGGCCTTGCCAATCAGGCAGGCGATGCCATCCGCCAGATCCAGAGCGGCGCACAGCAAGTGGGAACAGCAGTCAACGACATCTCGGCGGCGCTCAAGGAGCAAAGCGTGGCCAGCGCCGATATCTCGCGCCATGTGGAACAGGTTGCACAAATGACCGACGAGAACAATGCGGCAGCCAACAGCAACGCCAGCACCGCCCGAAACCTGGAACAACTGGCAAGCGATCTGCAGCGTGCCGTGGAGCAGTTCCGTACCTGAAAACGGCGATAGTCACAGCCGGGAATTCGCCAGCGTTAGCAGCGTATAGAAACCTGGCAATCAGCTGAAACCCACCAAACAAACAGGCCCGCCAAAGCGGGCTTGTTTGTTGCAGTCCGATAGCTTGAACGCCCTTTCCTCTGCGCGGGCCAGCCACTCCAGTAGACTGGGGAACGCAAGCGCCACCGGAATGGATCAGCGATTTTCCAGTCGGTTGAAATCAAACCAGCCCGCCTGCAAGGGATAACGCTGCTGGAAATCGCGATGCAGGCGGTCGCTGAATGCCCAGAAACGTGGTTCGGTGCGACGCACGCCGTAGTCATCGAGCAAGGCACTGTAGTCGTCAGCGCTGTTGATGGTCTGCAGACGCCGCGCCAGATCCGGCAACTGGCTGCGCTTGAGGCGCAGGAACGCCGCCGGATAGGCGCCGACAAAGCCATACACCATCGACAGCCGATCTTCCTGCGGCAGACGGCGCTCTGCTTCGGAGAACAGCTGCGAGATGTTGGTATAGGCGCTGTGATGCAGCAGCGTGTAGTAATGCACCTGGCCGCTGCTGTCATCCGTCACCTGCACAAAGCTGTTTTGCGGCAACTGCACCACACCCGCGCCACTGATACGGTTGATCTGCTGCAGCGCATGCATCGATGTGGCATCGCTAAAGCCGTTCTGCAGGTCGTGCTGGCGATTGGCCACCGGAGCGAAATGGCGCTTCATCAGGCCATACAGTTCCGGCAGCGGCTGCGTGCTGCGGTATTCGATATCGCTCTCGACATCAAATTCGCTGGCGTATTCCGACACGTATTGATACACCTCGCTCAGCGAGCCGCGATACCAGTTTGAATGCACTTCGCCGCGCGCCTGCTTCGGCAACAGTGCCAGGAAGTTGAATTCCCCTTCCATCCGCAGGAAATCCATGTAGATGCGGCTGTTGAGCTGATGGCCAACATTGCCGTAGACATCGTAACCCGCCACCAGCAGGTAATGAATACGCTCCAGCAGCGGGTAGCTGACTACCCACGCAGTCTGCGGCGCATCACCCTGCAGGCCCTTGACCACACTGGCGCTGTCGTAATGGCGATAGATGGTGAGCGCAGCGTTGTCGTTGTTGCCGTCGCCACGCCACAGCAGCTTGAGGTTGAGCGGAACCTGTTTCAGCGCCTGGTTGGCGTATTCCACCTTGGCCTTGAGGAAGGTTTTTTCCTGGCGTGCGTATTTCACCCAACCCAGCACACCGGCGGTGCTGTCTTTCTCGGCGGGCAGTTCCAGCTCCTTCAATTGGCCGGCCATGAATCCCGGATCAAGCTCGGCACCGGTTTTACCCGGATCGGTAAAGGTTACCCAGAAATAGTCGTTGATCACGTTCAGCGCCATCTGCCCGCGGCACACCGGCCCCTTGATGAAGCCCATGATGGTGAATTGTGCTTCCTCGAGCATGAAGCGGTAACGCGCCTGGCTGGGTAACTGCTGAAAGGTGACGAACGGATTGGACGCGCTCGCCAGCTGATACGAAGGCAGCTTGTCGACAGTGTACGCCGGCTTGAGGAACAATTCGGTCCAGCGCGCGAGGCGTTGTTTGTCCAGCCGGTACGGCATGTGGGTCTTCACCACCACCGCTTCGCGCAGCGGCGTCAGGCGGTAATACACCCGCTCCACGCCCGGATCGTCGTAGGGACGGCGGGTCGCAATCTGCTTCACCGGTTGCCCCGA
The DNA here is from genome assembly GCA_046347685.1 of Chitinivorax sp. Classification (GTDB taxonomy): domain Bacteria; phylum Pseudomonadota; class Gammaproteobacteria; order Burkholderiales; family SCOH01; genus CALMFQ01. The sequence continues at coordinate 49,571 of JAXMFR010000022.1, forward strand.
TGGCGTAGCCGAGCGGACCATGCGGAAATACGACGGCTTGCCGCCCAGATCAGCAAAATACAGATTGGCCAGATACAAATGCTCAAACATGTAGCGACTCATCAGCTGCGCCTTGAGCGAATCCTGGTTGAAAAATGCCTCCCAGGTGTCGACCTGCTGTTGCTGCTGCGCGCTAACGGCAACCCGCAAGTCATTCGGTGCACCTTCGCGCAGCCATTGCAACATCAGCTCGCGCTCGGTATCGCCGATTTCCGGCAGGCCATACGGCATGCCCCACAAGGGGTATTTGCGGCGGTAGTCGTCGAATTGCTCGATTTTTGTGCACTGCTGCGCACGCGACAGACCCAGGTCAAAACTGTCCGGCAGGATGTTGCCCGGTGGCAAAGGGTTGGCCTGCTTCAGCAACAACATCTGCGCCATCACACTGCCATCGATATTGGCTTGCGGGTTGTCGTCGCGCTCGTTGAGCACCGGAAAGAAATCTTTCTGCCGCCATTCGCGGGTGCTGTGCGCATCTTCAAACATCCGCGTCAGCATGCCGGCCGTTACCCGCTCGGCGTTGTAAACCTGTTCGATATTGGCACCGCGGGCCACACCCTCGTAAGCAGTGAGCTTGAGCTGGCACGGCGCGTCGTAACAGGCGTGGCAGACGATACAACGGCTTTCGAACAGCGGTTTGATATCCTGCGCGTAGCTGACACTGCCCTGCTGCGGCGGCGCATCGTAACGCGCCGGGTTGGGGGTGCCATATTGCTGGTTGAACTGGTTGACGGCCAGCCCGGCACAGCCGGTGAGCAGAATCGCCAGTAACAGGACAAGATAGTTGCGCATACGAGTGATCCGGAGCAAAAACGGGAAATGAACCGGATTAGAGCATAGCTGGTCTTGATTACCAACTCACTCGCGGCAGATCCCGCGTCAGAAGGCGTCCGAGCCGAAATTTTGCTGCCCGCGCTTGCGCGCCGCGGCAAGCTGGCTGAGAAACACACCCGGCAACAGATTGCACAGTTTGCCAAGCCAGCCATCCGACGCCGGCAGGAAATATTCCAGCGGGCGTTTCTTCAACACCGGGCCAAGCACTGCTGCGGCCACTTCTTCCGGCGTCAACGCTCGTTTGCCGGTGAAGGTGAGCGCGGCATTCTGGTCGCCGCGCTGCTTGTCGAGCATATCGGTTTTCACTGCAGCCGGGCCGACCAGCGACACCGCCACGCCGTGTGGCCGCAAATCGCCGGCAGCGGCAATGCTGAAGCCGCGCACCGCGAACTTGCTGGTGGCGTAAACGGTGGTGCCCGGCGTGGCGAACAGCGAAGCTGTCGAGCCAATGTTGATGATGTGCCCGCGGCCACGGCGGATCATGTACGGTGCCACGGCGTTGCAGCCGAAGATGGTGCCTTTGACGTTGACGTCGATCATTTCGTCCACCTGCTGTGGCACCATCTGCCCAGTGGGGCCACTGTGCAACACGCCAGCCACGTTGATCAGCACGTCGATGTGTTGCCCGCCCTGCTCCAGCCTGGCCAGCAGCCGCTCCCACTCGTCGGCGCGGGCGACGTCGATGGCCTCGCAACGGATATTGGCGAAAGCCTGCCATTGCTGCGCCAGCGCCGCCTGATTGCGGCCGACGGCAATCACATCATGGCCCATTTTGGCGGCAGCCTCGGTAATTGCGGCGCCAATGCCGCGCGATGCGCCGGTAACCAGCATCAACATAGTGAATCTCTCCTTGGATTTATATTTTGCAGATGGATTAGCAGGCTGGTGAGAAACACCCCATTCCCTGCGGATTTTGTTCTTCCTGCTGTTTTTTT
>JAXMFR010000023.1:0-47757 GCA_046347685.1 Chitinivorax sp.
CCCTGCGGCACTTCGTATACCTTCATCCAGTACACGCGACCCAGCGACGAGAAACACAGCACGTAATCGTGGGTATTGGCGATAAACAGGTTATCGATGAAATCGTCTTCCTTGGTTGCAGCAGCCTGCTTTCCACGGCCGCCACGACGCTGTGAGCGGTAATCTTCCAGCGGTTGCGCCTTGAAATAACCGGAGTGCGACAGGGTAACCACCATGTCCTGCGGTGTGATCAGATCTTCGAGGCTGATATCTTCGCCGTGCTGGATGATCTCGGAACGGCGGGCATCACCAAACTGCAGCTTGGTAGCTTCCATTTCCTCGCCAATGATCTGCGTCACACGTTCCGGCTTGGCCAGGATATCGAGCAGATCAACGATCTTGTCCATCACTTCCTTGTATTCGCCAACCAGCTTGTCCTGCTCCAGGCCGGTCAAGCGCTGCAGGCGCATATCCAGAATGGCCTGCGCCTGGGCTTCCGACAGTTTGTAACCATTGGCCTTCAGGCCAAATTCCGGCGACAGCCATTCAGGGCGGGCAGAATCGCTGGCGACGCGCGACAGCATTTCCTGAACCAGCGGCGAATGCCATTCGCGCGCCATCAACGCCAGTTTGGCTTCCGGCGGCGTTGCCGACGCCTTGATCAGCGCGATGACTTCATCGACGTTGGACAGCGCGACCGCCAGGCCTTCGAGGATATGGCCGCGTTCACGCGCTTTCTTCAACTCGTAAACGGTGCGGCGCGTTACCACTTCACGGCGGTGACGCAGGAAACATTCCAGGATTTGTTTCAGGTTCAGCAGGCGCGGCTGGCCGTCGACCAGCGCCACCATGTTCATGCCGAAAGTGCACTGCAGTTCGGTCTGTTTGAACAGGTTGTTCAGCACCACTTCCGGCACTTCGCCACGCTTCAGCTCGATGTAGACGCGCATGCCGGACTTGTCCGACTCGTCGCGCAGATCGGAAATACCTTCGAGCGCCTTGTCGCGCACCAGCTCGGCGATCTTTTCCAGCAGGTTTTTCTTGTTGACCTGATATGGCAGCTCGTCAACGATGATCGCCTGCTTGTCTTTCGATACATCCTCGAAATGGGTGCGCGCACGCATCACCACGCGGCCACGGCCGGTGCGGTAGCCTTCGCGCACGCCGGAAACGCCATAGATGATGCCAGCGGTCGGGAAGTCCGGCGCCGGAATCAGGTCGATCAGCTCGTCGATACTGATCTGCGGATTGCGCAGCAAGGCAAGACAGCCGTCGATCACTTCGTTCAGATTGTGCGGCGGTACATTGGTGGCCATGCCCACGGCAATCCCGGAGCTGCCGTTGATCAGCAGGTTCGGCAGACGCGTCGGCAATACCGACGGCTCCAGTTCCTTGCCGTCGTAGTTGGGCACGAAATCGACCGTCTCTTTGTCGATATCGGCCATCAACTCGGAAGCAATCCGCTCCAGCCGGCACTCGGTGTAACGCATCGCGGCGGCATTGTCGCCGTCGATCGAACCGAAGTTGCCCTGGCCGTCGATCAGCGGATAACGCAGGCTGAAATCCTGCGCCATGCGTACCAAGGTGTCGTAAATTGCGACGTCGCCGTGCGGGTGGTATTTACCCATCACTTCGCCGACGATACGGGCGCATTTCACGTACGGACGATTCCAGACATTGCTGGATTCGTGCATGGCAAACAGCACGCGACGGTGCACCGGTTTCAGACCATCCCGAACATCCGGCAAGGCACGTCCGACAATCACGCTCATGGCGTAATCGAGATAGGAACGGCGCATTTCCTCTTCGAGACTGACGGGGATTGTTTCTTTGGCGAATTGGTCCATTTATATTTATTTAAAGTTTCTGCGGAAAAATACACGCGATTCTAGCATGCCGAAGCCACGCCCGGCGATGCATGCAGCCGAATCGACAGAAAAGGTTGTTGGCCGAATACAACACTTTGCGATTGTGTGCGAATTTAGACGACAAAGTATTTGAAATCCGCTCTGATTTGTCGCTATGCTTAGGCTTGGTTCCGGCGTCTACCCATCAGCCCGAATAACCGAATAACACTACACGCTCTACCCTTTAAAAGTCAGGAGAACGCTTATGTCGAAAAAATTGATGAAGTCGGTCGTTGCGGCATCGGTCGCGTTGATCGGCATCAGCAGTGGCGCCGCGTATGCAGCCGATGGTTACGCAAACGATAATGGTGGCACCGTTATCAAGAACAACTACGGCGAATGCTGGCGCTCTGGCTCGTGGGCCAAGGACAACGCCACCGAAGAATGTGACAGCAACCTGCTGCCTCCGAAACCGGTTGCAGCCCCTGCACCGGCACCTGCTCCGGTAGCTGAGGCACCGAAGCCTGTTGCACCTCCGCCACCACCACCGGCACCGAAGTACGAAAAACTGACTTACCGTGCAGAAGCCCTGTTTGCATTCAACAGCTCGAAGCTGTCGGACAAAGGCAAACAAGAGCTGTCTGAGTTTGCTGACAAGGTTAAGGCAGAAAAAGCACAACGCACTAGCGATCCGATCCGTATCGTTGGTCACACTGACCGCATCGGCAGCGACAAAGCCAACGACAAGCTGTCGCTGGCCCGCGCCAATGCAGTACGTGATCTGGCAATCGCTCGTGGCGTGGATGCGAACTCCATCGTTGCCGAAGGCAAAGGCGAAACCGAACCTGTTACCAAAGCAGAAGACTGCAAAGGCAACAAGAAGACCAAGAAACTCATCGAGTGCTTGGCTCCGGATCGTCGCGTGGAAATCTTCATCCCGGCGAAAAAACAGATTCAGTAATTTGCATTACTCCGAAACCCCGGCCCTGCGCCGGGGTTTTTTATTTGCTACACTCTGCGCCTGACCATTCCTACTCCGCTCGCGCATGCCCAACCTTAAACACTACCTGTTTGCCAGCCTGATGCTGGGACTATCCCAATCCGGTATGGCCGGCGGCATCGAGCAGTTGCGCGCTTACATTCAAGGCACCCAGTCGCTACGCGCCGAATTCCAGCAAGTGGTCAGCGGCAACCGCAAAACCACGCGCCAGGAAGCCAGCGGCAGTGTATCGATTCAACGGCCGGGCAAGTTCCGCTGGGTCTATGCCAAACCCTATGAACAACTGGTGATCGGCGATGGCCAGAAACTCTGGCTATACGACAAGGATCTGGCGCAGGTCACGGTTAAACGTCTGGATCAGGCACTCGGCTCCAGCCCTGCCGCCCTGCTGGCCGGTAGCAATGACCTGGAAAAAGCCTTCAAGCTGCGCGACATTGGCGCCAGTGATGGCCTGGAGTGGCTGGAAGCCACCCCCAAAGGCAGTGACAGCACGTTTGAGTGGGTCAAGATGGGCTTCAGCAACAACGAATTGAAGCTGGTGGAGCTGCGCGACAATTTCGGCCAGACCACCGTGATCCGCCTGTCGAAGCTGGAACGCAATCCAAAACTGGACGCCAGCCAATTCAAGTTTTCGCCGCCAGCGGGCGTGGATGTTGTGGGTGACTGAACTGTTCCAGCACACACCGCGTCAACCGCTGGCTGAGCAACTACGCCCTGCTGCGCTCGACGAAGTCATTGGCCAGCAACACCTGCTTGGGCCAGGCAAACCATTGCGCGTCGCATTTGAATCCGGCAAGCCGCACTCGATGATCCTCTGGGGCCCGCCTGGCGTCGGCAAGACTACGCTAGCACGACTGATGGCCAAGGGCTTTGATGCCGCGTTCATTCCGTTATCCGCAGTGCTATCCGGCGTCAAGGAGATCCGTGAGGCCATCCAGCAGGCGGAGCAAACGCTGCAGTCGTATGGCCGGCATACCATCCTGTTTGTTGATGAAGTGCATCGCTTCAACAAATCACAACAGGATGCCTTCCTGCCATTTGTCGAGCAGGGCCTGGTGACATTCATCGGCGCCACCACTGAAAACCCCAGTTTCGAAGTGAATTCCGCGCTGCTGTCACGGGCACAGGTTTACGTATTACAAAGCCTCAGCGATAGCGAGCAGCAAGCCTTGCTGCAGCGCGCGCTGGGCCACATCGAACCCCGCTTGCAGCTGGATTCCGCCGCGCAAACAACACTGATTGGTTATGCCGACGGTGACGCCCGACGCCTGCTGAACCTGATCGAGCAATGCGCAAATGCCGCGCATAGCCGCAACATTAGCCAGATTGATCAGGATTTTGTCGGCGAAACACTGTCGGTCAATGCGCGGCGCTTCGACAAAGGTGGCGATGCCTTTTACGAACAGATTTCGGCACTGCACAAATCAGTGCGCGGCTCCAATCCGGATGCGTCGTTATACTGGCTGACACGCATGCTGGATGGCGGCTGTGATCCGCTCTACGTGGCACGGCGCCTGGTGCGTATGGCCATCGAAGACATCGGCCTGGCCGACCCGCGCGCCTGGCGCGTGACACTGGATGCCTGCGACACCTTCGAACGCCTCGGCTCACCCGAAGGCGAACTGGCGCTGGCACAGGCGGTGCTATATCTGGCAGTTGCCCCAAAAAGCAATGCCGGCTATATGGCCTACAAGGCGGCACGCAAATTTGTCAGCAAGGACAAATCCCGGCCGGTGCCGATGCATTTGCGCAATGCGCCCACCAAATTGATGCAGGAAATGGGCATGGGCGCCACTTACCGCTATGCCCACGACGAACCGCATGCCTACGCGGCAGGCGAAGACTATCTCCCGGAAGGGATGCCGCAGCCTCATTGGTATCAGCCCACCCCGCGCGGGCTGGAGGCCAAAATTGCCGAAAAAATGGCGTTTCTGCGACAATTGGACGCAGAAGCCAAAAAAGATCAGAACAGGGAGTAACACTCATGCTTGACGTACAACTGTTGCGTAACGATATCAATGCCGTCGCCGAGCGACTCGCCGGCCGTGGTTTCAAACTCGACGTAGACGCGTTTTCCGTGCTGGAAAACGAACGCAAGGGCTTGCAAACCCGCACCCAGGAACTGCAGGCCAAGCGCAACGCCAGCTCGAAACAGATCGGCATTGCCAAATCCAAAGGCGAAGACGTATCGGCGATCATGGCTGAAGTCGCCAACCTCGGCGACGAACTGAAAACCTGCGAAACCAATCTGGCAACCCTGCAGGAAAAACTCAATGGCTTGTTGCTGACCATCCCCAACCTGCCGCACGAATCGGTGCCGGTGGGCAAGGATGAAGCCGACAATGTCGAAGTGCGTAAAGTTGGCACCCCGCGCAGCTTTGATTTCGAGGTCAAAGATCACGTCGATGTTGGCGCCCCTCTGGGCCTGGATTTCGACAGCGGCGCCAAACTCTCTGGCGCCCGCTTTACCGTGCTGCGCAAGGACATCGCCCGCCTGCACCGCGCACTGGCGCAATTCATGCTCGACACCCATACCAGCGAACACGGCTACGAAGAAGTGTATGTACCGTACATCGTCAACCAGGCTACGCTGCAGGGCACCGGCCAGTTGCCGAAATTCGAGGAAGACCTGTTCAGCGTGCCGCGCGGCGACGACGATAAGTATTACCTGATCCCGACCGCCGAAGTGCCGGTTACCAATCTGGTTCGTGGTGAAATCCTCAAGGCCGAGGCACTGCCATTGAAATACTGCGCCCACACCCCCTGCTTCCGCTCCGAAGCAGGCTCGTACGGACGCGATACACGCGGCATGATCCGCCAGCACCAGTTCGACAAGGTGGAAATGGTGCAGATTGTGCACCCGGATCACTCCTATGCCGCACTGGAAGAGATGCTGTCGCACGCCGAAAACATCCTGAAAAAACTGGAACTGCCCTACCGCGTCATCACTCTGTGCACCGGCGACATGGGCTTCGGCGCCACCAAGACCTACGATATCGAAGTCTGGCTGCCGGCGCAGAACACCTACCGCGAAATTTCCTCGGTATCCAACTGCGAAGCTTTCCAGGCACGCCGCATGCAAGCCCGCTACAAAAACGAAAGCGGCAAGAACGAACTGCTACACACCCTGAATGGCTCGGGCTTGGCAGTGGGACGCACGCTGGTGGCAGTACTGGAGAACTACCAGAATGCCGACGGCAGCGTCACCGTGCCGATGGCACTGCGCCCCTATCTGGGCGGGCAGGAAACCCTGGGTTAATCAATCAAGCCTGAATCACAGCCCGCCACCATGGCGGGCTTTTTATTGGCTACCCACCGCCTGACTGCAAGCCGCAACAGCATTGGGCTACAGGCCAGGCTACAGAGCGCGCCGGCATTGGTTTGCAGGCCTGTTATTCAAAGACAAGAAACGCTGCATAAAGCAGGCTTGGCCCACCCTTGACGGGCTTAAGAACTGCAAGCTCCCACGCTTGCCAGCATGAGCCGCAATTCTTTGCGTGCCATATCACCACAAACGACTCCACCAGGTTCAAGCAGCATGGATATTCGCGGAACGACACCATGTGTCTGAACACATACCCATCTTTGCCACAATTTTGTGTAACCCGCGCATTAAACAAATAACGGTCAACACAGCCACAAGCCGCGCCAGATATACGTTTCAGCATACATTGTTGCATTGCAACGAGATAATGTCATAAATTCACCATCACAACGTAAATACATAAGAATATCGCGATCATCATAAAGGTGAATAAATGAATACCGTTTTTACCGAAGTACAAGTTGCACACGTTGACGCGTTCGGCCACGTCAACAATGCCCGGCATATGGAATATCTGGAAATGGGGCGCTGGGCATTTTTCAAATCCATGCCACAGGCAATGCAATTGCTGCAACAGGGCTTGGGGATGGCAGTCATCGATGCGCACCTCAAGTTTCACCAGGCTGCTCGCCTGGGGCAACAATTGGCCATTGAAACCAAGCTGGAATCTTTTCAGGATTCCCGTGTGTGGCTGTATCAGCAGATTCGCCTGAAAGACAGCGGGGAGATTCTGGTATCCGCCGAAGTGCTGTCGGTATGCATCGACACCCGCGCACATCGCGCCACCAATTTACCGGATGAATTGTGTCAGGCACTCAACCGCAAGAAAGAGGGGCAAGAATGGGCTGATGCAGGCTTGCGCATGCCTTCCGCCAAGCCGCAAAAAGCTGGCGTTGCCGCCTGATTAATGATGATGCGTCGGTTCGCCGACGTGAATTGGCACCTTCAGCTGGAAACCGGTATTAAATTCAGTATCGGTTTCCGGCTGCAAGGTAACGTGAGAGATTCCATAATCCCGATGCAACATGGCACGCGCGTGAGCCAGTATCTGCGGCCATTCCTCCAGCGCTGACAGCCGCATATGCGCGGACAGCGCAATACGCTCACCGCCCAGCGACCAGACATGTAAATCATGCACGGACAACACTCCCGGCAACCCCGCCAGACTCCGGCCAATCGCCGCCAGCTCCAGGCCCTGCGGCACGCCGTCCAGCAAGGCATGCAAAGCATGCCGTAACAAATTGATGGTAGAGATCAGGATCAACGCAGCCACCAGCACCGACAACAAGGGGTCGATCGGCGTCCAGCCGGTGTAGTGGATGACAGCGCCGGCAATCAGGGCCGCCACCGATCCAAGCAAATCTCCCATCACATGCAGCAAGGCGGCACGGGAATTCAGCGACTGTTCTCCATGACTGAGCACCAGCGCAACAAACACATTCACCGCCAGCCCGGCAAACGCCACCAGCATCACCGTTCCGCCGCTCACCGGATGTGGCAGCAGCAAACGTTGCACCGCCTCGACCACGATCCAGACGATGACGGCCAGCATCAACACGCCGTTCAACAACGCGGCAACCACTTCGGCACGGGCCAGGCCATAGCTATGACGGGCCGAAGGTGGCTTGCGCGACACCCATTGTGCGAATGCAGCCAAACCCAATGCAGCCACATCGGAAAACATGTGGCCGGCATCCGACAGCAATGCCAGTGAGCCAGACCACCAACCACCCAACACCTCGACAAAGGCAAACAGCAAGGTCAACAACAACGCCCAGGCCAGGCTTTTGCCGTGCGCATGAACATGTGAATGCCCGTGATGCTCATCATGCGCATGATCGTGATGCCCGTGCTCATGCCCGTGGTCGTGATGGTGAGAATGGTGGGAATGCGCCACGAATCAGGCCTCGCCCACCGGAGGGAATGGCAGGTCGGCACTAGCCAGGCCAATCGCACCAATTTCGTGGACGGCCTTGGCAAAATGCGCATCTTCGTGCAATTGGGTCAAACTGGCCGGGTGCGGATGGCCATGCATGCGACCAAGTCGTGCCAGGCTGACCGGGCTGATATGCCAATGCAGCTTCTGCAGCAACTCATCGGCCTGATCCGGGCGATTGCACACCAGCACCATGTCACAGCCGGCTTCCAGGGCGGCTACGGCGCGGGCAGTGATGTTTTCACCGGCGACGCTGGCGCCTTCCATGCACAAATCGTCGCTGAAAATCACGCCGTCAAAACCCATCTGCTGACGCAGAATGTCGTGCAACCAGATGCGGGAGAATCCGGCCGGCTGGCTATCCACTTGCGGATAAATCACATGCGCCGGCATTACCGAGGTCAGCCCATGCGGAATCAGCTGGCGATAAGGCTCGATATCATCCGCCATCAAATCTGCCAGTGATCGCTGATCCACCGGCACTTCATGGTGCGAGTCTTCGTTGACATAACCGTGGCCGGGGAAGTGCTTGCCCACAGTCGGCATGCCGCCTTTGCGCAAGCCAATCTGCAACGCATGCACCAATTGCGCCACCACCGACGGATCGCGGTGGAACGCGCGATTGCCAATCACCGCGCAACGTTCAAAATCCAGATCCAGTACCGGTGTGAAGCTGAAATCTACACCACAGGCACGTAGTTCTGCCGCTAGCACCCAGCCGCACCACTCCGCTTTTTGCAACGCCTGCTTCTGATTTTCATCCCAGATCCGGCCCAGTTCGCGCATCGGCGGAATGCGTGTAAAACCCTGCTTGAAGCGCTGCACGCGGCCACCTTCGTGGTCCACCGCAATCAGCAGCGGAGGCGAACGCAAGGCATGGATTTCGGCCGTCAAGGCCTTCACCTGTTCGAACGAATCATAATTGCGGCTGAACAGGATCACCCCGCCAACCTGTGGATGCATCAGCCGTTCACGTTCGTGATCGGTGAGGGATTTGCCGGCGATGTCGACCATTACCGGGCCAAGGGGCAGAGAGAATTGCGATGAGCTCATTTTCAGGATTTCGACTTAAAGAGCCTGGCGGACCAAGCGCTAATTTTCCATTACGACAAACGCCAGCACATAGGCGCGTTCGTCACTCAGACTAAGGTGTAGCTGTTGAATGCCACGCAAGGCAAGCTCGGCAGCCAATGGCGGCGCACAAAAAAAGGTTGGGCGCCCCAGCGCATCATGCCGCACCCCGATATTGCGCAGCGTGACCACACCACGCAATCCCGTCCCCAGCGCCTTGGCAAAGGCCTCTTTCGCTGCGAAACGCTTCGCCAGCCATGCCGACTGCGCGGCAGCTGCATGCCATTCAGGCAATTCGTCCGGATGCAGCAGGCGCGTGGCAAAGCGCTCGCCGTGGCGGCTCAGCGCCTGTTCGATACGCGCAATTTCGACGATATCAGTACCAATGCCGTGGATCGCCATCACACGGCGTTGCGGGCGGCAACTTCGATCAGTTGTTTCATTTCACGCACCGCTGCATCAAATCCAACAAACAGTGCGTGACCAACAATCGCATGGCCGATGTTCAATTCGCGAATACCCTTGATCGCCGCAATGCGCTGCACATTGTGATAGTGCAAACCATGCCCGGCGTTCACCCGCAAGCCAGACTGCGTGCCATAGGCGACCGCCTCGCGGATGCGCGCCAGCTCCTTGCCCATTTCATCGCCGGTTTCAGCTTCGGCATAACGGCCGGTGTGAATTTCAATCACCGGCGCACCCGCCTCAACTGCAGCATCAATCTGCTGCACATCGGCATCGATAAACAACGAAACCCGGATACCGGCATCACTCAACACCTTGACAGTATCCTTGACCCGGTCGAAATAACGCACCACATCCAGCCCGCCCTCGGTGGTCAATTCCTCGCGCCGCTCTGGCACCAGGCAGGCATCCTGTGGCTTGATTTTCAGGGTATTGGCAATCATCTCGTCGGTGATCGCCATTTCCAGATTCATGCGCGTCTGGATGACTTCGCGCAGGATTTCCACGTCACGGTCGAGAATGTGGCGACGATCTTCGCGCAGATGCAGGGTAATCAAATCAGCGCCAGCAGATTCTGCCACCAGCGCTGCCTGCACTGGACTAGGATAACGGGTGCCACGCGCCTGGCGCAGTGTGGCGACATGATCGATATTCACACCCAACTGGATCATACAAATCTCCGCATTAAAGCTGGTTCAGGTCTCGCAATAGCTGGCGGGTATACAAAGGACGTTCACCAAGGTAATGGCCCAGCAACTGGCGCATCAGCAATTTGCTCTGGTAAAGGGTTTCGGCGTCAGAATACACGCCAGCAGCCATGTTCAGCAACGTAGCGCCACGCAGGCAGGTTTCATCCGGGCGTTCCACCTCTGACAAGCCACGCTGCAATACAAAACGATAATAGGCATCGGCCCGCACCGGCACGCCGGCGCTAGTACGGCCAAGATCAGCACCATAGCCCAGCGACTGCAGCAACTGCATTTCAAATCGCCGCAACACCGGCGCGACATCGGCAGTGCTGGCCAGACCACGAATCGCGGCATAATAGTCGGAAAACAGCGCGGGATGCGCATCCTCACGTGGCAGCAGATGCAGCAACAGCTCGTTCAGATAAAAACCGCACATCAGCGGCAAGCCGGTAAGCTGTGGCACACCGCCTTGCCACTCTGCCGCGTGCAGGGTTTTCAACTCGTTTTTGCCAAACCAGCTGATCAATAAGGGCTGAAACGCCAGCAACACACCACGCAGCGCCGATTTTGGACGGCGCGCACCACGCGCAACCATGGCCACGCGGCCATAATCGCGGGTGATGATTTCGATGATCTGGCTGGTTTCGCGATACGGATAATGATGCAGGACGAATGCCGGCTGATTTTCGATGCGTTTGGGCTGACTCATGTCAGAAACCGGTGGTGCGGCTTATTCCAGGCCCATCTGCTTGATGAAGCGAACATCATCGGCCCAGCCGCTTTTGACCTTGACCCAGATTTCCAGAAACACCTTGGCATCGAACAGCTTTTCCATATCGATGCGTGCTGAGGTTGCGACTTCCTTGAGCTTGGCACCGCCCTTGCCGATCACAATCGCTTTCTGATTGGCCTTGTCGACATAAATGGCGGCATGAATTCGTCGCAAGCCGCCCTCTTCCTCAAACTTCTCAATTTCGACATTGATCGAATAAGGCAACTCTTCGCCAAGCAGGCGGAACAGTTTTTCGCGCACAATTTCCGCAGCAAGGAAACGTTCACTTTTATCGGTAATCTGCTCTTCCGGATACAGCGGTACGCTTTGCGGCAAACACGGACGAATTGCCTCCAGCAGTTTGTCGACCTGCTGGCCGCGCTCGGCGCTGACCGGCACAACGCCGGCAAAATCGAAGCGGCCCGCCATTTGCTGAATGAACGGCAGGAGCAAGCCCTTGTCGTCGTGTTTATCGATTTTATTGACCACCAGCCAAACCGGGCGAGTTTTCGGCAGCAACGCCATTACCTCGGCATCGGCGGCGCTGAATTTCATCGCTTCCACCACGAACAGCACCACGTCCACATCACCGAGCGTTTCGCGCACGCTGCGATTTAGCGCATCGTTGAGCGCATTGCGGTGTTTGGTCTGAAAACCGGGGGTATCAACAAAAATCGCCTGGCATTCCGCATCGGTAAAAATACCGGTGACACGATGGCGAGTGGTTTGCGCCTTGCGTGAGGTAATGCTGATCTTCTGCCCGATCAGATGATTGAGCAACGTGGATTTGCCGACGTTGGGACGACCAACAATAGCGACAAAGCCGCAGCGAAAATTGGGATCTGTATTTTCAATCATGACTGTAACCGTTCACGGGCCTGCTCGAAGGCTTGTGTAGCCGCTTGCTGCTCGGCCATGCGCCGGTTGGAACCTTTACCTTTGGTACGAATATTCAGAGGCTCGATGACACACTCAACCGAGAACAATTGCTCGTGCGCGTCACCACTGGTGCCTGTGAGCAGATACTGCGGCAACGCCAGACGACGCCCCTGCAGCAATTCTTGCAGCCGTGTTTTCGGATCTTTGGCCTGGTTGCTTGGGTCCAGCTTGCTGAGGATAGGTTGATACAGGCGCAGTACCACCGACGCTGCGACATTAAACCCCGCATCCAGTAGCACCGCTCCAAATATCGCTTCCACCGCATCAGCAAGAATTGACGGGCGTTTCTGGCCGCCGCTTTTCAATTCGCCTTCACCCAAGCGCAATTGCTTGCCAAGCTCCAGCGTTTCAGCAATTTCCGACAAGGTTTGCTGATTAACCAGATTGGCCCGCACGCGAGATAAATCGCCTTCGCTGAGCTTGGGATAATGATCAAACAGGTATTGCGCAATCACACAATTAAGCACCGAGTCGCCAAGAAACTCGAAACGCTCGTTATTGGCGGCACCAAAACTGCGATGTGTCAGCGCCTGCCGCAACAAGTTGGGTTGGGAAAAATCATGCCCCAGTTGCTGTGACAGGCGGATGGTACTCATAGACAACGATTAGTTACTTTCCTGGGTGCTGCCGTCGCTGGCAGCCTGGAATTTGATCAACACGTAGATGTTCGACAACAGCGGCACCACCTTGTCGTAAGCCACCGAAATCACCAGCGAATCCTTGTCTTTGGCGATATCCAGATCTTCAGCCTTGAACGAATTGATGTCTTCGATCACAGCACGCTTTTCAAATGCCTTGCGAATATCTTCCGGTGCACTGGATTTATGCTCATTTGCCAGCGCAACCAGTGTTTTCTTCACTGCGAAATACTCAACGTAGGATGGTACCAGTTTGAATCCGAGCAGCATCATGAATGCCACCATCGAACCAATCACCAGCAGCCCCATCAGGCTTACTCCACGTTGTTTGTACATGACGCCTCCTACTCTTATTCGATAAGGGTACCGATGCGCTTCAGATTGCCGAAGTTCATCCATACCAGAAACGCCTTGCCGACAATATTGGCATCCGGAACAAAACCCCAGTACCGGCTATCGTGACTATTGTCACGATTGTCACCCATCATGAAGTAATGGCCATCCGGCACCTTGCAGACAAAGCCATCTTCACTATAAGTGCAGTTTTCACGATTAGGAAAGTCACGCACGGCCTGCAACACCAAAGAACGCGGCTGCTTGTCGTCAACGATCATCGGATGCGGCTGCTCTGCGAGGAACTCCTGATAACGCACGGTATCCGTCACGTCAAACCCCTTGTCGACGTACTGGTAAGTACCATCTTGCTCAACCCGCACCACTTGGCCATTGATTGTGAGGCGTTTGCCCTGATAGGCAACAGTATCTCCCGGCAACCCGATCACACGTTTGATGAAATCTGTTTTTGGATCTTCCGGAAAATGGAACACCATCACATCGCCACGCTGTGGCAGTTTTACTGGCATGAATACCGTGTTCAACACCGGAATACGCAAGCCGTAGGTGTATTTGTTAACCAGGATAAAATCACCGACCACCAGCCCTGGGCGCATGGAACTGGAAGGAATCTGGAACGGCTCAACCAGAAAGGAACGTAGCAGGAAAATCACCAGCAGGATCGGAAAGAAGCCCTTGGCATATTCAATGGTGACTGGCTCGCGCTGATCCAGACCACGTTTGGCCTCCAGCAACAGTTTATCCAGTGCCCAGATGGCACCAAACACCAGCACAAAAATCAGCATCACGGCGGTAAAGCTCATGAACTGCGACAACACGCCAAATACACCGATCATTATCGCGAAATAGCCTGTCTGCACGATCATCGGAGGCTCTTCCCCTTTGGCGAGCGGGCGACGATCCAGCAGGATCAGTACCGGGCCGATGGCGGCCACAAAAGCAAACAGATAAAGCCAGTTCATTTTTATTTGTCACTCACTTGCAAGATGGCCAGGAATGCTTCCTGTGGAATTTCAACGTTACCTACCTGTTTCATGCGTTTCTTACCCGCCTTCTGCTTCTCCAGCAGCTTGCGTTTACGGCTGATATCGCCACCATAACACTTGGCCAACACGTTTTTACGCAGTGCCTTGATGTTTTCACGTGCAATGATGTGACTGCCAATTGCCGCCTGAACCGCAATATCAAACATCTGTCGCGGGATCAGCTCACGCATTTTCGACGCCAGCTCACGGCCGCGATACTGCGCAGTCTGGCGATGCACAATCAGGCTCAGGGCATCGACCTTTTCGCTATTCACGAGAATATCGAGTTTCACCAGATCGGCAGCCACGAATTCTTTGAAGTCGTAATCCAGCGACGCATAACCACGCGAGCATGATTTGAGCTTATCGAAGAAATCCATCACGACTTCGTTCATCGGCAGATCGTAGGTCAACATCACCTGACGCCCCATGTACTGCATATTGCGCTGCACGCCACGCTTCTGGTTACACAAGGTCATGACCGTGCCTACGTAGTCCTGAGGCACCAGAATGGTTGCGGTAATGATCGGTTCGCGAATTTCTTCGATCTTCGACAGATCCGGCAGCTTGGACGGGTTTTCGACCTCGATCAGCTCACCATCTTTCTGCAGCACCTGATAGACCACCGTCGGCGCGGTGGTAATCAGATCCATGTCGAATTCACGCTCCAGACGCTCCTGCACGATTTCCATGTGCAACAGGCCAAGGAAGCCGCAACGGAAACCAAAGCCCAAGGCCTGCGACACTTCCGGCTCGAAATGCAGGCTAGCATCGTTAAGTTGCAGTTTTTCCAGCGCCTCACGCAAGGCTTCGAAATCATGCGACTCAACCGGATACAAACCGGCAAACACCTGCGACTTGATCTCTTTGAAGCCAGGCAAAGGTTCAGCGGCAGGTCGATTGGCTACGGTGATCGTATCGCCAACCTTGGCAGCTTTCAGCTCCTTGATGCCGGCAATGATGAAGCCTACCTGACCGGCAGACAACTCACTGCGCTGCAGCGATTTCGGTGTAAACACGCCCACCTGTTCGCACAGATATTCGGCACCGGTAGCCATCAAGCGGATCTTGTCTTTCGGACGCAATGCGCCATCCACAACACGCACCAACATCACGACGCCAACATAGTTATCAAACCACGAGTCAATGATCAGCGCCTTCAGCGGGCCATTGGCCTCGCCCTTGGGTGGCGGCACCTTGGCAATCACAGCCTCAAGGATATCCTCGATGCCGATACCATTTTTGGCCGAGGCACGTACCGCATCGGTGGCCTCGATACCGATAATGTCTTCAACTTCCTGAATCACTCGATCCGGATCAGCTGCCGGCAAATCAATCTTGTTCAGGACAGTGACCACTTCTACGCCCTGTTCAATCGCCGTATAACAGTTGGCAACCGTCTGCGCCTCCACACCCTGCGAGGCATCTACCACCAGCAAGGCGCCCTCACACGCAGCCAAGGAGCGGCTGACTTCGTAAGAGAAATCGACGTGCCCCGGGGTATCGATTAGATTCAGGTTGTATACCTGACCATCACGTGCCTTATAGGTCAATGCGGCCGTTTGCGCCTTGATGGTGATGCCGCGCTCTTTTTCGATATCCATCGAATCGAGCACTTGCGCCTCCATCTCGCGCGCCTCCAGGCCACCACAAAACTGGATGAAACGATCGGCAAGCGTAGACTTACCGTGGTCGATGTGAGCGATGATCGAAAAATTGCGAATGTTGTTCATAGTCATGACAAAAGATAAGGGCACGTTGACCGTGCCCTTCTTGTATTCCGGAATGCCCGGAGTTTACCTGATTGAGGCCAAATAAGCATCCAGCGCAGCATGATCCATATGGTAGTGGCACAACTCAACATCGCCTGCCAGCAACACGGGAACCAGCTCGTCGTAACGCGCCTCGAGCTCTGGATCTTCGTCAACATCGATCACATCCAACTGGAACTCACCACGGTCAGGTCGAGACTCCAGCTCCAGGAGCATGGCCTGACACAGGCTGCAATACTCCCGGAACATGAGCGATAAATGCGCTTTAGTCATCGTTGTTTTTGCCGACTTTCAGCGGAATGAACATATCGTTATTGCCACGACGCACTCGCAGATTGAGAATCGCCCCCGGCTTGGCGTCTTCCAGTGCTTTTGCCAGCTGCGGATAACTGGTCAGATTTTCTCCGCCAAGACCGATGATGACATCGCCCTGAGCAATGCCTGACTTGGCAGCCTGACCATGCACCGCCTGCACCAGCAGCCCATATTCGACACCCAACTGCTTCTTCTGCACCGGATTCAGCTCTGCCACCACCAGACCAACGTTGCCAACATTACCTCCCGCCTTGCTGCGACCTGGACGAGCATTGGCGATCTGTTCCGGTGTTTCACCCACCGTTACATCGATGGTCTTGGTTGCTTTGTTGCGCCAGACCTGCAACGCAACTTTGGTACCCGGTTTGGTAGCCCCGACATTACGCACCAAATCCACTGAGGAGGTGATGGGCGTATTGTCGTATTTGACGACGATGTCCGATGGCTTCAGACCTGCCTTGTCTGCGGGACCATCCTTTTCCACCGAGCTAATCAAAGCGCCCTCAGGCTTGCTCAAGCCGAACGACTCGGCCAAATCTTTGCTCAACTCCTGAATATTCACGCCAAGCCGGCCGCGCACCACCCGCCCGTGCTCCTTCAACTGGCGGCTCACATCCAAAGCGACATCGATTGGAATCGCCAGCGAAATACCCATGAAGCCCCCGGTTTTGCTGATGATTTGCGAGTTAATACCGATCACCTCGCCTTCCAGATTGAATAGCGGCCCACCGGAGTTACCCGGGTTGACCGCGGCATCGGTCTGAATAAATGGCACATAATTCTCTTGAGGCAAGGAGCGCCCCTTGGCACTAATGATACCCGCCGTCACGGTATTCTCTAGACCCAGCGGCGAACCAATTGCCACAACCCATTCACCCACACGCATTTTCTCAACATTGCCGGTACGCACAACGGGCAGATTCTTGGCTTCGATCTTGATCAGCGCTACGTCAGTACGCTCATCGGTACCCACCACCCGCGCCTTGAACTCGCGCTTATCGGTTAGTTTCACCGTAATCTGGTCAGCATTACCCACCACGTGGTTATTGGTCAGGATGTAGCCGTCGTTGCTGATGATAAAACCGGAACCTAACGAATTGGCCTGATATTCGCGCGGCTGAAACTGACGCGGATTGAAACGGCGCAACATTTCATTAAACGGATCATCCTCAGCCAGACCTGGCACGCCGCCACTGTTAACAACAGTCTGACTGGTACTGATATTCACCACCGCAGGGCCTTCTCGCTGAACCAGCGATGCGATATCCGGCAGATCCCGCGCTGCATGGCTTGCTGTAACTGAAGACATCAGGAGCACGGCAGACAAAAACAGTTTTTTCATCAATCTCACACCTATGAGTTGGGAGGTAAGTTCAACTTAATGTCACGCAGAAAACAACTGCGTGACATCTACGGCAATATTCGGGCGGTTTGGCGCTTATCAAGAGGTCAGCATAACGCACAGAGTAAGCGAAACTACTGAGTCTGACGAACTAAAGACTTGGGGGCAATTCCATTTCCAATAGCAGTCACAACCGCCTCGGGAACATCCCCCATCACCACAACGCTGATGTCATTGATATTACGTGTATAGACATTAACCACACCTTGATTGATCAACATATGTGGTACACCGGCGGCAGATTTATTCTCACCATTGGCCGAGGTAGGTTTGGAAGAAGCCGAGGGAGTCTCGGGAGCGACAGGCTTAGGAAGTGGCTCAATAAAAACAGACACGGCCCCCCATCCGTCAGAGAGCCACATATGAGAAACAGGCGTCAAACGATTGCCAACTGCAACTTTTGATTCGCGCACAACTCGATAACCGGCAGGAAGGCCGCGCACCTCCCAACCGCTATCAGTTTGGGTCTTAGGTGCGTCAACACGGCTTTTATCGGTAGCAAAAATATCAATGCGATGCGGATAACGGGGTTTAGCCTGCCTACGCTCAACCCCCCCCACTGTCAATTCAGTGAACGCGTACTGCTCAATGACTTCACTTTTGCGCGACAAAGTTGCAATCTTCAACAACATACCTGAAGCCGGGTCGAACCATAACTTGCGGGCATAGCGCAACGTATCTTTAGGCTCAAGCAACAGGACTTGCGCATCAACACCTACAACTCGCTCATTTGGCAAACGCGTAACCGAGAAATACGCCAGAGCTCCCACGGCGTCGTCGTTCACCAAAGCGGGGAACAGCTTGGTTAACGCGTTCCGCTTTACGTCCGCCGGATTAGCAGGCATCTCAGGAAGAAAACAGGCCACTTGCCCATTGCTGCGCACGATTTCCCGCGCAACACCCTCCAGCGGCTCCCGCTTTTCCAACTCCCCCTCTGCATCAATCACACGTGCGATACGAAATGTTTCCAGCTCTGCGCCATGCTGATGCAGATAGGTACCAAGAAAACTAGTCTTTCGTGAAGCATTAGCTACGCGCTTCAGAACTGCAGTGGCATCGGCAAGCGACAAAACTTCAGCAGCAAGTGCACTGCCACAATAACAAACGAACAGCAGGGCAAACAAACCACGCATCAGTTATTGTCCGGCAGTATTGAAGGCGACGGCCTGATAGCTCGACAGCTCCTGATGCACTGCCATGTACTCCTGCATCTTGGCATTATCAGAAGCACGAGGCTTCACCACAGTAGCGGAAGCCATAGGGCCCGAACCAGCCACAGGCGCTGTGAGATGGCTGGTATTGAAAGCAAACCAGCCTAAAACGGAGAAAACAGCAATCGAAGCAGCGGCAGACAACGCAACAAAACGCTTGTGCGCCTGATCTGGACGAATCGCAGACACCGGAGCCAAAACCGTCGGTTCTTGCTGCAAAGCTTCACTGAAGCGGGCAGAGAATGAAGCGCTCAGCGCCATTTCTCCTCGTAACGCATCGCCTATCAACAGACTCATCCGCGCATCATCAAACACAGCCGGATCATCTTTCAGGTTGCGCAAAACGCGCTCGGCGACCAAGTCGTCTGACTCCCCATCCAGCCAGCCGGACAATTGCTCATTCATGTCTCACCACCTCTTTTTATTGCCATTATCCAACAAAGGGCGCAATTGCTGGGCAATTGCTTCCCGCGCCCTGAAGATGCGCGACCGCACGGTTCCGATCGGGCAATTCATGGCTGCGGAAATATCCTCATAACTGAGTCCTTCCAGTTCGCGCAAGGTAATCGCAACCCGCAACTCTTCTGGCAACTGCTCCATCGCAGCGTTGACTGTCTCAACAATCTGCCGGTTCATTAACTCAGATTCCGGCGTATTGTAGTCAGGCACCCGTTCGTCGAGCTCCGGCCCTTCGTCCTCCCCTGCATCCATACCAGCAGCAACGGGAACACGTCGGCCATTCGAAACCAGATAATTCTTTGCGGTATTGATACCTATCCGATACAACCACGTATAGAAGGCACTTTCACCCCGGAACGACGGCAAGGCTCGGTATGCCTTGATGAACGCCTCTTGTGCGACGTCTTCTAATTCCGCCGGATCCCGGATAAATCGCGACAACAAACGACCAAGCTTACGCTGGTATTTGGCAACCAGCAGCTCGAATGCACGCTTGTCACCGCGTTGCGCGCGCTCGACCAGCAACTGGTCGACTTCACGCTCGCTCATTTTTTCACTGCTCCCTGCTTTGTCATTGTTTTTTGGCGTTTGGTTCCGCCCGGCAGAAAAATTACCTGAAGTATACGTACTCTTCGCTAAAGCCGGAACAGCCCAACAGCAAGCTCAGATAAGCCAGATCAGGGTAAGTTCCCACAATTGTCGATTTCGGGCAACTTATCAGCTCTGGTATAGTCGCAGCTCCTCGCAAGCAGTTGTATCTACACACATGCTGAAAACAGATATTTTGATCGTCGGCAGCGGCCTGGCAGGTTTGACCCTGGCACTGAAACTGGCTGAACAGCGCCAGGTAACCATTGTCACCAAACGGGCGCTGCCAGACGGTAGCAGTAACTGGGCACAAGGCGGCATCGCCGCCGTACTCGATTCGCATGACTCGGTTAGCGCTCATGTAGATGACACGCTTATTGCTGGCGCAGGCCTGTGCGACAAGCAGGCGACGACTTTTATTGTCGAAAACTCACGGGCAGCTATCCAGTGGCTGGTTGATCAAGGCGTTCCGTTTACACGCGATGAAACGCACGAAACCGGCTACCACCTGACCCGCGAAGGTGGCCACAGCCAGCGGCGCATCATTCATGCCGCTGACGCCACGGGCGAAGCGGTGATGGCAACGCTGGCAACCAAGATTCGCGCCCACCCGCATATCACCCTGCTGGAAAATCACATTGCGGTAGATTTGATAACCAGCAATAAACTCGGGCAAAGCGGCAACAACACTTGCCTGGGCGCCTATGTATTCGATCGTGATGCTGGCGAAGTTATTGCCATCGGCGCCGCACAAACCATTCTCGCCACCGGCGGAGCTGGCAAGGTATATCTGTACACAACCAACCCCGACATCGCCACCGGGGACGGCATAGCCATGGGCTGGCGCGCGGGTTGCAGGGTAGCCAACATGGAATTCATCCAGTTTCACCCCACCTGCCTGTTTCACCCGCACGCAAAATCATTTCTGATCTCGGAAGCAGTTCGAGGCGAAGGTGGTATTTTACGTCTGCCGGACGGTACGCGCTTCATGCCCAAACACGACCCCCGAGCAGAACTGGCGCCTCGCGACATCGTTGCGCGCGCAATTGACTTTGAAATGAAGAAACATGGACTGGACTGCGTTTATCTGGATATTTCCTACAAACCCGCCAGCTTTATCAAAGAACACTTTCCCAATATCTACAATCACTGCCTGTCACTAGGTATCGACATTACACGGCAGGCCATTCCGGTCGTACCTGCGGCACACTACACCTGTGGGGGACTGGTAACCGATTTGCACGGACAAACGGATGTGCAGAACCTGCATGCCATTGGTGAAGTCGCATGTACGGGCCTGCACGGCGCAAACCGCCTGGCCAGCAACTCTCTACTGGAATGCATCGTTCTGGCCGACGCTGCTGCATCACATATCCTGGAGCGGCCAAATACATCAATCGCGTCGCTGCCGGAATGGGATGAAAGCAAAGTCACCGACCCTGACGAAGAAATTGTGATCTCTCACAACTGGGATGAACTACGCCGTTTCATGTGGGATTATGTTGGCATAGTCAGAACCAACAAACGACTGGAACGGGCCAAACACCGCATTGCCTTGCTAGCTAGCGAAATTGACGATTATTACAGCCACTTCCGTGTCAGCAATGATCTGATTGAATTACGCAATCTGGTACAAACTGCTGATCTGATCGTACAGTCCGCCATGTTGCGCCATGAAAGCCGGGGCCTGCACTATAGTCGCGATTATCCATTTACATTGGAACAAGCCAACAACACCGTACTGACGCCAGAAACAAAACCATCCGCGCTGAAGACCTAGCTTGGGCAAACCTGTCGCATGACTTATTTTCCCCTCAAACAGCGCAGCATGATACGCAAACGCCGCACCATATCCCTGTTGCCAAGCGAGGCATGCCAGCAAAAATAGACCGGGATGCCAGAAACGGTACGCAAACGCAACACCAGCAACCAAGGCGCAACAAAGCCGTGCGGCTGCAGCTCGGCCTCATGCCACACGCCTTCAAGCAGAACCAAGGGCGCGTTTACCGCAGACAAGCAGAGCACTTCTACACGCCTTACACCAGTAAACGCCAACCCACCAAACAACACGGGCAACAATGCCAAGCACGCACCAAGCGCAGGCCAAACCAACCAAAAAGACATAGCCGCCATTACGGCGGCCATTGTCAGATAAAAGCACATCACCAAAGCAGGAGTCGCTGCAACCCGAACCTCGGCAAAAACTGGAGAATGAAACTTCATTGCCGTTGCCGAATCTCCGGCTTGACCCAAGTATATTCCTGTAACTGTAACCCCAGCATCAGCTCGCGATCGCAAGCTACAGCCATTTTTTCCCGGCTATACACCGCATGTTCTTCAGGATCGGTACAGTCGGCTTTTCCGGTTTCCATATCGAAGCTGATCAGCATGATAATCTCCCTTATCCGGATTCATTGTCAGGCAGGACCCGCAAATTTCGCTCGTCCATGATTCGATTATCGGCACTTGCACGGCTTTGTAAAGCATAAATTTAGAGCGCACTTCCGAAGCAGGCACTTAACTCGGCGTGGCCAGTGTCGCCAGCATTTTGCGCAACATCTCGGCATTGCCGTTAAAGGCATCCAGAAGGATGGGCAAGAACTGCGGCAAACTGACATACAGCACCAGCATGCCAATCCCGACCGTGATCGGAAAACCGACAGCAAAAATATTGAACTGCGGCGACGCCCGCGTCATGACACCGATCGCCAGATTCACGATCAGCAAGGTTGCCACCACCGGCATCGACAGCCTCAACCCCAGCAGAAAAATCTGCCCTCCCCATTCGACTAGGGTTTTCCAGCCGGCAGCAGCCAGCGGCAGCTGCTGCACGGGAAGCAATTTAAAGCTTTCGGCTAACGTATGGATAATCAGCAAATGTGCATCCGTCGCCAGCAGTACAAGCAAGGTCAGCAATGAGGTCAGCTGCGCCACCACAGGCACCTGTGTGCCATGCTGTGGGTCGAAAAACATGGCAAAGCCCAAGCCCATTTGCAAGCCGGCAAAATGACCAGCCATTTCGACAGCAGTAAAAACAAGACGCAACGAGAAACCCATTGCAACGCCAATCAGGAATTGATAGACCAGCACCAGCAGGCCGGTTGCCCCGGCCGGATCAACCGCAGGGAGCGCAGGCAAAAGAGGCTGCATCAAAACAGTAAGGGCAATGCCCATGCCGATTTTGACGCGGGCAGTAATAGTACGATTACCAAAGAAGGGGTCTGTCGCCATGACACCCATGATGCGCACAAATGGCCAGATATACGCACTGAGCAGCGCATACCACTGGGCTGTGTTGATCGAAATCATGCTACCTGATCATCAGCCGATCAACTGCGGGATACTGCTATAAAGCCGAATGATGTAATCCATCATGGTTTCGGTCATCCAGGGCCCCGCCAGAACCATTACCACAATCATCGACAACAACTTGGGTATAAAGGAAAGCGTCATTTCATTGATCTGCGTTGCAGCCTGAAACACGCTGACGATCAAACCAACGACCAGCGCCACCAGCAACATCGGCGCAGACACCAAGACCGTCACCTCAATGGCCTTTTGCACTATGGTAATCACCATTTCCGGTGTCATCTTCAGCCCTTTCTAGACGTAAAAACTCTGCACCAGAGAAGCAATCAATAACGTCCAACCATCCACCAACACGAACAGAATCAACTTGAAGGGCAGACTGATAATCACCGGCGACACCATCATCATCCCCATCGACATCAGCACACTGGCCACGACCATATCCACAATCAAAAATGGCAGAAACACCAGAAAACCGATCTGGAAGGCCGTTTTCAACTCACTGGTAACGTATGCAGGGATCAGTGTTTTCAGACTGACATCTTCGGGGCCATTCGGTTTGGCGCTATTCGACAACTCAATAAACAACGCCAGATCTTTTTGCCTGGTCTGCTTCAGCATGAATTGCTTCAGTGGCACTGCGCCTTTATCAAGAGCCTCGTTAAAACTGATTCTGTCGGCAGCAAAAGGCTGATAAGCATCGACATAAATTTTGTCGAGCACTGGCGACATGACAAACAGGGTCAAAAACAGGGACAAACCAACCACTACCTGATTGGGTGGCGATGTTGCGGTACCCAAGGCCTGCCGCAGCAGCGACAACACAATCACGATACGGGTAAATGCGGTCATCATCAGCAGAATCGCCGGCAGAAACGTCAAAGACGTCATCAGCAGCAAGGTCTGCACGCTCAGCGTATAGCTGGTTGCCCCTCCTGGGCCAGGAACACTACTGAACGCAGGCAAACCATCGGCAGCAAATACTGCCACAGGAAGAAAAAGACATAGGCCCGCAAGCAGCAGGCGAAAGGGAACAGACATGGGATTGCAACACAGACAGGAAGCCGATCAGCCTTGATTATGGTTCGATTGGCGGCTTTTTTGCAAAAACTGTTTCAACCAGTCGGCAAATTGTGGTGAAGAAGTCGCCAACTGGGAATCTGCATTGCCGGGCCTAGGCACCGACTGCAGAAGAGAAACCTGGCCTGCGGTGACGCCCAGCAACAACCATGAATCCCCAAATTCAACAACTACAACACGTTCTTTCGGGCCAACCAAAACGCCGCCTACTACCTTTAGTCCGCCGGCACCGACCAAGGCACCGGGCGCCATCTTGCGCACCAGCCAGGCACAGCCACCAATCAAGGCCAAGACACAGGCCAAGCCAAACATCACCTGCGTCAAGCCCCCCGCAGCCGATACCGGTGGCGAAGTTCGTGCGGCTGCCTCGGCCAAGGCAACTGCAGGCAAGCCCGCAAAAATCAGCGGCAAAAAACGTAGGCGCATTATTTATGTAACCGGCGAATACGCTCTTGCGGGGTAATGATATCGGTAAGACGAATACCAAATTTTTCGTTCACCACCACAACCTCGCCCTGGGCAATCAGGCAACCATTGACCAAGACATCCATCGGCTCGCCCGCCAAGCCATCAAGCTCAACGACAGAGCCTTGCGCCAATTGCAACAAACTGCGAATGGCAATTTTGGTACGCCCCAGTTCCACCGTCAGGTGTACCGGGATATCCATGATCATGTCGAAATTGGAAGGCAGCGCCGAACCTTGATCCGCAGAGTCAAAGCGCTCAAAAATATCTGCCGGAGACATTGCGGGCGCGGATCCTGTGTCACCGCTTGCAGCAGCAGCCGCATCGGCGGCTTCCTGCTCTGCCAGCGCGGCAGCCCAGTCGTCCAGCCCCTGCTCCTCTGATCCTGCTTCTGCTTGTTGCTCTTCTTCAGCCACCGTCATCTCCACTGCCGCCAAACTGGTCGGTACCAGCCAAAATCTTGTTTACCCGTAACGCATATTGGCCATTCTTGATGCCATAGCGACATTCAAATACCGGCACGCCATCTACTTCTGCAACGATTGCTTCCGGAATCTCCAGAGAAATCACATCGCCGACTTTCAAATCCAGAATTTCACCCAAGGTAACGGGAGCCTGGCCGAGATTGGCGACCAGATCAACCTCGGCCGTCTGCACCTGATGCGACAATAATTTAACCCAGCGATTGTCGGCTTCCATCCTGTCGGCCTGCATCGAACTGTATAGCACATCGCGAATCGGCTCGATCATGGAATACGGGAAGCACACGTGGAAATCACCACCTCCAGCCCCAAGCTCGATCTTGAAGGTAACCGCCACCACCACCTCAGTCGGGGTAGCAATATTGGCAAACTGGGTATTCATTTCCGAGCGCACATACTCGAAATCGACCTTGTAAACCGGCTCCCAGGATTTCTGATACTCGTCGAAAACAACCTGCAACAAGCGGCGAATGATACGTTGTTCTGTCGGGGTAAAATCTCGCCCCTCAACCCGCACGTGGTAGCGACCATCCGAGCCAAACAGGTTGTCCACCACCAGAAATACAAAATCCGGATCAAAAATGAATAGTGCCGTGCCACGCAGCGGCTTCATGTGAATCAGATTGAGATTAGTAGGCACCACCAGATTGCGGATGAATTCGCTGTACTTCAATACCCGCACCGGTCCCACTGAAATTTCGGCACTGCGGCGCATGAAATTGAACAAGCCTACCCGTAGATTACGGGCAAAACGCTCATTGATAATTTCGAGCGTAGGCATACGCCCACGGACAATACGCTCCTGCCGACCAATGTCGTAGTTGCGTACCGCCGAGGCGTCGCCCGTTTCATCGCTGGTGTCTTCCTCGCCGGTTACACCACGTAAAAGGGCATCGACCTCTTCCTGAGAGAGAATATCGTCTGCCATAAGCTACCGTCTATTGCACAATCATTGAGGAGATTGCAACACTTTGAACCCCCTCATCCTCTTCGACATCCATTGATTTATTGACCGTAGCCTTGAGCTCTTCGATCAATTTCTTGGTTCCTTCATCAGAACGCAAATCGTCCAGCTTCTTGGAACGCAATAACAAATTGATATCATTACGAATTTTGGGCATGAAAGACTTCAGTTTTTCTTTCATGTGTTCATCCGGCAACTCAACATGCAATTCAACCTGCAGCATGTTTTCTCCACCGGCCAGATTGACTACAAAGGTATCCAGCTTCTCGAAAATTGGCGCCTTGTGCTCTTCAGCCTTTTTCTTCTTTTTTTCCTTTTTATGCGGCTCTTCCTTGGCTACCTCTTGATCGGCATGCGCTTCATCACCGCCGCCACGTAGCAACAGAAAAGCGACCACCCCACCTACCACCAACACCAATACCAACACTGCGGCGATGATGATAACCATCATCTTTTTTCCACCCGCAGGTTTTTCTGCTGCCTGTTCTGCTGACATCCCTTGAACCCTATTCAGTTTTGGACATGTTATTCAGTATAGTCACGGCACAGCCAATAAAAACTTTAGCCGCTGCACCAACAAAAGCAGCATGCACGCAACATTCAGACAAACATGCTCAAGCGCCAACTCGAGCGTTGCAGCGGCATGGCATCGGCCACCGTCGCAATACCGTCGGTTTCTCCGCTACCAGATCGAGCAAACCGGCGCGCCGTATTGCCTCCATCCCTTTGCTGTTGCTGCTGAGCCAGAGACTGATCCCCGACTTGCACACTCCCCATCGACAAACCACTCTCTGCCAACATACCCGACAAACGCGGCAGAGCACTCTGAATAGCATCACGCACACTGGCATGCGCAGACACAAATATCAGACTGGTTTGATCGTTCTGCACAGACAGACGCACTTCTAACGGCCCCAAGTTAGGCGGGTTCAACTGCATTTCCGCCGATTGCTGTCCATCGCGCACCATGACCAACGTTTTACTTCCCAGTTCATCCCCCCAGCCAGCCGAGCCAACCGGCGTAGAGATGATCAACTCCTTGCGACCTTCCTGCTGGCGAACCTCGATGACACCACTGTGATTCAGCGCCACCACCCCAGCCGGCTGGGCCATATCCTGCCCCTGGGCTTTCAACCTGGCGCCCTCAACCGGCAAATCCTGCAGCAAAGCGGCAAAATTTGCCCCGGAGTTCCGCTCACCAATATCGCTTAATTCAACAAGAGCATTACTATCTCCCACTGAAGGCAAAGCCTCTCGCCCCGGCACCGAGCCCGCAGCAGCAATATCGGGCAAACGCCCTCCTCCGCCGCCAACAGCGCTCTCCTGTCGTCGAGATATAGACTTGCGACCAACCGCTTCCGACAAGGGTGAGTCAGACGCCACCGCACCATGCCCAGGCATCTCTGTTGCATTTCCCTGGTTTATCAGCTGGGCCATGGCCATCATAAGCTGTGCATAGGCATCCGGCGTACCCGGAGCCGTTGACACCGTGACATCAGCTTCGGAAGAAGCATCAGCCAAGGTCGGAGCGCTATCTGCTATCTGCAGCGCAGCATCATCTGCGACCGACGCATTTCCAGTGAACTGAGCCATCGCAGCTCCCAGTGCATCACCAAATCCCTGGGAGCCATTAGCAGCCACATCCGCAACAACAGCGACTGGAGTGGCAACAACAGGAGTAAGCGTAATACCAGACACGAAGGCCCCCGATTTATTTTTTCAAACTGACCCGACACCAAGCAGCAAGAATCAGGCCAGAAATCGAGAAGACCGCCCTAAAAGTGCATCCTGGGAAAAAACTATATCAATCAGGCAATAGTCACCCGTGCAAACTTACGTTTGCCGACCTGAATGACCGCCACCACCCCCACATCGAGACGCAACGATTTATCAGTCACCTTTTCTCCATCCAGCTTAACGCCCCCCTGATCGATCATACGAATCGCCTCGGACGTGCTAGCGGTAAGCCCCGCCTGTTTCAGCACACTGGATATCTGCACCCCTCCGTCCACGGACGGAACGATGACTTCGGGAATTTCATCCGGCATCGCCCCCTGTTTGAAGCGAGCCTCAAAGTCCGCCAACGCTTTATCAGCGGCTTCCTGATCGTGAAAACGAGCCACCAGCTCCTGTGCCAACAACACCTTCACATCACGGGGATTGCGCCCGCCCGCAACTTCAGTCTTGAACACAGCCACCTCGCTCAGCGGACGGAAAGACAACAACTCATACCAGCGCCACATCAACTCATCAGACACCGACATCACCTTGCCAAAAATCTCGTTGGCGGGTTCATTAATACCTACATAATTACCCAGAGATTTGGACATCTTGTTCACGCCATCCAAGCCCTCCAGCAAAGGCATCATCAACACCACCTGGGGCGCCTTGCCATTCTGCTTTTGCAACTCCCGGCCCATCAGCAGATTGAATTTCTGATCGGTGCCGCCAAGTTCAACATCCGCATTCAACACCACCGAGTCGTAACCCTGCATCAGCGGATAAAGAAACTCGTGAATGGCGATCGGCTGATTACCCTTGAAGCGCTTGGAAAAGTCATCACGCTCCAGCATCCGTGCCACGGTGTGGCTGGCGGCAAGTTTAAGCATGCCGGCAGCCCCCAGTTGTTCCATCCACTCTGAATTAAAGCGAACCTCGGTCTGCTCCGGCTTGAGAATCTTGAACACTTGTTCGGCATAAGTCTGAGCATTGGCAGCCACTTGCTCTTTGGTTAGCGGCGGACGCGTGGCATTTTTACCAGTCGGATCACCAATCAGCCCGGTAAAGTCACCGATCAGAAAAACAACCTGATGTCCCAGCTCCTGAAACTGGCGCAATTTATTCAACAAAACGGTATGACCAAGATGCAAATCCGGCGCAGTTGGATCAAAACCAGCCTTGATGCGCAACGGACGGCCAGTCTTGAGCTTCTCAACCAGCTCAGCTTCGATCAATAACTCCTCACACCCTCGCTTGATCTGCTCCAGCGCAGCAGCAACATCCGCAGCCATATTTACCCTTCAAGTATTCAAATGATTTGAATCAACGCAAAAACATCAAAACAAATACAAAATCAACGCCTGCAATGACATACAAATAATGTAAGTATCTGGCTTATCAGGCCATTTTTCTTTGCACGCAGAAATTTTTCTGCTAACCTGCAGACCATTACATGTCTTATAAATATTCAATGCAAGACAAAAAGAACTCGATTTTACCGGAAAAAACGGCGCGTGCCGGCACTTCTACCAAGATCCGCTGGTTGGTTGCCGGTTCTACACTTCCCATGCTGGGCATCGTTGCAGCCATTGCAACAGCACCACAATCGACACTGGACACCCCCCCCCAACAAACCGTTGTTGAAGAAGTGGCAGTGGCTCCAGTTGAAACATCCAGCGACAACGGCGTGTTCTGGCGCAGCGAACGCTTGCAGCGTGGCGACAGCATCGCGCGTCTGCTGACAAGACTGCAGGTTCGTGACAGCAACGCCGAACAATTCCTGCTTCAAGGCGAAGCAGCACACACACTACTGCAACTGAAGGCAGGGCAATCTGTTGCAGCACTGACGACCGATTCCGGCAAGCTCATCAACCTCAAATTCAACGACAGCAATGGCGATGAAATCGTGGTTGAGCGTAAAGACGAACAACTGCGGCTGACGCGTCAGGCGGCAGCCAACCGTGCACGTCCGGTCATGAAATCGGGCGTAATCCAAAGCTCGCTGTTTGCGGCCACTGACAAGGCTGACTTGCCTGACAGCGTTGCAGCGCAGCTGGTAGAAATTTTCGGCTCGCAGATCGACTTTCACCGCGATTTGCAGCGTGGCGACCGCTTTACCATCGTTTACGAACAACTCAACGCCCCCGGCGAAGCCAGCAAATCAGGAAAAATCCTTGCGGCAGAATTCATCAACAACGGCAAGACTTACCGCGCAGTCTATTTTGCGGCTCAGGAAGGGAAAGGCGGCTATTACACGGCTGACGGCAAGAGCCTGAAACAGGCATTCCTGCGCTCACCGCTGGAATTTTCACGCATCAGCTCCGGCTTTACCATTGCCCGCTTCCACCCGGTGTTGCAACAGTGGCGCGCACACAAAGGGGTGGATTACGCAGCACCAATCGGCACCAAAATCAAGGCCACGGCTGACGGCGTCGTCGAATTTGTCGGCCAGCAAAGCGGTTATGGCAACGTAATCAGCATTCGCCACCAAGGCAAATACAGCACCCTGTATGGCCACATGTCCGGCTTTGCCAGTGGCATGCGCAAAGGCACCCGCATCAGTCAGGGTGACGTGATTGGCTACGTAGGCATGACAGGCTGGGCAACCGGGCCACACCTGCACTATGAGTTCAAGGTCGACAATGTTCAGCAGGATCCGCTGAAAGTGGCGCTGCCGAACAACGTACCGCTGGATGCGCGCAATATGGCTTCGTTCCGCGTCGTATCGAGCGACATGATGCACCGGCTGAATCTGCTACGTAACACCAATCTAGCTCGTTTCGATTGATCAGAGCAACCTGACAACACCCCAAAAAGCGCAAATCCACGATTTGCGCTTTTTTATTGCCTGCGACAGCTTGGTTGAAGACAGAAGCTAAACGATAATGGCCTTTTGCTCCCACGAATCAGGCATGCAACACACTCCGTCCAATGAGCTCTATATCGGTTTAATGTCCGGCACCAGCCTAGATGGTGTGGATGCCGCGTTGATTGACTTTGCCGGCCTCCAACCCCAATTAGTAGCCACGCATTTTCGCCCCTACCCCAAAGCGCTGGTCGACACGCTACTAGGGTTACACCATGCCTTTAGTGGCGAGCTGGACCAGTCTCAGAAAACCGCACAGCAATTGTCAGCACTGTATGCGCAAACCGTGCTGGAGCTATTGCAAAACAGCAACCATCAGGCGCAAAACATTCGGGCCATCGGCAATCATGGGCAGACAGTACGTCATTGCCCGGAAGCCGGCTACACCCTGCAATTGGCAAACAACGCCCTACTCGCCGAACTCAGCGATATTGATGTAATTGGCGATTTTCGTGCACGTGATATTGCAGCCGGAGGCCAGGGTGCTCCGTTGGTGCCAGCTTTTCATTCTGCGGTTTTTGGTAACAGCGAAATCAATCGGGTCATCCTCAACATTGGCGGGATTGCCAACGTCAGTTATTTGCCACGGACTGGCGCAGTATTTGGCTTTGATACCGGCCCCGGCAATCTGCTGATGGATAGCTGGATTCGCCTGCACCAAGGTCAGCCCATGGATAAAGATGGTCAATGGGCTGCCAGTGGCAAAGTGCTGCCGGATCTGCTGAAAAAGCTCTCCGGCCATAGTTACTTTGAACTGCCGCCGCCGAAAAGCACCGGCCGGGATCTGTTTCATCTGCAATGGCTGCAGCAGCAATTGACACCAGACATGGCCGCTGTCGATGTACAGGCGACACTGCTGGCTTTCAGCGTTACCAGTATCGCCAACGCAATCCAACGCTTTTGCAGCCCTTGTGATGAGATTTATGTGTGTGGCGGTGGTGCACGCAATACCGCAATGATGCATGAACTGCAGCAACAGCTGCCACATTGCCTGATCAGCAGCACCGAAACACTTGGCATCCACCCTGACTGGGTGGAAGCTGCTGCCTTTGCCTGGCTCGCACGGCAATTTGTGCATCGACAAGCCGGCAACCTGCCTGCTGTCACCGGCGCCCGCGGCCCAAGGGTTTTGGGCGCCCTCTATCCGGCATAGTGCGCACGCATACCATCAGCATACGGCCTTGAATCGGCTATACTGGCGGCACATTTCCCTGTCGTGAGTTTCCGCATGTCCGGTGTCAGCCAATTCAATCTGCTACGAACGCAACGCTTTCTGCCGCTGTTTCTTACCCAGTTTCTTGGCGCATTTAACGACAACCTGCTGAAAAACGCCGTTGTAGTGCTGATCAACTTTCACGGCATGCATATGCTCGGGCTGGCGCCAGAGTTGATGATTCAGCTGACGGCAGCACTGTTCATCGTGCCGTTTTTCCTGTTTTCCGCCAGCAGCGGTCAGATTTGCGAAAAATACGACAAAGCCCAAGTTGCACGCTTCGTCAAAAAGCTGGAAATCGGCATCATGCTGGTTGCCGCTTTGGGATTTCTGTTGCACAACGGCATGATATTGATGTCGACCATCTTTCTGATGGGCCTGCATTCCACCCTGTTCGGACCACTCAAATACTCGGTATTGCCGCAATACCTGCAGCCAGCAGAACTGGTGGGCGGCAACGGTCTGATCGAGATGGGTACCTTCGTCTCGATCATCCTCGGGCAAGTTGCGGGTACAGTCTTGATTGGTTCCGACGAGTCCCGGTTGTTGCTAATTGCGGTCTTGTTATTGTGCGCTGTCGCCGGCTACCAGGCCTCACGCCACATGCCACCTGCCGCCAGTAGCGGCGCGGCGACGCCGATTGACTGGAATTTTCTACGCCAGACATGGCAAATCATCCAGCACGCCCGGCAAAATCGCGTTGTCTGGCTGTCAATGTTGGGTATTTCCTGGTTCTGGTTTCTGGGCGCCATTTACCTCTCCAAACTGCCCACCTATGCCTCGCATGTGCTGGGCGGCAATGCCAGCGTTTATACCCTGCTGATGACCCTGTTCTCGCTCGGTGTCGGGGTTGGCTCGATGTTGTGTGACAAACTGTCTGGACACAAGGTTGAGCTGGGCCTGGTACCATTTGGCTCCATCGGACTATGTCTGTTCGGCATCGATTTGTATTTTGCCGCGCCGCCATTGGCTGCATCACAACTGGCATGGCAAGATATCTTGCTGCAACCCGCATACTGGCGGATGATCGCCGACTTCACCCTGATCGGCGTATTCGGCGGCTTTTATATCGTCCCGCTGTACGCATTGATCCAGACACGTGCCGAACCGACATTCCGCTCGCGCGCGATTGCGGCAAACAATATCCTCAACGCCTTGTTCATGGTGCTATCCGCCGCTTTTGCTGCCGGCCTGGCCGCTTACGGCGTGAGCATTCCAACCGTGCTGCTGATTTCGGCACTGCTGAATATTCTGGTGGCAGCGTATATCTATAGCCTGCTGCCCGAATTCCTGATGCGTTTCATGGTGTGGGTGCTGACACACACCATGTACCGCGTACGCCATCAAGGGCTGGACAACATTCCCGACGAAGGCCCGGTGGTGCTGGTCTGCAACCACGTCAGCTTCATGGATGCCCTGATCATCGGCGGCGCCTGCCGTCGCCCGGTGCGCTTTGTCATGGACCACCGCATTTTCAAAACCCCGCTGCTGAACTTCATCTTCCGCACCGGCAAGGCGATTCCGATTGCCTCAGCCAAGGAAGATGCCGCACTCAAGGCATTGGCTTTCGAAAAAATTGCCGAGGAACTTGCAGCGGGCGAAGTGGTCTGTATCTTTCCGGAAGGCAAGATAACCTATGACGGCGAGCTAAACCCGTTCAAAAGCGGTATCGAGGAAATTATCCAGCGCACACCGGTACCGGTAGTGCCGATGGCTTTACGCGGTATGTGGGGTAGTTTTTTCAGCCGTAAATATGGCGCGGCGATGCAACGCCTGCCGCGGCGCTTCTGGTCACGGATCAGTCTGGTCGCCAGCGCGCCAGTGCCTGCAGATAAAGTCAGCGCCAGCGATTTGCAGCGGCAAGTTTTGGCACTGCGCGGCAATGAACGTTAAACGGTTTTTCGAACAGCTACGCTAACGTTATGATGATTATCAGCCTCATCAATTCAGATTAGGGACACGCATGAATCCGAAACAGTTACTCCTGGCAACTGCTGCCACCCTTACCTTGTTGGCTGGCTGTGGCTCCGGCTCCAGCGGCGGCTCCGACAATTCGTCCGGCGGCACCACACCAACGGATCCGACCGTTCCCGACAATCAGAACAAAAAAGTCATCATCAGTGGCGTGGCTGCACAGGGCGCGCCACTCAATGGCGCAATCATCACCGTGATTGGACGAACCAGCACCGGCTTGATTGACACTTCGCAGACTGGCACCACCGCCAATGCCGATGGCAGCTTCACTCTGTCGGTTCCGGCCACCTGGAAAGCACCGCTACTGTTCCAGGCTACCGCCAATGTCGGTGACAAGACAGTGGTAATACATTCGATTTATGGCAACAATTTCGAGGCCACCACCAGCCGCCAGACAATCAACATTACCAGTTTTACCGAGGCGATTTTTGCGGCAGCTGTTGGGCAAAAACCAGCAAGCTTCTACAGCGACATGAATAGTGCCGACACGCCCGAAGAAGGTACTGCCGACGGGCAGCAAATGGCAGCACTAACCAAGGAGGTGATTGACACCAAACACGCCCAAATCAGATCCAGGCTGGCCAACTTGCTCATGGCCGCGACCGGGACCAGTCGGCCAGACAATATCAACTTAATTACGGACCAGTTCAGCGCCAACCATACCGGCCAGGACAAAGCACTTGACATGACCAGCGCTTATTATGCAGGCGATCGTAGCAAGCTGCTCCTGACCAACAAGGCTAACCAGAGTGATGGCGTCATTATCAATTTCAGTTCGCAAGCGATCAGCGGCTCCATGCCCGGAACGGTAGCTGACACAATCGAAACAATTAATCAGCTACCTGCGCAGATGACCACGATGTACGCCACAGCAGTGCCAAGTTCAAGCGAAATTAGCAAACTGGTATCCAGTAGCTACCTAAACAATGGTGTCGATGCAAAGGAGCTGACGACATCGTTGCTGGATAGCAATTATGCTAAAGCCACATTCAGCATCAACAGCATCAATGGCATCTACCAAGTAGGTACGGACTTCCACTACGATGTGCTATTCAAAGTCAAACTACAGGACGGCGTCACATCAGAACTTCGCCCCACCACCATTTATTACAACAAGTCGAGCAAACAGTGGCAATTCATTGGAAACGGTCGCATGACGAAGACCGACATCCTTTCCTTCTACTCCAAGAACTTTAAATTTAACGGGCAAGCGTGGCCAGGTAATCAAGCGTCTTCTGCGGGCTTGATTCTGAGGATTGAACAACCTAGCGTCAGCAATTTGTTCGCAAAGGCAACAGTCGCCGGCCCAGGCATCAATGGGGTCAAAACTCTGGTAAAAAGTAACCTAACCAGCAGCAACGGTAGCGATCTGACTGGATGCGCGGTAATGTCGCTTTCTGCCAACAGTTGTCAGAACAGGGTAAATTTCGACCAAGAAACCGATTTTGCCAATAGAGAGTTCGGTTTCAACTACGAAGTTAAACTGTATCGCAATGCCGCAGATGCATCACCAACCGAAACATTTACTGTACAGATGCCAATCAAACCTTACCTGTCGACAGACGCCCTGCCTACATTGGCAGCAGCGGCGGCGACAGTTGTGACGGATAAGAATGGAGGAACCACACCGTCTCCAACACTCACAAAAGCAGCGACTTTTAGTGGTGGTGACTTACCTATTTACTGGACTGTTAACGCACTGGACTCCAGCTATCAATACTTCGTCGGAATGGATATTGATCAGTGTTTTAGCAATCAGGTATCCACTATTCAGGCAGCAGAAAGTGCCAGCTTTAGCGATAACTTTGGCAACCGTTTGATTACGTTTACAACCGACTCCTCGCTAGTGAAAATAACTCAAGGGGGTTACCAAAATGAATATCGTCATTTCCCGACGACTCCCATCACCAACCCGATACGCCGAGACCTGAGAGTATTTGCCCAAGACGAATACAGCCGCGTCTACTATTCGAGCTACACAGACTCGGTAACTCCAGCAAGCTGCCCCTGAGGCTATTAAAAATAGACGAAGGCCGGAATCTCCGGCCTTTTTCTATGCTGAGTCTGCCTAGAGACAGTAGGATGAAGTGCGGTGCGTCCTTTCAGGACTCCCATCAATTCAGAGATAGCCAGCTTCGGCGGTACATTAACTGCCCCGCAAATGTACGTGATCCAGCTGCAATAAAAAACGCCCGGCTGTAACCGGGCGTTGTCCAGATCAAAAGCTGATCAGCTTTCAACCTTCGACATGCGCTTGCGCTCATTCTCGGTCAGATAGCGCTTGCGCAGACGGATGCTTTGCGGGGTGATTTCAACCAGTTCGTCGTCGTCGATGAACTCTACCGCCGATTCCAGCGTCAGCTTGATCGGGGTGGTCAGGCGTACCGCTTCGTCGGTGCCGGAGGCGCGTACGTTGGTCAGTTTCTTACCCTTGATCGGATTCACCACCAGATCGTTATCGCGGCTGTGGATGCCGATGATCATGCCTTCGTACAGCTTGTCGCCCGGGCTGACAAACATGCGGCCACGATCTTCCAGGTTCCACAAAGCGTAGGCCACGGCTTCGCCGTTTTCCTGCGAAATCAGCACGCCATTGTGACGGCCCGGCATATCCGGTTTGACCGGTGCGTAGTCGTCGAACACGTGCGACATCAGACCAGTACCACGGGTCATGGTCATGAAATCCGACTGGAAGCCGATCAGGCCACGTGCCGGAATATGGTATTCGAGGCGGGTACGGCCCATGCCATCACTTTCCATATTGGTCAGCTCGCCACGACGACGGCCGATTTCTTCCATGATGCCGCCCTGGTGATCATCTTCCAGATCGATGGTCAGGTTCTCATACGGCTCGCATTTTTCGCCGTTGATCTCTTTGTAAACCACGCGCGGCTTGGCCACGGCCATTTCAAAGCCTTCACGACGCATGTTTTCCAGCAGAATGGTCAGGTGCAACTCACCACGACCGGAAACACGGAAGATGTCTGCATCGTTGGTGTCTTCAACACGCAGTGCCACGTTGGTCAGCAGTTCTTTGGTCAGGCGATCGCGGATCTGACGGCTGGTAACGAACTTGCCTTCGGTGCCAGCCAGCGGCGAACTGTTCACCATGAAGTCCATGGTCAGCGTCGGCTCGTCCACCGACAGCAATTCCAGGCCTTTCGGGTTGTCTTTGTCGGCGATGGTGACGCCGATACCGATTTCTTCGATACCGGAGATGATCACGATATCGCCAGCCTCAGCACCCTCAACCGGCACGCGCTCCAGGCCCTGGAAGCCCAGCACCTGATTAATACGACCCTGACCGACCTGCTCGTCACCCTTCATCACAGCAACCGGCTGACCCGGCTTGATGCGGCCGTTGGCAATACGACCAACGCCCAGACGGCCGGTGTAAGTCGAGTAGTCGAGCGCGGAAATCTGCAACTGCAGCGGCGCATCCGAATCACCTTTCGGCGGCTGCACGTGTTTCAGAACGGTGTCGAACAGCGGACGCATATTGTCCGACTCCTGATCCATGCTCAGCTTGGCAAAGCCATTCAGCGCCGAAGCGTAAACCACCGGGAAATCCAGCTGTTCATCGGTTGCACCCAGCTTGTCGAACAGGTCGAAAGTCTGGTTGATCACCCAGTCCGGACGCGCGCCCGGACGGTCGATCTTGTTGATCAGCACGATCGGACGCAGGCCCAGAGCCAGTGCTTTTTTGGTCACAAAACGGGTTTGCGGCATCGGGCCTTCAACGGCATCCACCAGCAGCACCACACCGTCAACCATGCCCAGCACGCGTTCTACTTCACCACCGAAGTCGGCGTGTCCCGGGGTATCAACGATGTTGATGTGGGTGCCTTCGTAGTTAACCGCAGTGTTTTTGGCCAGAATGGTAATGCCGCGCTCTTTTTCCAGATCGTTGCTATCCATCACCCGTTCGGCGATTTGCTGGTTTTCACGGAAAGTGCCGGCTTGATGCAGCAGTTTGTCTACCAGGGTGGTTTTACCGTGGTCAACGTGGGCAATGATGGCAATATTACGGAGTGCGCGCGACATAACTCGATGACTCTATGCTTGAAAAAGGGGCGCATTGTAACACACCGCACAAGACAGTCATGTGACTGTTTGAGTTTTTTTGCTGATAAATCCGTTAATTAACCAATTATTGCGACGCAACAAAAAGTCGCGAAAGCTGCCTCGAAAAATAATAATTAGGGATAAACACCTTTCCCGGCCGAATAAACCATATCTCGTCCACCAGCCCTTGTTTTTGCCAACCTTATCCTTTTCTGCGGTATTGAAATGGGGCTCATTTGGGCGAAAGTCTGACATCCCATTGATTGACCCAGCGCCAATGTATTGAAGTTGATGTCTGGATTGCGGTGTTTCCGCCATCAGGTTTTGATGTGTTTTGCCTGCCAAGAAAGGTAACCCAAAGAAGGCGGTCCGGGATACGCGCCCTGCGGGTTCCCTGTGCTTCTCAAAATCTGCGCGGCTGCGGAACTCGCGTCCTGCGGCCGCTCAAACAGTCCTCGCCGACTGCCTCGCAGCTTTCTGCGATGCTCGGCACTCCTCACGGGAGCCCGTTCGTGGTAGCGCAAACGATTGAGGACTGCGATGCGTTGTTTTTGTCGAGCTGGAAGCCGCTCTGGTATTGCTCTGCAGGCAAGTCTGCGAAGTAATACCAGAGCGGCTTCCAGGGTTATCGTTTTGGTAGAGTGACAAATATCCCCCACTCTACTCAAGAGTGCGGGGCGATGACTGCCAGCAGCCGTTCCCATGGCACCAACTGTTCCATCTCCGCCAGAAAATGATCCCGCCGTGTCTGTTTTTCCTTACCGGCGTATTCAGCTTGGGAGAATGATAGCTGCTGGGGCAGTTTCATCGGTGTCAGGTTCAGGTTGGCAGCATCCACAGTTTAATGAATGGCGAGATGTCTGGGATTTTTCAGCGTTTTCCTAGGCCACCAACGGCAAGCAATGCTCACCC
The DNA here is from genome assembly GCA_046347685.1 of Chitinivorax sp. Taxonomy (GTDB): domain Bacteria; phylum Pseudomonadota; class Gammaproteobacteria; order Burkholderiales; family SCOH01; genus CALMFQ01. The sequence goes on from JAXMFR010000023.1 coordinate 38,837, forward strand.
GCAGCGCATCAACACAATTAGCACAAGAGTGATCGAAACCTCTATCGCTGCCTACGGCCCACGCGGATGGGCAAGCTGCCATGGCGGCACCGCTTTGCAGCGCAAGCCGTGCACCTGCCCGCCCGATGTCACAATCTGGTGCAATTCCCTCCTGGTTCACATGGCGATACACACCCCAGCAACCGACATGCTGCCATCAGGCTGATTCAGCCCTCGCGACCCGTGCAAAGATTCACATAACCAATTGATATTATTAACACATATCAGCAAAAAACTGTTGCTCGCCATACACACCACGCTGATCGGCATAGCCTGGATAGGCTGGTAACGGCACTGATAGTGTGCACATTGCACGTACCTTTCCCGCTGCCGATGCACAATATCGACTCATAAATCCGTTCTTTCTCTCCCATCAGCACCAGATGCGGGCACACCCCCGGCCATGCGCCACCCCGCGCGTCACTCAGCGCCCAACAAAACGACGTAACACATTGTTTAATTGCGACATTAAAAACACCACTCATGCTGGCACCAAAATTGCTTTAACGCACAACTGACGGGCATGGGCATGGTGCATGCCGGTGCAAACTTCTCCAATCAGTAACAGAGTCCTGACGAGCGCCAATCACTGTCCCGGCTGCCACGCAGCCAGAACGGCCCGACGCTTGAACGGAGCGGGTATGCGAAAGAGATTATGAAGATTATTGTTATTGGCCACGGCATGGTGGGCCACAAGTTCCTCGAAGAACTACACCAGCTGCAAATGCCGGGAGCGCAAGTCACCGTGCTGTGTGAAGAACCGCGTCCAGCCTACGACCGGGTACACCTTTCAGAATTTTTTTCCGGCAAGAGTGCGGAAGATCTGTCGCTGGTTGAGCCAGGCTTCTTCGCCGCCAGCGGCTTTAAGCTGCGCCTGAACACACGCGCAGCCAGCGTCGACCGCAAGAACAAGACCGTAACCACCGGTGACGGCGAAACCCTGGCTTATGACAAACTGATCCTCGCCACCGGTTCTTCGCCGTTTGTGCCGCCGGTGCGTGGTAACGACCGGGAAAACTGCTTCGTCTATCGCACCATCGAGGATCTGCAGGCGATGACCGCAGCCGGCGCTGGCTCGCACAGTGGTGTCGTAGTCGGCGGCGGCCTGCTGGGCCTGGAATGCGCCAAAGCCTTGCGCGATCTGGGTCTGCAAACCCACGTGGTGGAGTTTGCACCGCGTCTGATGACAGTTCAGGTGGATGACGAAGGCGGCCGTATCCTGCGCAACAAGATTGAAGCGCTGGGCGTGCAAGTCCACACCAGCCGCAACACCACAGAAATCACCGACGGTGCAAGCGCACGCCACCGCATGGTATTTGCTGATGGCACCCACCTGGAAACCGACATGATCGTGTTTTCGGCCGGCATCCGTCCGCGTGACGAACTGGCACGCCAGTGTGCGCTGGCAATCGGCCCACGTGGCGGCGTGGTGATCGATAGTGTGTGCCGCAGCAGCGACCACGATATTTTCGCCATTGGCGAATGCGCCGCGTGGAACGAGCAGGTATTCGGGCTGGTGGCACCGGGCTACGACATGGCACGGGTGGCAGCGCGTTTCATTGCCGGCCAGGAGCAGGTTACCTTTGCCGGCGCCGACATGAGCACCAAGCTCAAGCTGATGGGTGTTGATGTGGCCAGTATCGGCGACGCACAGGGCCGCACACCTGGCTGCCGCAGCTTCCGCTACACCGACGAAAACAAGCAGATCTACAAGAAAATCGTCGTCAGCGAAGATGGCAAGCAGTTGCTGGGAGCGGTACTGGTGGGCAATGCCGACGAATACGGCACCCTGCTGCAGATGGCGCTCAACGGCATTACCCTGCCGGCTGATCCGGAGTTCCTGATCCTGCCATCCAGCGACGGCAAGGCCAAGCCGGGCCTCGGCCCGGACGCGCTGCCAGACACTGCCCAGATCTGCTCCTGCAACAATGTCAGCAAGGGCCAGATCTGTGCAGCCGTTGGCGAAGGCGTCACCACCATCGCCGAAATGAAGGCCTGTACCAAGGCTGGAGCCACCTGTGGCGGCTGTGTGCCGCTGGTCACGCAGATCATGAAGGCTGAAATGGCCAAGCGCGGTATGGCGGTCAACAACCACATCTGCGAACACTTCGCCTATTCGCGTCAGGAGCTGTATCACCTGGTGCGTGTCGGTCAGATCCGCAGCTTTGACGAGCTGCTGGGCAAGCACGGCAAAGGGCTTGGTTGCGACATCTGCAAACCGGCTGCGGCCAGCATTCTGGCATCGTGCTGGAACGACTTCGTGCTCAAGGGGCAACTGGCCAGCCTGCAGGATAGCAATGACTATTTCCTCGGCAACATCCAGAAGGATGGTACTTATTCTGTCGTGCCACGCATGGCAGGCGGAGAGGTCACGCCAGACGGACTGATTGCAGTGGGCCAGGTCGCCAAGAAATACGGCCTGTATACCAAGATTACCGGCGGCCAGCGGGTTGACCTGTTTGGTGCCCGGGTTGAGCAGCTGCCGCTGATCTGGGAGGAGCTGATCGCTGCCGGCTTTGAAAGTGGCCACGCTTATGGCAAATCGCTGCGTACGGTGAAAAGCTGCGTCGGCAGCACCTGGTGCCGCTATGGCGTGGACGACTCGGTAGGCCTGGCCGTAGAACTGGAGAACCGCTACAAGGGCCTGCGCGCACCGCACAAGATCAAGTTTGGCGTATCTGGTTGCACCCGCGAATGCGCTGAGGCACAGGGCAAGGATGTGGGCATCATTGCCACCGAACGCGGCTGGAACCTCTATGTGTGCGGCAATGGCGGTATGAAACCGCGCCACGCCGAACTGATTGCCTCGGACCTGACAAAAGACCAGCTGATCAGTCTGATCGATCGCTTCCTGATGTTCTACATCCGCACCGCAGACCGCCTGCAGCGCACCAGCACCTGGCGCGACAACCTGGAAGGCGGGCTGGATTACCTGAAGCAGGTGCTGATCGAGGATTCGCTCGGCATCGGCGACGAGCTGGAAGCCCAGATGCAGCATGTGGTCGACACCTATCAGTGTGAATGGAAAACCGCCGTCACCACCCCTGAAGTGCGCCAGCGCTTCCATACCTTCGTCAACAGCGATCAGATCGACCAGCGCATCGTATTCGTGCAGGAGCGCGGCCAGATCCGCCCGGCCCGCACCGACGAGCTGGCCACCGATATCGCCGATGGCACCCCTGTCTGAGTCTCAAGGAGGATTTGTTCGATGACAACCGAAACCCTTAGCTGGACCGCCATCTGTGCGGTAAACGACATCCTGCCCGATACCGGCGTCTGCGCACTGGTCGACGATCAGCACATTGCAGTATTCCGGGTAGGCCGCGATCAGTTCCACGCAATCGACAACATTGATCCGCAGTCCAATGCCAGCGTCTTGTCACGCGGGCTGATCGGCAGTCTGGGCGAGCGCGTGGTAGTGGCGTCGCCGCTGTACAAGAACCATTTCGACCTGCGCAGCGGCGAATGTCTGGAACAGCCGGCCTATTCTGTGCGTGCGCACGCGGTGCGGATAGTCGATGACCGCGTACAGGTAGCGCTCGCCTGACAACACGGCAGTGTGGCGCCTGCAGCAGGCTCCCGCTGCCATCCGGCCACGGGCCGCACTCGAGTGCACCGGCCCGGCCTCATTTATGGATTTTATATTTAACAAAGGAATAACATGGCTTACCTCGCTCCAGCCGAGTTCGTCACCAAAATGGTCGATGCCGGTGAATCCAAACTACTGATGTCAACCCGCGACACCTTGATCCGCGCCTACATGGCCGGCGCGATTCTGGCCCTGGCCGCTGCCTTTGCGGTATCAATCAACGTCAATACCGGCAACAACCTGATTGGCGCACTGCTGTTTCCCGTCGGCTTCTGCATGTTGTACCTGCTGGGTTTCGACCTGCTGACCGGCGTATTCACCCTGGCACCGCTGGCGGTGCTGGACAAACGTCCAGGCGCCACCTGGGGCGGCGTGATGCGTAACTGGGGGCTGGTGTTCAGCGGCAACTTTGCCGGTGCACTGACCGTGGCAGTATTCATGGCCATCATTTTCACCAACGGCTTCAGCGAGGGCCCCAACGCCATCGGCCAGAAAATCGGCCACATTGGTGAAGGCCGTACCGTTGGCTATGCCGCTCATGGTGCCGCCGGCATGCTGACGCTGTTTGTGCGCGCCGTGATGTGCAACTGGATGGTATCCACCGGTGTAGTTGCGGCCATGATGTCGACCAGCGTATCCGGCAAGGTGATCGCCATGTGGATGCCGATTCTGTTGTTCTTCTACATGGGCTTCGAGCACAGCATCGTCAATATGTACTTGTTCCCGTCGGGTCTGATGTTGGGCGGCAACTTTACCTTCATGGACTACATGATCTGGAACGAAATCCCGACAGTGCTGGGCAATCTGGTGGGGGGCCTGACTTTTGTCGGTGCCACGCTGTATTCCACCCACTATAAGACTGCACCGAAGCGCAAGGCAGCTTGATAGTCTGAATCCACCCCCATCAACATGCGCAGACAACTACGCGTCAGCCTCGGCCAGCACTCGCTGGTCGGGGCGCATGACACCAACCAGGATTTCTTCGGCGCCTGCCTGCCAACCGGCTATGCGCTGGCCAGCAAGGGCGTGGCATTGGCAATTGCCGACGGCATCAGCTCCAGCAACGTCAGCCAGATTGCCAGCGCAACGGCCGTGCGCTCGTTTCTCGAAGACTATTACGCCACCTCCGAGCTATGGACGGTGCGCCGCTCTGCACAGCGCGTGCTGGCGGCCAGCAACGCCTGGCTGCACGCCCACACCATGCGGGGCGACGGCCGCTTCGACCAGGATCGCGGCTATGTCTGCACCTTCAGCGCGCTGATCCTCAAAGGCCGCGATGTGCACATGCTACATGTCGGCGACTCCCGCATTTTCCGGCTGCATCCGCAATCACTGGAACAACTGAGCGAAGACCATCGTGTATGGCACGCATCGGAAAGCTATCTGGCTCGGGCACTCGGCACCGGGCAGAGCCTGGAAATCGACTATTGCCATTGGGAAGCCAGCGTCGGTGACATCTACCTGCTTGCCACCGATGGCGCGTATGCCCATCTCGACGCCCGAGTCATTCACGATATGCTGGCCCGCCATCCGGACGATCTCGACGCTGCCGCCGCCGAACTGGTACAGCATGCTCGCGACGCGGGCAGCAACGACGATGCCACGCTGCAGATTCTGCGCATCGACGAACTGCCCGATGATGACGGAGCCCCTGTCCAGTTGCGGCGCGACACGCTGTCACTGCCACCGGTATTGACACCGGGTATGGAATTTGAAGGCTTCCGCATCATTCGCGAACTGCAGATCAGCGCCCGCAGTCATGTCCATCTCGCCGTGGATCAGGTCAGCGGCCAGCAACTGGTGCTGAAAACCCCCTCCATCGATCTGCGCCATGATCCGGCCTACCTTGATCAATTCGTGTTTGAGGAATGGGTGGCCCGACGCATCGACAATCCGCACATCATCAAGGCCTGGCGTGGCGAACGACCGCGCAACTTTCTGTTTGTGGCAATGGAGTTCATCGACGGGCAGACGCTGGCGCAATGGATGATCGACCACCCCCGGCCCTCGCTGGATCAGGTGCGCAGCATTGTCGTGCAACTGGCCAAGGGGCTGGATTCGCTGCATCGTCGGGAAATGCTGCATCGGGACATACGCCCGGAAAACGTGATGATCGACCGTAACGGCACAGTCCGGATCATCGACCTGGCCACCGTGCATGTGGCCGGTCTGGCCGAGGGTTGCCGTAGCGCGGGCGCCGAGACTGCACCCGGCACCCTGCAATACATGGCCCCCGAATGCCTGCTTGGCGAAGCCCCCACCGATCAAGCCGATCTGTTTGCGCTGGCTGCGATGAGCTATCAAATGCTGTGCGGACAGCTACCTTATGGGCTCGACGCGGCGCGGGTTCGCACCCAGCACGACTTGCGCAGCCTGCGCTATGTACCGCTGCGGCATCACCGGCCCGACCTGCCGGCATGGCTGGATAACATATTCGCGCAGGCCCTGCACATTGCACCTCACAAGCGCCAGCAGGCCACCAGCGAGTTCGCCCACCAGCTGCAAGCCCCCACAGGCCAGTTCCGCCCGCAGCGCCCGACGCCGCTGATCGAACGCGATCCGGTACTGTTCTGGAAATGCAGCACAACGCTGCTGGCCCTGTCGACCACCGCCCTGCTGATCCTGCGGCTTATAGGCAAATAGCCCGGCACGGGCGGCCCGCCTGTGCGCTGGCAATTGCCCTGCAACGAGCCGTTTTCCGCTATACTTACGCGTTTTGCAACATTATTGCATTTCGCCGCCATGCAGCTGTATACCCGTCTTCTGCTCTGCCTGCTGCCGCTGTATGCGGCAGTGGCTCATGCCGCCTCCCTGCCGGTGGCGGTGAGCGTATTGCCGCAGAAGTATCTGGTTGAACGCATTGGCGGGCGCTGGGTCACGGTCAGTAGCCTGGTCAGCAGCGGCAAGGACCCGCACACTTTTGAGCCGACTCCGGCACAGGTGGCGCAACTGGCCAGGGCACAACTGTATTTCGCCACCGGCATGAGTTTTGAAACCGGCTGGCTGGGCAAGCTACAGCGCAGCCAGAATACGCGTGTGGTGGATATGCGCCAAGGCATCAAGCTGCGCCAGCAAGAGGCGATGCTGGAGCTAGGCCACGGTCACGATGAGCACAAGCATGGCGGCAGCGATCCGCACGTGTGGACCAGCCCTGCGAATCTGCGAGTGATTGCAACGACTATAGAACGCGAACTGGCGGGCAGCCTGCCGCCGGCCAGCCATGCCGAGTTGCGCCAGAACAAGGAAGCACTGCTGCGCGACATCGACCGCAGCGACCAGAAAATCCGCGCGCTGCTGGCGCAATCGGCGGTAAAGCGCTTCATGGTGTTCCACCCGTCGTGGGGTTATTTTGCCGATGCCTATGGCCTGCAGCAGCTACCTATCGAATACGAAGGCAAGGAGCCGGGTCCGCGCACACTGGCGCAGATCATTGCCATCGGCAAACGTGAGCAGATCAAGGTAGTGTTCGTGCAACCACAGTTCAGCGCCCGTGCTGCCGGCAATATCGCCAGCAGCCTCAACGCGCGGGTGGAGAAACTCGACGACCTGGCAGAAAATGTACTGCTCAATCTTGAATCCGCTGCGGCAGCCATCGCCGCCAGTCGCTAAGGACTTTGTGTGCCCCCCGTCATTTCCATTCGCGATCTGAATTTTGCCTACGCCGGCACGCCGGTGCTGGAAAACATCCAGCTCGACATCGCCGCCGGTGATTTTGTCGGCATCGTTGGCCCTAACGGCGGCGGCAAAAGCACACTTCTGAAACAGATGCTCGGGCTGTTGCAACCGGATAGCGGCAGTATTCAGGTGTTTGACCAAGCACCGCGGCATAGCGTCGAGCGCATCGGTTATGTGCCGCAATACGCCAATTTCGCCAAAGATTTTCCGATTACCGTATGGGAAACCGTACTGCTTGGTCGTCTGACACCACGGCGCTGGTTTGGCGGCCATAGCCAGAAAGACAAACAACTGGCGGAACAGGCGCTGCGCGAAACCGAAATCTGGGAGCTTCGCGAGCGGCCAATTGGCGCACTCTCTGGCGGACAGTTGCAACGGGTGTTGATTGCCCGTGCCCTCGCCAGCCAGCCGGACATCCTGCTGCTGGATGAACCCACCGCCAGCGTTGACGTACGCGCAGAGAAAAATATTTTTGAGCTGCTACGCCACCTCAACCAGCGCATGACTATTGTGGTGGTATCGCACGATGTCGGCTTTATCTCCGACTATGTCAATCGCGTCGCCTGCCTCAACCGTAAATTGGTGTGCCACGCGGTGGATCAGGTCAACGCCCACGAGCTTGAACACCTGTACGGCAAGCACGTACACCAACTGACGCATTCCCACTAAGCCGATCATGAGCGACTTTCTCAGCGCCCTGCAACAACACGCCTTTCTGCAATACGCCCTGCTTGGCGGCCTGCTGGCCAGCATCTGCTGCGGCATTGTCGGCACCTACGTGGTGGCAAAACGCATCGCCTACCTGGCCAGCGGCATCGCCCACACCATTCTCGGTGGCATGGGCATTGCGGCTTATCTGGGCGCCAGCCCGCAACTGGGCGCACTGATTGCGGCGCTGGTAGCAGCCATACTGATAGGCTGGATCAACCTGCGTTGGCGCGAACACGAAGACACACTGATCAGCGTCATGTGGTCAGTCGGCATGGCAGTCGGTATCGTGTTCGTCGCCAAAACTCCCGGCTACACCACCGACCTGATGAGCTACCTATTCGGCAACATCCTGATGCTCTCGCCTACTGAGCTTTACTGGATGGTTGCGCTCGACGTAACACTAATACTGCTGGTGTGGTGGCTGCGCCGGCCATTTCTGGCACTGTGTTTCGACGAGGAATACGCCCGCCTGCGTGGCGTGCCGGTGGTACCACTGTATATGCTGCTACTGTGTATGGTTGCCGTCACCGTGGTGGTGCTAACTCAAGTTGTTGGCCTGATCCTGGTAATCGCCCTGCTCACTCTGCCCGCCGCTATCGCCGGCCAGTTCACGCGCAGATTGCATCTAATCATGTTCAGCTCAATCGGGCTCGGCATGCTGCTGACCTCCGGCGGATTGGCATTATCTTTCGGCCCAGATCTTCCAACAGGAGCATCGATTATTTTGCTGGCTGGACTCGCGTATCTCGCAACCCTGCTACTAAAGAAGCTTCGTCTGAGCAATGTAGTAACAAAGCAATGATCTATAGAAAATAGAGCACTCTCGAAGAGTATCCATGCCTCCCTTTTCATCCCGCCATACCCCAGCGCCGATCGACAACAGTCAATATTCGTTACGTCACAATAT
>JAXMFR010000024.1:0-46736 GCA_046347685.1 Chitinivorax sp.
TACTTTGGCGATCCTCGGGTCAAGTACGCCGCATGACACAACCCTTAATTGCCGGGTGAATAATGTTGTCGAAACACCCTTTGATATCCCCTTCCAGTACCCATTTTGGCGATGCTTTACGACCGAGTACATTGCGTATTTGCTCAATGGCATCGGTTGTGGAGCGTTCGCGACGGAAGCCGTAGGAGTGATGATCTGCGGTTGTCTCGGCGACAGGATCAAGCGCCAGTAAATGCAGCGCTTGCATGGCACGATCGCGCATGGTGGGAATGCCCAGAGGGCGTTTATCACCATTTGCTTTCGGTATGAAGATGCGACGTAGCGGCATTGGCTTGTACTTCTTGTTGCCAAGCTCGGTGACTGCCTGCCACTTCGCTTCCGGCGTGTCCCAGGTTTGTCGATCCACACCTGGGGTTTTCCGGCCTTGGTTCTCCGTGACCCGCCTCACAGCTAGCGCTTTCGCACAGATGGATTTGGTCAGGAGTTTTTGCAGGGAGCGAACCTTCCGCCATTCACCTGCTTTTGCTGCCTTCGCAATGCGTGTCTGTAACCTCGCGACAACCTGATGCGCCTTGACCCATGAAACATCGTGCCAAGACTGCCAACAAGTTGTGGAGGCGACATCGCTCTCGTGAAGCAGAGCGTCCATATCAACCTCCGGTTGAGTGGAGCGGGTGAAGGGAATCGAACCCTCGTCGTAGGCTTGGGAAGCCTCTGCTCTACCATTGAGCTACACCCGCACATCATCCCGAAAGGGTGGACGCAATTGTCCCCTGATGGGGATATTGCATCATCCCCATCGGGTGCGATTAACAGACCCATCTTGCGATAGGTCACTTGGTGGAAGTCTGCACGCTTTCGCGTCGAGGCGATCTTTTCATCCTCTATCCGCGCCATTACAGCACGGCCTTCGCTTTTTCCACCATCCTTTACCCGAACTGGCATCGGATGATCTTGCGATCATCTTTGTCTGCTGAAAGAGCCAGACGCCGATACGGGCTTACACGTTCCGCACAAGTAACAAGAGTTGGGAAGGTTCCGCAATTTCGCCGGTGATTTAATGTCAGCGTATCCGCACCAAGCAAGCGGATAACCAATCACATGCCTTTTGGCAGAGCCCGATACAACAAGTTGCGTTTGGCTCATCAAGCTTGACGACGTTTATAAGCGGTTCACTTACGTAAACCATCCAACCCAGCCTAGCGCCTCATCCGGGTGCAACTCCCGAAATCACGCCAGACCCCTCACGGGGTATGACGTACCCCAAAAGGTGGCTACATTGTCAGAGCGCTTAACACCCCACCGTTACCAGTGGCGCATTGCTCTTAGGCTACAGAAGGCTGAGCCTCTGGTTCTGTCTCCCCTGACTGCGAGGGCAGAACAATTACTTATGCAGCATTCGCCGCTTCATTAACATCACATTTCTGCACTTGAGATTACGCGATGTAATCCGCCACTTAGGTGTGGCTGCGTGTGCATTGGCGTGAGAACCACCGCGACTCGTGTCGCACGCTTGGGAAGCTAGGGTATTACCATTATACGACGCCCGCGAAGGCAGCCATTCTATGGCTTGCCCGGTGATTGTGCAACCTTAGTCGGCTTGTGCTCTTCCATGTTTGGCGGGTTTGTATTCGGCGATCAGCGCTTGCAGCGAGGATTTCACTTCGTTTGCAGAAGGGCGGCGTTCCTGGCGCAACCATTGGGCCACCAGCGGTAGCCATTGTTCGTCCACTTTGGTCAGCGAGCGAGCGATGCGCAGCTTCGGATGAGGTGTAGGCTGTGTCTGTTCGCTATCAGTCAGTAGTTCTTCATAAAGCTTTTCGCCGGGCCGCAAGCCAGTGATTTGAATCGGAATCTGTTCTTCGGTAAAGCCGGACAAGCGAATCATTTCGCGCGCCAGATCAACAATCTTCACTGGTTTGCCCATGTCGAGCACGAAAATTTCGCCATGTTTGCCCATTTGCCCGGCTTGCAGCACCAGTTGTGCTGCTTCGGGAATGGACATGAAATAGCGGGTGATATCCGGGTGGGTGATGGTAATAGGGCCGCCGCGCGCGATCTGCTCGCGAAACTTGGGGACCACACTGCCATTGCTGCCCAGCACATTGCCGAAACGAACGATTACAAACTCTGTATCGTGGTGTCCCTGCAGGCTTTGGCAAACCAGTTCGGCCATACGTTTGCTGGCACCCATGACGTTGGTCGGATTAACTGCCTTGTCGGTGGAAATCAGGACAAATTTCTGCACACCGTACTCCAAGCTGGCCATCGCCAGGCAGTAGGTGCCGAGCACGTTATTCTGTACGCCCTCCCAGGCATTGGCCGCTTCCATCATTGGTACGTGTTTGTAGGCTGCGGCGTGGAAGACCAGTTCGGGCTGAAATTGCGCCATGATTTCATCCAGCCGCTGCTTGTTACGCACGTCGGCGAGCAGATAGTCGATCAGGGCGCTCGGGTGAATCTGCCTAAACTCTTCTTCTATACGATACAGTGCGTATTCGCTGGCCTCGACCAAGACGAGTCGTTTGGGATGAAAGCTGAGGATCTGTCGGCATAATTCGGAGCCAATCGATCCCCCCGCGCCACTGATCAGCACCACTTTGTCGGTCAACAGATGCTTCAGTGCTGCAATATCCAGTTCGACTGGATTTCGGCCTAGCAGGTCATCAATCTGAACTTCTTTAAGCGCTGCAATTTGCATTTCGCCGCTGATCAGGTCATCGAGTGCAGGTACTGACATGGCCTGGACGTGCGCTTGTTCACAGAGTCTGATAGCTCTGTAACGTTGTTCCGGCGTCATCGAAGGAATGGCAATAATCGCCATTTGCACATGCAGGCTCTTGGCCCAAAACGGTAGAGAAGCGAGGTTGCCCAATACCCGGTAGCCATGCAGAGAACGGTTATGTTTGCGCGGGTCGTCGTCCAGTAGTCCGACGATACGCCATTTGGGGTGGCGCAGGATATCCCCAATCAGCTTGGCTGCGGCAACGCCCGCGCCCAGTACGATGACTGGCTCACGTTGTAGATCGTAATGTGCACGGTCTTTCCAGCCGCGATAAAGTGCACGATTGCCTCCCATCAGAATGATCAGTAATAAGGGATAGAGCAGCGCCACGGAGCGCGGAACGCCGCTGATGCCGATCATTTGTAGTGCTGTGAAAATGGCCAGCGTAGCAACACCGACGGTGATAACGATATTACGTAAGTCAGGAAGGCTGGCAAAACGCCAGATGCCACGATACAGGCCGAACAGCCAGAAGAAGCTTGCCTGAATCGGTACTGCGATCAGTGCCGATTCAGCGGCGGAAAACATGAAGGGGGCTGGGATGTCCAGATTGAAGCGCAGCCAGAATGCACAAATCCACGCTGCACAGGCTGCCACTACATCATGGGCAAAGGCCGAAAATGCCAGATAATTGACACTGCGGAGTTGTTGCTTAATGGCTGTCAGCAAAATGTTTCCAGCGCGAATCGATCAGGTGGAACATTATCTGATAGATCAGCAGCAATGCAAACCAGATTGATATGATTATGGTATTAGATTGATTGATGGTTTGCATGGCCAGCCCTCCGCAAAACAGCATTAACGTGTATGAGGCTAGCGCCAGTTGCCGGTGTGACCAGCCGGAGCGGATCAAGCGCTGGTAATAATGTTCGCGATGCGCTTCCCAGAAACGTTGCTTGGCATAGACGCGTTTTGCCAGGGTGACGCTGGCATCAGCAATAAATGGCGAAAAAACCATCAACGGTAACCAAAATGGCCAGCATTGGCGCAGCGTGCCGCTAATGCCGATGAGGGCTGCGCACATGCCAAGCAGCGTTGAGCCGGCATCACCCATGAAGATTCTTCCTGACCAGAAATTGATGCACCAGAAGCCGGCACTGGCCGATGCCAGTGCCAAGCAGATGCCTGCCAGATCTGGGGCGCTGTGCCAGCTGGCAAGCGCCAGCCAGCCAAAACCTATCATACCCATGCCGCCTGCGAGTCCATTTGCGCCATCCATGAAGTTGTACAGATTTGTAGCCCAGACTGATACCAGGATTAAGGCTGGCAGCAAAAGCCAGAAATGGGCTTCGGGAATTAGCCAGTATAAAGCGAGACTTCCGCTGCAAATTTGTGTCACAAGCCGCGTTCGCGCAGGGAGTGAGAGGATATCGTCGGCAAGGGATATGGCTGCAAGCATACTCAGTGCCAGCACCCATTGCATCGGCCAGCTTAGCCCAAGTAGTGACGCGCACAGTAGTCCGGCGATAATGCCAAGCCCGCCGGTACGCGGAGTGGCGTGTTGATGCAGTGAACGGTGGCCAGGTTTATCTGTGGCCAGATGGCGTAACCATTTGCTGCTGAGTAGTAGATTTACAACAAAACTCGCAGAAAATGCGCTGGCCGCCATGTCTAATGGTGGAAATGTCTCTAGCATGGGGAATAATTGTACATGGATGTGTTTTTTTCTTTTAATTTTGAATTGCTTGTTTTTTAGAAAAATACAATATTCTGATGTTAATTGGGTAAGCGACAATTTGCATTGTGATGTAAATTGCTTTTGGTAGAATGACATGCTTATGTGCTTGTCATTAAAAGATGTGCTGGCCCGTTTAATTTGATAGAGGGTGATTTTTTTCCTGTATCTTTAAGATCTGTTTCTGATGTTTTTCTGAAATAAATTCAATGATCCGCATATTCAATCACTATGTTCCAGTGACAACGGTTTGGCTGTTGCTGGTCGAGGCCTTGGTGCTACTGGCGTCTATTTACGCGGTTAATGCTCTGCCTTGGGCAGAGTTTGGTGTGGTCGGCATGCAGAGCTTGCTACCTCCGGTTTGGCCAAAGGCGCTATTTGTATCGTTGGTGATGCTGAGCGTGATGGCTGCCAGTGGTTTGTATCACGCAGAGTTCCGCAGCGGCATGTCGGAAATCGCAATCCGTCTGACGATGGCGTTTGCGGTAGGTGGTTTGGCGCTGGTTGCAGTAGTGTTCTGGCTGGCATCGATGCGTTTTGGTGCCAGGGAAATGCTCTGGTCACTGGCGGCCGCTTGGCTGATGCTGATGTTTACACGCCTGCTGTTTTTTCGCTGGACCAAACTCGGGGTCTTCAAGCCTCGTATTCTGGTTTTGGGTACCGGCAGCAGGGCGGTCAAAGTCGATGAAGTCAGTCAGTCACGTTTTGGCACTGGCATTGATGTGGTCGGCTATATGAATTCGAATATGCAGCCGGCTGCGGTTGCTGCGTCGCGCATTCTTCCGGAAGAGCCCAGCCTGCGGGATGCGGTGGAAAAACATAATATCAACGAGATCGTGATTGCCGTGCGTGATCGGCGTGGCGGCAATCTCCCGATTCATGAATTGCTCGAATGTCGTATGCGTGGTGTGCAGGTGACGGAGCTGTCTACCTTCTTCGAGCGCGAGTGTGGCCAGGTCAAACTGGATTCGCTGAATGCCAGCTGGATGGTCTTTAATGACGGATTCAATCAATCGGTTGCACGTGATGCGGTCAAGCGCATTTTTGATATCGCCGTCAGCACCATATTGTTGCTGTTGACCGCGCCGATCATGCTGTTGACGATGCTGCTGATCAAGCTGGAGGATCAAGGGCCGTCTTTTTACAGCCAGGAGCGGGTGGGGGAAAACGATCAGGTATTTACCATCCACAAATTCCGAAGTATGCGTATCGATTCGGAAAAAGACGGTAAACCGCGCTGGGCCGCCGCCAATGACGACCGGATTACCCGCGTTGGGCGGGTGATACGCAAGATTCGTGTGGATGAATTGCCGCAAATCATCAATGTGCTACGTGGCGATATGAGTTTTGTCGGCCCACGTCCTGAGCGCCCGTTTTTTGTGCAGAAATTGACTTCCGAGATTCCTTACTACTCGGTACGCCATTGCATGAAGCCGGGTATCACCGGTTGGGCACAGGTGCAGTATGACTACGGCTCGTCGGTTGACGATGCCGTGGAGAAACTCCAGTACGATCTGTATTACGTCAAGAATCACTCGCTGTTTCTGGATGTGCTGATTTTGTTCCAGACGGTGCAGGTTGTCTTGCTGGGCAAAGGCGCTCGCTAGCCCATCATGACTACCGTCGGCGTCAGTTACGGCATAGCAGCAGTCACATATGGACTGTTCGCCCTGTGGTTGTGGCAGCGCAAAGCGGCGCTCAAATCCAGCCGTGCATTGATCGTTGCTTGCGGGAGTACCTTACTTTGGGCCTTGGCTTATGCATCTGGACAAAGTGGCCTGCCGTTTGGGGTGATCGAATTACTGCGTAATGCCGGGTGGTTTCTTTTTCTTCTGACATTGCTCAATTTTGCCCAGCCAAACGGCGGTCGCTGGCCTGTATACATCTCAGCATATTGCCTGCTGGTGATGGCCGTGCAATTGCTGCTATGGCTTGGCTGGATGCCTTTCTCCGCGGTTTTGTCGCTGTTTGTCGGCCCCCCCGCAGCACTAATGCAGATGGTGATGGCCATGTTGCTGCTGGAGCAGCTATATCGCAATACGTTGCCAGAGCAGCGCTGGGGTATCAAATTCATGTGCCTTGGGCTGCTGGGCCTGTTCATTTTTGATTTCTATATATTTGCCGAGGCAGTGTTGTTCAACGCTGTCGATCCTGCTTTATTCCAGGCCCGTGGAGTGATTAATGCCTTGGCTGTGCCATTGATTGCCTGGTCGGTATCGCGTAATCCGGCACTGGTTGTGCGCCTCTCGCTCTCTCGGCGTGCACTGTTCCATTCTGCGAGTTTGCTGGCTGCTGGCATCTATTTGCTGCTGATGGCTGCCGCGGGCTATTACATTCGTTATTTTGGCGGAGACTGGGGCGGCATTGTCCAGACCGTGTTCCTGTTTGGTGCGCTGGTGATGCTGATTGTGGTGATGTTTTCCGGAACCATGCGCGCTTATATGCGTGTGTTCCTGAGCAAGCATTTTTTTGCTTATCGTTATGATTACCGGGAAGAGTGGCTACGTTTTACGCGCAGCTTGTCCGAGGGTGAACCCGGCGTGCATCTGCGCGAGCATACGATCCGGGCGATTGCTACGCTGGTGGATTGTCCTGCGGGGGCCCTGTGGCTGTGCGGTGAAAAAGCCGAATACCAATGTGTTGCACACTGGAACATGACGGCAGCGACTGGATCGGAACCCGCTGATAGCCTGTTCTGCCTGTTTCTGGAAAAAAAGGAATGGGTGATCGACATTGAAGAGTTTGATCGCTTGCCCGAGTCGTACGGTGGCTTGCCCGGCTTGCCGACCTGGTTGCTGGCGATTCCGGCCGCCCGCTACGTGGTGCCGTTGGTACTGCATGACCGCTTGATCGGCTGGGTGGTGTTGTCCAGTTCGCGTGCCGATCTGCAATTGAACTGGGAAGTGAACGATTTGCTGAAAACTGCCGGGCGTCAGGCAGCCGGTTATTTGGCACAACTGGAGGCGGCCGAGGCTCTGCTGGTCGCGCGGCAGTTTGAATCGTTCAATCGCATGTCGGCGTTTGTGATCCACGACCTGAAAAATGTCGTGGCGCAGTTGTCGCTGTTGCTGGCCAATGCGGCAAAACACAAAAACAATCCCGCGTTTCAGGAAGATATGCTGGAGACCATCGGCCACGCTATCGACAAAATGAATCGATTGCTGATGCAGCTGCGCAAAGGCGCCCAACCGATTGATACGCCCCAGGGCGTGGCGCTGGATGCGATTCTGGCGAGGGTGTTGGAGTCAAAAGTATTGGTAACGCCGCAACCAGTATTGGGCGAGTGTGCGTCAGGATTGTTGGTTCATGCCGACAGCGACCGCTTGGAGCGGGTGGTGGGGCATCTGGCGCAGAACGCAGTGGATGCCTGTGGCACTGGCGGCCACGTGACATTGTCGCTGTTGCGGACTGGCGACGTTGCGGAGATTCGGGTTGTCGACGATGGTGTTGGCATGAGCGAGCAATTTATCCGCGAACGGCTGTTTCGCCCGTTTGAATCAACCAAGAATATGGGCATGGGTATTGGTACCTATGAGAGCCGCGAATATGTGCGGCAACTTGGCGGTGAGATTCTGGTGGAGAGCCAGGAGGATGCCGGTACGACATTCATCGTCCGATTGCCGCTGAAAAAAGATACAAAATTGATGTCGCCCGCCTGAGGCGAGGATAAGAGGAAAGATCCGTGACGCAAAACAAGGGAACCTTGCTGGTTGTTGAGGACGACCCAGGGCTGCAGAAGCAGATGCGCTGGAGCTTTGACGGTTATGAGGTGATTGTCGCCGGTGATCGTGAAGCCGCATTGTCGCAGATACGCCGCTTCGAACCGCCGGTGGTGACGTTGGACCTCGGTTTACCCCCGGACGCTGACGGTGCCACTGAAGGCCACGCAACGCTGGAACAGATTCTGGCCTTGGCGCCAGACACCAAGGTGATTGTGGTGACCGGCAATCAGGATCGCGAAAACGCGGTGCGGGCAATTGCTAGTGGCGCCTACGATTTTTACCTGAAGCCGTTTGAGCCGGAAACATTACAGCTGGTTGTGGATCGGGCCTTTCGCCTGCATGAGTTGCAGCAGGAAAATCAGCGTCTGCAAATGAAAGTGGCTGATCAGCCAAGCATGGGCATCATTACGCGTGATGCCGGTATGCAGAAACTATGCCGCAACATCGAAAAGGTTGCGCCTTCGTCTGCTACCGTCATGTTGCTGGGCGAATCCGGTACTGGCAAAGAGCTACTGGCGCGTGGCTTGCATCAGTTCAGCCAGCGGGCTGACAACAAATTCATTGCGATTAATTGCGCGGCCATTCCGGAAAATCTGCTGGAAAGCGAACTGTTCGGTTACGAAAAAGGCGCATTTACCGGCGCCGCCAAACAAACCAAGGGCAAGATTGAATACGCCGATGGCGGCACTCTGTTTCTTGACGAAATTGGTGATTTGCCGCAGCCGTTGCAGGCAAAACTGTTGCGCTTCCTGCAAGAGCGCGTCGTCGAGCGAGTGGGGGGGCGCGAGGAAATTCCGGTGGATGTTCGCATTGTCTGTGCAACGCATCAGAAATTGCGCAGCCTGATCAGCGAAGGCAAGTTCCGCGAGGATTTGTATTACCGCTTGTCGGAAATTGTCCTGAATATTCCACCGTTACGAGATCGTGACGGAGATCCATTGTTGCTGGCAAATGCATTGGTCAGCCGATTTCGCCAGCAAGAAGGACGTGGCGCCTTGTCGTTTGCGCCGGATGCGATTGCCGCGATCGAGAGCCATAGCTGGCCGGGTAATGTGCGGGAAATGGAAAACTGCATCAAGCGTGCCGTGGTGTTGGCTGAAGGCTCGCAAATCACCTTGGATGATTTGGGTTTGCCGGGCGCCGACAGTGCTGAGCCGGAACCATTAAACCTGCGTCAGGTGCGCGAAGAGGCCGAGCGCAAAGCGATTGTCAAAGCCTTGTCGCGCAGCGACAACAATGTTGCCAAGGCTGCCGATCTTCTTGGCGTAAGCCGGCCAACCCTGTATGACCTTCTTGCCCGCTATGGGCTGAAATAAGCGCCGCCAAGCGCCAATTCTGGATGGAGTCGAGCAAATGAAGAAATATACCTGGCCATCTGCGCTGCTTTTGAGTCTGGTTTTATCGCTGGGTGGCTGTGGCAAGCCTTCCGCTGAGGCACAGTTACAGAAGGCGCGTGAGTACGCCGCCAAGGGTGAGAAAAAAGCCGCCATCATCGAATTCAAGAATCTGCTCGCCGATTATCCGGACAATGCCGATGCCAGGCGTCAGCTGGGGCAGCTCTATCTGGAGTCCGGAGAAACCGAGGCCGCGCTGATCGAGTTAAAAAAAGCGGTTGAGCATGGGGCCGACAAGGTAGGGACCGCCTCGACGCTGGCACGCGCCTTACTGGCCAAGGGAGATCATCTCAAGGCGCTGGAGTATCTCGATCCGAAAAAAATGCCTGAAGCCGATACGGCGCCGGCCTTGATCGTATTGCGTGGCCATGCCTTTGCCATGCGCGGTATGTTTGATGATGCTACCCACCTCTATCAGGCTGCGCTGAAAATCGATCCGAAACATGCCGATGCCTCGATCGGCCTGGCGCGAATAGCCGTCATGCAGCGCCAGCCGGAGCAGGCGCTGGCCCTGCTGGATGGGGTGTTGGCGCAGAGCCCATCCAACGTAGATGCCTTGTTGATGAAAGGCGACTTACTGCGTCGCAGGGGTGAGCGCGATGCAGCCATCCAGTTGTACGAGCGGGCGTTGGCGGCTGACAAAAGCAAGGATCAAGCCTATTTGAGCTTGATTGCCATGGCGATTGAGTCCAATCAATTGCCAAAAGCACGTGTCTACCTCACTGATTTGCAGAAAGTTTCCGCCAACAACCTGTATGCACGCCATCTCGAGGCAGTCATTCTGCTGCGCGAAAAACAACCGGACCAGGCGCTGACAAAGATTCTCGAAGTATTGAAACTGGCGCCAACCTTGCCTGCATCCAACCTGCTGGCTGCGAATATCGAATATTCGAAAGGAATGTATCAGCAGGCGATCGCTCATCTGAATGCAGTGCTGGCCAACTCGCCAAACAATCTGCCGGCGCAGCGTTTACTCGTTGCAACATTGCTCAAGCAAAACGAAGTCGATAAGGCATCCGAGTTGTTGAGTAAATTGACCGAGCAATTCCCAGACGATACTGCCTTGCTCAGCCTTGCCGGGGAGGCCGCCGTACGCAAACGCGACTATGCCAAGGCCATGGCCGCTTATTCTCGCGCGGCACAACTGGATCCAAAGAGCGCGGAATTGCGTACCAAGGTTGCCATGGCACGTATGGCCACTGGTGATGCCGACAAGGCGCTACATGATCTGGAAAATATTGCCGCAGGGGATGATAAGGCGACGCAGGCAGATATTGTGCTGGTACTGGCGCATATCAACAAGCGGGAGTGGCAACAGGCGGAAACCGTGGTGGCCCGCCTGGCCAGCAAACAGGATGATAGCCCACTGATAGGCGGCCTGCGGGCCAGCATTCTGCTGGGCAAGAACGATGTAGCGGGAGCGCGCAAACAACTGGATATGGTGCTGGATAAATATCCGGGTTTTGTTCCGGCTGCAGTGAATCTGGCCCGCTTGGATTTGCAGGAGAAGAAGCCCGAGCAGGCCCAGAAACGGTTTGAAGCCCTGTTGGCAAAAGAACCCAAAAATCTTGGCTTGATGATGGCGTATGCAGAGTTTCTGCTCGCAGTGAACAAGCCTGCCGAAGCTCAGCCATGGCTGGACAGGGCGCATCAATTGCAGCCAGAAGCGTTGGAACCTTCTCTGGCATTGACGGGGCTGGCCATGCGCAACAAGGACTTCAAGCGCGCGCAAGCCATCGCTCAGGAGGCGTTGGCGAGAAAGCCTGATAACCCGCAGTTACTCGACAATCTTGCCTCGGTGCAATTGGCTGCGGGTGAGCAGAATCAGGCGCTGGCTACCTTGGCGAAGCTGGTCAAGGCCGTGCCGAATTCACCGCTGGCCTATCTCAAAATGGCAAATGCCCAGATGCTCAGCGGTAATAATCCAGGTGCGATCGAAAGCTTGCAGAAGGCGATCTCCCTGGCGCCGAATGCAGCGGATGCCTACGTATTGCTCAGCCGCTTGTATCTGCGGAATAAACAGCCTGCAGATGCCATGAAGGCTGCTCAAACCCTGCAGCGTCTGCAACCTAAGAATGCTGCAGGATATTTGTTGGAAGGCGATGTACATATGCAGGCGAAGGCTGGCGCCGAGGCTGCGGCGGCTTATCAGCGTGCCAATGCTATTGAATCTACCAGTGTTGGGATGATTGGACGTCACCGTGCGCTGGTGCTATCCGGCAAGGGAACTCAAGCGGATGAAGAAATAGCAGATTGGGTAACTAAAAATACCAATGATATTGGCGTTCGTACCTATTTGGCTGAGAATGCGCTTTTGACGAGAAACTTTACAAAGGCTGTCTCTCTATATGAGGCTTTAGTCAAGCTGCAGGGAGATAACCCAAGCTATTTGAATAATTTGGCGTATAGCTATCATCAAATCAAAGATCCGCGAGCAATGTCCATCGCGGAACAAGCAGTTAAGCTGGCTGGAAAAAATGCAGCAATACTCGATACTTATGCTCTGATATTGGATAGCCAGGGTAAATTGCAAAATGCCGAAAGAACACTAAAGCAAGCAAGTGAATTGTCTGAAGATCCGGAAGTTCACTTTCATTATGCTCAAGTTCTGATAAAGAATGGGAAGTCAAATGATGCTAAATTGTTATTAGAAAGACTGCTGCAGCGCAATGGCGAGTTCCCTGATAGGAATAATGCGGTTGTTCTTCTTAATAGATTACGTAAAGGCTAGAATGCTATGCTTGGTCTACGTTGCTTTTTCACTAAAATGAATTTAATTGTGCGCGTCATTCCTGTTTTTTTGGTGGCATTGCTGGTCGCTTGCGGAAATGCTGGCCCGATCGATGGCCAATTGGAGAAAGCGAGCCTATTGGAAAATAAGGGCGATAGGCAGGGTGCTTTGGTTACATATAAGGCGATTTTGCAATCCGATCCGTCATCAACGAAGGCAAGGATGGCGCTTGCTGACTTTTATAGGAAGACAGGATTTTATGATCAGGCAGAAATAGAGGCAAAGAAAGCTAGGGATTATGGTGCAGATAAAGCCAAGGTGGCCGTTTTTTTAGCACGCATTGCCTTGCAGAAGGAAATTCCCGATCAGGCTTTAATGGAAATCGCAACAGATAAGATTCCTGATGCAGATATTACGCCAGAAATTCGATTCCTGAGGGGGATGGCATATTTAACAAAAAACCAGCCTGACGATGCTTCTGCTCAATTTGATAAAGCTCTGGAGATTGATGGCAAATATCCCCTTGCTCTAGCAGGTAAGGCAAGGTTGGCTATGAAAATGGGCGACCAACGTGCATTGCTGATGGTGGACGACGCATTATTGTTGGAAAAGAATAACCCGGAAATTCTGCTTCTGAAGGCGGATATTTTGCGGGAAAAAATGCAGTTGAAATCTGCATTAGATACCTATTATCTCCTTCTGGAGCAGAACCCCTATTCTATTGCTGCGTATACAGGTGCTATTGCAATTCATATCGAGACTGGAGATGTGAAGGAGGCGCGTAGGATATTACAGAAGATGGGTAAATATTTGCCTAATTTACCCTTGTATAGCTATGCCAAAGCTACTATTGAACTACATGAGAACAAGTTGGACGTTGCTGAGCGTGATATCGGTGATGTGCTTAAGGTCGCCCCTAAAGACCCTGCCGCTAGATTTGTCGCTGGGGTTATCAGCTTGCGCCGTCAGGATTACCGTAGGGCTGAGTCGTTTTTGTCTCCTTTACTGCTAGAATTTCCAAATCTGATAGTTGTCAGGAAACTTCTGGCAAGGATGTACATATCACAGAATGAGCATGACAAGGCTTCTGCAATCTTGGGGCTTGGAACACCAAATGCAAAAATGGATGCCGATATGCTGGTTCTTGCTGGGGAGGTTGAGATGGCCAAGCAAAACTATACAGAGGCTATCAAGAACTTCAATCAGGCAATTGGCTTAAACAAGAACCAGTATCAGGGGCGCATGGGGTTGGCCATGAGCAATATTGCGCTGGGCAACCAAAATCAGGCTGTGGATCACTTGCTAAGTGCCACTCAATATGCAGATAAGCCTGGCCAAGCTGATGAAATGCTGGCAAGACTTTATGCCTATAAAAAAGAATATGAAAAATCTATATCGATCTTAAAAGCGGCAATAAGTAGGAATCAGAACGATCCTAGCCTATATAATTCATTGGCGGCTATATATGTAGAAAAGAAAGATATGCCGATGGCAAGAAAGAATTTGGAAAAGGCTCTACAGTTGAAGGGGAATTACCTTCCTGCAGTCAAGAATCTGGTAAGACTGCATTTGGAAAATAAAGACCCTGCGAATGCTAGGAAGGTAGTCGATCTCGCATTAAAAAGTGATCCGCAAAATGTCCAGGCGCTATTGCTCAGATCCGAGCTGTCTCTGGAGCCTGGCGGAGGCGGAGGGAAGGATATGCTTGATTGGCTGATTAAAGCTAATAAGGCAGACCCGCAGAGCCTGGATCCTTATTTATTATTAACAAGATATTTTATGCTGGCCGGCGATTTTAAGCAGGCAAGTTACTACGCGACGAACGGTTTGGCCCGCTTGCCAACATCTCCCGCTGCCATGGAAAACTTGGCAAATGTACAACTCGCAAGTGGTGACGTGAACGCTGCAATTGCTAACTTGCAGAAATGGGTTGCGCAACAGCCTTCCTCCATTCTTGCCCGGCAACGTCTGTCTTCAGCCTTGCTGGCCAATGGGGATAGTCGCGCAGCCCGGGAGGTATTACGCAAGGCACTGGAATTGCATCCGGATTCCGAAGCATTGTGGACTGATCTTGTAGCCTTGGAGATACGTGCTAAGGCGTATGATACTGTTAACGATATTACTGATTCACTCATACGAGCCAAGAAACACGCCCGATTAGGGTATGCCTTGCGTGGCGATGCAGAGATGCTGCAAGGGAACTACCGAAAAGCAATTGAGTTATATAACCATGCTCTTTCAATACGTCGTGATTCAATGCTGCTTGTCAAATGGTATGAATCCATGTGCATTGGCGGCTTATGTAAAGAGGCCGATATCGATGTGGCAAAATGGCTGGCGGCTAATGTAACTGACGATGTTGTGAGGATGGCGTATGCTGATTCATTGATCCGCCGTGGAGAGAGCATGCGTGCGGTTGATTTATACAAGGAGGTTTTAGTGCGCCAGCCTAATAATTATATTGCCCTGAATAACGTGGCCTATGAACTATATAAAAGGTCCGATCCTGCCGCTCTGCGTTATGCCGATTCGGCGTACCGTAGTGCCCCGTCAAATCCATTGGTGTTGGATACGTACGGAGTTGTATTGTTGGCGAACCATAAAGTGGAGTTGGCTCTGGATTTGTTATTGAAAAGTGCCCGTGTTGCGCCGAATAATTTTGACAATCGCATACATCTTGCAGAAGCTTTCGTAGTCAAAGGTGATCTGGTACGGGCAAAACAGGAACTGGCTAATGCACAGCGACTTAACCGGAATTATTCGAACGATTCGGCCTACTTGAGCGTGGAGAAGAAACTTGCCAGTGCTGGGAGGCTTAAAGCCAGCGAAGCGCGTTAAGACTGCTGTGTAATATAGCGAATTGGTAGTCGTTGGGATCGCAGGGCAGCCTTTCTCGGTGTACCAATTCGCATCAGCATGCTCAATTGTTGTGTATCTCCAAGCTCCAGTTTTTTGGTAACCTCGTTGCTTAATAAACTGGCTTGCTTGACTAGGTTTGTAGAAATTTTTCCTTCAGTCAGTCGTTTGATCTGATCAGCAACAACATAATAAGGCTGAACAGCAAGATTTTCTTGGTTTAGCCAAATCCAGGCTTTTTCCATAATTTCGCCAGCTTTTACAATATTGCTCATTCCATGTTTATTGGTGATTGCCAGGATATTGCCACTTGCAAGTATTGATTTGGCTTCAATGGTAGCAAAAAGCTTATAAAGTCCGACTTTGTTAAGTTTGCTCATGTTTTCCCATTTTGATATGTATCGCATCAAGGCTCCACCAAATGGCGGAAGAGGGAGGGTAGCAATATCCAGGCCGTCACCGGCTAGCACCTCTGCCTGTGTGAAGCGTAAGCTTTTGGCAAGAAATTCATGAACTTCTTTGGTTTGAAAGCGGATACAAGATGCGTGATGTATCCAGTCAGCAACAACTGCTTTATCGCTGGCTTCCATCACAATAACGTTTACATTATCTGTTGACAGGCTTTCCAAATAACCCTTTTGCTGCCTTGTGAGAGGCTGTGTGTGATAGGGAAGTCGATTGGTGTGGCGATTAAAAAGAGCATGTTGGCTGAGGGTTGAGTCCAGTTTCTCTGGTAAATCCATTGTTAGCACATGAAACTGATCATCAAGGTGATCGATTGCCAGAATATCCTTGAATGTGGCTTTCATGTCCGAAGCATTCAGCAATTGCCGGAGATTCTCCTTGGCACATCCGGCTGCCAACAAAGATGCGTGGGCGGATGCAGGAAATGTTGTGCCTGCTACACGTTTTTCATCGTAATACAGTGTCAGTTTCTCTGAGTCAAACCTCACCGAGAAGGGTTGGGTGTTATCTGCAGAAGGGGCCCAACTTATACAACGGGCCAATAATTCGTAGTATTCTGGATTTGTATTAGTTAAAAGGGTCATTTTTAAGTCCACCCAGTTTAAAAAATGTGCGAATTTCATCAAGGTCGCGCAGGTATTTTTTTGGTAAAGCCCTCCTCATTTCGTTAATTCTTTGGGAAAGAGCTGGGGTGAGTGGGCGATCTTGGGTTTTTATTAATGTCAATATTGGCATTAAAAAGGTGCTTAGGGTTGTCGCGTGGGCAAAATTAGTTTTCTGGAGAAGTTGAAAATCCTCCGGGGCGAATGCGGCGCGCAGGGAACGTTCATAATCCAGAGTAAAGAGGTGGGGTTGCTGTTTGGCGTTGATATAAGCAAAATAAATGACTGATTTAAGGGACTTTAGCCTGCCAAAATCAACCAGATAAAGGCCGCCGTTTGGTTTTAATATCCGATTGATTTCAGAAAAGCAATTTTCAAGTAATTGATGGCTAGGCAAATGGTGTAGCGCCATGGTGCTGATTACGGCGTCTGCAAATTTATCCTGCAAGAAACTCAGGTTGGTGATGTCGCCTTTATAAAAAATGATATTGTTGATGTTTTTGCTTTTTGCATAGATCTTCGCGGTCTCCAACATCGAATCAGATAAATCAACGCCATGAAATGTAATTGCCGGGTTTAATTCAGCAATTTGACACAATTGAGTGGCTGGGCCGCAGCCCAAGTCAACGACGTTTTTGCAGTCTTGAATGATCTGGCTAATTCTTGCTGAATGAAAGAGATAGGCTGCTGCCATTACACCATCAATGCGACCGGCATGGGAGTATGCCTCAACCTGCTCGCTATTTTCCATTACCAAATCGGGCTCCGGTTCTCTTGGCAGGGTGCGCTCAAAAAAAATTTCCCTGAATAACACCGGCAGCATGCTAAGTCGCGGCATATCGATCTCCTTTTGACGCTATGTTTTTATCATTGTAGTAAAAAAACCGCCACCTTAGCGGTGGCGGTTTTGTTTGATTTCGATTCCTAGGGAAATCGATTCAATTACTTGACTTTCTTACGGCGACCTGCGGCCATGCCAATCAGGCCCAAGCCCATCAAACCAAGTATGGCAGGCTCAGGCACTTTATTGACATTAATAGTGAAGTCCACATTGTCAAAACTGGTATAGGGGGTATTTACGCCTCCCGTTCCAAGCAAGCTACCACTACCGCAGATGTTGTTCTGAGTCGGTGTGAAGGTATGTAGGTTAAAGCAGTTTACCAACCCAAGCGAAGGACCTGTTCCACCTGCAAGTTGGCTTAGGCCTAGATTGTAGGTTCCGCCATTGTTTGGCGCTGGGATTGCACCAATCTGTGCGATATTGTCTGTGATCGAATTTGCTTGCCAAAAGTCAAGCGACGTGCCAAAACCCGCCACCCAGAGCAGATTGCCATCAGTAATATTTTGTTCACAATTCCCACCGGCTGCAGAACTGGTGCATGTCGCATCTGTGGTACGAGTGTAATTGTTTACCGGGTCTTCAAAGAACGCAATCATAGCGCCCGAACCATAGAGCGCCTGAAAAGACGCTGTCGGCGCAAACGTGAAAGAATATGCGCCAGGGCCACCATTCTTTCCAGTCACGGTGATATCAAAAATACCAGACAAGTCGTAATTCCCGCCGGTTCCCAAGAGTCGTTTCGGGTTTGGCGATTTTTCTATGGTCTCAATGGTAAATATGCCGTGCAGACGATCACCGACCTCCAAGAGCTTTGGATTGCTAGTCGAATTCTGCGCTTTAATAATTGTTTCCGCACTGTTGTCAGACAGTTGCTGAAAACCCGAGAACAATGTGTTAGTGATGTTGGCTGCGTTAACCGACGCGCTGCAAGCTAGAAGCACGGCAGCTGCAGCGATGGAATTGTGTTTCAGGTTCATTTGAAAACTCCTTGATAAATTTTTTCAAGCGGCGTTAGGTGCTGTGAAATTGTTGCCGCTTAACACTAAGCATGTTCTGTGCCAGTGCTTTTTTTATCTTTTTAATTAGTGGCTTGAGCGTATTGTTTTGTTCCCACTGCTCGGGGGTGTAAAAAAAACCGACAAGACTATATTTTCCTAGCGGGCGCTTTTCCTTAACATGTGCTTTGCTAGGGTAATCTTGATGCGCTGCAAGAGGCCGTTGTTTCCTGCTGGTAGCTTGGTCCGGGTCAGTTTGTTGCTGAATGCGTCGAAATGTAGCCCTTTGGGAGCAGCAATGATATCCCCACGATTTAACAGTATTTTAAGCGCATTGGTCGCGGCAATCCCGGCACAGAGTTGGCATGCCATGCCTGTGGACGGCCCTTTGCGGTTTTCCAGATCAATGCGGGATGGGTCTACCAGGTAAGCGTTGTGCAGACGCGCCGGGGCTAGTCCAAGCAGAAAGCGGATGCCCTGCTCGAATTCATCGTGGCCTTCAAGGCGGAAATATTCTTCAAAACTCATGCCTCCCGGCATGAAGATCAGCATGGCGGTTCCCATGCCCAGTGGCGCTGGTAATGGCCGGAATGCCTTTTGCTGCACAAGCGGCAAACATATTGCGGCGCGCCTGGAATGCAAAAAAATCCAGGCTATCTACATATAAATCCACACCGTCCAGAAAATCGTCGAGATTGTTATCATCAACGCCAGCCGGGTATCTGGCGATTTCTAGTTCTGGGTTGATGTCTGTTGCCATGCGTGTTAGCACTTCGACCTTGGGCTGGCCCAAGGTCGACATCATGGCTCCGGCTTGGCGATTGAAATTGGGGATATCGAAAGTATCAAAGTCGGCAAGTTTGAATTTGCCTATGCCAAGGCGTGCCAGGGTCAATAAGTGGCTGCCGCCTACGCCGCCCAATCCGGCAATGGCGATACGTTTCCGTCGCAGTTGTTGTTGTTCCGCCTCGGTCACCCATCCCAGATTGCGGGAGAAGGCTGCATCATAGTCAAACATATTGAATTACCTGGCGATCGACGCTGGCAAGTGCCGCGTATTTAGTTGATCGAGAACAGACGTCCGGCGATACCTTCCGCCTCCGCCGGCGAGAAGAAGTATGGATAAATCGAACGTTCGCCACCCGCCAGTTCAGGGCGGCCACCCACTCGCAGCACTTCATCGTGGATGTAATCCAGCGAGACTGACAGCAGGACTGCGGGGGCATTGACCCGAGGGTTGTTACGTTCCGGGCCGATGATCTTGAAGCCGAGCATGCGTTCATAGAACTTGACGTGGCGTGGGTTGACCTCAATGACGATATGGCTGTACTGGAACACCTCACGGGCGTAGATCACTGCGATATGAAACAGTGCGGCCAGCACTTTTTTTGATTTAACTTCACCATCAACGGCCAGTTTGATGAATTCGCAAAGGCGTTGGCCTTCCGTGCGCAACGGGTCGATCACATCTTTGTAAAGCTGATCGACAAGTAGGCCGAGTTCGGAGTCAAAATTGATGCTGATGGTGCCGATTGTCATGTCGCCGTCAGAGGCGACGATGGTGACCCGGTTAGGGTTTTCCTCGAGAGAGCTCGATGCCGAATAGCCACGCCATGAGTACATCTTGTTGATGAGCATGCTGGCGGAACTGCGCTTACCGGCATTGTCAGCCAAACGGATCTTGAATTCTCTTTTTTGCATGGCCAATTCTTGGGTACCCTCAAGCTCAGGCTGTTCCAGACACAGTTCCCTGTTTTGGCGCAGCCCTTCATAAGGTACTCCGATGATAGTTTTTTCCTGATCTGGATCGTGATTGGTCATTGCGTATACCCTCGTTGCACTCAACCCGGGCAAAGTTCTAATTCCTTGAAAAGAGTATAGAACTATTTTTGCGCTATGCCATGGAGCGCCTATTTTAGGGGGCTCCGTTGTTGGCTGGCAATCTGCTACAGGTATGGCCGCGGCGAATTTGGGCTAAGCGGGTCTGCTTATATTTCATTGGTGTTATGTTTGTTTGCACTGCAATCGGGCGATTGTTCGATGGGTAAGCACGGATTGCGCATCAAGCGAGGCAAAATAGAACTACAGCTTGTTGATCTGTATATCATTGCTGGGTTAAGAGTTGTATGAGCACTGTCAGCGGATGTCTTATGAACCAATATTCGGTGTGGCTTATGCGTTGTCGTGTGGCTGTGCGTGCAAAAATTACATCATTTCCGGCAGTAACATCGCTTTGAGATAGGTTTGTGGCTCGCTATGGCGTACGCGGTTGCTGATCCACCAGACGGCACTTTTCTTTACGCTCCATTCCATTTCGCTGCCGGCCAGCAAAAAAGATGCGAGTCGTCCTAATGTGGGCTGGTGCCCTACTATCACTACCGTGTCATTACTCTCTCCCCAGTTGCAGGCGGCGAGAATGGCTGCAGCTTCGCAGCCTGGATTGATGTCCGCGCAAATTCGGAAATCAGCGCTTAAGGCTTGCGCGGTCTGCTGCGAACGTTTGGCCTGGCTGACGATGATGCTGTAGTTTGCCGGCAAGTGCTGACGCAGCCATTCGGCGCTTTGTTGTGCTTGTTTCTGGCCACGTGGGGTCAGTTGTCGCTGCAGATCGTTAATGCCGTCTTCCGCTTCGGCATGGCGCCAAAGAATCAGGTCCATGGTCAGTTTCTCTCCGGCATTCAGGATTGTTCGGTTAGTTCGTTCATCAGTGCCAGTTGTGCGGAACGAGTTTTTGCGCCGCGAGAGGTTTTGCGCCGGTAGTGGCCTTCGCCATTCATTTCCCAAGCCTGGGTATTGTCCACCAGATACGGGCGCAGGCCTTCGCGGATTACGCGTTTTTTAGCTTTGGGATCCAGTACCGGAAAGGCGATCTCAATACGCCCAAACAGGTTGCGATGCATCCAGTCAGCGCTTGCGAGATAGACATCCTCGTTACGGTCGTTAAGGAAATAATAAATGCGCGTATGTTCCAGAAAGCGGCCGATGATCGAGCGTACCGAGATATTTTCGGACAAGCCTGGTACCCCAGGCAGCAGGCCACAAATGCCGCGTACGATGAGGTGAATTTTTACCCCTGCTTGCGATGCTTCATACAGCAGATCGATGGTTTGGGGTTCGATCAGTGAGTTCATCTTGGCGATGATTGCGGCGGGGCGGCCGGCCTTGGCAATGCGGATTTCATTGCGGACTGCCTTGGCCAGTTTGTCGTAAAGGGTAAAAGGTGCCTGCCAGAGTCGGGTGAGTTGGCTGGCGTGCCCCAAGCCGGTGAGTTGTACAAATACGTCGTTGACGTCAGCGGTGATTTCTTCGTTGCAGGTCAGCAGGCCGAAGTCGGTGTAGAGTTTGGCTGTGCGCGGATGATAGTTGCCAGTGCCCAGATGCACATAACGACGCAAGCGGTCATATTCGCGGCGTACCACCAGCAGCATCTTGGCGTGGGTTTTGTAGCCCACCACACCATAAACGACGTGTGCGCCCACTTCTTCCAGGCGTGCTGCCCAATTGATATTGGTTTCTTCGTCAAAGCGTGCCATCAGCTCAACGACTACCGTGACTTCCTTGCCGGCACGGGCTGCCGCGATCAACGCTTCCATCAGAACCGAATCGGTGCCGGTGCGGTACACCGTCATTTTGATGGCCACCACGTTTGGGTCGATAGCGGCTTCCTGCAGAAAATCAATGACCGGACCGAAACTCTGGAAAGGATGATGCAGCAGAATATCGCCGCGGCGAATGGCGGCAAACAGATCAGGGGCGTTGCGCAGCGCTTCTGGCTCGCCTGGTACAAACGGCTTGAATTTCAGATCGGGACGATCAACTTTATCGGGCACCTGCATCAGGCGCACCAGATTAACCGGGCCATCTACCACATACAAATCGCTGACTTCCAGTTCAAACTGTTGCAGCAGAAAATCCTGAATATGCGATGGGCAGCCATCCGCTACCTCCAGTCGAACCGTGTTGCCGAACTGGCGTTGTGCCAACTCGCCTTGCAGCGCTGTGCGCAGATTCTTGATTTCTTCCTCGTCGACCTGCAAATCCGTATCGCGGGTAACGCGGAACTGGTAACAGCCATGCACCTGCATGCCGTTGAACAGCTCGCCAACGTGCGCGTGGAGGATCGAGGAAAGGAAAACAAATCCGTATTCCGCGCCGGAAATCTCGCGTGGCAGTTGAATGAAGCGCGGCAACACTCGCGGGGCCTGGACGATGGCAATGCGCGATTCGCGGCCGAAGGCATCCTTGCCTTCCAGTTCCACCACAAAGTTGAGGCTCTTGTTGAGTACTCGTGGAAACGGATGCGAGGGATCGAGACCAATCGGTGTCAGCACCGGCATCAATTCGCGGAAGAAAAACTCCCGCACCCAGTTTTTCTGGGGCTCATTCCAGGTAGTACGGCGCAGAAAATGAATGTTTTCCGCAGCCAGCGAGGGCAGTACCACGTCACGCAATATCCGGTATTGCCGTGCCACCAGATCGTGAGCTTCAGCGCTGACAAGATGTAGCTGCTGTTTCGCGCTCAGACCATCAGGGCCAACAATATTGGTGTTAAGCCGGATATTTTCTTTCAGGTAAGCAACCCGTACCTCAAAAAACTCATCCAGATTGCTGCTGACGATACACAGAAACTTCAGGCGTTCCAGTAACGGCTGGTTTTCGTCCTCGGCTTGAGCCAGAACGCGCCGGTTGAATTTGAGTAAAGACAGTTCGCGATTGAGGTAATAGTCGGGCGAATAACTGTAAGGCATGCGTGGTGGAGACCCAAAATCAGTTTTGTGGTGGAGTAAAGCCTGCTGGCATATCGGCGCCTGGACCAAAGAAATAGGCTTCCAGCTGGTCGGCCAGGTATTTGCGCGCGCGTGGATCGGCCAGGCTCAGGCGGTTTTCGTTGATCAGCATGGTTTGGAATTTGACCCAGCCCTGCCAAGCTTCTTTGGATACATTCTCAAATACCCGTTTCCCCAGTTCGCCAGGGAGAGGCGGGAAATCCAGGCCTTCTGCTTCGCGTCCAAGTTTTACGCAGTTAACCATTTTAGCCATTTGGAAATACCTCGATTCAAGTGAAGTCTACGAATGAATTGTTACAGATTGATTGCAATACCGTGTCAGGCGGATTACTGGCAGGCACCTGCCGGCAGAATTATACCCGCCGGGGGCTGCACGGATAAGCGAATGCGTTGCTAGAAACCTTCCAGTGATGCCTGCCCGTAAAGCGCTGGGTGATCGGCACGGGGGCGGTCCAGATAATAACCCTGCACCATGTCGACGCCGAACGCCTGCAGCATGTCCAACACCTCTTGGCTTTCGACAAACTCGGCTACCGTTTGTTTCCCCATGCTGTGCGCCATTGAGACCATGCCGCGTACAAAAATCTGACTGTCCTGATCTTTCAGCAGATCACGCACGAACATGCCGTCGATCTTGAGAATCTCCGCCTTCAGATGCTTGAGATAGGTGAACGAGGAGAAGCCGGTGCCAAAATCGTCCAGACAAACCTTGCAGCCGGTTTCCCGCAGCGCTTCGATAAAGCGTTGCGCATCGCGCATGTCCGATACTGCTGCTGTTTCGGTGACTTCTACGTACAGCCTTTGAGGCGCAACACCATAGTGTTTGAGTTGTTCGGCGATGTAACTTGGCAGGCTGGGTTCGTCGAAAGAGCGTCCGGATATATTCACCGAGAGTGACGGAATCGCGTCTGATGTAGCCAACAGCTTGATTGATTCACGGATGATCCAGCGATCGATGTCGAGAATCTTGCCGGTTTTCTCCGCTACCGGAATAAACTGGGAGGGCGGGATCAGCTTGTCTGGATCCTGTTCGTCGCGCATCCGCACTAACACTTCCAGATGGCTCAGGCGCCGGTCATCGGTATGAAAAATTCCCTGGAAATGCAGCTGCAGCAGATTATTGTCCAGTGCTTGTTGAATGCGCTCTTTCCAGCTCCAGCGGTCCACCATTTCCCGGGCAATGTTCTGATCCGGGCGATAGATGCGCCAGGTGTTCTTGCCGGCCGCCTTGGCCTGATACATTGCCATGTCAGCGTTGGCAATCAGCTCTTCTCCATTGCTCGCATGTTGCGGGAACAGGGCCACACCCACGCTGGTGCCAAGCCGCAGGCTTTGGCCTTCATAGCCAAAGGTGATCTGTTCCACGGCACGGACCAGGCGGTCAGCCAGTATCGTCATTTCCGTTTCATCCGCCCCCGGAACCAGCAGTGCGAATTCATCTCCACCCAGGCGGCAGAGTATTTCGTTACGGCGAATCTGGCCCGAGATTTCCTGCGCCACGCGGATCAGCATATTGTCGCCGGCTCCGTGGCCAAAGGTGTCGTTGATGTATTTGAATTCGTCCAGATCGAAGAACAGCAGCGCAACGCTGCTTTTGTGACGATCTGCGTCAAACAGCATACGCGACAGTTCTTCCTGGAAGCGATATCGGTTGAACAGCCCGGTGAGGGAATCTCGTTCTGCCAGGAACACCAGTCGTTCGGCGGCACGTCGGCTTTCGGTAACATCCTCGAACAGCCAGACGCTGCCGATTTTAGCGCCGGTGTCGCCAATTACTGTGTGGTTGTGTTGTTTAATGACGCGACCATCGTGCATGGCATATTCGCGCAGGCTGGTGTCTATCGCCAGCAGCGAGGTGGGGTTGGTTTCGTCCTGCACAATGCAGATATCTGGCATATTGCCCGCTTGGCGTAGGGCTTCGTCAACGTGGCTGCCGACGAGGGGCGCCGTGTCGGCGATTCGCCATTGCTGGCGGAATGCCGGGTTGCAATAGACGATGCGATCGCGTTGATCGACAAACAGAATACCCACCGATATGGCTGCCAGCAAGGCACCCAGACGTGCTTTTTCCTGCTCGGCCTCAGACAGATAGCGCTGCTGCATGGCCTGTGAGTGCTGCAGTTCCACCACGGCTTGCGACAGCACGCTCTGCGTTTCCTTGTAATCGGAATTGTCACGGGCACTGGCGCGTACGCCGAGGAAAGTGCCGTCTGCCGCGCAAATGGGGGCCCATGACACTACGCACCAGAATTCACTACCGTCCTTGCGCACGCCCCGAAATTCTACATCCTGGCCGCTATCCCCTCGCAGAGCCGGGCGCAGCAGTGTCATTGCCTCTTCCGCATCGCCTGCAATCAGCGTGCGCGGAAAATCGGGCATTTGCATGCATTCATTGACGGTGTAACCGAACATTCGCTCTACCGAGGGATTGGCCCACAGCAATTTGCCTTCAGGCGAAACCCAGAGCTCCGCGCCATAGGTGTAATCGGCAATCGCATGGAATTTGGCCTCGCTCTCGCGCAAATCCTGCAATTGCTGATGAATGGTGCCCGACATCGATTCGAAATCACGTGCCAGTTTGCCGATTTCGTCGTTGCGGCGGATGTTGAGCTGCACCCGTGCTTCACCGCTGGCCATGCTGGTTACGGCGTTGCCGAGGCGGGTGAGATCCTTGGTCATGCGCATGCCGAACAGCAATAGCAGCGCAGTCGACACTGCCACGGACAGCAATGCAATCGATAGGGTTTGCCAGTACATGTCCTTGAGGCTGGAGGTCAGGCTTTGCGTCGTGACGCCATAATGCAGCGAGCCATAATATTCGTCGGCCAGCTTCAGTGGTGTTTCAGCGTGGAAGGTAGCATCCAGGCGCCGGATCTGGCGTAGTGAGTCGGCAGGGGGCAGGGGTTGCGAGACCATCCAGCCGCTGCTGGCAACAATCTTGCCGTGGCGATCCAGCAGCACCAGATATTCGATCTGCTTGCCGCTGCGGACACTTTCCATCAAGTCAAAGGCGGTGGCGTAGTCTTGCGACAGCAGGGCGGGCACCAGTGTCGAGTTGAACAGTAGCCCCAGTTCCTGCAGACGCTTATCAAGGCTATCGCGCGCGACCTGGTCCCAGGATTGCTTCATGTTCATGGCCAATACGCCGACCAGGGCCATTTGTACCAGTAGTACGGCAACGACGATCCTGACGCGCAAAGGACTGATGCGGGAGTGGGGCATTAGGGTCCCAGCCTCCGTTTCAGTTCTTCCACGTACGGCGCCAGCTGGCGGCTGTCCTGCTCGGTCAGCGGCTTGGCGGCGGAGAAGCCCACGCGTGCCAGAAAGTTCTTCTGCTGCGCGGTGATCTTGATGTATTCGTACATGGCATCGTGCAACTTGTCGCGCATTTCGGTTGGTACACGCGAATGCACCAGCATCACCATTTGCGGCACTTGTTTGCTCTCGGCGATGATGCGGATGTTTTCGCGTATTTCCATCGACATCGGCAGCAGTGCT
This sequence comes from Chitinivorax sp., assembly GCA_046347685.1. Taxonomy (GTDB): domain Bacteria; phylum Pseudomonadota; class Gammaproteobacteria; order Burkholderiales; family SCOH01; genus CALMFQ01. The sequence goes on from JAXMFR010000024.1 coordinate 26,352, forward strand.
GAATCCGCGACCACGGCGGCTGCGGCTTCACCGCGCAACATCATCAGTGCGGCAGTATTGTGAAAATCGTTGTAACGGAAACGGACGTCGATCGGCGCTGCGTCGGCCGGGCGGAAAAACTCTGCACCCAGCATTGAGGTCATGGTCAGGTGATCAGGGAGGGCTATCGTCTGGCCCTTGAGGTCGGCTGGCTTCTGATAAGGCGAGTTTTTGTCGACAATCATCAGCGCTTTGAGAAAACCTTCGCCCTTTAGCAACGGCAGGTAGTTGGCTTTTTGTGCTGCCAGCAGTGCGGTGTGAGGGCCAATGATGGCAATGTCAAACTCCTGATTAAGCAGGCGCTGCGCATACTGGTCGTAATTGGCGGCAGTAATCGCCACCACCTTTTTGCCGGTTTTGTCGCCCAGGTGGTTGCAAAGCGGCTGGAAAGCGCCAACCAATGCCCGTGCGCTGAGGAAAGGCTCAATCGCCAGGGTCAATTCATCCGCGGCGCGGGCGACTTGGCAGGCCAGCAGCAATAACAGCATGGACAGCCAGCGGCTGCTGTAAATGGCCACTATCGGGCCCTTTGTTCGTGAATGTTGGTCACAGCGTTTTTATGAAAACCTTGGATCGTCTCTGGTAATTATAGAAACGCTGCTTCTGAGGTGGTAGGTCATCAACGTTGGCGCTGACAAAACCGCGCTCGACAAACCAGTGTGCGGTGCGGGTCGTCAACACAAACAGGCGGCTAACCCCTTGTTCCCGCGCCCTTTGTTCCACTTCTGCCAGTAATTTGTCACCCAGTCCGCGGTCACGGAATTCGTTGCTGACCACCATGCAGGCGAGTTCCGCCATATCGGATTCGGCATAGTTATACAAGGCTACGCAGCCGATTACCATGTCGTAGCGTTCCAGCACGATAAATCGGTTGATTTCCATTTCCAGCAGTTCGCGGCTGCGTTTCACCAGTACGCCTTCTTCTTCCAGTGGCTCGATCAGCGCCAGAATGCCGCCAACGTCATCGATGCTGGCCTGGCGGATTTCTTCCAGTGGTTCGGCGGTGATCATGGTGCCAATACCCTCGCGGGTGAACAGCTCCAGTAGCAGGCTGCCATCGGTGTGGCGATTGACGATATGGGTGCGCTGTACGCCGTTGTTTACTGCACGTACCGCGCACGGCAAAAACAGGCGGATATCTTCGGCCAGATTGGTGGCCACTTCCATGATTTTTGCCGCTTTCTGCGCAGACAATTCTTTCAATAACTCTGAGCGCAGATTGATCACGCCTGGCGTGTCGGTGAGGAAAATCAGCTTGTCCGCCCCCAGCGCCACCGCCGCCTCGGTCGCGACGTTTTCCAGTGTCAGGTTGAAGATTTCGCCGGTTGGTGAATATCCCAGCGGTGACAGCAGCACGATTTCACCGTCGTCGAGGCTGCCTTCGATCATCTTGGTGTTGATCTTGCGCACCACGCCGGTGTAGCAGTAGTCTGCACCGTCACGTACGCCCAGCGGCTGGGCGGTGACATAGTTGCCGCTAGCGACACGAATGTCGGCACCTTGCATCGGCGAATTGGCCAGCCCCATCGACAGCAGCGCTTCGATTTCAACGCGAACCTGCCCAGTGGCCATCTTGGCGCATTCCAGCGCATCGGCATCGGTGACGCGAATGCCGTTGTGATAGCGGGGAGAAAGGTCTTTTTCCGCCATCTCCGCTTCAATCTGCGGCCTGGTGCCGTGTACCAGCACCAAGCGCACCCCTAGACTGGTGAGCAGGTTGAAGTCGTGGGTCAGGGTATAAAAGCTGCCGTCCTGTACCACTTCGCCGCCAAAGGCGATGACGAAGGTTTTGCCACGAAACGCATGGATATAGGGCGCGGCGGCGCGAAACCAGTCGACAAAGGCGGTGCGATTTTCGTGATCGGACATGCTGGCAGACATTAGTATCAAGGACAACCTGCCAAGGTTAGCAGGATTTGTCGTGCTGACAAGGTTTTAGCGCCAGAGGCAAGGCTGTTGCATTGCGAAAAAAATCCCCGCTGCGCTGCAACGGGGATTCAATGTCAATACAGGGAGAAAAACAGAGAAGTCCGAGAATTATCGAGTCAGGCGTTCCAGCGCTTCACGATATTTCTCTGAGGTTCTGACTGCAACTTCCTGCGGAAGTTCCGGCGCCGGTGGATTTTTATCCCAGCCAGTGGTTTCCAGCCAGTCGCGGACAAACTGTTTGTCGAACGACGGCGGGTTGCTGCCGGCAGCGTAGCTATCGGCAGGCCAGAAGCGGCTACTGTCGGGCGTCAACGCCTCATCCATCAGCACCAGGGTGCCATCGCTATCCAGACCGAATTCAAATTTGGTATCGGCAATGATGATGCCGCGCGTGGCGGCAAATTCGGCGGCGGTGCGGTACAGCAGAATGGCGGTGTCGCGCACTTTTTCTGCCAGCTCCTGGCCTACTTTTTCCACCATCTGTGCAAACGAGATGTTTTCGTCGTGGTCACCGACTGCTGCCTTGGTGGATGGCGTGAAAATCGGCTGCGGCAGCTTGGATGCCTCTTGCAGGCCTGCGGGCAGCGCAATGCCGCAGACGGTGCCGGATTGTTTGTATTCCTTCCAGCCTGAGCCGGCCAGATAACCGCGCACAATCGCTTCTACCGGCACCGGAGTCAGGCGTTTGGCAACCACACCCCGGCCTTCCACCTGTGGCAGATCAGCGGCACTGACCATATCTTCAGCCTTGTCGCCGGTCAGGTGGTTGGGCACTACGTCTTTCAGCTTGTCGAACCAGAAATTGGAGATGGCGGTGAGAATCTTGCCCTTGTCCGGAATCGGTTCCGCCAGAATCACGTCGAATGCCGACAGGCGATCGGTGGCGATCATCAGCATGCGTTTGTCGTCGATTTCGTACAGATCACGTACTTTGCCGGCGTAGATCTTTTTCAGGCTTTGCAGGTTCGATTGAGTCAGGCCGCTCATGCGTGTTCCTTTATCCGGTTTAAAACGCAGCCGCCCGGCTGGCGGGCGGCGTGTGTGATGTCTTGCTTTACTGTTTGAGCGCGTCTTTCAGCGCCACGGCTTGTTGCAGAGCGCTGTCGGCGTTCTCGGCTAGCACATCGAAGTGGCCCATCTTGCGGCCGATGCGCGCTTCCTTCTTGCCATACAGGTGCAGTTTGGCATTCGGTTGCGACAGCAGTTTGTCCCATGCCGGCTCGTCATCGCGCCAGATGTCGCCGAGCAGGTTAACCATTGCCACCGGGCTCAGCAGGTGTGTGTCGCCGGGCGGCAGCGCACACATGGCGCGTACTTGCTGCTCGAACTGGCTGGTGAGGCAGGCATCGATGGTGTAGTGGCCGCTGTTGTGTGGGCGCGGTGCAATTTCGTTGATCAGCAGGGTGTTGTCCTGCAGCACGAAAAACTCTACCGCCAGCACGCCGATATAATCCAGTGCCTGCGCCAGTTTCAGCGCCATGTGTCGTGCCTGTTCGGCAATCGCCTCCGGTACGCGTGCCGGGACGATGCTGATGTCGAGAATGCCTGATTCGTGCTGATTTTCCGCCACCGGGAAGGTGTTGACCTCTGTAGCCGAGCTGCGGGTGACAATTACCGAAATCTCGATTTTCAGATCGAGCATTTTTTCCAGCACGCAGGCCTTGCTGCCCATTTGCTCCCAGGCCGCTTTGACTTCGTCGGCCGTCTTGACGCGAATCTGGCCCTTGCCGTCGTAACCGAGGCGGGCAATCTTGAGGATGCCGGGCAGGTGGCCGGACATGTCTTGTGCCAGATCGTCGGCTTTTTCAATGGTCAGGAACGGAGCCACGCCAAGGCCGGCACCGCTGATGTAGCGTTTTTCCTTGATGCGATCCTGTGCCGTGGCGACACATTCGGCCGATGGGCTGACACGCATGCGGCTCTGCAGGAACCGCATCGATTCGGCTGGCACGTTTTCAAATTCGGTGGTGACTGCCGCGCAGGTGTCCACCAGCATTTGCAGTGCGCCCGGATCATCGTATTTGGAGCAGATATGCACGTCAGCCAGGCCGCCGGCCGGGCTGTCCGGGTCCGGGTCGAGCACGGTGACGCGATAACCCATGGCACGTGCGGCCATGGTGAACATACGGCCCAACTGGCCGCCCCCGAGAATGCCGAGCATGGCATTGGGCAGGATGTGCTGGGTCATTATTCGATCTCCGGCAGGCTCATGTTGAGCACGGTCTGGCATTGCTTTTCGCGGAACGCTTGCAGTTTCTCGCGCAATTCCGGGTTCTGGTTGGCGAGCATGGCGATGGCAAACAGTGCCGCGTTGGCGGCGCCGGCTTCACCAATGGCGAAAGTGGCAACCGGAATGCCTTTGGGCATCTGCACGATCGAGTACAGCGAATCCTGGCCTTTCAGGTATTTGGAAGGCACCGGCACGCCCAGTACCGGCACCACCGTCTTGGCTGCAAGCATGCCTGGCAGATGTGCTGCGCCGCCAGCGCCGGCAATGATTGCCTGCAGGCCACGCCCGGCGGCCGATTCGGCGTATTCATAAAGCAGATCCGGCGTGCGGTGAGCAGAGACGACGCGCGCCTCGAATGCCACACCGAAATCCTGCAGCATTTTGGCTGCGTTCTGCATCACGTCCCAGTCGCTGTTGCTACCCATGACAATGCCGACTTGAATCATAAGCTGTGCCAATACATAAAAAATGGTCAATCCGCTATTTTAACTCATTGCTCAGCTTGCACATAATGCCTGTTAACAATTGCTGCCAACCGGCTTAGCGCCTATAAATCAAGCTGGCGCTGGCGTCTGGCCCGAGAAGTCCTTTGGTTGTTGGCTGTCGGCAGTGTTAGGCTGCTGTCCTTAAGGGTGATGATCCCGCTCTGCGCCTGTTTTTCAACGCTAGTTGTTTTTGCGAATCCGATCGCTACTCATGAATTCATTGAATCCAGCATCCAGTTCCCTGTCCCGTCGCGCTTTGTGGCGCATGGGCATCCGGATTGCCATTGTGGTGATGCTGGCCACGCTGCTGGCCTATGGCTATCTGTATCGGCACCTCAAGCAAAACGCGCTGACTTCGTTGCAGGATTATGTGGCACAGCGCGGCGAGCTGGAGAGCCAGCAGTTTTTGTTGGCGGAAACGCAGACCGCAATGATGACCCAGGAGTTTCTGCGTCGTTACGCTGCAACTCAGGGGCAGGATTTCAGCGCCGAATTCAATCGTATTTTCGAGCGCGGCAGCGATGGTCTGTGGCGGGTGCGCGCAGCGTTAAACGATTATCGCAACCGCGCCACGGTGTTCGTGCGGCACGATGTGCCGGTCACGCCTGATCTGCAGCGCCGGGTGGTGCTGGGTTATCAGTTGTTGTCGGAATGGGGGCGGCTTACCACCAACCGTTTTCTCGATAGCTTCATCAATATGCCGGAACAGTTGTCGATCAACTATGCGCCGTTTACTGACTGGAGTGCCGAGGCACGTCCGGATACCGACATCTACACCTATGAAACGGTGTGGCGTTCAACACCGCAGAAAAATCCGCAGCGCCGGCCATTCTGGACCGGCGTGTATTTCGATGAGGGCGCCAAGAAGTGGATGGTGTCGCACGTTACGCCGGGCGACTACCAGAAGCAGTGGGTGGTTTCCACCGGACAGGATATCGTGATTGATGACCTGTTGCTGCGCACTGCCAACCAACAGTTGAGCGGCACCTACAACATCATTGTGCGCACCGATGGTGAACTGATTGCCCATCCGTTGCTGATGGACAAGATCAAGGCTGCCGGTGGCAACCTCAAGCCCGAGGTGCTGGGCGACAAACAGCTACAGGACATGATTTCGACGGTATTGGCCAGCAAGCAGCAGACCTTTGTCAGCGAGCTGGAAGGTGGCGACTATTATCTCGGCGTGTCACGGATCAAAGGCCCGGGATGGTTGTTTGTCACGGTTTACCCGGCCAGCCTGGTGGAGGCTGCGGCGTTCGGTGGCGCCTGGCATATCCTCGCGCTGGGCCTGCTGTCGTTGCTGGTTGAGCTGTGGGTGCTGTATCTGGTGCTGCGGCGCCAGGTGGCGGCGCCAATCAATGAACTGATCGCTGCAACCGACCGGCTGCGCATGGGTGATACCAGCGTCATCATCAATATGAAGCACAACGATGAACTGGGTTCCCTGGCTAAATCGTTTAATGCCATGGTGCGCTCGGTAGTCGAGCGGGATGCACAGTTGTTGCAGTCATCGCAGGACTTGTCGCGCGAAGTGATGAAAGTGCGCGCCAACGAGGCACGCTTGCACGCTATCAGCCAGGCGGTGCCCGATCCGATTTTTGTGGTGGCGCACGATGGTGTGGTGCTGGATGCCTTCGGCAACCGCGAGCTGTATCACCACCGCACACCCACCGGACGTTATGTGCAGGAGCTGTTGCCGGTTGATCTGGCGCGGGAAAGCCAGCAGGTGATTCAGCGTTGCCTGGAAACCGGTGAAATCCAGATTCACGAATATCCGCTCACCATTGATGGCGTTGAACGCTGGTTTGAAGGCCATGTTGCGCCATTGCCGCCGTTGGCAACACCGGTGCCGGCAGTGGTGTGGCTGGCACGTGACATTACTGATCGCAAGGCGGCGGAAATGGCGCTGATCCGGGCGCGCGATCAGCTGGAAGATCAGGTGAAAACGCAGACCGCCGATCTGCTTGCGGCGAAGGAGCAGGCGGATGCGGCCAACCTGGCAAAAACGCACTTCCTCTCGAACATGTCGCATGAGTTGCGCACGCCGATGCATGCCATCCTCAGCTTTGCCAAGCTGGCGCTGGACAAGGTAGAAAGTGGCCCGCCGGAAAAGCTGCGGCGCTACATGAGCAATATTGTAGATGCCGGCGAGCGCTTGCTGGCTCTGGTTAATGACTTGCTCGATATCACCAAGCTCGAATCCGGCAAGATGGTTTACAACTACGAAACCCAGCCCTTGTGGCCGGTGATTGAAGAAACCGTGCGTGAACTGGGTGAGCTGAGCCGTCGCCGCGGCCTGCGGCTGCAATTGCAGATGCCGGATCACGATACCAGCGCTTGTTTTGACCGGCTGCGCATAGGCCAAGTGTTGCGCAATCTGTTTTCCAATGCCATCAAGTTTACTGCCGAAGGTAGCAGCATCCAGATTGCGGTTGAGCTGCAGCAAGCGCCGTTGCCTTCGCTGCGGGTGAGCGTTTGCGACGAGGGCATGGGTATTCCCGAAAACGAGCTGGAAAGCATTTTCGACAAATTCATCCAGAGCAGTAAAAACCTCAGCAGTGGCGCCGGCGGTGGCACTGGCTTGGGGCTGGCTATTTCGCGCGAGATCGTGCGCCATCACGGCGGCGATATCTGGGCGGAAAACCGTGGTGATGGTGGTGCCTGTTTCGTGTTCTGGATTCCCTTGGTGCCGCCACAATCTGCGGCAAAACAGGTGCTGGCCGTTCGTGGCTGATCAGCTCTGCGGGCCGAACAGGCTGCTCAGCTGTTGCCGCAGCCAGCGGTTGGCCGGATTGTCGTCGGCGCTGCTATGCCAGTATAGGTGCGCATCCAGCGGTTGCGTCTGCAGCGGAAAGGCGTGGATCAGATTGCCGAACTGGGCGTTGGCGATGCGCGCGTATTGCTCGGGCATGGTCAACAGCAGATCGGTTTCGCTGACCACACGGCAAGCCGCGAAATAATGCTGGCAACGCAGCCCGATCGACCGCCGATAGCCTTCGCGGTTCAATTCAAAATCTTCCAGACCCATGCCTTTGCGGCGTGACGACACCAGTACATGGGCTTGTGCTAGATAAGTTGGCAAATCCAGTTGACCGTTGATTGCCGGATGATCGGCGCGTGCCAGCACAATCAGCCGGTCGCGTGATACCCGCTGCTGGCGAATCTGATCACCCATCGGCACCGGAATGTCCAGCGCCAGGTCGAGGCTGCCGCTGGCCAGCTCGCTTTCGATATCGCGGCGATCAATGCGCACGCTGGCAATTTCGATCTGTGGCGCCAACTGCCGCAGCCGCGCCAGCAGCGGCGGCAGTGCAGTGGCCTCGAACACGTCACGCAAGCCCAGATGAAACAAGCGGTGCGAATTGCCCGGATCAAACTCTACCTGACCGGCCATGCTCGATTCGAACAGTGACAGCGCCTGACGCACCTGGGCGATGATGTTGCGGGTAAACGGCGTGGGCGACATCGCCGCGCCCTGACGCACGAACAGCGGGTCGTTGAACAGCTGGCGCAGTCGCGCCAAGGCGTGGCTGATCGCCGGCTGTGTCAGGTTCAGCTTGCGGCTGGCGCGGGTGATGTTGCCTTCGCTGTAGATGGCTTCCAGCACCACAAACAGGTTGAGATCGATGCGAGAAATATGCATGAAACTAATTATGACATATTCAAACTATTCATTTGATTGATTTATAGGCGAGCCGTATTCTCGATCCCAACTTACAGGGAGCTATGCCATGGATTTCGCACATTCCGCCGCCGCCCGCGACACCATCGAACGTATGACGGCGTTCATGAACGAACACGTGATTCCGGCCGAAAAAACCTATTTCGAGCAACTCAAGCGTGGTGAAGACTGGACCCAGTGGAACCAGCCCGCGGTGATGGAAGAGCTGAAAGCCAAGGCCAAGGCTGCCGGATTGTGGAACCTGTTCCTGCCCGAGCCGGAATACGGTAACCGCCTGTCGAATGTCGACTACGCACCGCTGGCGGAAATCACCGGCCGCTCGGTGATTGCGCCGGAAGTGTTCAACTGCAACGCGCCCGACACCGGCAATATGGAAGTGCTGGTCAAATATGGCTCGGAAGAGCAGAAGGCGCGCTGGCTCAAACCTTTGCTGGACGGCACCGTCCGCTCGGCATTCTGCATGACCGAACCGGGTGTGGCTTCCAGCGATGCCACCAATATGCAGGCCACTGCGATCATTGAAGGCGACGAAGTGGTGCTCAACGGTCGCAAATGGTGGAGCTCCAACATTGGCCATCCGAACTGCAAAGTGGCGATTTTCATGGGCCTCACCGACCCGAGCGCCGACAAACACAAACAACACTCGATGGTGCTGGTGCCGCTGGACACCCCGGGGGTGAAAATCGAGCGCATGTTGCCGGTGTTTGGCGCGCTGGACGAGCCTTACGGCCACGGTGAAGTCAGCTTCACCAATGTGCGCCTGCCGCTGTCGGCATTTATCGCCGGGCCGGGGCGTGGTTTTGAAATTGCCCAGGGCCGTTTGGGGCCGGGCCGCATCCACCACTGCATGCGTGCCATCGGCGCCGCTGAGTTCGCGCTGGAACTGATGTGCAAACGGGCGATGACCCGTGTTGCCTTCGGCAAACCGCTGGCGCGCCTGGGCGGCAATATCGATGTGGTCGCCAATGCCCGCATGGCCATTGAGCAGGCTCGCTTGCTGACGCTGAAAGCCGCGTGGATGATGGATACCGTTGGTGTGAAAGGTGCGATGAGCGAAATCTCGCAGATCAAGGTGGTGGCGCCGAACATGGCCACTCAGGTGATCGACGCGGCGATGCAGATGCACGGTGGCGCCGGCCTGTCAGAAGACTTCCCGCTGACCGCGCTGTATGCCTACACCCGCGTGCTGCGCATTGCCGACGGCCCGGACGAGGTGCACCGCGGCTTGATCGGCAAGATCGAGTTCAAGAAGCAGGCCGCCAAATTCGGCGTTTCTCTATAAATCTGGCGTGAAGTGCAAGGAAATTGAAATGAGCCAATTACTCGATCAACCCGGCGTAGTCCGTAGCGGCGAAGAGCTGGACGTTGCCAAAATCGACGCCTTCCTCAAGGCGCAGATCGGCGATCTGCAAGGCACGCCGGAGATCAACCAGTTTGCCGGCGGTGCATCGAACCTCACCTATATGCTGCATTACCCGCAGCGCGACCTGATCCTGCGCCGTCCGCCGTTTGGCCACCGCGCCAAGTCGGCGCATGACATGCTGCGCGAAGCCAATATCATGACCGCGCTCAAGCCGGTGTACCCCTACGTGCCGAACGTGCTTGCCACCTGTTCCGACCCGGCGGTGATGGATTGCGACTTCTACGTGATGCAGCGCATCCGCGGCATTATCCCGCGCCAGAATCTGCCCGAGGGGCTGAACCTGAGTGTGGAAGACACGCGCAAGCTGTGCCTGAGTGTGATCGACAAGATGATCGAGCTGCATCAGGTGGACTACAAGGCGGCCGGGCTGGAAAGCCTGGGCAAGGGCGATGGTTATGTCGCGCGCCAGATCGACGGCTGGAGCGATCGCTTCCGCAAGGCCAAGACTGACGACGTAGTGGATTTCGAAAGCGTGATGGCGTGGCTGAAAGCCAAGATGCCGGCGAAAGATGTCGCCACCTGCATCATCCACAACGATTTCCGCTTCGACAACGTGGTGCTGAACCCGGACAACCCGTTTGAAGTGATCGGCGTGCTCGACTGGGAAATGGCAACGCTCGGCGACCCGTTGATGGACCTGGGCAACACGCTGGCCTATTGGGTGCAGGCCGACGACGACCAGACCTTCCAGATGATGCGCCGCCAGCCGACCAACGCGCCGGGCATGCTGACGCGTCAGGAAGTGATCGAGTATTACGGCGAAAAAACCGGCTACAAGGTCGAAAACTTCGACTTCTACACCATCTACGGCCTGTTCCGTCTCGCCGTGATCGTGCAGCAGATTTATTACCGCTATTACCACGGCCAGACCAAGAACAAGGCATTTGCCACCTTTGGCTTTATCACCAACTACCTCGACCAGCGCTGCAAAAAGCTGATCGAGGCATCGACGCTGTAAGGTTGACGCATGGGGGCGATTTATCTGGTGCGCCACGGCCAGGCCAGTTTTGGCGCCGAGAACTATGACCTGTTGTCGCCGCTGGGCGAAGAGCAGTCGCGTTTTCTCGGTCGCTGGATGCGCGATACCGGCCAGCCGCTGAGCCAGGTGGTGCTCGGCACCGCCACCCGTCATCGGCAGACGGCGGAACATTGCCTGCAGGTTTTTGGCGGTGAAAGTGGTCAATGGCAGGTGGATCGCGGTTTCGACGAATTCGATCATCACGAGGTGCTGGTGCGCTACCGGCCGGAGCTGGCCGACCGAGCTGCGTTCGGCCAGCTGCTGGCGGGTAGCGACAACCCCCGGCGCGAGTTCCAGCGGCTGTTTGCCGCTGCGGTGGCGCGCTGGATCAGCGGCGAGCACGATGCCGATTACAGCGAAAGCTGGGGGGCCTTCCAGCAGCGTTGCCAGCAGGCGTTGCGCAGGCTGGCCGAAAACGCCAGCCAGGATATCTGGGTGTTCACCTCCGGCGGCGCCATCTCTGCCATGGTGCAGGGCATCACCGGCATCCCCGACAGCCGCATTTTCGAGATCAACTGGACATTGCTGAACACCGGCGTGACCAAATTGCTTTACCAGCCGGGGCGCATCAGCCTCAGCTATCTGAACAACCCGGCGCATCTGGAAATCCAGCGGCGGCCGGAACTGATTACCTATCGCTAAAATACACTGGAGCAGACACATGACTACACCCAACACTTTCGACCTGTCCGGCAAGGTTGCCATCGTCACCGGCGCCAGCCGTGGCATTGGCGAATCGGCGGCCAAGCTGCTGGCGGCGCACGGCGCACACGTGATCGTTTCCAGCCGCAAGGTGGATGACTGCCAGAAAGTGGTGGACGCGATTGTGACCGCCGGCGGTTCCGCCGAGGCGATTGGCTGCCATATCGGCGAAATGGAACAGATCGAAGCCCTGTTTGCCGCGGTGCAGGCCAAACACGGCCGCCTCGATATCCTGGTCAACAACGCCGCCGCTAACCCTTACTTCGGCCCGGTGGTGGATACCGATCTGGTGGCGTTCCAGAAAACCGTGGATGTGAACATTCGCGGTTATTTCTTCATGTCGTCGTATGGCGCCAAAGCGATGGCGAAAAACGGCGGTGGCGCCATCGTTAACGTTGCGTCGGTCAACGGCGTGATTCCGGGCGTGTTCCAGGGCATTTATTCGATCACCAAGGCGGCGGTGATTTCGATGACCAAAACTTTCGCCAAAGAATGTGCGCCGATCGGCGTGCGCGTCAACGCGCTGCTGCCGGGCGCCACCGATACCAAATTCGCTTCAACACTGGTGAAAAACCCGGCGATTCTGGAAAAAGCGCTGGAACACATCCCGATGAACCGCATCGCCCAGCCGGACGAAATGGCCGGTGCCATCCTCTATCTGGCTTCGCCCGCAGCCAGCTACACCACTGGCACCTGCCTGAATGTCGATGGCGGCTACCTGCTCGCCTGAGGACGATGCCCCGATGAGCGCCACCACCCACCACCGCGCCTGCAATCTGTGCGAGGCGATCTGCGGGCTGGAAATCCAGCTTGAAGGTGAGCAGATTGTTTCGATCAAGGGCGATAAAAACGACCCGCTGAGCCGTGGGCATATCTGCCCCAAGGCGGTGGCGCTGCAGGATTTGCAAACCGACCCGGACCGGCTGCGCACGCCGCTGCGCCGGGTGGGCAACGCTTGGCAGGAAATCAGCTGGGACGACGCATTCGAGCTGGTGGCGAGCAAGCTGGCCGAAGTGCGCGAGCAATACGGTGCCGACGCCATCGCCACTTATCAGGGCAACCCGAACGTACACAACTATGGGCTGATGACGCACGGCGGCCAGTTGCTCGGCTTGCTGAAAACCCGCAACCGTTTCTCCGCCACCTCGGTCGACCAGTTGCCGCACCAGTTGATGGTGTACTGGATGTACGGCCACCAGTTGCTGGTGCCGATTCCCGATATCGACCACACCGATTATCTGCTGATGCTCGGCGCCAATCCGATTGCCTCCAACGGCAGCCTGATGACGGTGCCGGACGTGGCCAAGCGCATCAAGGCGTTGCAGGCACGCGGTGGCAGGCTGGTGGTGATCGACCCGCGCCGTACCGAAACCGCACAAGTGGCCGATGTGCATCATTTCATCCGCCCCGGCAGCGATGCCGCGCTGCTGCTGGCGCTGCTGAACGTGTTGTTTGCCGAAGGGCTGACCAAACCCGGCCGCCTGCAAAACATGCTGGATCAACCGCTGGAAACCATCCACGAGCTGGTCGCGCCATTCACGCCCGAAGCTGTCGCCGCACAAACCGGCATCGACGCCGACGCGATCAAAACCATCGCCCGTGATTTCGCCGCCGCGCCGCGCGCCGTGGCTTACGGCCGCATGGGCTGCTCGACACAAATCCACGGCACCATCTGCCAGTGGGCGATTCAGGCCTTGAACATCGTCACCGGCAATCTGGACACCGTTGGCGGCTCGCTCGCCACCAAACCGGCGCTGGACTTGCTTGGTGCGCCCGGCTCCAAACCCGGTAGCTATGGTCGCGTCAAAAGCCGCGTCAGTGGCCGGCCCGAGGCCAACGGCGAATTGCCGGTGGCGGTGATGGCGGAAGAAATTCTCACGCCCGGCGAAGGCCAGATCAAGGCCTTGGTGTGTATCGCCGGCAACCCGGTGCTATCGACGCCGAATGGCCGGCAGCTGGAGCAGGCGCTGCAGCAGCTGGATTTCATGGTGTCGCTGGATGTGTATCTGAACGAAACCAGCCAATACGCCGACGTGATCCTGCCAACCACCACGCCGCTGGAGCACGATCATTTCGACATGATTTTCAACATCTTCGCCGTGCGCAACTACGCGCGTTACAGCGAAGCGGTGTTGCCGAAACCGGAAGGCGCCAAACACGACTGGGAAATCCTCACGCAGCTCGGCGAACGGCTGGCAGCCAAGCTGGGCGTGGCTCCCAAACCCGCGCCCAGCCCGGAGATGATGCTCGACTTCGGCCTGCAGATGGGGCCGTGGGGCATGGCCACCGAAACCCAGCTAACGCTGGCCAAGCTCAAGGCTAACCCTAGCGGCATTGATCTCGGCGCGCTGACACCGTCGTTCCCCGAGCGGCTGTTCACTGCTGACAAGAAAATCCACCTGCTGCCAGAACCGGTCAAAGCCGCCATCGAAGCTGCCCGTGCCGAATTGCTGGCGCAGCCGGCCGCCGGCCAGCTGCTGCTGATCGGCCGCCGCCATGTGCGCAGCAATAATTCGTGGATGCACAACAGCCACCGCCTGACCAAAGGCCCGCAGCGCACGGCCTTGCTGATGCACCCGGACGATCTGGCACAGCGCCAGCTGTTCGACGGCCAGCCGGTGCGGGTGACATCGCGCGTCGGCAGTGTTGATATCGAAGTTTGCGCCAGCGCCGACATGATGCCCGGCACGGTGAGCCTGCCGCACGGCTGGGGCCACCATCGGCCGGGCGCGCGGCTGAGCGTGGCACGCAACACGCCCGGCGCCAGCGTCAACGATCTCACCGATGACCAGTTACTCGACCCGGTGTGCGGCGTTGCCGCGCTCAACGGCGTGCCGGTCACCGTTTCCGCCATTCAATAACCACAACGAATTTTTTCGGAGAAACCAAATGCAAGACCTCAAAGGCAAAGTTGCCGTGATCACTGGCGGTGCCGAAGGCATCGGTAAAGCCATCGCCATTGCCGCTGCGGCAGAAGGCATGAAGCTGGTGCTGGCCGATATCGACGCCGACAAGCTCAACAACACCGTGGAAGAACTGGCCGGCACCGGTGCCGATGTGATCGGCCTGCGTACCGACGTATCCAGCGAAAGCTCGGTACAGGCTCTGGCCGACGCCGCTTTCGAGCGTTTCGGCAATGTCCATCTGCTGATCAACAACGCCGGCGTGGCATTGGCCAAATCGGCGTGGGAAACCACCCGGAAAGACTGGGAATGGGTAATGGGCGTCAACCTGTACGGTGTGACCAACGGCCTGCGCGCCTTCATCCCGCGTATGCTGGAGAAGGGCGAAGAGGGCCATATCGTCAACACCGCATCGATTGCCGGGCTGCTGTCCGAGCCGGCGCTGGCGGCGTACAACGTCAGCAAGTTTGGCGTGGTCACCCTGTCGGAAGGCCTGCATCACGACCTGACGCTGCGTAAAGCCAAAATCAACGTCTCGGTATTGTGTCCGGGCTGGGTCAAAACTCGCATCGCCGAGGCCGAACGTCACCGTGAAGCCGATCAGCGCACCGATTTCACCAAGATCGACAAGGTGAGCGTGATGACCGGCATGAGCATCATGAAAGCCGTGCAGAACGGCATCGAGCCGCAGCAGGTGGCCAGCGATGTGATCAACGCGGTGAAAAACAACAAGTTCTACATTCTCACCCACCCGCACACCAAGGCCGGCATCCAGATCCGCATGGAAGACATCCTGCAGGAACGCGCCCCTACCTTGCTGCCAATTTAAGCCCGGAGAAATCACATGCCTACTACTAACCGCGTCTGGCGCCTGAAAACCCGCCCGGTCGGCAATATCAAGACTTCCGACTTCGATCTGGCCAGCGAAGCGCTGCCCGAGCTTGCCGACGGCCAGATTCTGATCCGCAACGTCTACCTGTCGCTCGACCCGGCAATGCGCGGCTGGCTGATCGACCGTCCCAGCTACGTGCCGCCGGTGCAAATCGGCGAAATCATGCGTGGCCTGGCAGTGGGCGTGGTCGAGGCGTCAAACAATCCGAAATTCGAAGTCGGCAACGCGGTGCAGGGCATGTTCGGCTGGCAGGAATACGTGGTCAGCGGTGGCGAAGGCGTGACCAAACTGCCGCCCAGCCCGCTGCCACTGAGCGCCAACCTCGGCCTGTTCGGCCTGGCGGGCATGACGTCTTACTTTGGCCTGCTCGACGTCGGCCAGCCGAAAGAAGGCGAAACCCTGCTGGTATCCGGCGCCGCCGGCTCGGTGGGTTCGCTGGTTGGGCAGATCGGCAAGATCAAAGGCTGCCGTGTTGTCGGCATTGCCGGCAGCGACGACAAATGCGCCTGGCTGGTGAACGAGCTGGGCTTCGATGCGGCGGTTAATTACAAGAAGGGCAACCTGCGCCAACAACTAAAAGAAGCCTGCCCGAACGGCGTTGACGTGTATTTCGAAAACGTCGGCGGCGAAATCCTCGACACCGCCCTGAGCGTGATGAACACCTTCGGCCGCGTGGTGATCTGCGGCCTGATCAGCCAGTACAACGCCACCGAAGCCGTGCCGGGGCCCTACAACTTCGCGATGGTGATTTCCAAACGCCTGAAAATTCAGGGCTTCATCGCCACCGATTACGGCAGCCGGGTGAAGGAAATGATCGGCGATTACGCCAAGTGGTATATGGAAGGCAAGCTCAAATACCGTGTGGATATTGAGCAGGGGCTGGAAGCAGCACCGACGGCGATTAACAAGTTGTTTGATGGCAGCAATCAGGGGAAGTTGATTGTGCAGATTAGTAAGGCTCCCGGCGAGTGATGGGTTGGCAAGGCTGCAGACCATAGCTGTATTGGCTCGCGCCTTGCCTGTAGGCCAATAGCAGAGCGGCTTGCAGACAGGTGAAAATAGGCAATGAATGCTCTGCGAATTCATGAATTGATGCGAAGCCATTTTCCAAGTTACGAAGTGGTAGAGCAGGACTGGCAAATTGTCTGCGATCAGAATGGCGTTCGTTCTCCCGTTTTGAATGGTCTATTGGATGCCAATCTAACGGGCTCTGAATTGCTGGTAGAAGTGAATCGTAAATTGGGATGCTCTGGTTCTGGAGATGAGGTTTGGGCATTTATTGTTGAGCATGCTGCCAAAGGTTTGCGCATTACAGACCGTTCGTTTTCAGGCTTCGTCGTGATTGCGGCAAGTGGTGTTGCGTGTGGCTGGAAGGCGGTGCGCTGACGCGCGGTGATTTTGGGCGGGATTTCGTCCCGCGGCCGAGGTACTTTCTTTTGCTTCGCCAAAAGAAAGTACCCAAAGAAAAGGCGACCCGGGATACGCGCCCTCCGCCTGCGGCTGCGGGTTCCCTGCGCTTCTCGGCTGAAGCGGCGGCTGCGGAACTCGCATCAGCCCTGCGGTCTGCTGCTCAAACAGTCCTCGCCGACTTCCCCGCTTCAACCTGCGATGCTCGGCGCTCCTCACGGGAGCCTGTTCGTGGTTATGCGAACGGTATTTGGCATGACCTGTGATGTTTTTTGTAGGTCGGATTTCAATCCGCGCCATCGCTAATGTTTGGCACCGCGTCGGACAGAAGTCCAATATGACCTGGCTGCAAGCCGCTCTGGTATTGGTCTGCAGGCAAGGCTGAGAGGTAATACCAGAGCGGCTTGCAGGGCAGGTAGTTTTTGTAGCCAGAATGGCGCGAAGCAGAATCCGGGGATGGCCGGCAGGCCATGGGGTTGGGCTTCGTTAGCCAAGACCAAGCCGTTGAGGGAGCATGGATTAGTCCCGTTGGTCACGCCGAGCATCGCAGAAGCACGCGGGGAAGTCGGCGAGGACTGTTTGAGCGGCTGCAGGCCGCGAGTTCCGCAGCGGCCGTAGCTGGCGAAAAGCCAAGTTCTTGGCGCCTTGGCGCTTAGAACTGGCTTTCTCCCTTGCGGAGGAAGCACAGGCTGCCCCAGAGCTTAGCGGCTTTGCCGCTTAGCGAAGGGCGTGCCGTAGGCTCCACCCGTAGCCGCAGGCGGAGGGCGTGACCTTCGGGTCGCCTTCTTTGGGGTACCTTTCTTGGCGAGACAAGAAAGGTACCGTGCCTGCCGGGCACCCCCGGCACCGAATAACCGCGCGTTAGCGCACAAAAATAAAATTGCGGCCCAATAATCCGCCGCAACCCCGGATTCCACTGCGTTGCATCCAGGCTACAAAGATGCCTATCCCCCCAATCGGGCATCTGCGCGCAACCGCCTTCAGCCACACCCCCGCCAGCCTATCCGCGCTACCATTCACCATTTCCGCCCCCGCTGGATGTTGCGATGCCTTATTACGCCCTGAAAATCCTGCTCTCGGCCACGGTGCTGGTGGCCATTTCCGAAATCGCCAGGCGCAGTTCGGCGCTGGCGGCGTTGCTGGCTTCGTTGCCGCTGACGTCGCTGCTGGCGTTTGTGTGGATGCATGCCGAAGGCGCGTCGCCGGGGGCGATTGCGGAATTGTCGGGGCAGATTTTCTGGCTGGTGTTGCCGTCGCTGCTGCTGTTTTTGCTGTTGCCGTGGCTGCTGCGCCAAGGCTTTGGCTTCTGGTTGGCGCTGAGCCTGGCGTCGGCGGCTACGGTGCTGGCTTATGGTTTGATGTGGCTGGTGCTGCGCCGTTGCGGGGTGGCGCTCTGACAAGGGGGTACGATCTTGCTGCGCAAAAGGTCTATGCTGGTGGCAGGGCTTGGCTGCGGGAGAATGCCGATGTTGTTGCGTTCGCTGGTTTCAATGAGGTGTGTGCTTGCCGTTGGCCTGTGGTTGGCCTGCTGTCTGCCGGGTGATGCCTGGGCGCGTGAGGTGCGGGTGGCGTTTGGCACCATGCGCGAGCCGTTTGTGTTTGCCGGCAAACATCGTGGCATTGAGGTCGAGATTGTGCGAACAGTGTTGCAGCGCCTCGGGTACGAGCTGGTGCCGGTGTATGTGCCCAATGCCCGCATCAAGTATGAATTTGAGCAGCGCCTGGTGGATGTCGCCACCACTGCCCAGCCCGAGCCGGGCGCTGAGGGGTATTTCAGCGAGCCGTATATCGCCTTTGAAAATGTGGCAATCACACTGGCTGCACGCAAAATCAGCCTGAACAAGCTGGCCGATCTGGCCGGGCTCAGGGTGGTGGGTTTCCAGAAAGCCAGCCAGTTTCTGGGTGAGGACTACAAGCAGGCGGTTTCGCGCTGCGCCGACTACCGGGAAACCGCCGACCAGATGGGGCAAAACCGTTTGCTGTATCGTGGCGGCGCTGATGTGATTGTGCGCGAACGGCATATTTTCGAGTATCAGAACAAGCTGCTGGCAGACAGCCCGTTTGCCGAGAAGCCCCAGCCGGTTGAGATTCACCGGCTGTTTCCGCCCACTGTGTACCGCTTGCGCTTTCACGATATGGCCCTGCGTGATGCCTTTGATCTGGAGCTGGCTGCCATTACCCAGCTGGGTATTCCGGCTGCCATTGCCCGTAAATACGGCTATTGACACCGGCCTGCAGGCCGCACCCATATTGTGTTGCAGACCGGGCTGCAAGCCGCCACCAGAGCGGCCTGCAGGGCAACGAAAAAGGGCGCCGCAGCGCCCTTTGTGGTCTGGCTGTGACAATCAGCTTTGCCAGCCGCCGCCAATCGCCTTGTACAGCTCCACGGTTGCCAGCAGGCGGTCGCGTTTTTCCTGGATCAGGTTGAGCCAGGCGTCGTTGTAGGTGCCCTGCGCAATCAGCACTTCAAGAAACTGCGAATAACCTGCGTTGTAGCGGATGTTCGCCAGTTTCAGTGTCGAGTCCGCAGCGTTGACGGCAGACTGTGCGGCCGCTTCCATGTCGGCGCTGTGGCGCACCTTGATCAGCGCGTTGTTGACATCGACAAAGGCGTTTTGCACCGAGCGCTGGTAGTTGGCCAGCAGTTGTTTCTGCTGCGCTACGGTCTGGTCGGTGCGCGCCGAGAGGCGGCCGAAGTCGAACACCGGCAGGTGCAGGCCAACGCCGCCGGCCCAGATGCGCGAGCCGGAGGTCATCAGGTCGTTGAGCTCGCGGCTTTCGCCACCGAAGCTGCCGGTGAGCGAAATCGCCGGAAACAGGTTGGCCTTGGCCACACCAATACGGGCATTGGCGGCAATCAGGTCGGATTCGGCCTGACGCACGTCGGGGCGGGCTTCCAGCAGTTGCGAGGGCAGGCCGGCCGGCGGTGTGGTCGGCAAGGGCAGGCTGCGGATGTCGCCGGAGGCAATCTGCAGCCCAAGCTGGCCGGTGAGCAGTGCCAGTTGTTGTTCGGTGAGGGCGCGTTGCTGCTGCAGCGTTAGCAGCTGGCGTTGCACATTGGCCACCGACAGCGTTGCCTGCTGCACGTCCAGCTGGCTGGCGATGCCGCCTTTATGGCGACGGCTGGTCAGATCCAGCGATTCGCGGCGGCTGTTGAGCGAATCGCGCGCAATCACAATCAGCGCATCCAGCGAGCGCAGCGTCAGATAGGTTTGTGTCACGTTGCCGGCCAGGCTCAGCGACAGCGCATCTTTGGCATACTGGCTGGATTGCGCCAGCGCTTCGGCCGCTTCGTTGGCGCGGCGCGCCTTGCCCCACATATCCAGCTCGTAAGATGCAGTAAACGCCCCGCGGAAGCTGTTGCGTACCGGTGTGCTCACCGGATTGGCGCCGTTGGTGGTGACGCGGCTGCGGCTGCCGCTGGCGTCCAGATCTACTTGCGGAAACAGCGTGGCGGTGGCTTCGCGCAGCACCGCATTGCTTTCTTCGATGCGTGCCAGCGCCTTCTGGATATCGGTGTTGTTGGCCAGTGCGGTGTCGATCAGCTGATCCAGCTGCGCGTCCTTGAACTGCTTCCACCACAGGGCATCCACTGCGGCCTTGCTGTCGGTGCTTTCGCCAAACTGCTGTGGCAGGGGTGTTTCCGGGCGCTGATAGTCAGGGCCGACGGCGCAG
>JAXMFR010000025.1:0-46324 GCA_046347685.1 Chitinivorax sp.
GTATGGTGATGAGCTTCAACGTTGGCGCGATCCGCGCAGTTGGCAACGTATCGGGCGCAGAAGCTTACTCGATGGGTGGCATTCGTGTGACCAACTTCGACATGTCGGCTACCAAGGTATCGATCTGGGGCCACAAATAATCCTGACTTAGGGTTATCTGCAGCCAAAAACGCCACGCTTTGCGTGGCGTTTTTTGTTTTGAGAGGGTTTGCGAGCTATGCTTGTTGTGACGCTTAAAAATGAGCTGAAATAGTACGTTGACGTTTTTTTGTTAAAAAATGGAACTTGTATGGATATGATTTATCAAAGTTGGCAGAGTGATATAAATATATGTCGAATGACTATTGATAATCATCGGAATTTCGGTAGTATGTTGGTATAAGCTTTTATGCATAACGAATAAAATTGGGGCGGCATACATGTTGTTAACCGTTGTAATGATGGTGATGGCCATGGCAAACGTCGGCTTGGCCGAAAATGTCACGAATATCCCTGAGGGGACCTACCCGATACGGCCTAACCAGGCGTCTACCCAGATAGAGTTTGCTACTGTCCGCCCGTTAGATGAGATCAAGCGGGCAGGCATGATTCATCAGGCATATGACTACAGCTGTGGCTCTGCAGCGCTGACAACGGTCCTGAATTATTTTCTGGGTGAAAACTTGCAGGAAAACGAGGTCATGGAAGGGATGCTGCAGCATGGCGAGAAGGACAAGATTGTTCAGCGTCGTGGTTTTTCCCTGTTGGACATGAAGCGTTATGTGGCGACCCGCGGTTTCAAGGGCGCGGGCTTCAAGGCCGAATTGCAGGATCTGGCGGATTTGCGCCAGCCCGGTCTGGTGACCATCCAATATGGTGGTTTTAAACATTTTGTGGTATTCCGCGAGTTGCGTGACGGGCACATCTATCTGGCCGATCCTTCCGCAGGCAAAATCAGTTTTACTGTCGAGCATTTTGCGCGTTTGTGGGATGGCAATGTACTGTTCCTGGTGTATCCGAAGGAAGGTACCGATCCAGTTAACAAGCTGGCATTGGCAGATGAAGATTTGCGCGTGATGGATGCAGATCGGGTTCGGCAAACCGTTTGGGCTAAATTGCCGTATTGGGATGAGGCTACTCAATACAAGGTCGATAAAGCCGCAGGCGGTATCTACCATTATCGAAATTAAAAAAAATAGAGGCGGCTGTGAGAAGACATTCTTTGGCGATCGGAATCGCATTGATGGGTAGTTCCATTTCGTTTGCAGGGGCAGAGGGAGAGCCGGCAGGGGCTTCACGAAGCCCGATGGGTGTAAACGCAAGCGTTGACGTGCTGCCCGCTACATCGGCGTCGTCAGCGCCTCTTGCTGCGTCGAAAGATGAAGCCGCTGTGCCGGCTGCTTCAGCGGCAAAGAAGGCTGCCGTTGTTGCGGCCCCTGTTGCGGCAGTGGAGGCTAGTGCCGCGAAGAACGACAAAGCTTCACAAAAGTCATCCAAGTCTGCAACTGCGCCTGCGAGCCCTGCGCCCGCTGCGGCTCCCGTCGCAGCGCCTGCTGCTGCCACTAATAACGTACCCAAATCACCCGCCGCAGAGTCTGCTACTGCCAAGGCCGATAAGCCAGCCAGCGTTGCTGCTCCGGCAACTGCTGCAGCTGCGCCTGCGGCAAAAGAGGATAGCGCCCGTCAGGCTTTGGCCAAGAAAGACGGTGATTCGGATAGCAAGAAATTGCTGGAGAGTGTGCTAGAGACTACAGACAAAAACTATAGTTTGTTGCCAAAGGGCGGTGTCGATTTTAACTATGACTTTAACTATACCTATGTCGGCTCTGAGGCTATTGATGCCGCTGTAACACAAAATGCCAATAACGAGGCGGTGATTTCGCAATTCGCTGTCAATAAGTCTGCTTCGCATTCGTTTACCAATACCATTACGATGGACTATGGTCTGCGCAATAATATGACGATTGGTGCATCGGTGCCTCTTGTTTATAAGGTGGATCAGTATGGAACAGAGCGTAAACGTTGGGTAACTGGGTTGGGCGACATTAGTGCTAACTTGCGCTGGCAGCCATTTTCTCTAAGTCGTACCTTCCCTTCCCTTACACTAAACGGTTCGCTGCGTTTGCCTACGGGTTTGAGTCCGTATGAGATTGACACTTCTTCCGAGTTGTCAACCGGTTCAGGTACGTTTGGTGTGAGCTTGGGTGGTAACGTCTCGAAAGTTGTCGATCCTGTGGTTTTGTACAGTTCCTTGACTTGGGGGTACAGCTTTGAGAAGAGTGGCTTGAATCAGATTCGAGGAAATGCCGGCCAGCGCTTGCAGGTCGTTAAACCTGGGGATTCATGGTCTTTCGGTATGGGGATGGGGTATGCGCTTTCCTATGACGTATCATTAAATCTGTCGACATCGCTGTCTTACTCCAAGGGAACGGAACTGACATTTAATGGCGATTATCAGGCATTGACGGACCCCAGCATGTCAGGCACGTTCAATATTGGCTTGGGCTGGCGCCTCGACCCGAAATTCACGCTCAATATCAATACCGGCATTGGTTTGACCCGCGAGTCGCCTGACTTCTCGATGGGCGCTTCTATGCCCATCAACTTCTGATCTCTGGAAACTGACGAATGTTCGGAGTTGACGTGAAGATCAGACAAACTGGCGTTCCGCGTAACGCACGCCTGGGGTGCGTGGCTGCTGCCTTGATGCTTGTTCCGCTGCAGACCTGGGCTGCCATGGGTGAAAACATTGCGATCAGCCCACGTGCCATGTCGATGGGGAATGCGGTTACGGCCGATACTGTCGGCACAGAGGCTGTTCACTATAACCCTGCGGGCTTGACCAAGATTCGTGGCAAGCAGGGGGATACGCATATCGCTTTGGCCAAGGTGCGTAACTTTGCCGAGTTTAAAAAGCCGGCTAATTATGAGGGTATTTTTGGTTATACCGAGGACCCGGTAATTGGCCAGAGGAGCGTAAGTAATAACCATCAGCTGTATGTGCCGGGTTACGGCGTTACCAACGTCAAGATGCCGGTGTTGATCGCGCCTGGTAATGGTTGGGCATATAACGATCCAGACTCACGTTTTACCTTTGCTACAGCTGTGTTTTTGCCAATGGCTGTGACCTATGATCGTTCCGAGGGGGATGACGACCCTGCGCGTTATGGTGGTCGAAAAACCATTATGCAGCGTTTTACCTACCTGGCGCCGTCGATGGGTTACAAGGTTAACGACACGCTGTCATTGGGGATTACTGCTTCACTGTCGCATTTTGCTTTTGTCAACGAAACGGATTTTCGTGCGCCAAATACGCTGATTGCGATGACTGCTCGTTTGCAGGAGGCCTTGTGCCCGGATGGCGGCAACCCGATTGATGCGGTGTTGTTTGGTTTGTGTAGCAAAGGGCGCCTGAATCCGTTTACCAAAGTCCTCAACATGAATATGGAGATGACTACCTCGGCCGATCCTACGGTGACGCTGGGTATGTTGTGGGAGCCGAATGACTGGTTTGCTTTTGGTGCCAAATATGCAAGCGAATCAAAAATGCGCCTGCACGGCAAGTACAAGGTCAAATACGACGAAAGCATTCAGGAGTTTTTCAAGGGGGTAAGTAACTCTGGGTTAGGGCCGATTATTCTGGCATCGCTGGCGATGCCGAGCTACGTCCCTCCGGAACAGGAAGGGAATGTGTCGATGACGTTGACCTATCCCAAGAGTATTCAGATGGGCACCAAAATGAAGTTTGGCAAGCTACAAGTGAATACTGATGTGGGCTGGACCAATTGGGCTGCGTGGGATAAGTTCTCCATGGAGTTCGATCAGGAGTTGGCTGCGTTGCAGATGGCTCGTTTGTTCGGCCATCCTGATGCCACCGTTCTGAATATGCCGCGCGGTTATCAAAATACGTGGAGTACTGGCGTAGGTCTGGAGTATTCGCTGACTAATCGTTTCCGCCTGCGTGGGGGCGCTGAATTCCGTAAGAGTTCGATTCCACCCGATAAGATTGATACTATTGCGCCGCTTTCGGATGACATCTTGTGGGGCTTGGGGGCGGGGATTACCGTGGATAAATATACGGAAATCGACTTGGCGTTGTCGATGTTGCATACCAAGTTCACTGCGCCGGCCAATACCAGTTGTAACTTGAACTGTACGGACCTGTTCAACATGATCTACAACCCATACGCTGGGCTGGATGTAACAGCCGGGATGAAGATCGATTACGCGGCGATTTCGATCCGCAAGAAGTTCTGAGTTTGATGTGACCATAAAAGCGAAGGGCCTGCATGCAGGCCCTTCGCTTTTTTGTGTTGCTCGCTCAGGTTAGGGCGCCAGAGCGAGTTCGATCAATGGTCGTGACCATGAGGGCCATGCACATGGCCGTGCTCGATTTCTTCTTTAGATGCCGCACGAACGTCTACTACCGAGCAGCTGAAACGAACACGTTTGCCAGCCAACGGGTGGTTGCCGTCGACGACGATTTTGCCATCAGCAATATCGGTGACGCGGAACAGAATCACTTCACCGGTTTCCGGATCATCTGCCTCAAACATCATGCCGATTTCGACTTCTTCCGGGAACATGTCGGCTGCTTCAATGCGCAACAGATTTGGGTCAAAATCGCCGAATGCATCATCCGGTTCCATGGCGACTTCTACCTTGTCGCCAACAGATTTTCCGTGCAGTGCTTCTTCCAGTTTTGGCAGGATGTTGTCGTAGCCACCGTGCAGGTAAACGATAGGCTCTTCGGTTTTGTCGACCAGTTGGTTGTCACCGTCGTACATCTCGTAGTTCAGCGAAACCACGCTGTTTTTTGCAATTTGCATGAATTGGGTTCCTTTAGTGCCTGTCGGCGTTAGGGCGGGTCCAGGGGCAGTGTTTACTGAATAGTGGAGACCGACCAGATTAGTCGAAGAGGGAATCAACTCCGACAATTCTAACCTATTTGTGTCAACAAGGCCGCGAGTTGTGTCATCGGCCATCCGACGATCCGTTAGAATGACGGCCGTTGAGGCAGTCTAGATCGAGGTCGAAATGCAATTACTGGGTGGAATGAGTGCGGAAGAGTTCCTGCGGGATTATTGGCAGAAAAAGCCGTTATTGATACGCCAGGCTGTTCCTGGGTTTGGCGGGATCGTTGATTGGCAGGAGATGCAGGAACTGGCTCAGCGGGATGAAGTCTTGTCGCGTTTGGTCGAGAATCGCGACGGTAATTGGGCGTTGGAGCATGGCCCTTTTACTGCGCGCCGTCTATCCCGTTTGGGCGGGGATAGCAATTGGTCATTGCTGGTGAGTGATCTCAA
Source organism: Chitinivorax sp. (assembly GCA_046347685.1). GTDB lineage: Bacteria > Pseudomonadota > Gammaproteobacteria > Burkholderiales > SCOH01 > CALMFQ01. Next base: position 5,286 of record JAXMFR010000025.1, read on the forward strand.
TCACTGGTCGCAAGCTGGTGCCGAGTTGTTTCAGCAGTTCAATTTTATTCCCTATGCGCGCCTGGATGATTTGATGGTCAGTTATGCACTGGCTAACGGCGGGGTAGGGCCTCATTTTGATTCGTATGATGTGTTTTTGCTGCAGGCGGTAGGGCGTAAGCGTTGGCAAATCAGCGGGCAGGCGGATCATTCGCTGGTTGAGGGGGCGCCATTACGTATCTTGCAGAATTTTTCGGTGGATCAGGAGTGGTTGCTGGAGCCGGGCGATATGCTGTATCTGCCGCCGAAGTTTGCGCACAATGGCATTGCGCTGGAGCCTGGGATGACTTATTCGATCGGCTTTCGCGCGCCAACCGAGCAGGAGCTTATTTCGCAGTTTCTGATGTATGTGGCGGAACGGACTCAGCGGGAAGGGATTTATGCTGATCCGGAGTTGTCTTTGCCGCAACACCCGGCGCAGGTTCCTGATCTGATGGTAAATAAATTGGCCCAAATGCTGCAGGGGCAATTGTGGCAGGAAGGCGATGTCGGTAGTTTTCTCGGAAATTATCTGTCTGAGCCGAAGTCGCATGTGTTCTTTGACGCGCCTGACGACGATATGAGTTTGGAAGAGTTTGCCGATGCCGCTCAAGCCAGTGGAGTGATGCTGGATCTGAAGACGCAAATGTTGTTTATGGGGCAGCAGTTTTTTATTAATGGTGAGGCGCTGGCGGTGTCGGATCCTGCAGATCGCGAATTGCTGGTGCAACTCGCCGATATGCGTAAAATAGCGCCGCAGCAATTGTCTCCATGTTTGCTGGAGCAATGTTATGAATGGTTCCAATGTGGATATTTGCGGCTTGCGGAATCCTGATTGGAATCATGTTGCTTGCATGTGAAAAGGCAATAATCCCAAGCTTTTTAGTTCCTTAGAGAAAAACGCTAGAGTTTTTCTGAAACCGTGCTAAAATCCGCCGGGTCGGTCGGCTAAAGGCATATATTGCTTTGGCTAATCTCGGTCAAAGACCGATTGCCATGTGTTGTGATTGTTATTGCTTAATAACTTACGTAAGGGTTAAAAAAAATGATGAAACACTCGCTCATCGCTGCTGCTCTGCTGGCTGTTGCTCTGACCGCTTGTGGTGAAAAGAAAGCTGAAGAAGCTCCTGCTGCTGCTCCGGCTGCTGAAGCTCCTGCTGCTGCTCCGGCTGCTCCTGCTGCTGAAGCTCCTGCTGCTGCTCCGGCTGACGCTGCTGCTCCGGCTGCTGCTCCGGCTGACGCTGCTGCACCGGCTGCTGCTCCTGCACCTGCAGAAGCACCTGCTGCTAAGTAATTCGTCTTCAGACGAAACAAAAAGCCGACCTGCGGGTCGGCTTTTTGTTTTCTGCTTTTTGGCTACTTGCCACTCACGATTGTTAGAGCGGGTAGGTAGTTGGTCATGCCGACAGCGTTGCCACTGGTCGACATGACACAATCTGTGTTACTTCAATTGTTCCTGTAGCAGACGAGTGATGCGCTTGGCAGTATCGCTCTGCGCTGGTTTACCGTCTTTATCCAGCACCCGCAGGCTGCATTTGCCTGCCGCCTCGGTGATTTCCAGTTGGAAGTCTTCCGCACGCGTATCCTTGTCGCCAAACAAGGTGCCAAACACCCCGTTTTTACGATCTGAGTCCGGATCTGCGTAGCGAATGAAATAGATTCCGTGAGAACGGTCGCGATCAGATACGGTGAATCCGCCACGATCCAATGTCAGACCTACACGACGCCAGGCGCGGTCAAATCCTTCGGCCAGAATGATTGGCTGCAATGTGCCATCGGCGTCTGTTGCCTTGGCCTTGTTGGCACCTGTTGGCGATGCGTTCTGTGCGCCGGCGCTCGGTGTATTTGTTGCCTGGTTGCTTGCCGGCTGTACTGCTGCCGTTGCTTGCGCTGCTGGAACGCCGAACTGTTGCAGTAACAATGCCAGCATCTCGGCTTCTGCTTCGGGGTCGGCGGGTTTAACAAACCAGCGGGTTTCGCTCTTACTACTGTCGGTAAAGTCTTCCACTTTGCGCTGCTGGCTGACAAAAACCTCGGTAAAACCGTCGGCTCGCCGTTCCAGGCGTGCACGATAGCGGTCTTTTTCGCCGGTGGAGAACATCCTGTCAAAGGATGAGCCGAAAGTACGTCGAACAAAATCGTTGGGCAATTTGCTGCGATTCTGCGCCCAATCGGTTTCCATAATGCCAATTGCGGCTTCTTCTCGACTGAGCTGGAAGCCTTGGTCTTTCCAGAATTGAACAACCACTGGCCAGACTTTTTCTGCCGGTTGTTTGACCAGCAGCCAGCGCATGCTGCCGTCGCGCTCGAGGCTGGCATCGGTTGCCTGTGGCAAGATCGCCGCAGGAGTGGCGGGCGCCGTTTCCGACGTTTGCATGTCTGTTGGGGCAACAACCCCGCCCAGGTTGATCGGTGTCAACTCTGGAGGTACGTCCAGCGGTTTAATGGTTGCAGTGCCGCTGGGGGCTTTGTAGTCGTATTTCTTGTTTTCTGCTGCAATGCCGCAGCCGGTGGCAAGGCAAACCGCAGCCAGTGTGGCTGCGGTGGTACGCAAATGCTTCATGCAACTCCCTTGGTGCTATGTCAGTGCGCTCGGCGTGTTATTGGGGCCGATCCGTCGGTCAGTCTACGGTTGTATATAGCGCAAAATAAAAGGCGCCGTAAGCGGCGCCATTCAGATTATTTGAGTATTTCCGCCTGCTGCATGGCTTGTTTTACTGCGCCGTAGCAGCCCTCAGTCAGCGGGGTGAGAGGCAGGCGAATGCCGCCTTTTATCAATCCCATTTGTTGCACCGCCCATTTGACAGGAATCGGGTTGGCTTCAATAAACAGATGTTTGTGCAAGCCCATCAGTTTGTCGTTGATGGCGCGCGCACCAGCAATATCACCTGCCAGCGATTTGACGCACAGCTCGTGCATTGCTTTGGGGGCAACGTTGCCGGTAACCGTGATTACGCCGTGGCCGCCAAGCAACATGAAAGCCATGGCTGTGGCGTCATCGCCGGTATACAGTGCGAAATCTTTTGGTGCACGTTTCACCAGATCGGCACAGCGTTCCAGATTGCCGGTTGCATCCTTGATGCCGACAATATTGGGGATGGCCGCCAGGCGCAGTGCGGTGTCATTGCTCATGTCGGCAACGGTGCGGCCCGGTACGTTGTAAACGATCATCGGGATGTCGACGGCTTCGGCAATGGCCTTGAAGTGCAGGTACATGCCTTCCTGTGTCGGGCGGTTGTAGTAGGGGACAACCGATAAGGTCATGTCGGCGCCGACTTCTTTGGCCATTTGCGACAGGGCGATCGCTTCCTTGGTGCTGTTTGCCCCGGTGCCGGCAATTACCGGTACGCGGCCCGCAGCCTGCTGCACCACAACCCGGATCAATTCAACATGTTCATCCACCGATACGGTTGGTGATTCTCCTGTCGTGCCTACAACCACCAGACCATCCGAACCTTCAGCAATGTGGAAGTCGACCAGCTTGCGCAGCGCGTCGAAATCCAGCGTGCCGTCTTCAGACATCGGGGTGACAATGGCAACCAGACTACCTTTCAGCATAATGCTCCTACCTTGACCGGCTATTGAATCGAAACCGCGAGTTTACCCGAATCAACGTTGTCGCGGAATGTTCGGTTGACACGCAGGGGTATTGTCGCTAAGCCGTGCCGGGTGGCTGTGATACAATCACGCGTTTTTTCAACGGGATTGCCGCGGCGGCATTGGCTGTAAGGCGGCAACAAGCAAGGCTGTTTTAAGGATACAAAGTGATTACCACCTCCAACATCACCATGCAGTTCGGTGCCAAGCCGCTGTTCGAGAATGTGTCGGTCAAGTTTGGCGATGGCAACCGCTATGGCCTGATCGGTGCCAACGGCTGCGGTAAGTCAACCTTCATGAAAATCATGGGCGGCGATCTGGAGCCGTCGGCAGGCAATGTTTCGCTTGATCCGGGCGTACGCCTGGGCAAGCTGAAGCAGGATCAGTTTGCCTACGAAGATCAGCGTGTGGTGGATGTGGTGTTGCAAGGGCATACCGAACTGTGGGAGGTGATGCAGGAGAAGGATGCAATCTACGCCAACCCGGAAGCCAGCGAAGACGATTACATGCGTGCCGCCGATCTGGAGGTTCGCTTCGGCGAAATGGGCGGTTACGACGCCGAGGCGCGGGCTGGCTCGCTGTTGCTGGGCGTGGGCATTCCGGTAGAGCAACATTTCGGGCCGATGAGTGAAGTGGCGCCGGGCTGGAAGCTGCGCGTGTTGCTGGCGCAGGCGCTGTTCTCCAATCCTGATGTGTTGCTGCTGGATGAGCCGACCAATAACCTGGACATCAACACCATCCGCTGGCTGGAGCAGGTGATCAACGAGCGTGAATCGACCATGGTCATCATTTCGCACGATCGTCACTTCCTGAATGAAGTCTGCACCCACATCGCTGACCTGGATTACAACACTATCCGCGTCTATCCCGGCAACTATGACGACTATATGGAGGCCAGTCTGGCTGCGCGTGAGCGTCAGACCAACGCCAATGCCAAGGCCAAGGAGCGCATTGCCGAGCTGAATGCGTTTGCCGCACGTTTTGCTGCCAATAAATCCAAGGCACGCCAGGCGACCTCGCGCCTCAAGCTGGCGGACAAGATCAAGTCGGAAATGGTTGAGGTCAAGCCTTCCAGCCGCCAGAACCCCTATATCCGTTTCGAGATGGACGACAGGCAGAAGCTGCATCGCCAGGCTTTCGAAATGGATCATGTGACGTTTGGCTACGATCAGCCCTTGTTCAAGAATCTGTCGATGATTCTCGAAGCTGGCCAGAAGCTGGCGGTTATCGGTGGTAACGGTGCCGGGAAAACCACATTCATTCGTACCCTGGTGGGTGAGCTCAAGCCGCAGCATGGCACGGTGAAATGGGCTGAAAAGGCAGAAATCGGCTATTTCGCCCAGGATCATGCCGCCGATTTCGACACCGATATGAACGTGTTTGACTGGATGAAGCAGTGGGGCCAGCCGGGTGATGATGATCAGGTGATTCGTGGCGTGCTGGGTAAATTGCTGTTTTCCGGTGATGATGCGAAGAAGTCGGTAAAAGTGCTGTCAGGGGGGGAGAAGGGCCGCATGTTGTATGGCAAGCTGATCCTCGAGCGCCCGAATGTGCTGATCATGGATGAGCCGACCAACCATATGGATATGGAGTCGATCGAATCGCTGAACCTGGCGCTGGAAATGTACAAGGGCACGCTGATTTTCGTATCGCATGACCGTCAGTTTGTATCGTCGCTGGCTACACAAATTCTCGAAATCAAGGGCGATGGCGGCTACAACTACTATGTTGGCGGCTACGAGGATTATCTGCATAGCCAGGGTGTCGAATAAGTTGGTTTTTGCACTGCAATAAGTGATGTAAAAGGCTGCTGCGGCAGCCTTTTGCTATTGCTAATGTAGAATAATTGCTATAACTAATTTTGCAATGCGGTATAATTTCACCAACTGCTAATGCGGTCTGGTTTTGCTGCGCTCAGGCAAACATCCTGAAATCAGCCTCAAAACCCGCTTATAACGCAGTCTACATGTGGCTTTGCTGTGATCAAGCGGCCCCATCACAAAAAATTCTTATGCCCATTACCGTGGGGCAAACGTGTCTGGCAAGACACGCTTAGCTGCACTGCAGCATTGTTCGGATTATTGAACACGGATGGTGCCGGTCTGAGGATCGTTCTGTCCGGATGAATCCGGTTTAAATATCGACGTATGCAGAGGGCATTGTTATGAAGCTGAATGGCAAGATTTCCATTATTACTGGCGCCGCCAACGGGATTGGCAAAGCCACCGCACTGAAATTCGCCGCTGAGGGCGCAACCGTTATCGTTTGCGATCTGAACCAAGAGGCTGTGGCCGATGTGGTTGAAGAAGTCAAAGTCGCTGGCGGTAAGGCTGATGGTTTCGTGGTAAACGTAACCAACCAGCAGCAACTGAACGACATGGTTGCGGCTGTGAAAGAAAAATACGGCCGCGTTGATACGCTGGTGAACAACGCCGGTATCGTGATGGACGCACGTCTGCAGAAGATGACCGAAGACCAGTTCGACAAGGTGATCGACATCAACCTGAAGGGTGTTTACCGCTGTACCAAGGCCGTGGTGGACATCATGGTTGAGCAGGGCAGTGGTGTGATTCTGAACGCCTCGTCGGTGGTTGGCTTGTATGGCAACTTTGGTCAGACCAACTATGCCGCAACCAAGTTCGGCGTGATCGGTTTCACCAAGACCTGGGCTAAAGAGCTGGGTCCGAAGGGCGTGCGCGTGAATGCCGTTTGCCCGGGCTTTATCGCTACCTCGATTCTGAGCGCGATGCCGGAAAAAGTGATTACTGCGATGGAAGAAAAAGTATCGCTGCGTCGCCTCGGCAAGCCGGAAGAAATTGCTAACGTCTACGCCTTCCTGGCCAGTGACGAAGCCAGCTACATCAACGGCACCTCGATTGAAGTCAGCGGCTGTATCGCCATGTAATTGGCCGATGCCAATGTTAAAAAAGCCACGCAATGCGTGGCTTTTTTATTGCTGCTCTGCAGGCCGCACTGGTATTGCTCTGTAGCCTTGCCTGCGAGGCAATACCAGTGCGGCCTGCAGGCAAGGTGCTGCGTAAGTCTTAGTTCAGCTTCGCCGCATGCTCGCGGGTGGCGTGGAACTGCACTTTTGGCCAGCGTTCCTGAATCAGCTGCAGATTGACGCGTGAAGTGGCCAGATAGGTCAGGTTGTCTGCCGCATCGCGCGCAACATTCATCGCCAGATTTTTTTCGAAGTCGGCCAGCATGCGTGCATCGTCGCAGCTTACCCAACGTGCAGTATGAATGCTGGCGTTGTCGAAAATCGCGTCGACGCCATATTCGGTGTGCAGGCGGTGTGCCACCACTTCAAACTGCAGTACACCAACTGCGCCCAGGATCAAATCCGCGCCGCTGGCAGGCTTGAATACCTGCACCGCGCCTTCTTCGCCCAATTGCTGCAAGCCCTTGTAAAGCTGTTTTACTTTCAACGGATTGCGGATGCGTACCGAGCGGAACAGCTCCGGCGCAAAGAATGGAATGCCGGTAAACACCAACTGTTCGCCTTCGCTGAAGCTGTCGCCGATCTGAATGTTGCCGTGGTTGGGGATGCCGATGATGTCGCCGGCGTAGGCTTCTTCCACCTGTTCGCGGCTGGAGGCGAGGAAGGTCACCACACTGGAGGCTGAAACATCACGCTTTAAGCGCAGGTGCGACATTTTCATGCCGCGCTCGAATTTGCCGGAGCAGACGCGCAGGAATGCAATCCGGTCGCGGTGTTTCGGATCCATATTGGCCTGGATCTTGAACACGAAGCCGGAGAATTTCGGTTCGGCCGGGTCAACCATGCGTACTGTGGCATCGCGGGCTTCGGGTGCCGGTGCCCAATCGACCAGCGAATTGAGGATTTCGCGCACGCCAAAGTTGTTGATCGCTGAGCCAAAGAACACCGGTGTTTGCGTGCCTGCTCTGAATGCTTCCAGATCGAACGGATGCGATGCTCCCTGCACCAGTTCGATTTCCATTTTCAGCTGTTCCATTTCCAGCGGGAACAGTTCCATCAGGCGTGGGTTGTCGATGCCCTTGATCACTTCGCTGACGGTCTGGTCGGCTTTTTCCTGGCCGGCATCGAACAGCAATACTTCGTCGTTGAGGATGTGATACACGCCGCGGAAAGTCTTGCCCATGCCGATCGGCCAGGTAACGGGTGCACACTGGATTTTCAGGACGTTTTCCACTTCATCCAGCAGTTCCAGCGAGTCACGCACTTCACGGTCGTATTTGTTCATGAAGGTGACGATCGGCGTGTTGCGCAGACGGCAGACGTTGAGCAGCTTGATGGTCTGTTCTTCCACACCCTTGGCGGCATCGATCACCATCAGTGCCGAATCCACTGCGGTCAGCACGCGGTAGGTGTCCTCGGAGAAGTCCTGGTGGCCCGGGGTGTCGAGCAGGTTGATGACGTGCTCGCGGTAGTCGAACTGCATCACCGAACTGGCTACCGAAATACCGCGCTGCTTCTCGATTTCCATCCAGTCAGACGTTGCGAATTTGCCGCTTTTCTTGCCTTTGACGGTACCGGCCATCTGAATTGCACCCGAAAACAGCAGCAATTTTTCGGTCAATGTGGTTTTACCGGCATCCGGGTGCGAGATGATGGCAAAGGTGCGGCGGCGCTCGACTTCGCGCCGGATATCCTCTAACGACATGCGGTTATCCTGCTGGGCAAAAAGGGCGAATTTTATCAAAAACTTGCAGTCACCGATATGCTGTAACCCGCTTGTGCGCACTATATTGCAATTATCTGCCGTGAAAAAAGGACAGGATCATGTTGATCGGTGTGCCGAAGGAAATCAAAGTCCACGAATATCGGGTTGGTCTGCTGCCAGGCTCCGTGCGCGAGCTGACCACGCAAGGGCACGCCGTGCTGGTGGAGGCGGGGGCCGGTGTGGGAGCGGGATGTAGCGATGAAGATTATCTGGCAGCGGGCGCCGAGATTGTGGCCGATGCAGCGAGTGTGTTTGCTCGTGCGCAGATGATTGTCAAAGTCAAAGAGCCGCAGGCCGCGGAAAGGGCGATGTTGCGTCCGGGGCAAATCCTGTTTACCTATTTGCATCTGGCCGCCGATAGAGCACAAACCGAGGCATTGCTGGCCTCAGGTGCCATCTGTATTGCCTATGAAACGATTGGTAGCGCAGGTGGTGGGTTGCCCTTGCTGGCTCCGATGTCCGCGGTTGCCGGGCGTTTGTCAGTGCAGGCCGGTGCGCGTTGTCTGGAGAAGGTGAGTGGTGGGCGCGGCGTATTGCTGGGCGGTGTGCCCGGGGTGATGCCGGCGCAGGTAGTGATTCTCGGTGCTGGCGTGGTGGGCAGCCATGCCGCCACCATCGCGGTTGGCATGGGGGCGCGCGTGACGGTTCTGGATCGCAATCTGGATGCCTTGCATCGGATTCAGAGCCAGTTTGGTGGCCGCTTGCAAACGGTGTATTCAACCCGCGATGCGATTGCCAGCGCGGTGCGCGAGGCGGACTTATTGATTGGTGGTGTACTGGTGCCGGGGGCGGCTGCGCCTAAATTGCTGAGCCGGGAAATGGTGGCAAGCATGCCGCCCGGCGCCGCTATTGTTGATGTGGCAATTGATCAGGGCGGTTGTTGTGAAACTTCACGCCCAACCACCCATGCAGATCCGATTTATGTTGCCGAGGGTGTGGTTCATTATTGCGTCACCAATATGCCGGGGGCCGTCCCGCGTACCTCCAGCTTTGCATTGAATAACGCGACTTTGCCCTATGTATTGCGTTTGGCCAGTGGTGGTGTCAGGGCCGCGCTGGAGAGTGATCGATATTTTCTGTCGGGCCTGAATATCTGTGCCGGGCAGCTTAGCAATGCTGCCGTAGGGGCTGCGCTGGATATCCCGGTGACTGCTCCAGAGCAGGCTCTGACTGCAGTCGGGGTTGATTTTTGAATTAAATGAAAGGGTTATGCTTGTTGCTTGGTATGCGTCTAAACGGACAATGTTGATTCGAGTATTAGATTATACTAAAGTGCTGTTGTGGGCGACGGGGTTGCACCGTCAGGCAAAGTCACTCTCTGGGGAATAGACATGGCACAAATCTTTGAATTGGCAAAATATCGCAAGCAGAGCAAAGCAGAGACTCCAACTGGTCCCGTGTATTTTTGCACTCGCTGTTGTGCCGATTTGTTCCATCTGCATCCGTCGGGTGACATCCGTTGCGTCGAGTGCGGCGCAATCATGCGTAACATTGGTGTTGCCCCCGTTGATCGTAGCAACGCAGGCCAATAATCGCTGTTGTTGAACCTGTTGCAGTGCTGCAATCGCTGGTTGTAATCCCGCCCGTTCCCCTGCTAAATTAAATACTGGAGCCGCTTCCCGGCTCCAGTTGTTATTTCTGTCCTGTCCCTTGTGCTTGTTTTCCGGAGTATTGCGAGATGAATGCTCGCGTTTTGCCTTTATTGATTCTGCCACTGTTGTCGGCATTTGCCAGCGCCAATGAATCTGCCATTGAAGTATTCAGCAAAACCGCAGGTTTCGAAGAAGTTCGCGACAATCTGGCGCTGGAAGTGACTCGGCGTGGTATGGCTTTGACACAAACCATTGCGGTTAACGACATGCTGGAAAAAACCGCGAAGGACGTCGGTGCGGTGCGTCCGGTTTACGTTAATGCCGAGGCTTTGGCTTTTTGCAGCCCGAGCCTGGGGCGCAAGCTGATGGAAGCCAACAGCAGTAATATCGTGTATTGCCCGTTGATGGTAAGTATTTACGTGCTGCCAGAGGCGCCGAAGGTCGTGAATGTTGCATATCGACGTATCCCGAAGGGGAGTTCGACGCAGTCGCAAAAATTGTTCCGCGATGTGGATGCCTTGGTGATCGGCATTATCAAGGATGCCTTGAGCGGTGGCCGGGATGAAGCATCGGATAAGGACAAGGAAAGCAGCCTGCCGCGCAAGCCGGTCACTTCTCCGCTGGCGTCGGCCAAGGTGGCGGGATAATTGATGCCGTGGTCAATGGCCGCAATTGCTGCGGGGGCATCGCTGGGCGCTTGGCTGCGTTGGTTCCTGGGGCTGTGGCTGAACCCGCTGCTGTCGTTGTTCCCCTTGGGTACGCTGGCTGCCAATCTGCTGGGTGGGTTGCTGGTGGGGGTGGCATTTGCGGGTTTTGATGCATTTCCTCATTTGCCGCAGCAACTGAAGCTGCTCTGCATCACTGGCTTTCTCGGTGGCCTGACTACCTTCTCCACGTTTTCTGCAGAAGTCACCGGCATGATTTTTTCCGGGCATTATGCACAGGCTGCGTTGCTGGCAGCCGTACATTTGCTGGGATCGCTGTTGCTGACGGCGTTGGGCATCATGCTGGTGAGGGTCTGTGTATGAGTTTGTTGCGTGTCTTCATCCTGAGTGGCTTGTTGTGGCTGGTTTGCCCGGTGCTGGCGGCGCCTGTGCCGGAAGTCGGCAGTCTTGCTCCCAACTTTACCTTGCCGGATCAACGCGGGGTGACGCATACGCTGGCTCAGTACCGCGGCAAATGGCTGGTGCTGTATTTTTATCCCAAAGACGATACGCCAGGTTGTACCGAGCAGGCCTGCAAATTTCGCGATGATTTTGCGCTGCTGAAAATTCTCGGCGCCGAGGTACTGGGGGTGAGCGTGGATGATGCCGCCTCACATGCCGAATTTGCGCGCAAACATAATCTGCCTTTTCCCTTACTGGCCGATAAGGATGGCGTTGTTGCCAACAGCTATGGCTCTCTGCGTGACCTGATGCTGCTCAAGCTCGCTAAGCGCAACACCTTCCTGATCAACCCGCAGGGGCGTATCGAGAGGGTCTATCTGGGCGCTGACAGTGCCCGAAATTCGGCGGAAATTGTCACTGCCCTTCGCCAACTTACCGGTAAAAAATAAGTGCTTTCCGTGCTTGCAGCGCGTTAATCAGGGGCTGCGGGATATGCCACTGCTATAATGGCGCCTTTTGTTGCGCGGAACTGCCATGCCCTTACTTACCATCGACAAGGCCTGTCTGGCATTTGGCCATGTTGCTTTGCTGGATCATGCCGATTTCGCCATTGAGCCCGGTGAGCGTGTTGGCCTGATCGGCCGCAATGGTTGTGGCAAATCATCCCTGCTCAAGGCGATGGCTGGCGTGGCACAGCTGGACGATGGGCGGATTGTACGCAACAAGGATCTGACCTTTACCTATGTGCCGCAGGAACCGCAGTTTGCACCGGGTCAGACGGTGTTTGAGGCAGTGGCTGAAGGGCTTGGGCAATTGCGCCAGTTGTTGCTGGATTACCATCATTGCAGTGTGCAGATGGCCAGCGAGGGGGCAGATGTTGATGCCTTGTTGCAACAGATGCACGAGGTGCAGACCCAGCTGGAGCGGCTTGATGGTTGGCGTTTCAATAGTCTGGTCGAATCGGTGTTGAGCCATTTGAATCTGGCTGCGGATACCCAGGTTGACAGTCTTTCCGGCGGCTGGAAAAAACGCGTGGCGCTGGCTCGTGCCTTGGTGGCTGAGCCACAGCTGATGCTGCTGGATGAGCCCACCAATCACCTCGACGTCGCCGCCATCGAATGGCTGGAAAAACTGCTGCAGGCTTATCCCGGAGCCGTGGTGGTGGTCACCCACGACCGGCGCTTTCTGGACAATGTCTCGACGCGTATCGTCGAGCTGGATCGTGGCCAGCTGATGAGCTTCCCCGGCAATTTTGCTGCCTACCTGACGCGCAAGGCAGAGCAGCTGGAAATGGAAGCAGTCGTGCAACGCAAGGCAGATCGGCTACAGGCGCAGGAAGAAATCTGGATTCGCAAGGGGGTCGAGGCGCGACGTACCCGCAGTCAGAGTCGTATCGAACGGCTGGAAGTGTTGCGCAAGGAACGTGCCGCGCGTCGCGAACGGCTTGGGCAGGTGCAGTTCAATATCGATAGCGGTGAGCGCTCGGGCAAGCTGGTTGCTGAGCTGGAACAGGTTAGCAAGAGTTACGGCGGTAAAACCCTGATTCGGGATTTCTCCACCCGCATCATGCGTGGTGATCGTATTGGTTTGCTCGGTCCCAATGGTGCCGGCAAAACCACGCTGTTGAAACTGATTCTGGGCGAGCTGCAACCTGACACTGGCACGGTGCGCCAGGGCACCAAGCTGCAGATTGCCTATTTTGACCAGTTTCGTGAGCAGCTGAATGAAGACGCAGCAGTGATTGACGTGGTCAGCCAGGGCCATGAGTTCATTGAAATCGGCTCCTCCCGCAAGCATGTGATCAGCTATCTGGAGGATTTCCTGTTTGCGCCGGAACGCGCGCGTTCGCCTGTGCGTTCGCTGTCGGGCGGGGAGCGTAACCGCTTGCTGCTGGCACGTCTGTTTACCCGTCCTGCCAATGTGCTGGTGCTGGATGAGCCCACCAACGATCTGGATATCGATACGCTGGATCTGCTGGAGCAAATGCTGGCGGATTATCCTGGGACAGTATTCCTGGTCAGCCATGACCGGGCTTTTCTGGATAATGTGGTGACCCAGGTCATCGCATTCGAAGGTGAAGGGCGTTTGCAGGAATATGTCGGTGGTTATGCCGACTGGCTGGCCGCCAAGGCGCGAGCAGTGGCCGAGCCGGCTGCAGTCAAGCCTGTCGCTGGCGACAAGGCGGCATCCCCTGAGCCAGGCAGTAAGGCGCGAAGCGTCAAATTGAGTTACAACGAATCGCGTGAGTTGGCTGCGTTGCCTCAGCAAATCGAACAGCTGGAGGCTGAAAGTGCTGCATTGAATGCAGAATTGCTGGACCCAGAGCTGTTTCGCGCCCAACCTGTCCGTGCGCGTGAGGTGCAGCAAAGGCTGGAGCAGATCGAGGAAAACCTGCTGGAAATGCTCGGCCGCTGGGAGGAGCTGGAAAACAAGCAGAAGGGCGCGCTTGCCAAATAGCCTTTTCCTGTCAAGACTATAATCAAGCCCGCATAATCCGGAGGGGCGGTGGGGCGCGACTGCAGCGCCGTTCCGGCCAGAAAATTGCCTAATAACCACACTACATTCCATAACCTGCGCCTCTGGCTGACGGCATTGTTCGTGTTGTTCGCCGTCTCTCTGAGTGCCATCACTGTCTGGTCAGTGCTCGATAGCTATCACCGGGTGCTGAACGATGCAGGTCAGCAGGCAACGCGACTGGCTCGCAGTCTGGAAGAGCACGTCAGTCGTACCATGGCCTCTTCGGGGCAAGCGATGCAGCCGGTTGTTGATCTTGCTGAGCAACGTGGTGGTGTCGAGTTTGTGCCCGAGGCTGAAATCCATGCGCTGATGCGGGACCGTATTGCGGCTACTCCGCAAATCCGCGGCATTATTGCCATCAAGCCCAGCGGGCTGATTCATGCGCACGGCCTGATTTATCCGATGAAAAAAGTCAGCCTGGCCGACCGTGACTACTTCCTGCTGCATCGTCAGGATCCCAGCCTCGAATATCTGTTATCCCGGCCCTTGGCCAGTCGTACCGACGGCAAGCTGCTGATTCCGATGACCCGCCGCATCAATCTGCGTGACGGTTCCTTTGGCGGCGTGATTCTTGCTGGCCTTGAGCCCGAATACTTTCTGCGCTTCTACAGTTCGCTGGAGATGCCCGAAGGATCAATCATTGCGCTGATGAATCATCAGGGACGTGAGCTGTTGCGTTTTCCGGCTGCTGCAGATCAAAGCCAGGATGGCGTGCCGTTATCGCAACTGCGGGCCTTGAGTAACTCCGGCGGCATGCACGCTGACACGACCTTGCTCGGGCATCACGATCGTTTGTATACGGTGCGTGAGGCCAGCGCGCTCAATGTCTACGTGATTGTTGGCATCAGTCGTGCCAGTGCATTGGCGGGGTGGGAGCGCGAGAAAAATGTGCGTATCGGCTTGCTGTTGCTGGCGATGCTGGCTCTGGCCGCGCTGTATATCATGGCTTTGCGCCAGTTGCGGCGGGCGCAGGAGAGTGACAAGCAACTGGCTTTGGCGCAGTTTGCTGTCGACCAGTCTCCGGATTTTGTTCTGTGGCTGCGTCAGGATCTGAGTATTGCCTATGCCAACGCCGTAGTGGGCGATCGCCTGCGCTTGCTGCGGGAGGACTTGTTGCAGCGGCCGATTGCCGCTTCGGGATTGCTGCCAGAGATCGTTGACTGGGAGCAGGTGTTATCTCGCACCGACCGGCAGTTGCGTATCCAGTTTGAAACGGCATTGCAGCCGCAACGAGGTGAACCGATCCCGGTGGAAATGGTGATCAACCGGCTGCAGTTTGGCAGTGAAACCTATTACTGCCTTGCTGCACGCGACATCAGCGAGCGTCGACGCGTTGAAGCGGAATTGCGCCGTCATCGCGATCATTTGCAGCAGATGGTGGATGAGCGGACTGCAGAGTTACGCGCGATTTTTGCGGCTACGCCGCTGGCGATCCTGATGACGGTGGATGGCCAGGTGCGCTTGGTCAATCCGGCGCTGGAGCAGATGTTTGGCTTGTCATCACGCGAAGTCGTGGGTGGCAGTATCGAAGTATTGTTCTCGGACTTTTCCAGTGCCCGTCGCTATCGGGATGCCTTGCATCAGGCGCTGCTTGATGGGCAAATCTATAGCAATGAAGTGTTGTTCCGGCGACAGAGCGGGGCGGTGTTCTGGGCGCATGTGCATTCGCGGGCGATTGATCCGGCTAATCCATTGGTCGGAACCATCTCGGTTATTGAAGACATTACCTCGCGGCGTGCCGCCGAGCAGCTGCTGAAGCAGAGTGAAGAGCTGAATCGCACGGTAATCGAAACCTGCGCCGATGGCTTTGTATTGTTTGATGCGCAATTGCGACTGCAGCTGGTGAATCCGGCGCTACGGGTGATGTTGGGCTGTGATCAGCAGACCTTTGTCGAGCGTTATTCCGCTAGCGAGCTATTAGCGCTGCCGCCAGGCATTGAACGGGGAGAGGCCGTGCTGCAATGGTTGCGGCATGCGGACAATGGCGTGGAAATTGAATTATGTTCACGCGCCGGTCTGGCTGTACCTGTGCTGGTCAATCGTACGCCGATCTGGGATGAGCGAGGCGAACTGCGCTATATCTTTGCTTTCTACACCAATATCGCCCAGCAAAAAGCCATCGAGCATGCCTTGACCCGCGCCAAAGAGGCGGCCGAAGCGGCCAATCTGGCCAAGTCGAGTTTCCTCGCGAGTATGAGCCATGAGCTGCGTACGCCGATGCACGCCATTCTCAGCTATTCTGATCTGGGGCTGGAGAAGGCCGAGGGCGAGGAGCAAGAAAAGCTGCGTCGCTACTACCAGCGTATCAACGTCAGCGGTAAACGCTTGCTGGGGCTGATCAATGATCTGCTGGATCTGGCCAAGCTGGAAGCGGGCAAGATGAGTTATGAGCTGGCACCGCACAACCTGCAGACGTTGGTGGATGATGCGTTGGCGGAGATTCGCCCGCTGCTGGAGGGCAAACAGTTGCGTTTGCAATTTCAGCCTGATGAGCGAGCCATTTCGCTGATTTGCGATCGCAACCGTATCTTGCAAGTGCTGGTGAACTTGCTGGGTAATGCCGTTAAATTTACGCCGCCTGGCCGCACGATTTATCTGGGGTTTTTGCGCGATGAACCGATGCGTAGCGGCGGGATTGGCTCAGGTATTCGTTTGCGGGATGAGGGGCCGGGTATCGCTGTGGATGAACTGGAGAGCATTTTTGAAAAGTTCATTCAGGGCAGCACCACGCACAAGCAAGGTGGCACCGGCTTGGGTTTGGCCATTTGCCGCGATATCGTGCGGGATCACGGGGGCGAGGTCTATGCCACCAATGATGCAGCGGGCGGCGCCATATTTACGCTGCTATTGCCGTGTGAAAGTTAGGCACCTGTTCAAAGGCCCGTAGCGTTAAATCAGCGCTCTTGTGCGGATGCCATTTCCGCTGAGCTTCTGCGCGACAGGCTTTGAACCGCTGCTAAGCCTTTCAGGCTTTGGCGTACAGCACAAAAACCGTAGGACGTTTGTGCAGGTCAGGCTTGTCTTTTGGCCACTCACATACCATTCGCGAAATGATCTGCTGGCTTGCCGTGCTCAGGTCGGTCGCGCTGCAGATCAAGGTCTGTGCTTGGCAGCTTTGCAGCAATGTTTCCAGCATCTGATTGTTGCGATATGGCGTTTCAATGAAGGCGATGGCCTCATCAAACTGACGTGAGCGTTGTTCCAGTTTTTGCAATGCCTGTTTGCGCTCGTTGGCGTCTACCGGCAGGTAGCCTTGAAAACTGAAACGCTGGCCATTTGCGCCAGATGCCATGAGCGCCAGCAAGATCGACGATGGGCCGATCAGCGGTTTGACGCAAATGCTTCTTCGATGCGCCATGCGAACCAGATCGGCGCCGGGATCGGCAATCGCCGGACAGCCCGCTTCCGACATCAGCCCGACATCTTCTCCTGCCAGCAAGGGCTGCAGCAGGGCTTCAAGTTGTGCCGGTTTGGTGTGTTCATTCAGCTCATTTAGCACCAATTCGCGGATCGGGGTGCTGACGTTCAGCCATTTCAGGTGTTGGCGTGCGGTTTTGCTGTTTTCAACGATAAATGTGCGCATCTGGTTGGCCTGCGCAGCGACGGCCGGCGGCAGGGATTGTTCCAGCGAGGCTTCACCCAGTGGCGTGGGAATCAGGTAGAGGGTGCCGAGTGCCATTTACAGAATCCTGAATCCCGCATGTTGCAACATGCTGACCAGTTCGATCAGCGGCAGGCCAATTAATGCATTGGGGTCGGTGCCGCGCATTGCCGACATCAGCACAATACCCAAACCTTCCGATTTAGCGCTGCCGGCGCAATTATAGGGTTGTTCTTTCTGCAGGTAGGCTTCAATGAATTCATCGCTGAGTTGGCGAAAATCTACCTCGGTTTGAACATCCTTGACTTGCACGCTGTCGTTACGACTGTCATACAGCGCCAGTGCTGTATGGAAAATCACCGTCCGGCCGCGCATCAACTGCAATTGCGCCACTGCACGCTCGTGGTTGCCAGGTTTGCCTATCTGCAGGTTGTCCAGCGTAGCGACCTGATCCGAGCCGATGATCAAGGCGCCGGGGTAGCGATGTGCCAGCGCTCGCGCTTTTTCCTGGGCCAATCGAAGTGCGGTATCCGCCGGGCCTTCACCCGCATGAGGTGTTTCATCAACTTCTGGTGCGGCAACTTCAAATGGAATGCCCAGACGTGTCAGCAGTTCGCGTCGATAGGGCGAGGTGGAGGCAAGAACCAGAACGGGGTTGCTCATGTGTAATCCTGACGGCGCTTTGGGCTACTTAAAGCCGCGCCGGATAAAGATGTTTTGACAGAAAAGGAGCGCGATTATATCATGCGCGGTTTATGTCAAAACCCTTGATTATCGACAGCGGCGAGTTTGCTCGCGAAGGCCTGTCACTGCACGGTGAAATCGCGTTGCGTGATCTGCAGCGTGTGCTCGGCAGTGTGCAGTCTGATACCGGAGTGATCCGGTATGCGTTGCAAGGGGGTGTCGACAAACTGCAGCGCCGTTATTTGCGCCTGAGCGTGACTGGTGAAGTCAGCTTGCTGTGTCAGCGCTGCATGTTGCCGTTTGTTTTTGCCATTGATAGCGATTCGTTGTTGACGCTGTTTAACAGCGAAGCCGATATCGATGCTGCCAGTGAGCAGGATGAAACGCTGGAAGGAATTCTGGCAGATCGTGAGCAATCGGTAGTCGATTTGATCGAGGACGAAATTCTGTTGGCCTTGCCATTGGCGCCAAAACACGAAGTGTGTGCGTCAGACGGCAATTCGGACAGCGTTGCGAAGAAACCCAATCCGTTTGCGGTGTTGCAACAGCTTAAAGTGAATAAGCAGGCCGACCCGGATTAATATTGATTTTTGGTAAGGAGTCACACAAATGGCAGTTCAACAGAACAAAAAATCCCCGTCGAAACGCGGCATGCACCGTGCGCACGACTTCCTGACCGCGCCGGGCCTGGCTGTTGAGCCGGTAACTGGCGAGGTTCACCTGCGTCATCACATCAGCCCGAACGGTTTCTACCGTGGCAAAAAAGTGATCCGCACCAAAGGCGAATAAGCGTCTTTTCGCTGCAACAAAAAAGCCCTGAATAATTTATTCAGGGCTTTTTTGTTGCCATCAAACTGTCTTCGCTGCCACAATTGCCCACCACCGTCACGTGTTCGACACAATGGACATCACTGTAGCAATCGATGTAATGGGGGGCGATCATGGCAGTCATGTCACCGTTCCCGCTGCGCTCAAGTTTCTGCGAAACAATCCTGATATAAACCTGATTCTGGTCGGCCTGCCGGATGTGATCCATGCCGAATTGCGCACCCGCAATGCGGAAGTGGGTCCCCGATTGAGGGTGCACGCTGCCTCAGAGGTGGTGACGATGGATGAGTCTCCGGCCCTGGCATTGAAGAACAAAAAAGATTCTTCCATGCGCGTTGCCGCCAATCTGGTCAAAAGCGGCGAAGCCCATGCCTGTGTCTCAGCCGGGAATACCGGCGCGCTGATGGCGATTTCGCGTTTTGTGCTGAAAACCCTGCCCGGCATAGAGCGCCCGGCGATCGCCAAAATGTTGCCGAATGTCACGGGTGGTACCACCTGTGTGCTGGATCTTGGCGCCAATGTTGACTGTACGCCAGAGCAACTGGTGCAGTTCGGCATCATGGGCGCCATGCTGTTTGCCGCTGTGCGCCAGAAAGAACGTCCATCGGTTGGCCTGCTCAATATTGGCTCGGAAGAGATCAAGGGCAATGAGGTTGTCAAACAGGCTGGCGACCTGTTGCGCAATGCCGGCCTGCGTTTTCATGGCAATGTCGAGGGTAATGATATCTATAAAGGTACCGTGGATGTGGTCGTCTGCGATGGCTTTATCGGCAACATCGCGCTAAAGACCTCGGAAGGCCTGGCGTCGATGATTGCAACCCTGTTGCGGGAGGAATTCAAGCGTAACTGGCTGACCAAATTGGCGGCGTTGCTCGCATATCCGGTGTTGCAACGTTTTCGCGAACGGGTGGATTCGCGCCGCTATAACGGTGCAAGTTTGCTGGGCTTGCGCGGCATCGTCGTAAAAAGCCATGGCGGTGCCGATCAACTGGCATTTCAATATGCCATTGAGCAGGCTGTAAGCGAGGTGAAAAACCGCGTGCTGCAGCGGATTGAACACGGTTTGTCGTTGCGGACTCCCGCTGCGGCCGGCGAGGAGAGTTAGCTATGTATGCGCGAATCATCGGAACCGGCAGTTATCTTCCCGAACGTGTGTTGACGAACGATGAATTGGCGCAGCAGGTTGATACCAGCGATGACTGGATTACCACTCGTACCGGCATCAAGCAGCGCCACATTGCTGCCGACGGTGAGAACTCCAGTGATCTTGCCTTGCAGGCCAGTCGGGCGGCGCTGCAAGCGGCGGGTGTGGCTGCCGAAGAGCTGGATTTGATCATTGTCGCCACAACTTCCCCGGATATGGTGTTTCCCAGCACGGCCTGCATCCTGCAGGATAAGCTGGGGATTCATGGTTGCGCAGCGTTTGACGTCCAGGCGGTATGTGCCGGCTTTGTTTACGCCCTGGCGACCGCCGATCAATTCATTCGCAGCGGCATGGCGCGCACTGCGCTAGTGGTGGGGGCTGAGGTGTTTTCGCGCCTGCTCGACTGGAACGATCGGGGTACCTGCGTCTTGTTTGGCGATGGCGCTGGCGCGGTGGTATTGCGGCAGGATGTGGTGCCGGGAATCATTGGTGCCGATCTGCATGCCGATGGGCGCTCGCGGCATCTGTTGAATGTGCCCGCACGAATCGAGCGTGGCGCGATTCTTGGCAATCCCTATTTGTATATGGACGGTCAGGCGGTCTTTAAATTTGCGACTACCGCTTTGGCCGAGGCCGCCGAGGCAGTGCTGAAGAAGCATGGCTTGGCAAAAAGTGATATCGATTGGCTGGTGCCGCATCAGGCCAATTTGCGCATTATCGAGATGACTGCCCGCAAGCTCGGCCTGCCAATGGAGCGGGTGGTGGTGACGCTGGCACAGCACGGCAACACCTCGGCGGCATCGATTCCATTGGCGCTGGATACTGCCGTGCGTGACGGGCGTGTGCAGCCAGGTGATATCTTGATGCTGGAGGGGATAGGCGGCGGCTTTGCCTGGGGTTCGGTATTGCTGCGCTGGGTATAAAAAGTGTTGTATTTTTTTCGGAAAACATTTGTTTACCGAAGATAAGGGTGTTTCCGGGTGGCCTGATGTGAATGTTTGGGCTACATTACTGCCGAATTCGCTAGCTACTATTAACAGCGAAACAAGAATTTCATATTTGTTTGCGACAATTTCGCGCCATTTCGATTAAGCCAACATGACAACTTCTTTTGCTTTTGTTTTTCCTGGTCAGGGTTCGCAGTCGCTGAACATGATGGCGGGTTTTCCTGATTCTGCCGAGGTAAAGGCGACCTTTGCCGAGGCTTCATCGGTGCTCGGTTTTGATTTGTGGCAGATGTTGCTGGATGGCCCGGAAGACGTGTTGAACCAGACCGTCAACACCCAACCGCTGATGCTGGCTGCCGGTGTTGCCACTTATCGTGTCTGGCAGGCATTGGGTGGCCCGGTGCCGGCGTTGCTGGCCGGCCACAGCCTGGGTGAATACAGTGCCTTGGTTGCTGCGGACTCGCTGGCTTTTTCCGATGCCGTGGCACTGGTTCGGTTTCGTGCCGAAGCCATGCAGAATGCGGTGGCTGCGGGCGAGGGGGCAATGGCAGCCATTCTTGGGCTGGATGGTGAGCCGCTACAGCAGGCTTGCGCCGAGGCCGCGCAGGGACAGGTATTGTCGCCGGTGAATTTCAATTCGCCCGGCCAGGTGGTGATTGCCGGGCATCGTGCAGCAGTGGAGCGTGGCATAGAGGCTTGCAAGGCGAAAGGGGCGAAGCGCGCCTTGTTGCTGCCGGTCAGTGTGCCATCGCACTGTGCGCTGATGCAGCCCGCCGCAGAGCAATTGCAGCAGCGCCTGCAGCAAGTATCGATCCGGGCTCCGCAGATTCCGGTGCTGCATAATGCCGACGTTAACAGCTATAACGACCCAGAGCAGATTCGCGATGCTTTGGTGCGGCAACTGTATAGCCCGGTGCGCTGGGTGGAGACCGTGCAGCAGATGGCTGCCACAGGAATTCAGATTGTCGCGGAATGTGGCCCGGGCAAGGTATTGGCCGGTTTGGGCAAACGTATCAGTAGCGATGTACGCAGCCCGGCACTGGTGGATATGGCTGCATTGACGCAGCTGCGTGATGAGCTGAAGGGAGCTATGGCATGAGTCTGCAAGGCAAAGTGGCGCTGGTAACCGGTGCCTCTCGCGGTATCGGCCAGGCGATTGCGCTGGAGCTGGCCCGACAGGGGGCAACGGTTTTAGGAACAGCAACCAGCGATGCGGGCGCTGCGGCAATCAGCCAGTATCTGGCGGACGCCGGAGCGCAAGGCAAGGGGCTGATGTTGAATGTGACCGATGCCGCGCAACTGGACGCAGTGCTGACGCAGATAGCCACAGAATTTGGCGATATCCATATTCTGGTCAACAATGCCGGTATCACGCGTGATCAGTTGCTGATGCGTATGAAAGACGAAGATTGGGATGCCATCATGGATACCAACCTGAAGCCGGTGTTCCGTTTGTCCAAGGCTGTGTTGCGCGGCATGATGAAAGGGCGCTGGGGGCGCATCATCAGCATTGCTTCGGTGGTCGGGGCCATGGGCAGCGCCGGGCAAGCCAATTATGCGGCCGCTAAAGCAGGGATCATGGGCTTTACCAAATCGCTGGCGCGTGAGGTAGGCAGCCGTAATGTCACGGTTAACTGCGTCGCACCGGGGTTTATCGATACCGACATGACCAAGGGTCTGGCGGAAGAATACAAGCAGCAGCTGTTGGCGCAGATTCCGCTGGGCAAGCTTGGCGAACCACAACACATCGCCGATGCCGTGGCATTTCTGGCCAGCGACCGGGCCGCTTATCTGACGGGGCAGACGCTGCACGTCAATGGCGGCATGTATATGGGCTGACCCTGGAAAGGGGCGGCAAGTATCACCACACGCCACGTTGAAACCGATTTTGGTACAATGCCGTGGCTTTTTTGAAAAATCCTTATGAAAGGCATGGGTTAGGAAATGGAAAACATCGAACAGCGTGTAAAAAAAATCGTCGCTGAACAACTGGGTGTAAACGAGGCAGAAGTGAAGAACGATTCCTCGTTCGTCGATGATTTGGGTGCTGATTCGCTGGATACAGTTGAACTGGTTATGGCACTGGAAGAAGAATTCAATCTGGAAATTCCGGATGAAGAAGCCGAAAAAATCACCAATGTTCAACAAGCGATTGATTACATCACCGCTAACTCCAACTAATCCGCTGGCCGGCGCGCGGGCCTGACTGCCCGCCGGCGCGGAATCTCCCCGTTTTGATCCCGAAATAGGTGAAACGACCTTGTCCAGACGCAGAGTAGTCGTCACTGGCCTTGGGCATCTCGCACCGGTTGGCAATACGGTTGCTGATGGCTGGGCCAATATCGTTGCCGGCAAATCCGGCATAACCCGAGTGAGCAAATTCGACGTCAGTCAGTACCCTTCGCAGATAGCCGGAGAGGTCAGGGATTTCGATGTTGCCGCATATTTCAATCCGAAAGAAGCGCGCCGTCTGGATACCTTCATCCATTTCGGTGTGGCTGCCGGTATGCAGGCAATTCGCGATGCCGGACTGGAAGATTCGGCTCTGGACAAAGACAGAGTCGGCGTCATGATTGGCTCTGGCATTGGCGGTTTGCCAATGATCGAGGACACCTACTCGACGATTCTTGCCAGTGGCCCGAAAAAGATTTCGCCGTTTTTCATTCCCGGTTCGATCATCAATATGATTGCTGGCCAGATTTCCATCATGTATGGCTATCGCGGCCCCAACTATGCGTTGGTGAGTGCTTGTACCACTGCTGCGCACTGTATCGGCGAAGCTGGGCGGCTGATCGAATATGGTGACGTCGACGTGATGATCGCCGGTGGCAGTGAGTCCACGGTATGCGCTTTGGCAATGGGTGGTTTTGCCGCTGCACGTGCGCTCAGTACCCGTAACGACGATCCCGCTGCGGCCAGTCGCCCGTGGGATGCAGGTCGCGATGGTTTTGTGCTGGGCGAGGGCGCCGGCGTGCTGGTGCTGGAAGAATACGAGCACGCCAAAAAACGCGGTGCTACGATTTATGCCGAGCTGGCCGGTTTTGGCATGAGTGCCGATGCCCACCACATGACTGCTCCGTGCGAAGACGGTTCGGGTGCCGCATTGTGCATGAGCAACGCACTGCGCAACGGTCGCATTAACGCCGATCAGATCGACTACATCAACGCCCATGGCACTTCCACGCCGCTGGGTGACATCGCCGAAACCGTTGCTGTAAAACGCTGCTTTGGCGAGCATGCGAAGAAGTTGGCGGTGAGTTCGACCAAGTCGATGACAGGTCATTTGTTGGGCGCTGCGGGTGGGGTCGAGGCCGTTTATTCGGTGCTGGCTGTCAAAAACCAGATTCTGCCGCCCACCATCAATATGCAGGAACAGGATCCGGCCTGTGATCTGGACTATGTTCCGAATACTGCCCGCGATGGCAAAATTGAGTACGCCATGTCCAACTCGTTTGGTTTTGGCGGCACCAATGGCACATTGATCTTCAAGCGATTCCAGTAAAGCCGGGCGGGCTGCGGCCCGCTTGTGCCTGCCTATCCTAGAGGGCGATATCTGTCGCAGAGGTGCAAGCTTGAGCCGGATTAAGCCATTTGAGCCGATCAACGACACAACTGCAACAATCTGGGCCTATTGCGATAGGCTCGCCATAGCCTTGTTTGTGCACCATGCCTGCCCTTAGCCTTGCCTCTTTGCCTGATCTTGCTGCATTGCGTGCAGCGTGGCCGAAACAGTTTCCACTATTGCTGCAATCTGCCGCTGATAGCGGCTGGGATATCCTTTTCTGGAGCGAGGCGCAGCTGAACACGTGGCCGCTGGCCGAAGCACAGGCTTTCTGGCAGGCGTTTGCAGCAGCGGAAGCCTCGTTGTTGCCGGTTGCGCTATCCGATGCCGAACGGCGTTTGCCATTTCGTGGTGGCTGGTTCTTTTATCTTGGTTATGAACTGCTGCATTCGCTTGAGCCAACGGTTGCGATTGCTGCGCATCAGGATGATTTTCCGGTTGCAGCGCTTGGCCGGGCGCCAGCAGCGGTGCTGGTAGAACGGAACACCCAGCAGGCCTGGCTGGTGGCCGAAGATGACTCTGCCCTGGTCAAGCTGCAGCAACTGCTGGATATGCCCTGTCCCGCCCCAAGCTTTGCCCCGCCAACGATCGAAACTGCCGAGGAAGACGATCCCCGCCAGTTTCTGGACGGTGTTAACGCCATCAAGCGTTATATCTACGAAGGCGATGTATTTCAGGTGAATTTGTCACGCGCCTGGGAGGTGCGTCTGGGCGAGGGCTGCAGCAGTGATCAGATCTACGCCAGCCTGCGCCGCGCCAACCCGGCGCCGTTTGCCGGTCTGCTGGATATGGGGCGCTGGCAGATTATCAGTTCTTCTCCGGAGCGCCTGCTGGCGTTGCGTGACGGTAAAGCGTCAACTCGCCCGATTGCCGGCACGCATCCGCGTTCTCCCGATCCGGCCGAGGATGCGCAGCTGAAGGCACGTCTGGCCGCCAGCCTCAAGGAGCGGGCCGAGCATGTGATGTTGATTGATCTGGAGCGCAATGATCTGGGCCGGATCTGCCGCCCGGGTAGTGTCAAGGTTGAAGAGCTAATGGCCGTTGCCAGTTATACCTATGTGCATCACATCGAATCGACAGTCTCCGGTATGGTGCGTGCAGATGTCGGCCCGGTGGCTGCATTGCGGGCGATGTTTCCCGGTGGCACCATCACCGGTTGCCCCAAGGTGCGCACCATGCAGATCATCGCGGAACTGGAAAGCTCGCCGCGGCGTGCCTATACCGGCAGCATCGGCTACCTGAATCACGATGGCAGTCTCGATAGCAATATCCTGATTCGCAGCTTCATGCAGGATGGTCAGACGCTACGTTTTCGTGCTGGTGCAGGGATTGTCGCTGACTCCGATCCGGAGCGTGAATTGCAGGAAACCCGTGCCAAGGCGCGCGGTCTTTTGCGGGCGCTGGGTTTGCCGACATGATTGTGATGAATGGCGTGCCAGCCACCGCAGTGGATGCCCGGGATCGTGGCCTGGCTTATGGCGATGGCGTGTTTCGCACCCTTGCTTTGCGTGATGGCTTGTTGGAAGCCTGGCCGCAGCAGTGGGCCAGGCTGGCCGGAGACTGCCGGGCTTTGTCTCTGGAATGCCCTGAACCCGAAATGTGGCTGGATGCGATCCGCTTGGCCGTGGGTGAATTGCGTGATGCCTCATTGAAACTGATGGTGACCCGGGGGTGTGGTTTGCGTGGTTACCTGTATCCACAGCCGCAGCAGTGCTCTTGGTTGGTCATCGCGGGCCCGTTGCCGGTTTACGACTCTGCATTGTTGCAACAGGGCATTGCCGCTCGCTGGTGTGATTTGCGCTTGTCTGCGCAGCCGCTGCTGGCTGGGATCAAACACCTTAATCGCCTGGAAAATGTGCTGGCTCGCAACGAGTGGCAGGACCCGCAGATTCGCGAAGGTTTATTGCTGGATCAGCAAGGCCGGGTAATCGAAGGCACCATGAGTAACCTGCTGTTGCTGACTGGAACTGTGCTGCTGACACCCGCGCTGGCACAATGCGGTGTTGCTGGCGTAACCCGTGAGCGGATACTGCAGAGTGCCGCTCGCCTGGGGTGGCAGGTAGAGATCGGTGACGTGAGTGTCGAACAGCTGCTGGCAGCCGATGAAGTGGGCGTGTGCAACAGTCTGATCGGATTATGGCCGTTGCGCGCACTACCGCAGCGACAATGGCGGCAGTTTACCGGCCTGCAGCGTATCTGGCAGGATGCTCAGCAACATTGCCAACGAATTGCTCTTGTATAGAAGGATGACACCGATGAAACGTAGTGTCTGTATTGCTGCCTTGTGCGCGGTTTTGGCGCCTGCCGCATTGGCAGAAAATTATGCCTACGATCCGGCCAAGAACCGCGAGTTGCAGAAACGCCATTGCCAGAAATTCCTCGACCAGATCGCGCTGATCAACAAGCGTGAACAAATTGGCTTCAAGCCCTGGGAGAAGGAAAAAATGGATGCCAAGCGTGCCTCACTAAAACAGCAGTTCGACGGTGAATGTGCACTGGTTCGGGATGAGTTGCTGGCGGCAAACACTGCGAAACCGACCCGCAAATAAGCGATAGCTTGCTGGCCGCAGGTCTGCCTCGTCAACCAGGCCTCAGAAAGCTTGCTTGCCCTTTTGGGGGGAGTTGTTGCGAGGTTTGAGCCCCCGTTCTGCCCCGCGTGTTTGCGCGCCGCGCATCGGGTGGAAACCAATACACAGCGTTTGGCTTTGCACTTACCGCAAACCTGATCATTCGCCGCTGGCCACGCCCTCGCGTCGCGGGTCAGTAGCGCTGCGCCAGTATTTTCCATTGCGCTGAATGCCGTGCAGGCCGCTGGTGATGTCACGGGTTTCTATCTGGTGGCCACGATCCTGCAGGCCGCTCAACACCTTCGACCAGTCTTTTCCGTATTCCAGTTCAGTTGGGCCATTGCGGCTGCCGTAGTGATACTGCTCAACAGCATTTTGTAGTGGTTGTTGCCATTCCAGCACCTCAACCAGGGCCTGGGCCACGTGGTTGATGATGTTGGGCCCCCCGGCCGAGCCTAATACCAACACTGGTTTTTGCTGGCGATCCAACACCATGATGGGTGACATGGCGCTACGCGGGCGTTTGCCGGCACCTACCCGATTTGCCACCGGTTGTCCGTCCATAAACGGCTGGAAGGAAAAATCGGCCAGCTGGCTGTTGAGCAGAAAGCCGCGCACCATCAGGCGGCTACCGAATGCGTCGGCAATAGAGCTGGTAAGTGCAACAATATTGCCGTAACGATCAACGATCGTCAGATGGCTGGTTGAAGGGCGTTCTTCGCTGACAACGTCCTTGCCGTTGCTGGGGGCGGCAACTGGCGAGCCGGGCAGGGCGGTGCCCATTGAGGTATCTGTCTTGATCAGTGCTGCACGCTGTGCCAGATAAGCGTTGTCCAGCAGCCCGTCTAGCGGCGCCACAGTTGTATCCGGATCTGCGATATACCGGTCCCGGTCGGCAAATGCCAGCCGGCCGGCTTCGCTGAACAGGTGGATGGCATCAATCGAATCCGGCGCATATTTGCCGATATCCTTTTGTTGCAGGATGTTCAGCATCTGCAATATTGCCACCCCTCCTGAGCTGGGGGGCGGCATGCCGCAGATCCGATACTGGCGGTAGGGGCGGCACAGCGCTGTGCGTTCCAGTGGCCGGTAGTTCTGCAGATCATCCCGGCTCAAGCTGCCGTTGCCTGCCGCCGCTTTTTGCAGCGCATCGATCAGCGCATCTGCCAGTGGGCCAGTCTGCAATGCTCCTGGCCCCTGAGTCGCTATTTGCCTTAAGCTGCCCGCCAGTAAGGGGTTTTGCAGCAGGCTGCCGGCTTGTTTTGCCTGACCATTCTCATCACAAAAATAAGCGCGGGTGCTGCTGCGTTTACATATCAACTTATCCTTGCTGATCAGTCGATGCAGGCGCGGTGAGATGACGAATCCATTGTCTGCCAGTTCGATTGCTGGTTGGATCAGGCTGGCCCAGGGCAGGCGCCCATGTTGCCAGTGTGCCATGCCGAGCATGGGCAGCAAACCTGGCACACCGATAGAGCGGGGATCGCCGCTAGCCTGTTCAACCGACAACGGCATGTCGTTTTCGTCCAGAAATAAACTGGGCAAGGCGCTGGCGGGGGCAGTTTCGCGGCCGTCAAAGGCTTGCAGACGCGCTTTGCGTGCTGAATAGTGCAACATGAAGCCGCCGCCGCCAATGCCTGATGATTGTGGTTCTACCAGTGTCAGCACCATCTGTGCGGCGATCGCCGCATCAACTGCAGTTCCACCCTGTTTTAATATCTGGTGTGCAGCGGCGGTGGCCTGCGGATGCGCGGTAACGGCCAGAAATTTTTCTGCCTGCACCACCGGTTTGTCGCTGCGGCCACTGGCAATTTCCGGTTGGCTGGCAATGGCATCCGGTGTGCCAGTTAGCAGCAGAAGGACAGAAAGAAACACTATTTTTCGCATATACTTGCGCCGCCATGAATGAATTCGAGTTGATCCGGCAATATTTCCAACGCCCCGCCAGCAATGCGCTGCTCGGGGTGGGGGACGATGCTGCCTTGTTGTTGCCTACGCCGGGCAAGGCTTTGGCGGTTTCCAGCGATATGCTGGTGTGTGACCGACATTTTTTTGCCGACACCGATCCCTACTGGTTGGGCCACAAAGCGCTGGCAGTCAATCTTTCGGATATGGCGGCAATGGGCGCCCGGCCCCGCTGGTTCTTGTTGTCGCTGGCGCTGCCTGCCGTGGACAAGGATTGGCTGGCGCGCTTCAGTGCCGGCCTGTTCAGTTTAGCCGATGCCCACGAGGTTTCGCTAGTTGGCGGCGATACGACTCGCGGGCCTTTGAATCTGTCGCTGCAGATTATTGGTGAAGTGTCGCCGGAGCAGGCATTGCGCCGCGATCAGGCGCTGCCGGGGGACGATATCTGGATCAGCGGACAGGTCGGTGAGGCCGCGCTGGCCTTGCGCCATTTGCAGCAGCAAGTGACGCTGCCGGCTGCGGATGTCGAGGCGCTATTGCCGCGCCTGCAGGCGCCCCAACCCAGAGTGTCATTGGGGCTGGCGCTGGCGCCATACAGCCGCTGCGCCATCGATGTCTCCGATGGCCTGGTTGCCGATCTGGGGCACATTTGCGCCGCCTCTGCCTGCGCCGCCGAGATCGTCTTGTCGGCGTTGCCTTTGACGCCGCTTATGTGCTCGCTTGACCCTGATCTGGCGCTGCAACTGATACTGGCCGGTGGCGATGATTATGAATTGTGTTTTACCGCAGCGCCGGTACACGCTGATGCGCTGGTCAGGCTATCGCAGCAATTGGGGTTGGCGCTGACGCGTATCGGCCGGATTGTTCCCGGTTCCGGCGTGCGTGTGCTGCAGGCTGATGGCCAGCCGTTGTCTCATGTTTTCAAAGGATTTGATCATTTTGGCTGATTCCGCATCCCGCTCGGCGCCACGTATCCCCGATCGCCGCTTTCTGTTTTCCAGCCCGGTGCATTTTCTGTCGCTGGGCCTGGGTTCCGGGCTTAGCCCAAAGGCGCCCGGCACCGCTGGTTCGTTAGCGGCTGTGCCACTGTATCTGTTGCTTTACTGGAAATTGCCGGCACAGCTGATCTTCATGCTGTGTATTCCCTTGTTTGCCCTTGGCGTCTGGCTGTGCCAGCGCACCACACAGGCATTGGGGGTCGACGATCACCCTGCGATTGTCTGGGATGAAATGGTGGCAGTGTGGCTGGTGCTGGCTGCATTGCCGATAGAGTTGTCCTGGAGCGCTGACGGGGTTATCTGGACGATTATCGGTGTCGCCTTGTTTCGCTTGTTTGATATCTGGAAACCGGTACCGATACGACAGCTGGATCAAAAAGTTGGCGGCGGTCTCGGTATCATGCTCGATGACCTGGCGGCTGCCGTGTATACCTTGCTGGTGTGCTACCTGGGCAAGCTATTGATCAGCTGATCTGTGGTGCTAAGCGGTGTCGCCTTCAAGCACTTCGCGCATGGCAGCGGTTAATTCACGAATATTCAACGGCTTGGTCAGGTAGCGCTGAAAACCGGCGCGCAAACCCTGGTTGATGTCTTCGGGCATGGCATTGGCGCTCAGCGCGAAAACCGGAGTCTGGGCGGTGCAGGGGTGGGCTGCCAGTTGCTGACGTAGTTCCAGGCCCGTCATGCCCGGCAGGTTAATGTCGCTGATAATCAGGTCCGGATTGTGTGCCTGTGCCAGTTCCAGTCCCTGTGCCGGGGTTGGTGCCGTGAGCAGGGTGGTGCCTGGCAGCGTCTTGAATATGCTGCGCATCAGGTAGGTACTCATCGGGTCATCCTCGATATACAGGACGGTATAGCTTTTGCCTGCAGGCAGGCTGCTTTCGGCAGATTCAGCTGCGGCTGCTGCAATAGCTGGCTTGGGTGCAGTTTCCGCCAGCGGCAGATCGAGCCAGAAACTGCTGCCCACACCTTCAACGCTGCTGACGCCAATATCACCCTGCATCAGCCCGGCAAGTTTTTGCGTAAATGCCAGGCCAATGCCCGTGCCTTCCACTTCGTTCTGCTTGTTGCCAACACGGCTGAATGGCTGGAACAAGTTCGCCAAGTCTGCCTCGCTCATGCCAATGCCGGTATCGGTTACGACCAGCCGCAACATTTTCGTCGTCGGGTATTCGATCGTTAGCGTGACCTGACCGTTGGGCCGGTTGTATTTGATGGCATTGGAAACCAGGTTCAACACCATCTGCTTGACGCGCGTGCTGTCTGCCCGAATGGTGCTGGTTGGGGCCGTGCCGGTTTTATCGCTGACGTTGATCCCGTATTTGCTGGCAATCGGTGCTGCCAGAGACAGTGTTTCGCGTACCACTCCAAGGATGTCGAAATTCTCGATGTTGACATTGAGGCGACCCGCCTCGATCTTGGCCAGATCCAGCACTTCATTAATCAGACCCAGCAGATGCCAGCCGGCCTTGAGGATATGATCAGTGAACTCACGATGTTCGTCCGACAGTTCTTCCTGCAGTATCTGCGCAAAGCCGAGAATGGCGTTCAGTGGCGTGCGCAGCTCATGGCTCATTTGCGACAGGAATTCGGACTTGGCGCGGTTGGCCTGCTCAGCCTGATTTTTTGCTGCCAGCAGATCCTGTTCTGCTTTGACGCGCGCGGTGACATCGCTGAAGCTAAATACCTTGCCGATCACATCCGCACCCAGATATTGTGGCTTGGTATAACGCTCGATGACGCGCCCGTCGGTGAGGGTCAAGGTATCAAAGCCGTCAGCGGTGGGGGTGGCAAACAATTCGTCGAGCCGCTGGTGGTAACTTTCCGGCTGCTGCAATTGGGATTCGATGAAGGCAAAAATCTGCTGATCATCGTGCTGATTAAGCAGTTCTTCAGCCAGTTGCCAGATCCGTGCAAACCGATGATTGATGTTGCTGATGTTACCGCGCAGATCGGTTACCAGAATGCCGTCTGCGGTTGCTTCCAGCGTGGCACGCAGCGCCGAGGTCATTTTCGCCAGCTCGTCTTCCACCGCCTTGTGTGAGGATGCGTCCTTGGCAACGACGATGGCGAGCGTCCGTTCCTTATCCTGCTGCATGCGGATCGACATTTCGATTGGCAACATGGCGCCATCCTGGCGTTGCCACTCGCTGGCCATGGCGCTGATCTCGGTGATCTGACCGCTACTGATTTCATCCCAGAAGAACATGTCCTGCATCGACGTCGCCAGATCGGTGATGCGCATGCCCAGTAATTGTTCGCGGCGGAACAGCAGGCTGTTTTCGGCGGTGGCGTTGGCTTCGACGATCTGTTGCGAAGCGGGATCCACCAGCAGCAACAAGTCGTGGCTCTGGTTCAGCATTGCCCGCAGCATGGCGGCGTTGTCAGCGGCTTGCAGGCTCATTTGCCGCCCTGCTGAGACGGGTCGAAGAAGTAGGTCATGCGTTTGCGTGGATTCAGGTAATCGTGAATCTGCCTTGGCAGTTGCCCTGGTTTGATACTTTTGCTGACGTTGATATCCGGCTCGGTTTCCAGATCAAGAATCACCGCTTCGTGCTTCGGAATCTCGGGGTCATAGATCAGCACCGAAGGCTTGAGTGGTTTGCTGGAATTGACCGAAGTGACCATGCCGATGACTTCATTGGATAATTTGACAATGGTGCCGGGTGGATAAACACCGAGCGTTCGTACAAACAGTTTCAGCGCAGCCGGATCGTAACGGGCCCGGTGCTGTGAGAACATTTGCGATAACGCTTCATGCGGCGTCATGGAATTGGCCGGATTGGTCTGATTGCACTGATTGTCGTAGTCATTGACGATGGTAATGATGCGTGACAGCTGGTAAATCTTGTCGCCCGCCGTGCCGCGCGGATAGCCGCTGCCGTCCATGTATTCGTGATGCTGGGCAATGATTGCCAGCACGCCCGGTGCCAGCCCGACCTTTTTGCCGATATCCATGCCATAGGCAACGTGCTGGCGCATGAAATCAATTTCGGCACGGGTCAGGGGGTCGGTCTTGAGCAGGATTTTTTCCGGAATCTCCACCTTGCCGATATCGTGGAACATCGAGCCGACTCCGAGGGTGCGGATATCGTCGGCCGGCAAGCCCAGCTCCTTGCCGAGAATCATCGCCAGCACCGCTACGTTGAGCGAGTGGAAATAGACTTCTTCGCCGGCCACCTTGTCGTTCATCAGGTGAATGGCGATGTCCTTGTCGGTCAGCATCGAATCCACCATCTGCCCGACCAGTTCACTGGCTTCGCGTAGCGATTCCTGCGGCTTTGAAAACAGGTTTTTGGTGATGTTCTTGACTGCGGTGGCGGCGCCGTGGAATTTCTTCTCGCATTCGGCAATCGCCGCGCGTTGCTTTTCGAGTTTTTCGATGCGGCTACGCTTGGCTGCAAGTGCGGCCTTTTCTTCCTCGGAAATCTGCTTTGGCTGTGCTGGAACGGTTGGTGCCGCGGTGCCACCTGCAGGCTGAACCAGCGGCTTGACGTCGCTTTTGCTCGGATCAAAGCGGACTTTGCTCAGGCCCAGTCCACGGATGGTGTCGATCTGATCCTGGCTCTTGATCTTGAAGCTGCTGAAGGTGAACGGGTGCTCCATCCAGGTCAGATCGAGATGGACAAACAAGCCGATGCACAGCTGATCAATGGAGACGTACTGACGGTTATCGTTATCCGACATCAGGGAATGTACCGAAAATTAAGGTATCAAAAAATCATTGATACCTTAAAAATAGCAGGTCTGGCGCGGCTTGCAGGATAAATGCCGGTCTACTTCGTAGGTGACTGCACTTCCTTGATTGCGTCGCGAAAATCGTCCACATCTTCAAAGCTGCGATATACCGATGCAAAGCGGATGTAACCAACTTTATCGAGTTTGTACAGCTCGGCCATCACCATTTCGCCCACCTGGCGTGAGGCTACTTCACGTTCTCCCAGGCTCAGCACTTTTTGCGTGATGCGATCAATCGCCTCGTCAACCAGGGTGGTGGGGACCGGGCGTTTGTGCAGCGCGCGCATGAAACTGACGCGCAGTTTTTCGCGGTCGAATTCGGTGCGCTGGCCATTCTGTTTCACCACCTGAGGCATGCGCAGCTCGATAGTTTCATATGTGGTGAAGCGTTTCTGGCATTGCGAGCATTTGCGCCGGCGGCGAACCACATCGCCTTCATCACTGACGCGGGAGTCGATAACCTGGGTGTCGCTGGCATTACAGAATGGGCATTTCATTGGATTTGCGGCAATCGAATGTGGGAACTGAGCTGTATGATATAACGGCCTATGGGGTTTTGCCGGAATCCATCAATTGAGCGAGTAGCCGATCGCGCTCTGGTTTGGGGCGAGCGGCCAGCTGGCGCACCTGTTGGTAGAGGCATGGCCAGTCTTGCCGGCATTGCCGCAGCAACTGCCGGAACGCCGGAACCAGACGATGATAAGTCGCCAGTGAGGCGAAATAGGCATTGTTCGGCAGAGGTTGAAACCAATGGTCGTAAACGCCAGTCAGGCTTTGTTGTTGTTTGGTTTGCCGGTAGTTGTCCGCCAATCTCTGCAAATAGGCTTGCTTGGCCTGGCGTTTCTCATCCTGAGTCAGAGGTTGGGCGTAGATGGCTTCCAGTTCACGTCGCGCCTGACCGAGTAGTTGCTGTAACACCTCGCGGCTGTGTTCGCCTTGCTGCAATTGTTGCGCCTGCTGCGGGCTGCCGTGGCGCTTGATCCAGCGCTGCGTACCTTCGAGCTCCACCGCAGTGGCAAACGCCTCGTTAAATGCGCTGTCGTCTTTGACATAAATCTGCTGATGCGCCAATTCATGAAACATCAGGCGCGCCATACTGATTTCGCCATAGCGGGTGAATGTATCCAGTAAAGGATCATCAAGCCAGCCCAGCGTTGAATAGGCGCTGACACCATACAGCCAGATATCGTGCCCGTGCTGGCGCAACTGCTGCGCGTGTTGTTCAGCCATCTGTTTGTCAAAGAAGCCCTGATAGGGCAGGCAACCGGCCAGCGGAAAACACTGCGTCGTCGGCGTAAAGGCGAATTCCGGTGTGGCAACCACGTTCCAGACGACGTAACTGCGTTGCAAGTCGGCGTATTGGCGATAACTGTTGTTGTCGGGCAGATGCAATTCGTTACTGGCGAAATCGCGCATTTGCCAGGCCCAGCGCAGCCTTTCGGCCAGTGCCGGCGGGGTGTCGGGTGCGCTGATCACGTCGGCGACAGGGCGGGCTTTGCGCCCAAGCTCAATCTGCCCGGCAGCAGCCTGGGCAAAATACGGCAGATTGCTACAGCCGCCCAGCGCCAGCAGGGCTAGCAAGCATAGCGTTCGCCAAAGAAAAAGGGAGGCCACGCCTCCCTTGTTTGCTGCTATCGGCAATTCAGTGCTCAGGCACCGTAAACCGGCAGCTTGGCGCACAGTGCCTGTGCTTCTTTGGCTACGCGGGCGATCACTGCGTCGTCAGCCGGTGCATCCAGCACGTCGGCGATCAGGTTGGCCAGCTTTTCCACTTCCAGCTCGGTGAAACCGCGCGAAGTCACTGCCGGGGTACCAATACGGATACCGGAAGTCACAAACGGCTTCTCCGGGTCGTTCGGAATCGCGTTTTTGTTGACGGTGATGTGGGCGCGACCCAGTACCGCTTCGGCATCTTTACCAGTGATTTTCTTCGCGCGCAGATCGACCAGGAACACGTGCGAATCGGTACGGCCAGAAACGATGCGCAGACCGCGCTCTTGCAGCACTTTGGCCATCACGCGGGCGTTGGCAACCACTTGCTCGGCGTATTCCTTGAATGCCGGCTCGGCGGCTTCCTTGAACGCTACGGCCTTGGCGGCAATCACGTGCATCAGCGGGCCACCCTGGTTGCCCGGGAAGATCGACGAGTTCAGCACTTTTTCGAACTCGGCCTTGGCCAGGATCACGCCACCACGCGGACCGCGCAGGGTCTTGTGGGTGGTGGTGGTTACAAAGTGAGCATGCGGAACCGGGTTCGGGTAAACACCGCCAGCCACCAGGCCAGCGTAGTGCGCCATATCGACGAACAGGTAGGCACCCACTTCGTCAGCGATTTTGCGGAAACGCGCCCAGTCGATCACCAGTGCGTAAGCCGATGCACCGGCAACGATCATTTTCGGCTTGTGCTCTTTCGCCAGACGTTCAACTTCGGCGTAATCGATTTCTTCGGCTTCGGTCAGACCGTAGGAGATGACATTGAACAGCTTGCCGGAGAAGTTGACCGGCGAACCGTGCGTCAGGTGACCACCGTGTGCCAGGCTCATGCCCAGAATCGTGTCGCCCGGTTTCAGCACTGCGTGGTAAACCGCGGCATTGGCCTGCGAGCCGGAATGTGGCTGTACGTTGGCGTATTCGGCGCCAAACAGTGCCTTCAGGCGATCAATTGCCAGCTGCTCGACGATATCCACGTATTCGCAACCGCCGTAATAACGTTTGCCCGGATAGCCTTCAGCGTATTTGTTGGTCAGTACCGAGCCCTGGGCTTCCATTACAGCCGGGCTGGTGTAGTTTTCCGAAGCGATCAGTTCGATGTGATCTTCCTGACGCTGGGTTTCCTGCTGCATGGCAGACCAGAGTTCGGCATCAGTAGCGGCGATAGTGTTTTTTGCAGAGAACATGGAGAAGACTCTTTCGGGCCGGTTCGTCAAAAAAGGCTGTAATTTTAACATGCTCCGCCGCTCAGATCACTTGAGACGTTTGCATGATGTGAATCAATACCGCTCATATTGTTATCGTCAGCACGCAGCGCTTGGCATGACATGGGGTTTTCAAAGTCCAGTTGCATGATGGTGATTATTCACCCGGCAACTAAGTATTGATTTTTGAAGGTCAGCCCCCACCTTTCTCGCATGGATAAAGAAGACGGACGCAAGCTGTCGCGGGAAGCACAGCATGAGCGGCGTAAGCAGGCGGTGAGGTTGCACCGGAAAGGCACGCCATTCAAGGACATTGCCAGGATGCTGGGTATGGCAGAGGGAACGGTTCGCAGCGCGGTCAAGGCGTCCGACGCAGGGGGCGTCAACGCGCTGAAGCCCAAGCCTACGGGGCGCGCTGTGGGCGAGAAACGCCGCCTGACATCCGAGCAGGAACTGCACATTCAGCGGCAGATCTGCAAGCACCGCCCGGAACAACTGAAGCTGTCCTTTGCGCTGTGGACGCGAGCGGCGGTCATGCTGCTGGTACAGCAAGAGTTCGGCATCGAACTTCCCATTCGCACCATGGGCGAATACCTCAAGCGCTGGGGCTTTACGCCGCAAAAACCGATTACGCGCGCCTACGAGCAGCGTCCCGAGGCCGTCAAGCAGTGGCTTGATGAACACTATCCGGCTATTTCCCTGCGCGCCAAGGAAGAAGATGCCGAGATCCACTGGGGGGACGAAACTGCCGTCATCAATACCGACGTGCGGGGCCGTGGCTACCAGCCACAAGGGCAAACCCCGGTTGCCTATGCGGTTGGCGGCCATCGCCACAAGTTATCGATGATTTCCACGGTCACCAATCAGGGGAAGACCCGCTGGATGATCGTGGACGATGCCTTCAATAGCGATAAATTGATCGAATTCCTGGAGGCCCTGATCAAAGATTCGCCAAAGAAAATTTTCCTGATTCTGGACAACCTGAGAGTGCACCACAGCAAGCCAGTCAAAGCCTGGCTGGCCGAGCGTACAGCACAGATTGAAGTGTTTTACCTTCCCAGCTACAGCCCGGATCTCAACCCTGATGAACGCCTCAATGCCGATCTCAAGCATGCCTTGGGTTCACGGGTACAAGTGCGAACCAAGGATAAGCTCAAGGACGCGACCAAGGCGCATATGGAGATGTTGCGAGAACACCCGGAGCGAGTCCGGTCATACTTTGGCGATCCTCGGGTCAAGTACGCCGCATGATACAACCCTTAATTGCCGGGTGAATAAATTGAATCAAGTAGCGCGGCCTGTTGTTCCTTGCTGAGGGCCTGTACAAAATATTGTTGATCTTTGATTCGAACGTGGTAGAGCTCTTGGGGATAAGGCTTCAATCGCCCATCATTGATGCGTGCCTCGATTTCATCCAGAAGGATCGAAGGGTTTTCCGGATCCTGTGGCAGCCCCAATATATTGTATTTCCACCATTGCACCTTTTGGATGCGCTCTATCAATTCATCGCTGAAACGCATGCGAATCAGTTTGGCAGGGGTCCCGCCTACAATAGCGAAAGGAGGGACGTCGCGTGTTACCACGCTGCCGGCACCAATGATTGCACCATCACCAATTCTTACTCCAGTCTTGATCAGTACCCGTGCGCCAATCCAAACGTCGTTGCCTATTCTCGTTGTTTTTATTGGTGGGTATTTGAACGCGGGCTGTATATCAAACGGAGGGGGGAAAACCACTTGGTACCCCGCCAAGGATGTCGTCAGAGCATTGGCTGGGTGTTGCGATAAAATAGCGACTTCGTTCCCTATCGAACAATAGCGACCGATAATTGTTTGCGGCAACGAAGCGCCGCCAGTGAGATAGCTAAAAGCACCACCGATGAATGCTTGAAGGGTGCTGCCAGATTGTGTTGCAAAGGGCTGCTCCAGGTAGACGTCACTGAGTACGCGTGTCGCCGGATGAAAATTGAAACTGGGCTCTTTGTTTTTCATTTTGAGTCTCAAGAGTGCTTTATGAATGAATTGATTATGTGTTTGTCATTGTTTGCTTGCAAGCTCTAAATTGACGCTCTGTCTGGCGCAAATGCTGATTTGGCCTGAATGTGTATCGGGGAAATTTGGGGCTTACTCCATAATTTGGTCGAAACTGCATGATTTTCTGCTTCAGCTTTATAATCCGCCATCAACTGGAGAGCCCATATGTCTCAACCGTATTTCAAACATCACGTTTTTTTCTGCACCAATCAGCGTGGCGAGGGTGAAACCTGCTGCAACAATCGTGGCGCTACCGAAATGCAGACCTACGCCAAGGATCGGATCGGCCAGCTGGGGCTGAAGGGCAAAGGCCAGTGCCGCATCAACAAGGCCGGCTGTCTTGACCGTTGCGACGACGGGCCGGTGCTGGTGGTGTATCCGGAAGGGGTCTGGTACACCTATATCGACAAGGCCGATATTGATGAAATCATTGATGAACATATCGTCAATGGCCATATCGTGGAGCGTTTGAAGCTTGATTAACCATCACGCTCAGGAAATCATCACCG
Source organism: Chitinivorax sp. (assembly GCA_046347685.1). GTDB lineage: Bacteria > Pseudomonadota > Gammaproteobacteria > Burkholderiales > SCOH01 > CALMFQ01. Next base: position 44,256 of record JAXMFR010000025.1, read on the forward strand.
GCCCGCAAGGCGGGCTGGAGACGATTGTGCTGCCGGCCGTGGGTGAGACCCGCGGCATTGCCGTGATCGCACATCCCAACCCAACCCAGGGCGGCACCAACACCAATAAGGTGGTGCAGATGCTGGCGAAGATCGCCAGCCGTCAGGGCTACGTGGCGTATTGTCCCAACCTGCGCGGCGTGGGCAACAGTGCCGGTGTGCATGATCTCGGTATTGGCGAGGTGGACGACGTGCTGGCGGTGCTGGCCTTTGCGCGTGCGCGGCATGGCGATTTGCCTCTGTTGCTGGGCGGGTTTTCTTTTGGCACCTTCGTGATGGCGCAGGTATGCCAGCAAATCGAGGCGGAAAAAATCATTCTCTGTGGCCCTGCCGTAGGGCGTTTCCCTTTGCCTGCCGTGCCGGCTCACACGCTGGTGGTGCATGGCGAAGAGGACGAGGTGATTCCATTGGCGCATGTGCTGGATTGGGCCCGGCCACAGGCATTGCCGGTGGTGGTGTTTCCTGGCTGCAGCCACTTCTTTCATGGCCGCTTGACGCACTTGCAGCAAGTGGTCGAGCGTCTATGGTAGGTGTGGCGCAGCGATGAATCTTCACGGTGAGCTGCTTGCCGCTGATGTTTATGGCTTTATCTATCTGCTGGCGCTGGTGGGGCTGGTGTTTTGTATCAGGCGTGCCCCTTGGGCTGCACTGAACGAGGCTTCCAAGATTAACGCCTGGCTCGGTGCCAGCATCGTGGTTGCCGCCGTCTGGCTGCTCAAGGCCGGGGTCAGGCCTAATCTGCATCTGCATTTGCTGGGGGCGACGGCGCTGACCTTGATGGTTGGCCCTTATCTGGCGTTGCTGGGTTTGTTGCTGGTGTTGCTGGCGCTGACCTGGCTGGGTATTGGCGATTGGCAGAACCTGGCGCTCAACTGGCTATTGATGGCTTGGACTCCGGTAGGGGCTACCTATGTGCTGCTGCGCCTGTGCCAGCGTTATCTGCCGCCCAATTATTTCGTTTATATCTTCATCAATGCCTTTATTGGCGGTGCATTGGCGATGCTGGCCACCGGCGCTGCAGCCGGATCGTTTCACTGGCTGGCAGGCACTTATTCAAGCGATGTCTTGCTGGAGGAATATTTGCCGTTTTATCTGCTGCTGGCGTTTTCCGAAGCATTTTCTACAGGCATGGCGCTGACCATGTTTGTGGTGTATCGGCCGCAGTGGGTGATGACATTTGATGATGCGCTGTATTTACGTAAACGCAGTTAATTGCTTCAAGGGCAATGTTCCTGGTTGGATGCGGTCGAAATTGTGTTCTGCCTGGCTTGGCCTGGTAGGGCAGAGCGCACAGCAGGCGTTTACTTGGGGCTGTGGTTGAGTAGCTTGTTTTCGGGCGCGATGCCCGCGGAAGAGAGAGTCGTGTGCTGAGCAGCAAACAAGTCGAAGCTTTTCATCGCGATGGTTTTCTGGTGTTGCCCGGGCTGGGGGGCGCAGATCTTCGCGATCAGCTTGTGGAGTTGACTACAGCTTGGCTGGGAATGCAGCAACAACCGCTCGAATATGAAGCCGACGTCGATTACCCCGGATCACCGAGATCACGCGCAGCCGAGGGCGGGCTTACGGTGCGCCGTTTGCGCCAGGCCTACGTGCGCCACCCCATATTGCAGCAGTGGGCAACAGGTGCGCCACTGGCGCAACCGCTGCGGCAATTGCTGGGCGATCCGGTGCTGCTGGTGCAAGCGCATCACAATTGCATCATGACCAAGCAGCCTGCGTACAGCAGCGCCACCGGTTGGCATCGTGATATTCGCTACTGGAGTTATCAACAGCCAGAGCTGATCTCCGCCTGGCTGGCCTTGGGTGATGAAACGCTCGAGAATGGCTGCTTGTGGGTGGTGCCGGGCTCGCATCTGTTGCCGATATCTGCCGAGCGTTTTGATCAGCGTTTGTTTCTGCTGCCCGAGCATCCGGCCAACATACCGCTATTGCAGCAAGCCCAGGCTGTGCCCTTGAGTGCTGGCGACGTGCTGTTGTTTCACGCCAACCTGTTTCATGCCGCAGGGCGCAATCACACCCGGCAAAGTAAA
>JAXMFR010000026.1:0-46093 GCA_046347685.1 Chitinivorax sp.
TGACCACCCGCAATATCTTCGGCGTTTCCTCCGCCATTGCCGGCACGGCAAATGCAGTGGCCAAAAGCAGGCCAATCAGCCGTAAGCCGGGGAATGGTGGAGCAAGCATGGGGGCCTCATGAGGGAACGATCGCGATAATGGCCACATGCCGGGTAGCTTGACATGCAGCAAGCCTCCCTTCTGCCTGGGGGCTACCTATAGATACCCAATATGGCACAGTCTGGCGTGCTTCGCATCATGGCTGCTGCTCATGCTCAGGCACGTTGCTTGCGTGAGGCGATGCCAACCACGCATAGGCCAACCAGCAGCATGGCAGTTGTGTAGCCATTCATTTGGCTTAAAGCGAGGCGCCAGTTAAATCGATTGATTTATTTTTGCTGATGCCGGATCATCGCTCAAGCGCGCTAAGCCGCTGAATCAATAAAACAGTTGCCGGAATAGCGGACAAGAAAACTGGAATACGCGAGGAGAATCAGACATGTTGTGCCCAATCGAAGATGAGTTGTGGAATACCGCGCTGTGCAAGGTGTGGCCGTTTACCTTGAGCATGGATAGCGGCCGTTATGTGATCGCCAGCGTATTCATGGCGCTGATTGTGTTGCTGTTCCACCGCAACCTGCTGAAACGGCGCAAGATACAAGCCGATCGTCGGGCACAGCTCAAGGACTATCTGCGGGAGATCGTGCTGTCCTTGCGTAGCGTGGTGTGCTTTTCGCTGGTTGGCGTCGGCATTTTCGTTGGCAAGACTTTCGGCATTTTTACGCTATACAAGGGTTTTGCCGAGCACAGTGCCTGGTATATGGCGGCGTGTGTGGTGGGGCTGTTGATTTTCCAGGATACCTATTTTTACTGGACGCACCGTCTGATGCATCTGCGCCGGCTGTTTCGCTGGACACATATGACTCACCACAAATCGTGGGTGCCAACACCGTTTACCGCTTATTCATTCAGCTTGTTTGAAACTGCGGTGCAGGCCGCTCCGGTGCCTTTGTGGCTGCTCGTGGTCCCAACTCATGTCGAAGCCTTGTTTGTGTTTCTGGCACTGCAGATTTTCCGCAATGCGCAGGGCCACTGCGGTTATGAATTCCATTCCGCCCGCTTTGGCACCCACTGGTTCTGGCGCCAGTTCACCACGCCCACGCATCACGATCTGCATCATTCCAGTGGCCGCTACAATTTTGGCCTCTGGTTCCGCTGGTGGGATCTGGCAATGGGTACCGAGCATCCGCAGTATATGGAGAAGTTTCTGGCATTGACGGCAGAACCGCAGGCGCAGAAGGCGGGTGAGCAGGTTGCCGAGCCCGCCGTTTGGCAGAATGCGTCGATGCAATCCGGCCGATAGCACGCTTTGTGCAGCAAAAAGCCCGCTAGCAGCGGGCTTTTTCATATGTGCTGTTGTTTCAGAAGCTCACCGCCAAGCCGACGGACGTGCCGGATATGCCTTTGCCAAACATATAGCGGCCGACAATCCGGGTGCGGGTAATAATGATGTCGTAGGCACTGCTGTCGAACTCAATTCCCAAACCCGCCGTTGATAGGTAGTCAAAGCCGAGAATGCCGGCCTGACTGCCAAGATATTGGGTGTGTGATCCTTCCAGTACGTAGCGGAACGGCCGGTCAAAAAAGGTGATATTACCGATCGGCGCACGCCAGCGCGCATACAGGCTGGCTGTTTCTGCCGACGCGCTGCCGGTGACGGAACGACTGGTGTTACCGTAGCTGCGTAGCTGGATATTGCTGTAGCGCAGCTCCAGATCGATGTCGCGTTGCGGTTTGAAGTCTTCCAGATCGAGCATGATCGAGCCGCCCAGACCGTAGGCGTTCATCTGCCCGCCTTCGAGAAAATCGATGTCATGCCCGGTTTTCTGCCCCAGCAGCCATTCGCCGATGGTGGCATCGCTGGCAATCTTGCCCAGCGTGAAATTGAAAATTGGCCGCCATACCAGATTCTCGGTAATCGGAAAGTCGTAACCAATGCCGCCGGTAAGGGTGACGTTGTTCCATTTGATCGGCACCGGCCGGGATTCCTGACCGTTGCTGGCGACGAACGAGGGATCGTAGCGGCTGTAGGCAGCCGAGCCTTCCAGATAAACCGGCACGTTTTTTGATATCGTTGCGCCGCCACCGAGCTGGGTCATCATCAGACTGGGGTTGCCGCTTTCGGCGTTGTTGATCGACAGCGAGCTGGATGCCAGATCCGGCACCGCTGAATACGACATCAGCGACAAGATGCCATTCGCCACTTTCTGTACGTCCACATCGACCAGATGCAGGTCATCTGCAGTGGCAGGCAAAGGTGCCAGCAATAGCAGCAGGAGTGCGCGGCGGCTGGATCGGTGCAAACACGGAAAATTGGCAAGTGGCATGGTTGCGACAGTTATCGTGAGATGAAGATGGAGCGATGTTTAAGTATATATGCAGGCAGATGACAAGTCGTGATCGGCATGGCTTGCGCCATCGGTATTCCGGCCCGCTTTGCGCTGTCCTCAGGCGGTCATCTTGCGCTGTGTATAATGCCGCTTCCGCTTAATTTGTTCAGGTTGCGCAATATGATGATTCACCCGCAGTTTGACCCGATTGCCATTTCGCTGGGGCCGCTGGCCATCCGCTGGTACGGGCTGATGTATCTGCTGGCATTTGCCCTGTTTCTTGCGCTCGGGCACTACCGCATCAAGCGCAGCCCGGCGCCGATGCTGAATGCGCAACAACTGGATGATCTGCTGTTTTATGGCGTGCTGGGGGTGATTCTCGGTGGCCGCCTGGGTTATGTGCTGTTTTACAAGTTTGGCGATTACCTGGCCAACCCACTCAACATTGTTAAAGTGTGGGAAGGTGGCATGTCGTTTCACGGCGGCTTTCTGGGGGTGTTGTTTGCGATGTGGCTGTACGGCCGGCGTGAGGGCAAGACCTTTTTCCAGGTCACCGATTTTATTGCGCCGCTGGTGCCGTTGGGGCTGATGGCCGGCCGACTGGGCAATTTCATCAATGGCGAATTGTGGGGCCGTGTTACCAGCCCGGATGCCAAATGGGCGATGTTGTTTCCGCAGGCGCGCCACGAAGATCTGGCCTATGTTGCTGCCAATCCGCAATGGCAGGCGTTTTACGACCTGCACCACGCGTTGCCACGGCATGCTTCGCAGCTGTATCAGATGGCGCTGGAAGGCCTGTGCCTGTTCCTGATTCTCTGGTTGTTCTCGCGCAAGCCACGGCCTGTGGGGCAAGTCTCGGCGGTGTTTCTGATCGGCTACGGCAGCTTCCGCTTTATTGCCGAGTTTGCTCGCGAGCCGGACAGTTTTCTCGGCTTGTTGGCGGCCAATCTGTCGATGGGGCAGTGGCTAAGCCTGCCGATGATTCTGGCTGGCGTGGTGCTATTTGCGGTCAGCGCCCGCAAGCCTGCCTGAACGGCGCTCTGGTATTGGCCTGCAGCCTTGCCTGCAGGGCGCGCCTGGCGTGCCTTGCAGGCAAGGCCTGGTGAACAGGGAATGAGCAACGGGGGCGTGCCCCCGTTTTTTATTGGCAAATCGCCGCAGCCAGCCAGTCCATCACCCGTTGTTGTTCCTGCTGACTCAGCCATTGTTTCTGCTCTGCCTTGGCCAGCAAGTTGCTGATTGATTGCAGCAAATCCCAACTCTGAACGCCACAGTCACACAGGCGTATCTGTTCCAGTTCGTTTGCCAGTTTTTCCAGGATTTCCCGACGTTTGTGCCAGTGGCCGTCGTGCATCGGGGTTCGAAGCGGGTGGCTTTTACGCCGTTCATGCGGGTAAAAATGCGGCGGGGCGGCGTTCAACATGATGCTTCCATCGTTGTTAATGGAACGACGGCTATGCTCTGCCTGTGCAACAAAAGCGTCAAGTTAAGAATGCATGACGATGGGCTGGCATATGTTGATGCCCATATGGTCAAGGGTAATGTCAAAAAATCTACACATAACGATGTTCTAATGCACGCCTGAATTTTTCAGGAATACATCAAAACATGTCGTGTCTCGATCAGCATCTCGTTGCAGATTTTCTCCTGCAACGTTTTCTTGCCACCAGTGCCACCTATCTGGCTCTGCCATTGGCTGCCGTTTGCAATGGCAACGTGCCTGCCTTGATTCCGCAATGCATGCTGCACGACGATGCCGGCTGCGAGGTGAGCGATGTCTGTTTGTCTCGAGCTTGAGCGCATCGAGCGTCAGCAGTTGCTGACAGCCGTATTTCAGCCCCTGGCTGATTTACGTCTGGGGAATGTATTTGGTTACGAAGGGCTGATTCGCGGGCCGCAGGGCACGCCCTGGCACAATCCGATGGCCTTGTTCGAGGCGGCCGAGCAGTGTGGCTGTTTTCAGTCGCTGGAGCTGCTGTGCCGCAAGGTGGTGGTGCAGGCGTTTGTCGCGCAGCGCCTGCCGGGCAAGCTGTTCCTCAATGTCAGCCCGGATTGCCTGAGCCAGCCGGATTATCGCAGTGGCCGCACGCTGGAGGCGATTCTCGAAGCCGGCCTCGACCCGCGCAGGGTCATCATCGAACTCACCGAACACAAGCCGGCCAACGACTATGGCCTGCTTGGCGAAGCCATCGCACATTACCGCAAAATGGGTTTCACCGTGGCTATCGATGATCTGGGTGAGGGCTTTGCCAGTTTGCGCCTGTGGTCGGAACTGCGCCCGGAGTTCGTCAAGATCGACCGCCATTTTGTGCAAAACATACAGCAGCAGCCGATCAAGGCGCAGTTTCTGCGCTCGATTCAGTAGATTGCCGAAAACTGCGGCACACGGGTGATTGCCGAAGGCATTGAGACCTTGCCGGAGCTGCAGGCGATCAAGGATCTGGGGATTTCGCTGGGCCAGGGTTATGTGTTTGCCCGGCCACAGGCGCAGCCGCCGCTGCAGCTACCGCAGGCAACGCTGGATTTGCTGCAGCCGGGCAATAAAGTGTCGGCTGCGCTGCTCACCGCCAAGGCGTGTGCCGAGCGGATTTTGCAGCAGGTCGAGCCAGTAACGCCGGATACGCCGAATCATCTGGTGTTCCAGCGGTTTCGTGACGACACCGAATTGCACGGGCTACCGGTGGTGGCCGGAGGCCGGCCGGTTGGCCTGCTGCGACGTCATCTGTTCATCGAAACCATGGCGCGCCCGTTCAACCACGAACTGTTCGACAAAAAGCCTTGCTCGCTGCTAATGGACAAATATCCGCTGGTAGTCGACAGGGATTTGTCGCTGCACAGCCTGAGCGGCTTGCTGGTGCATTCCAACCGCCAGGCGCTGGTGGATGGTTTCATCATCAGCGACAACGGCCGGTATCTGGGCATGGGCACCGGCTACGACCTGATGCGCGAACTCACCGAAATCCAGATTACCGCCGCGCGCTATGCCAACCCGATCACGCTGCTGCCCGGCAATGTGCCGATCAACGAACACATCGACCAGTTGCTGCGTGGTGAGCGCGAGTTCTACGCCTGTTATTGCGATCTCGACCATTTCAAACCGCTCAACGATGTTTATGGTTATCGCTGTGGTGATGAGGTGATCCAGCTCGCCGGCAAGATTCTCGAACGGGTGTGCAACAGCGAGCTGGATTTTGTCGGCCATATCGGCGGTGACGATTTTGTGCTGTTGATGCGTAGCCGGGACTGGCAGGAACGTTGCCAGAGCGTGATCGACATGTTCGACCAGCTGGTGCGGCCGTTGCTGCTGGAAGAACACGTGCGTGCCGGCGGCTTTGTAGCGCAGGATCGGCGCGGGCAGGAGGTGTTTCACCCGCTGGTACGCATGTCGATTGGCGCCGTGCGTATCGAGCCGGGGTGCTTTGTATCGCACCACGAAATTTCGCGGGCGATGAGCGATGCCAAGGCCATGGCCAAAAAACAATCCGACCAGCGTTTGTTCATCGAACGGCGCCAGCTGCTGGATAAAGCGCTGTTGTGTTGATTGGCGCCGGCCGCACCTAAATTCCCCTGTTCACAGGCTGTTCTTCATGCAAGTTAAAACCCGTTTAGTGTTGTTTGTGCTGGCGCTATTGTGCCTGTTGTTAGTGCTCGGCGGCCTCGCGGCACGCCAGTTGTCGGCCATGCGTGATGTTGTGGCGCGGGTCGCAGAGCAATCTGTCGGGCAAATGGATCAGGCAAGCCGTTTGCAGGGTGATTTTAATTCCTTGCGTATCGTCAGCTATCGCCATGTGATGGAGCTGGATGTGGATCGCGAGTTGGCGCTTGAGGCTGAGGCTGACAGGCTGCAGCAATCCGCTAAGCGCATGATCGGCAATTTGTTGCAGCAGCCCTTGCCAGCATCGCAGCGGCAGGGCTTGCTGTTGTTTCGCCAGCAGTTTCAGCTCTATCTGCAGCAACAGGAAAAGGTACGGAGCAAATCGGCCAGTGGTGAAATGCAGCAGGCTTTGCGCTGGCTTCCACCGATGCCACCGTTGCCGCTGAAATTGCCGCAACACAGCTGAAGCAGGTGATGCAGGCGCTGCGCCAAGCCGCGCAGGCGCAGGCAGATCAGGCGTCACTCGCTTATCAGGCCGGCTTGCGCCAACTTGGATTGACGCTGTTATTGGCGGTGTGGCTGGCAAGTATCTGTGCCTGGCTGTTTGGCCGTTCGTTGCTCAAGCCACTGGGTTTGCTCGCCAACAAGCAGCAGCAGGTGGCAGAGCAGCTGGATTTTCGTTTGCGCCTCAATTCTCCGCGTAGCGATGAGCTCGGCCTCACCTCGCGTGCCTTTGATGGCTTGCTGCAGCAGTTGCAGGGCAGTCTGCTGCAGGTGTCCGCCGCTGCACAATGCGTGAACGTCGAAGTGTCGCAGCTCTCCGGCTCGGCCACTGATACTGCCCAACGTGCGGCCCAGCAAAGCCAGGCTGCCGGGCAGATGCCGGCCATGGTGGAAGAGTTGTCGGTAAGCATTCAGCAGATTGATCACCGCGCGCAGGATCTGCAAACGCTGGCGCAGCAGACGCTGCAACTGGCGCAATCCGGAGAGGGCGTGGTCAGCCATAGCGTATTGACAATCGAGGCTACCGGCCGCTCGGTTGAAGAGGCCAGTCATCAGGTGCGTAAGCTGCATGATGCTACGCAACACATTTCCAGCGTGGTGGCGGTGATCAACGATGTGGCCGAGCAGACCAATCTGCTGGCGTTAAACGCGGCAATCGAAGCCGCGCGCGCTGGCGAGGCCGGGCGTGGATTCGCCGTGGTGGCAGACGCTGTGCGCCAGTTGGCGGAACGAACGGCGCATTCCACGCGGGAGATCGGCGACACGATTGCTGCTGTTCAACAGGGGGTGCTGGCAACTGTTGAGAATATGCGGGCAGTGTTCAGCCAAACCAGCAACGGCATCACGCAAGCGCGCCAGGGCGAGCGGGTGATGCTGGATATCCAGCAGGCGGTGCGCCTGACGCAGGCGCTGGTAGAAGAGATTAGCGCCGCAGTACGCGAGGAAAATGCCGCAGCGCAGGATATGGCCCGCCGGGTGGAGCAGGTATCGCACATGGCCGAGGACAATCACGCGGCGGCCAGCGCCAGTGCTGGCCAGGCGCAGCGTTTGCAGCTGCAGGCAGATGATCTGCAGCAGGTGGTGGGGCGTTATCAGCTGCAGGACTGATGTCCTGTGTCAGTCCTTGCGTTTTTGCAGCCAGTCGAGCAGCGGGCGCCATTGTTCGCGGTCGCGTTCGGTGCGTGAATGCGGCAGATCAAAAATGGTCAGGCCGCGCTGGATGGTTTGCACGTAGAGCTGGGTATCACGAATGGTGGTCAGCAGCGGCAATTCGTATTGCGACAGAAATGGCTCAAGCTGTGCTGCTGCCTGCGTGCGGGCGTTTATGCGCATACCGACAATGCCGACTTCGACATCCTCGCGGCGCACGGCTTTCATTTCTGCCAGTTCGTCGAAAAACGCTGCACTCGCCCACATATCAAATGCCGACGGCAGCACTGGCACAATCACTTTGTCGACCTGTGCCAGCGCGTGTTTCAGGGTTTTGCCATGTAAGCCGGCGGGGGTATCCAGCACCACCACCTGGGTACCTTTCGGCGGACGAGCCACTTTTTCGTCGTCGATCTGCCAGCGGCCAATGTGCGGCAATTGCTGCGGACGTATATCCAGCCAGCGATGGCTCGAATGCTGGCGGTCGATATCGCCCAGCATCACGGCGTATTCCTGCCAGGCAAACCAGGCAGCAATATGCGTGGATAGCGTGGACTTGCCGCAGCCACCCTTGGGATTCGCAATGAGTATTCGACGCATACGTTTCGCTGTATTTCCTAAGCAAATAGTATAAACTATATATGTTATTAAATGCTACTGGAGCTCCGAATGGCGAACAAGCCCAACAATTCCGGCGTTAAAAAAGCCCCCGCCGCTGTGGCAGCCAAATCCCCGGCATCGAGCAAGGAGTCCTCGCCGCCCAATTCGCCGGCCGTCAAAGCGACTGCAGACAAATCTGCAGCGGCCAAGCCAGCTGTAGCCAAACCGGCTGTGCCGGCAGCTGCGAAACCCGTTGCCAAAGCCGCCAAGCCGGCAGCGCCGCGGGCCGCTGTCAGCGAAGCGCCGGGCAAAGCCAAAAAAGAGGGCAAGAAACCCAAGCTGGTACGCGACAGCTTTACCTTGCCGGAAAGTGATTATGCATTGTTTGCCAGCATGAAAGCACGTTGTCTGGCAAAAGGTGTTGAAGTGAAGAAAAGCGAGCTGCTGCGTGCTGCCTTGCGCCAGCTCTCCGGTCTGGAAGATCCGATGCTGATTGCGGTGATGGCCCAGGTGGAACGCATCAAGACCGGCCGCCCGGCGGGTTGATGTAAGTCTCGCCTCACGTCTTTCGCATAGCGCCCGATGCACGCCGCATCGGGCGTTTTTTCTGTGCCACGTGTTATGGTGAGTGATCTCAATTCCTGTGTGGAGCGGTTGTGTCGCGTGCCCAACGATTGCTGGACCTGTTGCAACTGCTGCGGCGTCATCGTTATCCGGTAAGCGGCGCCAAGCTGGCGGCCGAGCTGGGCATCAGCCTGCGCACCCTTTACCGTGATATCGCCAGCCTGCAGCAGCAGGGCGCGCAGATCGATGGCGAGCCGGGCATGGGTTATGTGCTGCGCCCAGGTTTCATGTTGCCGCCGCTGATGTTTTCTGCCGAAGAAATCGAGGCGCTGGTGCTGGGGTCGCGCTGGGTGGCCGAGCGGGCAGATTCGCGGCTGGCTGGCGCAGCGCGCAACGCTTTGGCAAAAATCGGCGCTGTGTTGCCGCCAGAGCTGCGGCATGATCTGGACTGCGAGACTTTGCTGGTCGGGCCCGGCGAGTTTGTCGCCGCGAGCGATGCCGATCTGGTGCTGATTCGCCAGGCGATCCGCCGTGAGCACAAGTTGTTGATTGACTACCGTGACCAACAGCAGCGGCTGAGCCAGCGTTGGGTCTGGCCGGTGGCGCTGGCGTTTTTCGATCATGTGCGGGTGCTGGTGGCCTGGTGCGAGCTACGCCAGGATTTCCGCCATTTTCGCACTGATCGCATCGCCGCACTGAGCATCTCCGATCAACGTTATCCGCAACGGCGGCCGGCTTTGTTGAAGCAATGGCGCGCGCTGCAGGGTATCGACGCTGACCAGACTGCTGACAGAAATTGACAGCAGCGACGGCTAAGCTGGCCTGACTGCAGATTTGGCTGCAGCAGCACCCACTCACCCGGAGCCCGCACATGATCCACCCCGATATGATGATTCTTTACGTTGCCGACGCTGAGCGTAGCGCGGCTTTTTATGCCGAGCTGTTTGGCTGCGCGCCGGTAGAGGCCTCAGCCAACTTTGCCATGTTTGTGTTGCCCTCCGGGCTCAAGCTGGGGTTGTGGGCGCGGTCTGGTGTGTTGCCCCCGCCAACAGCCGAGGCTGGTGCCAGCGAGCTGGTTGTGGCGCTGGCTCAGCCAGCACAGTTGCAGCAATTGTTTGCCGACTGGCAGCTGCGCGGGGTTTCCATTGCCCAGCCACCGACGGAGATGGATTTTGGCCTGACTTTTATGGCGCTGGACCCGGATCAGCACCGGTTGCGGGTGTTTGTTGCCGCAGCGTGAGCGGCTGAGTTGGGTTGGCTCCCGCCAGCAAAAACGGCAGCGTTGATAGCGCTGCCGTTTTATCGACTTGCCTGCAACCCGCACTGCTATTGGCCTGCAGGCAAGGCTGCAGAGTAGGCTGGTAGCGGCCTGCAGCGCATCAGTTCTCCGCGTGTTGCAATAGCAGTTCGCGGATATTGCCGGCCAGCTTGGAGGCCATTTCCGGCGCCAGCTTGGCGGCATCGTAGTTGATGTTGAGAATCAGTCGGCCGTTGTAGCTGCTGGCGGCGGTAAACAACGCCTGATAAGGCATCGGGCACAGCGCGAAGGAAATGCTGCGTACTTGCGGTGCCTGCGGCAGCGGGCTGACCCGGCCGATATTGGAAATCATCGACCCCTTGGGGCTGGCGAGCATGCTGCTGCCAAATGCCTGCAGGCCTTCGGTGGTGGGTGGCACGGCCTGTGTGCGTAGCAGGGTAAACAGCAAATGGCCGTCGCCACGTTGCAGCTGGCGCCGGATATCGCCTACCACGTCACGCGCCAGTGCCCAGAAGTCACCGTCGCTAGCCACCGGATAGTTGGCGGACAGCATGGTGATATACAGCCCCAGCCCATCTTCCGGCACCGGCTCGCTGAGGTAAGGGCGCATATCCACCGGGTGTGACAGCGTCATCGCTGTCGCGCCATCAATGGCCAGTGCGCGGCGTTTGGCCAGCAGCTGGGCGGCGCCCAGCGCGCCGTGGATGGTGGTTTGCTGCTCGCGGCAGCGTTGTTGCAGTGTGGCCGCTTGTTGCTGATCCAGTTCGACCCGGATAAAGCGTGGTTCCCGCGCTGTTTGTTGCTGTTCCAGCCAGGGCAGATCGGCCGGTTTGCCGTGGCGCTTGATATCGTTTTTCATTTCGCCATAAATGCCCATCATTTTTTCCGGATGGCGTGGCCAGTCAAAGGCTTCCGGAAACAGCGCGTGCATTGGCGCCGGTTCGGCATGTGCTGCAGATGCGGTCGCTTGCCCGGTCAACACGTCGTTGAGAATCTCACGCAGCAGCGCGGTGCCGGAACGGCCGTCGGCAATCGAATGGTGATAACACAGCGCAACAATGCAGGCATCGGCGTCACTGCGTGGCAGATACAGCGCGCGCAGCAACGGGTGTTCTTCACTGCCAAAGGGTTGCGCTAGTTGTGCCTGCAATGGCTGCTGCCAGGTCTCTATCGTCACCGCTTCAACCCGCAGCGGAATCGCTGCCGGCTCTGCCGGGCAGAATGCCAGCTGGCCAGTGGCATCGGTGTGGATGGTGCAATTCAGCAAGGGGTGGCGCTGTTGCACCCGTGCCAGTGCAGCCTGCAGTGCGGCGGGCTGCAGCTGACCATCCAGTTCGGCAAACACCACGAAGTTCATGCACGACACGTGATCCAGCAACCAGAAGAATTTTTCGCCTGCATCCAGCGGGCGGGAGAAAGTAGGGGCGTTCATGATCAGCTTTCGGCAGCGGCAGTTAAAATAAATCGCATGATTTAATAGCAGGATCGGCGTGTAACTGCAATCACCAATTGCGACTGGATGTCTGTGGCAATAAAAAAGCGACCTAGTGGTCGCTTTTGTTTGACGAGACGCTGGTGTCAGTCTTGGCGGCGACGACGGACTGCGTAACCAACAATTCCCAGGCCGGCGAGCATCATCAAGTATTCCGATGGTTCCGGCACCGGTGGTGTGGCTCCCATCGTGATCTGACTGAATGAGGCGGCCATCGGCTATGCCGTTGGGGTTGACGAACGGACTCTCCAGCAAACCGCTGCGGCTGCCTGCCTCTCTCCTGTGCCGAAGCAAAGTTGCTGAAGGCGCGCCATCGCCATCCGTCGCTGCCCTCTGGGGTTGCTGATGCGTAGACGTAGGCGCTGTTGTCGGAATTGTCGTTAAAGGCGCTGACCCAATAGTTGACGCTGAAAACGACAGCTGCACCATGCCTCTTACGGTGAAATACTTATCCTTGAAGCTGGCACAGCCAGCAATATGAATCGACGAACTGGGCGAAGCGCGCCAGATACGCGTGCCGTCTGGCTGTCATTCGATGCGATAAGTGCCTGCCTGCTGCCGCTGATAGAGCGTGTTCGGTATCCAGTCCATCTTCGCTTTGACTAAAGAGGATGTTGCTGAAACTATTGGTGGCAATATACGCTTGGGAGTTACTGTCCTTCCAGCGTTGGCTTGATGTATCATCTGGGTTCCGGAGTCAAAAATCTGGACAGAAAACGAGCTGAAGTCGATTTCCACTTCGGCAAAACAGGCCGGTAGTGCTGCCGCAGCAGCAGTGCCGGCAGCGCCGGACAGAAGCAGTGCTGCGAAGCAGTTTGCAGATTGGCTGGACATGTATTTATTCTCCCTGAGGGTCAACTGAATCGTGAACTGTTGAATCTCTTGAAGCATTTTCATGCCATTAAATATTGTTCTGTTTAAACAGATGTTTGCATTGGTCATTATCGCGCATGCCCTGAGGTACTGTTGTACAAAATAATCCGACAGCCGCCAGATCAAATCTGGATGCGGGTTAGCTGCTATTGTGGCGGTTTGGCCGGAGGGGCGTGCCAATTTTCTTTGGCCACCACCACCGGATGATCCTTGTCGGCCATGTAGTGCGGCGACATGATCTGCACGCCGTATTCGTTAAAGGCATCCTGGATATTGGCATGCAGATTGCCGAGCACGCGTGCGCGTTTGGCCGGTGACTCCGGTCCGGCATAACACACCAGTCGGTATTCCACATACCAGTCCGATAGTGCAGTCTGAACGACATATGGCGCTGGATCTGCCATCAATCCAGGGGTATGGCTGGCTGCCTGCAGCAACATGGCATGTACCTGGCGCCACGGTGTGTCGTAGCCGATGGTGACCGTGGTATCCAGCACAAAGCCCTTGCCCTCGGCTACGGTGCGCGAGTAGTTCTTGGTTGGCGTGCTGGTGACGTAGTTATTGGGCAACACGATTTCTTCGCCCATGCCGGTCTGGATACGCGTGGCAAACAAACCGAGTTCGGTTACGGTGCCCTCAGTATCGCCAATTCGGACATATTCCCCTACTTTCAGCGAACGCGAATACACCAGAATAAAGCCGCTCACCACTTGCCCGACCACGCCCGATGCGCCTAGCGACACCATCAGGCCAAACAGCACCGACATGCCCTTGAAGGCTTCGGTTTGTGCCCCTGGCAGATAGGGGTAGGCCATCGCCAGTGCCACTAGCCAGACAAAGGCTATTGATAGCTTGCGAGTGGGGATTGCAGTTGCCTGATCCAGCCAGACGCTTTCGACCTGACCGGATTCGAAACGGGCAAAAAAGCTGCGGATCAGGCCGCTGATGAAGCGGCTGATGACAAAGATCACCAATACCAGCAGCAGGCCAGGAACCGCGCTCACAATGGCGTTAAAAACGGTGCTCAGGGTGTCGAACAGAAAACCGGTCAGGCTTTCGCCCCAAGGGCGGGTCCAGGGCAGGCGCCGCAGCACGAAGGTTGCCCACAGATAACTCAGCAGCAACATGCCGCCGGCTATCAGTATGTTCAGCGTGCGACTGACAATGCTGGTCGTGCTTTCGGTGTTCAGTGCGCTGACGCCCGCCACTTTGACGGCGTCGGCATTGCGGCGCACCAGATATAGTGCACGGATACGCAGCTTGTGGCCAAGCGTCAGCCACAACTTGCCGGCGATGACGAACAACGCGGTGGCCAGCAGGCTCCAGCCTACTGCGTGACCGACTTTCTCGAGGTTGTGTTCTTCGCGGTACTCTTCAATCGCCTGGCGCAGATTGTTGGCGGCCTGTTCGGCCAGTGTATATAAATTGTCACCTGCAAGGCTGTTGACGTCAGTTGGCAGTACCATGAAGGCTGACTCCTGATCAATCATGACTACCGCGCCCTGAGCGTCAGGCTTGACAGTTACGCGGAGCGGTCCACCGCGATCAAGAATGCGGCCGATCCGTTGCCTGGCGCCGCTGGCCCGTTCTGCGGGTTTGTAGCTGAGAATCGTGCCACGCATGGTAAAGATCGGCCGGTTGCCGACAATCAGTTCTGCGGAAGCATTTGTGGCTGGCACGGTTGCTGTGGTGTCTGCCTGACTGGTTACGGCCAGTAACAGGCTGGACACTATCAGCGCCAGCAATGCGGTAAGCGTGGTGCGAAAGGCAGGCTGGAAAACAGGCATGGGCATGGCTCTGTGATTGGATTTGCAATCAGTGTAACTGTAAATGTAGGCGTTGTTTTAGTCGCTGAGCTGCCATTGGCAATGCCGGGTGGTTTTTGGCGCTGATCTGTAGTGCCTTGGCGCGGCATTCATGCCAATAATTGCAAAAGCGTTGACAAAAAAATCCTGATCCTTATAATGCAACGCCTTCGGGTTGGTAGCTCAGTCGGTAGAGCAGCGGACTTTTAATCCGTTGGTCGCGAGTTCGAGTCTCGCCCAACCCACCAAACAACAATTGATGTTGCCACAAGCAACAGATAAACCCGCTACCGGGTTGGTAGCTCAGTCGGTAGAGCAGCGGACTTTTAATCCGTTGGTCGCGAGTTCGAGTCTCGCCCAACCCACCAAATCAAAGGCCAGTCGCAAGACTGGCCTTTTGTTTTTCTATTTGCCCGATTTGCAATAAAAAAGCCAGCCTCGCGGCTGGCTTCTGCTTGTTAGCCAGTGATTCAGGCGGCTTGCTGACGCTTGCGCAAGCGCAGGCCGACTACGCCCAGACCGGCCAGCAGCATGGCGTAGGTTTCCGGTTCCGGAACGGCATGCACACCAACCAATGTTGCGTCTGTGCCGCTCACAGTCCACGTGTACTCATCATAGTGATACGGGGTGGGGGAGGAAATCGGGTTGACGTGCGGTACAAGTTGTCCGCCGTTGAGCCGGTATTCCGTCTGATTGCTACCCGCGTACGCCATGGTGCGAAAGTAGAACGAGTCAGAGGCGATCTGTCCGGTTTGTGTTTCGCCGGCATGGGGAGGCTGGATGTGTTGGCCGTACCAGCTGCCATTTACCGACAGTGAGTTCTGGAGGTTGAATAGCAGCCCGGCATCCAGATCGACGCCGGCATTCCAGAAGCTGCCGAAGAATTTGATTCCCTGGTCGTCGCCCAATGCGCCATCCCAGGAAAATTTGATTTCTAGGCGGTTCAGGCTGTCTTCAATTACATCGTAGCCAACTGTCGCCATACTCTGTCCGGAGGCTAGCAGCGCTGCTGCCATTGCCAGCGGACGCATGATTGCGTTCAATTTCATGATTAAACTCCCTTTGTTTGAGCCAGTAGTAATGATGTCTCGACAATCCTCACGAATCATTGTCGTGAAAATGCTCTTTTTTGCAGTTTCCCATGTCATCTATTGCGCTGCAACAATATGAGGACATTGGAATGTTTTTGGCGATTATTTGGCTAAAAAATGCGCTTCAGGCCAGGTTTCATCTACAACGAAACCTCTGCTCTTTTCGAGCATGCCCGAATTTGATGACAGCAGTTCTACCAGCAGTTGCGGAGTATGAATATTGGCAAAATGCTGCTCCAGCCATTCGCTCATTTGCGTGCCGGTGTAAGTCGGGGTGCCTGCTGCCAGCCAGACGGGAGAAATCCAGCGTGAGCGCGGCAGGAGAATCCATTGGGAGCGTGATTGTTGCAGGCGCTGACGGGCGCTGCCCAGTGTTTGCCACCAGCCGTGTGGATGATGCGCGGCAAGGCCGTGGATGACTTCGTGTGGTGCCTCCCAAGGATAGAACAACCAGCCCTTGAGCCACGCCAGGCGCCGGCCGACGGGTTTATCCAGTTGCGCGGTGACACTGCTGTGTTGAGAAAGTGGTAATTGTTGCTGGAACAGTTTGTCGAGTTTCAGATGCAGCTGATCCTTGGCGCCAGGGCCGACAAATCCCTGAATGCCTCGTTGTGGTTGATGCTGCAAATACACCTTGAATGCGCATTCGAGATGGAGCAAGTCGTGCTGGCCCGACGCCTGCAGCAGAAAATCCAGCTCGCCAACAGTGCGTTGCGGGTCGCGAATGGGCCAGTGTTGCGCGACAATCTGCCATTCCGGCAGGTTTGCGAAAGCAAAGCCCAGCAGGTTTTCAACGTAATACCCGAGGCGTTTGACGGGCCTGGTGGCGAGATGGGCGAGTAAGGGCTCGGGCTGCTGCTCCAGTTGCAGCAACAGCGTGTGCGCATGCTGAAGTAGTTGTTGCGAGGAAGCATCGGGCCAGATGGGATAATGCTCGCCGTCGAGCAGTGCTGGTGCGCCTAGCAGCCATGCCAGGTCGCGCACGACGGGATGATGAAGTTGCTGGAGTAAGGTGTCCAGTGTCATCCCGCCGCTTTTCACTCAATCAGCACTATTGCCGTTGACGGCTTTCGGCTTGCGCCGCCGGCGACGGCGGGATGCACTTGCTTTGTCAGTGCCGCGATTGCCGTTTGCTTCCGGTGCTGCATCGACCGTGGGCGGTGCTTCTGCGGCAGATTGGTGTGCTGCGGGCTGCGCGTTGTTGCCTTTGTTGGGCCGTCTGCGACGTCGGCGTGGGGCTTCGCCAGTGCCTGGCTCTGGCAATGCTTGTTCGACAGGCGGTGTGCTGTCGGCGCTGGCCTCGGTTGCTGGCTCACTGTTGTCTGCGGCGGTGCCCGCCGCCGCTGCCTCATTTTTCTTCTGGCCTTTGCGACGACGTTTGTTGCGTGCCTTCTTGCCTTCGCCGTTTAACCCCGGCTCCTTGGCCAGAGCGGCGGCGCATTCCGCATCGGAGGTCGTTTCATCCCACACCGTTGGTTCGGTATCCGCTTCCGTTTCCGTTTCCGGTGCGCTCACGGGGGGGGCGACAGGTGCTTGCGGTACCAGCACGTTGCCTTCCATCAGGCGCCGGGCGCTGCGGCTCATCACCACCTTGGCCACTTGCCAGTCATTACCCTTGCCGCTGACTTCTGCGCCCATGCTGGTGATGCCCGACGGCTGGCCAAAATTCAGGCTGCGTTCGGCGGGCAGTGCCTTGCCCAAGGTTTGCGATACCACCGTGCCGGTGACGCTCGCGGCTACCACCAGTGCGATGGCGCCGGTGCCGGTGTAGGCGTGGTGCAGCTTGCCCATCGACACAATTCGCGCCGACAGATCATAGTCAGCTTTGCCGATGGCTTTGCCAGCGGCGCTGACATAATCAGCGGGTTTGGCGACGAAGCTGATTTTGGGTGTGGCAGGACGTTCTCTGCTGGCTTGTTCCGGCGTTTCCGCCAAGCCCATGGCGACGGCGGCGTGCGCGCGGATCTGTTCCAGCTTGTGCAACAGCTTGGGTTGGCTGTTGATCTCGTCCTGCAGCTCCAGGCCAGTCAGGTCCAGATCTTTCGCCTTGAGGAATACCGTAGGATTGCCAGCGTCGATCAGCGTGACTTTGAGCTTGCCGATCTCCGGGAGATCGAGGGTGTCGGTCTTGTTGCCGGTTGGAAACAGTTTGCCGGAACTGCCCCCGGCGGGATCGAGAAACTCCAGTTTGATTTCGGCGCCGGGAAACGCCACGCCGTCGAAATTGAAATCATCCTCGACCACTACCTCGCCATTTCGGACTGGCACGTGGGCGATGATTTTCTTGTCGATATTCGCCTGCCAGATGCGCACCGTGGTGATGCCTTCTGTCGCGGGCAGCAATTTTTCCTCAATGGCAAACGCGCCGACGGCAGCGGTGAGATTGCCGCAGTTGCCGGAATAATCAATCAGTGCATCGCCAATGGCAACGTGGCCAAACAGGTAGTCAACGTCACAGTCTGCCTGTTCGCTTTTACCGACGATAACGATTTTGCTGGTAGAGGAGGTGCCGCCACCGACACCGTCAATCTGCTTGCCGTAGGGGTCGGGGCTGCCAATCGCACGCAGCAGCAGCTGGTTACAAAGCTGGGCATTCTGTGGCAACGCATCGGCGCGAAAGAACAAGCCCTTGCTGGTGCCGCCGCGCATCAGCACGGCAGGAATTTTTCTTTGTGTCATAACATCCATCTGGCACCCGCCGCCGAGTG
Organism: Chitinivorax sp.; assembly: GCA_046347685.1. GTDB lineage: Bacteria > Pseudomonadota > Gammaproteobacteria > Burkholderiales > SCOH01 > CALMFQ01. The sequence continues at coordinate 18,010 of JAXMFR010000026.1, forward strand.
GCTGGCGTGCGCCCACAATTCGTTTAATCAAGCTGCGCCGCGGGGGCTAAACAGCAGCGTATTGGCGGCCCAGGTGGTGAGGCTGTAAAGCAAGGCACCAAAAAAGGCTGGCCAGAAACCGGCAACGCTGAAGCCTTCCAGCATGTAAGCCGCAAGGCTAAACATCAGGCCGTTGATGACCAGGGCAAAAAAGCCCAGCGTCAACACGCTGATCGGCAGGGCCAGCAATTGCAGCACCGGCCGGATCACACTGTTGATGAAACCCAGCACCAGTGCTATCAGCATGGCGCGCCCGAAGCCGTCGATCTCAATGCCCGGCAGCAGATTGGCGACCAGCAACAGGCTTGCCGCGTGTACCAGCCATACCAGGATCAAATTAGCCATTGCCTGCAGATCCGTCATTCGGAGCGAGGCCGAAATTGTGCACTGCTTTGGCGATGGCGTGAAGCCTGGCTGACGCAATTGCTTCGGGAATCCGGGCTTTGTCGGTTTGCGCATTGGCGATGCTGCCGGCGTCGACGCTGTTGGCAGCCAGCAAAGCCAGCAGCAGCCGCTGTGCTTGCGGGAATTCGCGGTTTTCATAGCCGGGGCGGCCGCGGCTGTCGGCAATGCTGGCGTTGAGCAGATCCTGAAACCGTTCCGGTTTGCGGAAGGCATCGACCGACTGCAGCAACTTCAGCAAGGTATCCGGACGCAGTTCCATGCCGCGGTGGATATCGCCGTGGTAACGGGCGGTGTGGCGCGCCAGATCGCGGCAATCGTTCGGTACTTTCAGTCTTTCGCAGACGTTATCCACCAGCTTCACTCCACGTGTCTCATGGCCGATGTGGCGCGGCCACTCGTTGCGGGGTGTGGTGCCTTTGCCCAGATCGTGCAGCAGCGCCGCCCAGCGCGTTGCCAGGTTCCAGCCCTGGCTGGCGGCATAGTCCACCACCAGCATGGTGTGAATGCCGGTATCGACTTCCGGATGGTGATTGGCAGGTTGCGGCACCCCCCACAGGCGATCCAGCTCCGGCAGAATGCGCCGCAAGGCGCCGCATTCATGTAGCACTTCAAACATTTTCGACGGCCGTGTGGTCATCAGCCCCTTGGCCAGTTCGGCCCAGACCCGTTCTGCCACCAGTGCGTCCACTTCGCCGCTGTCGACCATCTGCCGCATCAATGCCATGGTTTCCGGCGCTACCGCAAAGTCAAAACGCGCGGCAAACCTGGCCAGCCGCAATATCCGCACCGGATCTTCGACAAACGCCGGCGACACATGCCGCAGCAGGCGCGCAGAAAGGTCTGCCTGGCCGTTGAAGGGGTCGATAATGCTGCCATCTTCGGCGAGCGCCATGGCATTGATGCTCAGGTCTCGCCGCGCCAGATCCTGCTCTAGCGTGACATCCGGTGCAGCGTGGAACAGGAAGCCGTGATAACCCGGTGCGGTTTTGCGCTCGGTGCGGGCCAGCGCGTATTCCTCGTGCGATTTCGGATGCAGGAATACCGGAAAATCCTTGCCGACCGGCTTGAAGCCGTTGGCCAGCATCTGCTCTGGCGTGGCGCCTACCACCACATAATCCCGATCCACCACCGGCAGCCCTAGCAGCTGGTCGCGCACCGCTCCGCCGACAACGTAAATCTGCATCAGCGGCCCACCCCCCGTGCCATCAGCGTCGCCAGGAGCGGTATCAGCAGCAGGCCAAGCAATTCAATGCGGATAATCATCGTCACCATGCCTGTTTTTCCTGGCGCGATCTGCGGCGCCTGTTGCTGGCGCAAGCCGCTGCGCCAGGCCAGAAAGGTGAGCGTGGGGTAGAGCGACAGCAGCCCAACCAGTGCAAACAGGCCGATTTTGGCGTGAAACAGCGGATTGCTCAGGTAGTAGGCGCTGCCTTTTTCCAGCAGCATGCGCCAGATACCGGTGCCGATCTGCACCCCGGCAAGCGTGCCGTAGAGCGCATCGATACGCAGCAATAAGCGACTGCGCGCCAGATCCAGCTTTTCGTTAAACAGCAGGTGCTCCATCACCAGCAGCGCCATCATGGCCATCATCCCGAGGTAATGCAGCCAGGCTGCAATGGCATGCGTGATCATGGTTGCGCTCCGCGTTGTGGTTCGAGTTTGTCGATGATCCAGGTTTCGGCGGCGGCGCTGCTGTACCAGTCAATCATCGCCGGCAAATTCAGCATGTGTTCGACGTATTTGGCGCAATCTGCCGGCAGTGGGACGCCATAACTGCGGAAGCGGCAGCACACCGGAACAAACATCGCATCGGCGATGCTGAACTGCCCAAACAGGAATGGCCCCTGGTTGCCAAAACGCTGCAGGCAACTACTCCAGATTTCGACGATGCGAGTGATCTCTGGTGCAACTTCTGCTGGCACCGGCGTGTCGTGGCGATAACGCAGGTTCATGCCGAAATGGCTGCGTAGCGCGGCAAAGCCGGCGTGCATTTCCGCACTGATGGCGCGGGCCTCGGCGCGTTGTGTGACATCCTGCGGCCAGAGGTGGAGTGCCGGAAAGCGTTCGGCCAAGTATTCGGCAATCGCCAGTGAATCCCAGACGGTGATTTCACCATCGAGCAGGCAAGGCACTTTGCCGGAGGGCGAATGGCGCAGTAGTTGTTGTTTGTACTCGCCCTGATAGAGCGGAATCAGGATTTCTTCAAAATCGATTCCTGCCTGGCGCAGCAAAAACCAGGGCCGCAGCGACCAGGATGAATAATTCTTGTTGCCGATGATCAGCTTGAGCATGGGTCTCTCCTGTGTGGTTGGCGTGATTATGCGCACAAGCTTTGGCAAGAAAAAAGGCCCGTGACGGGCCTTGGGCTTTCTGGAAGGTGGCTTATAGCCGGCTGCGGTAACGTTGATAACGTCCGCGTGGGCTGATATTGGCCAGATATACCGGTGCGATCGCCTCCAGCGCCGATGGTGAAATACCGAATATCTCGGGAAACGGGCAGTCGCAGGTGCTGGCAACGCGCATTGAATCGAGATTGTCGCGCGACATCAATTGCCCTGGCAGCAGCTCCAGTAGCCCGGCTTGCAGCCGTGCCAGAAAATCGGGCAGGTCGATGATTGGCCGGGGCGTGCCCGCCGTGGTGGCGGTGTAATCGACCAGCTGCCTCAGGCTGTAACGCTGTGGCCCACATAGCGGATAACTTTGCTGATAGGTGGCCTTGTTGTTGATGGCCTGGATGAAGCAGGCAGCCACGTCTTCCACCCATACTGGTTGAAACTGCGCATCGGCTCCTCCCAGCGGCAGCAGCGGAGCGATACGTGCCAGCCGGGCAAACAGATTGAGAAAGCTGTCGCCACGACCAAAAATCACCGAGGGCTGAAAAATCGTGTAGTCCAGCCCGGATGCCTTGACCAGCGCTTCGCCGCGCCCCTTGGAGCGCAAATAGCGCGAAGCGCCATTGGTATCAGCCTTGAGTGCACTCATGTGCAGCAGCCGTCGAATACCGTTGCGCTGGCAAGCCTGAATGATTTTCTCGGGCAGCGATACATGTGCACGTTCGAAAGCTGCTTCGTCACCTTGCAGGATGCCAACCAGATTGATGACGACATCCTGGTCGCGCAGCAGCGTATCCAGTGCCGCCTGATCATGTACGTCGACATCGACCAGATCGACTGTTGGCAGCAGAATCAATTCGGCTTTGAGCTTTTCCCGTTGCCGCGTAGGGATAGTGACTTGCATGCCAAGTGCCGCCGCTCGGGCTGCGATGTGGCGGCCAACAAAGCCGCTGCCGCCAATAATGCAGAGTTTCTTGTTTGCCATGGTTGGGGGGCTTAATTGGGGGTAAGTGTGGTGAGTAGTGCCGGAGCACCGCGGAAGCTGATCGGGCTGATGCGTGCGGCCACTGATGTATTATCGCCATCCTGCAGTAATAAACGGAACTGACAGTCACTGCTGGCATGTTGGCGTTGTGCCTGCAGCAATGTATCGAGCGTTTGGTGCTGATCTTCCTTGTGAATCAGCGAGACCAGTCGGCTGCCGGTCTGCAACGTGGTGCCGGTCAGAATGGTGAAAGCAGGGTTGGCATACGCAACCGTTTCGCCGCGAATGACCAGCATGGGAGCGTGGGTGGCTTCTGCCAGCTGGCGATAGGCTGCCTCATTTTCTTGTAACACCTGTTGCCGCTGCAGGTGCTCTAGGCCAATGCGCAGCAAACGACTGGCGCGTTTCAGTGCCAGTTGCTCTTGTGGCATGGCCAGATGAGGCGTGAGCCAGAACAGGCAAATCAATGCCAGTGGTTGGCCATCCTGTTTCAGTACCGGTAGTGTTAGCCCTGCCGCCAGGCCAGCATTGCTGGCGGCCTCACCCAGCATGCCCCAACCTCCATCCCGTTGCAGATCGCCGTTGGCGAGCATCAGTCCTGATTGCAGGCGTTGTTGCCATTGTTCATGGCTGGCGAGGGGAAAGCCATCCAGCTCCAGCAACAGGCCGATAGGCAGGCTGGGTCCGTACCAGTCGTCAATGCTGCGGCGATCGTTGTCGAGCACTCCGATCAAAGCCCGGCTCCCCAGTACCTGCTGCTGTAGCAGCTGGCACAGACTGTTGAGCAACTGCTTACGATTGCCGCCATCCAGCAAGCCTTCCATCAGGCGAATCACATCACCCATTTGCTCGCTGGGTGCGTCCATTTCCCATTCGTTCAATCGCACGTGTGCCATGGCGTTTCCTCCATCTGCTTGCTGGCCAGATTATGAGCATAGCAAAGCCATTGGGCCATGTGGGCACTCTCCAAGGGAACTTTAATGCAATGCGCTTGTCATGAAAAGTGGTCATGCCAACGGCGAATGCGTTTACATCAACACGATGCTAAAGGTATATTGCGTTTGGATAAAACATACAGAAGAAATCACGCAAATACGTTGCTCTGATTGCGTGAGCGAGGAGAAATTCAATGAACAAGATTGGCGCAACTTTGCGTCTAGGGCTGCTGGCCGCGGCGTTGGGTGTCGCATTGAGCGGCTGTAACAAGGCTACCGGTGGTAGTGCCGATGTCGCTGAGACTATTGTCGGGATTGTTGCTGATGGCGCGGTGCTGGCCAACACCAGTATTTCTATTTCTGACTCAAATAAAACCATCATCAATCTCAGTACCGATGCCAATGGTCGTTATACATTTCACCCCGGCACGCATTCCTACCCGTTCATGTTGAGTGTTGCCGCCAATGGCAAGGCATTTTATTCCTTGATTACCAGTGCGGATCGTCAAGTCAACATCAACGCAGCCAGCACGCTGATTACACAAATGGCGTTGAATACCAGCCAACTGGGTACGGCTTTTGCGAGTGCAAGTTTCAAAAAAGTCACGCAGGAAAAAATAGCTCAGGCCGAAGCCTTGTACTTAGAATCCATGCGGGCAGATTCTCCGCTGGCGGCTCAGGTGTTTGATGCGTCGCCGCGAGTCAAGGATTACGTGCCGACAACTCTTACCCAAGAGGGGGACGCGTATGACCAATATATGGGGATGGTTGACCCTGCACTCAGCCCGCGGGATTCACAGATTCTGCTGCTGAACAAAAAACCTTACCGTTTTGGCTCATATTCGACTGTGGAATACCGCAATACGGATGATTTGCTCTCGGCTGGTTTGGGGGATGCGGGCATGTTGTTGCCGGCGCCAGGATATCCACCAGATATCGCGGGGCGTGTATCGACAGCCGATTTGCGCAAGAACGCTATATACAATGCCTATCATGGCCTTACTGATTTCACGGTTGGGGGGGGGTATGGCACCCTGTGGGAGCGCGTCGTAAAGATCCCCGGCGTTGAATATCTCGGTTATGCCGACGTTGGTGATGGTGCTCGCAATGTGTCGACGCTGGTACAGATTCCCGATTCCTTTGACGTAACAAAGCCTTGTATTGTTGTGGTGCCAGCAGCTGGTTTGCGTGGAGTGTATAGTGCCAACCCGTCTTCTGAATGGGGACTCAGGCATGGTTGCGCTGTCGCGTCGACGGACAAGGGGGCTGGCATTGCTGCCGAATATATCGATTCGGCAGATTCCTATGAAATTAATGGCCTGCTTGGCAGCGGCGCAAGTACCACCAGTAGCTTGCAGTTCAAGACGGGATATAGCGGCTCGGCAGCGTTGGATTTCAAGACGAAGTATCCATATCGTTTTGCGCTTAAGTTTTCTCATTCCAAGCTCAACCCAGAAAAAAACTGGGGGACGAATACATTGGATGCAGCCAAATTTGCTTTCTACTTGTTGAACGAAAAATACGGCGCTCAAGCTGATGTAGGCAGCCGCAAATTGCGCAGGATTAAGCCTGAGACTACTACCGTGATTCTCGCTGGTGATAGCGAAGGTGGTAGCGCAGCCCTTGCCGCAATGGAGCAGGATGTTTTGTCCCTGGTTGATGGTGCTGTCATGCTGCAGCCAAGTGCACAAGCCAAGACTGATGGCGTGTCAATTCGGCAAGGTGATGCGCCAGTTGCGGCTTCTGGCAAGTCTTTGTTGGACTACATCAGCTATGCCAATTTGTACCAACCGTGCGCTGCATTGGCGCGGCCATCGGCACCTGATTTCAGTTCGATCGACAGTACTGCTGCTGCCAACCGTTGTGCTTCGTTGAAGGACAAAGGTTTGCTTTCCAGTGACACACTATCGGCCCAAGCCAGTGAGGCTTTGGACAAGTTGCAGGCTTACGGTTGGCAGTCGGACGCTGCAGATCTGCACGCAGCAGCGTATATCAGGCGCACGGCCGGTTATGCCATGGCTTATGTAAACTCTTACGCACGTACTACGGCTTTGGATAATCTCTGCAATTTGAGTTATGCCGTTACCAATGGCAGTGGTGAGCCTATTGCGAGTACAGGCTCATTGCGTGTGACTTTGTTTGCCGATGGAATTGGGCTGTTCCCGTATGGCGGTGTGAGCCTGATCAATAATACGGCTGTTGGCGGTGCTTCGCGTTGGGACAAGGCAATTTCTGCAGGTACTGGCCGCGTTGATTATTCGTTTGATAGTGCTTATTGTTTGCGTGCTTTGGCATTGGGTAAGGATCCGGCCAGCGGGGTGGCATTGGCCGATAAAGAAACGCGTGATGCTGATGGCGTGCTGCTATCAAAAGATCTGTCGGGTACTTGGTCGGCAAATATCGCTAGCAGCGTCAACGAGGTCAAGCTGACGGCTGCCCTGCAGGGCAAGCCGGCGATTATCGTGCATGGTCGCAGTGATCCGTTATTCCCGGTTAACCATAGCTCGCGCCCATTCGTGGCAAAAAGCCTGGCGACCGATGGTGTGCGCAGCAAGCTGCGTTATTACGAGGTGTTGAATGCGCAGCATTGGGATGCAGCCAACAGCACGGCTGGTTTTGATACCCGCTATGTGCCTTTGCGCCCTTATCTGCAGCAATCGCTGGATTTGATGTATGCGCATCTGACATTGAATCAGCCACTGCCATTGAGCCAGGTGCTGCGTACCGTGCCACGTGGCGGTACGCCAGGCTCCGCCCCGGCCATTACTAGCAGCAACGCGCCGCCGATTGCTTTGGTGCCGGCTGCTGGCGATGCGATCAGTTTTTCCGGGTCGACACTTTCGATTCCGAATTAATTGCCGCTGCTGCCAAAAACCCCCTCGCAACAGCGAGGGGGTTTTTTATTTTCCATTTTTTGCTGCCACATTTTCGGTGAACGAACGTTACTATTTGATTTGTCAGGATATTTTACAGTTCGTCGTTGTCGTCCTAGTCCTTGGGGTTGATGCTCAGGCTTAAGCCGATGATTTGGTTTGTGTTCCGAATGTGATGAATTTTCTGGCCCAATATTTGCTTATGAGAATATTTGTGTGCGTCTGCGAAATGGGCGCCGCAATAAGTGTTGCTCATATAAAAAATACGTAACGAGGAGATTCTCATGAAATTTGGCTTCAGCCGTTCAGTGGCTGGCGTTGTCGCGGCCTGTGTGTCGCTTGCGATTGCAGCGCCGGCACATGCAACTATTTTCCGTACTGCTTCCGGCTATTCGATCAGCGATTTGTATGTGTTTGGTGACAGCCTGTCGGATATTGGCAATATTCAGGCCGCAACCGGCGGTGCCATGCCGCCTGCCGCGCTGGGTTATGTTGGTGGCCGTTTTACCAATGGTCAGAACTACACCGATTATCTGGCTACCTCGTTGGGTGTGAGCAATACCGCATCCTTGCTGGGCGGCAATAACTACGCCTTTGGTGGTGCCAAGATTGACGCTGGCATGTCGCCTCCGGGGCTGTTGGCGCAGTACGGCATGTACAGCATGACACATGCTTCGGCTGATGCGAATGCACTGTATGTGGTGTATGGCGGTGGTAACGACATCAATGATCTGAGCGTCAATTTGCAGGATTCGCTGAACAATCTGGGCATGATTGTTGGTGCCTTGATCAGCAAAGGCGCCACCAATATCGTGATTCCCAATGCGCCGGATCTGGGGCGCACGCCGGGTAATAACACCACGCCCAACGCAGCACTGAAAACTGCCCGTACGCAGGCATACAACAACGGCCTGGCTGCCATGGTTACAGCACTGGAGTCAGCTTTTTCGATTGATTTGCTGACTCTGGACGTTTTCGGCATTAGCGGCCATATCCTCGATAACCCGGCTCTGTATGGTGTGAGCAACGTTGCCGACAGTTGTGTTGGTAACCCTGGCTGTGTTGATGCCAGCCAGAATTTCTTCTGGGATACGATTCACCCGACTACGCAGATGCACGCGTTGCTGGCGGACGGCTTGATGTCTGTGATTGACCAACATGCGGTACCGTTGCCGGCAACACTCAGCCTGCTTGGCATCGGCCTGTTGGGTTTGGGCGCGCGTCGTCGTCTGCAGCATTAAAAGCAGCGCATGGTGTTGCAGCAAATCGGGCCGTCAGGCTCGATTTGCTTTTGAGGCGCGCCGCTGTTAGGTTTGGCGGCAATGTTTTAGATGCCGAGGCCTCCCATGCAACTCAGTCAGCTGTTTCATTATCCGGTCAAATCCTGCGCCGGCTTTTCCTTAACTCAAGCATCCGCTCAATTGTCGGGTCTGGAAGGTGATCGTTGCTGGATGGTGGCCGATAGCAGCGGCAAATTCATTACCGGGCGCCAGTGGCCGCGCATGGTGTTGATTCGCCCTGGCATCACGCCAACAGGCTTGCGGCTGGAGGCGCCGGATATGGAGCCAATCGAGGTCAGCTATCAGGATTATCTCCAGCCGCAGGCATCTACTGTCTGGAGTTACGAGTTTCAGGCATGGCGCGGCCCGACTGAGGTGGACGATTGGCTGAGCTTTTTTCTCGGCACCGATTGCCGCCTGCTCTATATCGGCCAGCAGTCGCAACGTTTGCTGCGCAGTGATGCGAGCAAGCCGCTGACGTTCGCCGATGGTTATCAATATCTGCTGATCGGCGAGCGTTCTTTGCAGGATCTGAATAGGCGGCTGACGAATGCGGTATCGATGCTGCAATTCCGGCCGAATCTGGTGGTGAGTGGTGCGGAAGCTTTTGCTGAAGACGAGTGGAAAGTGCTGCGGATTGGCTCGGTGGTTTTCGATGTGGTGAAACCGTGTGAGCGCTGTATTTTTACCACGGTTAATCCGGAGAATGGCCAGATGCATCCGCAAAAGCAGCCGCTGGCGACCTTGAATCAATATCGCGCATTTCCGGCTGGCACCCTGTTTGGCCAGAACCTGGTGGCGCGTAATAGCGGATTGTTGACGCTCGGGGATGAGGTGGAGGTGCTGGCCTGAAGGCAGCGGCTCAGACCGCTGCTTCAGCCTGGGCAACAGCGAGCTGATTGCGGCCGCCGCGTTTAGCCCGATACAGGGCCTCGTCGGCGCGCAACACCAGTTCTTCGCGATCGCCATATTCCGGATAGCTGGCAATGCCGCCGCTGAAGCTGATGTTGAAATAGCTATCGCCGTAGGGGTGCTGGATCAGGTTGAAGTCCTTGCGAATCTTGTCCATGGTTTTCAGGGCCTGCTGTGGCGTTGAGCCAACCAGCCCCACCAGAAATTCTTCACCACCATAACGGCCGATAATGTCGGTTTTGCGCAGACGCTGTTTCAACAGCCAGGCCAGTGAGCGGATTACCTGATCGCCGACCGGGTGACCGTAGGTATCGTTCACTTTCTTGAAATAGTCGATATCGACCATCACCACCGATACTGGTCGCTGATCTTTTTCTGATTCCGCCAATGCCCGGTCCAGCGCCGATTTGGTCGAAGTATGGTTGAGCAGGCCGGTGAGGCTGTCGTGATACATCGAACGGCGCAGGCTGCGGTAACGTTCAATTTTGCTTTTGACGATGGCGTTGAGAAATACCGGATTGAATGGCTTGGTCAGGAAATGATCACCGCCCAGGCGCAATGCATCGATCTGCAACGCAACGTCGGTTTCGCCCGACAGATAAACGATAGGAATACTGAGAAACTGGGCATGCTGGCGAATCACCCGCGCGGCTTCCACGCCGGTGCATTTCGGCATGTACATGTCCATCAGGATCAGGTCCGGTTGAAAATCGCGCAGCTCATCGAGCACATGACGCGGGTCGTTGATCGCCTTGCTGACAATCTTGTGTTCTTCCAGTGCACGCTGGATCAGCTTGATAGCTGTGCTCGAATCCTCGACTACCAGCACCCGGAATGCTTCCTGTTCCAGTGGATCGTTCAGTTCCAGCACATGCGCAACAATCGCCTGCAGCGGCGTGTCGTCCGGAAAGCAAGTGTCACATCCTGCTTGCAGCGCCATCTGCAGGTTATTGAAGTCGGACTGCATCGACAGGCAGATCATCTGGCTGCCGGCAAACTGCTGGCGCAGCGAACGGATCTGCACCGCCCACGATGCCGGTTCCAGGCCGGTGATATCAATCATCACGATCGGGTTTGACTGCATCGGTGCCGGCAGATGCTGCCAGGTGAAATAATCGACGCGCACGCCAAAATAACCGAGCTGCGACAGCAGGTCGCGCCATGGCTCCTTGTCCTGCGCAATCAGCCAGACATCGCGCGAGCGCTGGATTTCGTGCGCAGTTTCGCCATTGTGTTCGCGGCGTTCCTGCTGCTGGTTGGCACTGGCAATCTGCTGTTCGATCAGGCGCGAAATAGTGTGCACCCGGCCGTGGATATCCTGCAGGGCCAGATCGTTGATCGGGTGGGTGCGCTCGTCACCGAACAGGTTCAGCGCGCTTTGCTCCAGTTCCCGTGCGCTGTGCAGCAGGCCGTTCGGTCCCTTGGCGATCAGGAACTCGGTAAAACTGTTGAGCGAGATGGCAAATTCGACAAAATTCTCGAATGTCGAATCCTTGCGATAACGCTGCCAGGTAACCAGTACCGACTGGTTTTTCTCGGCCAGTTCGACAGGAGAGCAGGACATTGTTTGGCGGGGACGCGGTGGGGGCGTTTAAATTTGTAATTATTCCTGATTCTAGCAGGTTTATCCGTGTTCGCTAATGTTCCGGCCCTTTGATGTTTTAACCCGCCGCGTATTTGACGACCGGGTCCTGAAAATAGAGCTCTGACACGTTCCGGGGATTGCTTCAACCATATGTGTTCGTTGGCCGCTTCGCGCAGTTTCGCTTTGGTACGTACCGGCGCCCGCTTGCCCATGGCCTGTTTGAGATCCGCATTTAAGCGCTCCTCCGGGTTCAGCTCTGGGCTGTAGCTGGGCAGGTAGAACACCTCCATTTGCGCGGTGTGTTCAGCCAGCCATGCTTTGACCGGCTTGCTGTGGTGCACGCGCAGATTGTCCAGAATCAGAATACCTTGCGCTTGGCCTCCTTGATCAGGGAGGCCAGAAATTCAATCAGCCGATCCGCATTGAATGCCTCGTCGATGATCAGCCAGCGCATCTTGCCCTGATTGGTGACGGTGGCAATCATGGACAGCTTTGCCGCGTGCCCCCACGGCATAGGCAACGGGCATTGCCTGCGGGTGCGTAGCTGCGTCCGCGTACATCGGTATTCACCAGCGCGGTTTCGTCCCCCCAGTGGATTTCCCCGTCTTCTGCCTTGGCCTGTGCCTCGATGGCCGGATAGTGTTCGTCCAGCCATTGCCGTACCGCTTCGGGGCGCTGCTCATAGGCTTTCTTGATGGGCTTTTGTGGTGTGAGGCTCCCAGCGTTTGAGCCATTTTCCGACGGTGCGCACACCCAATTCGATCCCGTATTCACGCCGGATCAGTTCGCCAACAGCGGCGCGGCTCCACAGATAGAAATCCATCTTCAACTGCTCGGGGCGACTGTCGCAAATGATGCGGCGAATCGCGGCTTCCTGATCGGCGCTGAGCCGTCGGCCTTCACCGTGCTTGTGGCCACGTGCCGCCGGTTTGATGGCAGGCCAGCCGCCTGCCTCGAACAGCTTGATGGTGTTGCGTACTGTCGGATAACTGAGCCCTGACAGTTCGACGATCTGCATGATGCCAAGCTTGCGTTTATGCAGACGCACGACTTGCTTGCGGCGTTCGTGCAGTTGTTCCAGAGATTGTTTACGAGCGTCTTTCTTTATCCATGCACAATAGACCACGCCTCGACAGAAAGATTCAAACTTCCGAGGGCCGGATCAATAATGTTCCGCATAATTTGTCGAATGCTGCCGATAATGCTTATGTGATTGATAAACTGCCAACATGAAACATTTATTGATCGTCTACGCCAGCCAGACCGGACATGCGCTGCAAATGGCGCTAGCCGCACTGCGGGGTGCAAAACAACTGGCCGATGAGGTGGAAATCCGCTTCGAGCACGGCTTGCGCGCCAATATTGACGATCTGCTGTGGTGCCATGGCCTGTTGCTGGCTACGCCGGAAAACTTTGGCTACATGGCCGGTGCCATGAAAGATTTTCTCGATCGCACCTATTACCCGGCTCAGGGCAAGGTGGAAGGCCTGCCGTTTGCGGTGATGATCAGCGCCGGCAACGACGGCAGCGGTGCACTTAACGCGATTGAACGCATTGCCCGCGGTTATCCGCTGACGCGGGTGATCGAGCCCATCATTGCCAAAGGCGAGTTGAATGCAGAAGTGCTCGCCCGCTGTGAAGAAATGGGCCAGACCATGGCCGCCGGGATTGCCTATGGCGTGTTCTGAGGATCAATGGCTGGTGTATATGCTGCAATGCGCCGATGGCAGCCTCTACACCGGCATCACCAATCAATTGCAGCGGCGTATCGAACAACATCGCGCCGGCAAGGGTGCGCGTTATACCCGCGGCCGTGGGCCATTGCTATTGGTGTATCAGGAAGGCTGCAGCGACAAATCGGCTGCGTTGAAGCGCGAGTTGGCCATCAAGGCCTTGCCGCGTACACAAACTCTTTGCTGGCGGCCAGTCAGCCCAACCTGTCCGTTCAAGGAAGCCGCCATGCGTCGTTTGAGTTTATCTCTGGGTTGTTGTTGAGCAGCGCACTGTGTGCCGCCGCCAGCGTCAATGTGGACCGTTTTTCGCCCCAGGGCAGCAGTAAAAACGTGCGTCAGGTGCAGGCACATTTCAACCAGCCGGTGGTGGCGCTCGGCAATAACCAGGCGCCCGCGCCGTTTGAAATCCAGTGCAGCGAGCCGGGCAGCGGCCGCTGGCTGGATACGCAGAACTGGGTATACGACTTCGAGCGCGAACTGCCGGGTGGCGTGAGCTGTCGTTTCAGCATCAGCGCGACTTTCCGCAGCGCCAATGGCGCGCCGCTGGCGGCGGCAAGTTTCAGCTTCAACACCGGCGGGCCGATGGTGCGTGAAAGCCGCCCCAACGGCAGCCTGGATCTGGCCAATGGCGAGTCGGTCGAGATGGCGTCGATCGTGGATGAGGAGCAGGTGTTCCTGCTGCAATTCGATAGCCCGTTAAAACCCGGCAGCCTGACCAACAATAGTTGGTGCAGAAATCGATACGGTGTGCGTGAGCGGATCAACACCGTGGTGCTGAACGGCCCGGAACGTGATGCGGTGTTGAAAAGCTGTTCCGCGAGCCGGCGAAACAGCCATTTGAACTGTTGCGCTGTCAGCGCAAGTTGCCTGCCGGGCAAATGTTGCGGCTGGTGCTGGGCGGGATTTGCGTGCCGGCAACGATGTGCCGGCCGGCGAGTTGCAGCGCCTGTATTACCGGGTGCGACCGGCATTTAATCTGAGCGTGAGCTGCGAGCGTTCCAATGCCCAGTCGGTGTCTGCCGATTTTGCCGCTGACCTTGCGTTTTTCTGCTCCGGTGGCATGGAGCAGTGCCAGCAAAATCGTACTGAAAGACAGTGAGGGGCGCGTGTAGCGCGCCGCAAAGCAGCGATGACAGCCGCACCGGCTGGGTGCAGCAACTCAGCTACCGTGGCCCGTTTCCGGAAAAATCGACACTGACGCCGATGTTGCCGGCCGATCTGCGTGACGATGCCAACCGGCCGCTGAGCAATCTCGCGGCTGCCAGTATGCCGATCAAGATCGACGCCTATCCGCCGCTGGCCAAGTTTTCCGCCAGTTTTGGCATTGTCGAGGCCAACGCCGATGCCGCCGAATGCCGTGCGCAACCTGACGCAATATCAGTTGCCGGAAAACCGCCCGCCTGCCGCTGCCACACTCAACCCGGTGCCTACCGCGCCGGCAACGCCGCAAGCCGGCGCAGGGCGCCTTGTACCGGCTGTTGCCAAACAATGACGAGCAGCAGCTAATCCAGTGGTTGCGCAAGGGCTTGTATCCGCAGCCGGCCAACGATCAGGACACGCGCCAGCCGGAAGAAATTTCGGTGCTGAAAGGTGTGAACGGCATCCTGCAGGGCAATCTGCCCACGCCAACCAGCAACCGCGAGGCCGAGGTGATTGGCATTCCGCTGCAGCGTCTGGGTTTTCATGTAGTGGAAATCGAAAGCCCGCGTCTGGGCGCGCAATTGCTGGCAAGTCGCCAACCGATGTATGTGCGTACGACTGCGCTCAACACCAATATGGCGGTGCATCTGAAGCTGGGTGAAGAAAGCTCGCTGGTGTGGGTGACCACGCTGGACAAGGCCTTCCAGGTGCCCAATGCCAGCATTTCGGTGCGGGATTGCAACGGCAAATCGCTGTGGAGCGGCAAAACCGACAAAAGCGGTATGGCCTGGATTCGCCAGCCGCTGGGCGGCAAGCAGTGGGGCTGTCCGAAATACGTGTTTGCGCGCAGCAACGACGATTTTTCCTTTGTCCGCTCCGACTGGGACAACGGCATCGAGGCCTGGCGCTTCAACCTGCCGGGGCCAGACTGGCGCGGCCCGAATGCCTTCCACAGCATTTTTGACCGCAGCCTGCTGCGGGTGGGCGACACGGTTTACATGAAACATCTGGCGCGCAAACGGGTATCAACGGGCTTTGCCGCCGCCGACACCCTGCCGACCACGCTGGAGATCCGTCATTACGGCAGCGGCCAGGAATACCAGCTGCCGCTGAAATGGAACAACGGTGCCGCAGAAAGCAGCTGGAAAATTCCGCCCGGTGCGGCCTTGGGTGAATATGGCGTCACCCTGTTGCGCAAGGAAAAGGACGGCCAGCAGCAGTGGCAAAGCGGCAGTTTCCGTGTAGGTGAATTCCGCGTGCCGCTGATGCGCGGTGTGGTGGCATTGCCCAAATCGCTGCCGGCCAATACGCGCGAAGTGCCGGTGGAGCTGCAGGTGAATCACTTGTCAGGTGGCGGTGCCGCCAGCCTGCCAGCCACCTTGCGTGCCCAGGTGCGGCCGAAGTATGTGCATTTCCCCGACTATCAGGATTTTGTGTTCGCCAATGGCGATGTCTCGGCGGAGATGAAAAAGGGCGGCCTGAAATCCGCAGGCCTGCAGGTGGAGCAGGGCGATTATTTCAGCGACGAGGCAGATCAGCCGGCCGAGTTGCGTGAATTGAATCTGCCGCCGCAAACGCTGGCGCTGGATGCCAAGGGCGCTGGCCGCGTGGTGTTGCGCGAGCTGCCGCAAGCCACCGAGCCGCGCGAGCTGGTGGCCGAGCTGGAATATGCCGATCCGAATGGCGAGCGTCAGACCAGTCGCGCCAGCATGCCGCTGTGGTCGTCGTCGTGGCTGCCGGGGGTGCAGGTCAAACGTTTTGCCAACCGCAGCGAGCCATCGTTGATCACCGCGCTGGTGCTGGATCAGCAGGGCAAGCCGGTGGCCAATGCGCCGGTGCAGGTGAACGCTTATCTGAGCAAAAACTATTCGCACCGCAAACGGCTGATCGGTGGTTTTTATGCCTACGAGAACCAGATCGAATACAAGCCGCTGGGCGTGCTCTGCAACAGCAAAACCGACGCCAGCGGCAAGCTGGAGTGCAAGTTTTTCGGCAAGGAAAGTGGCGACATCACCATTCGTGTTGGCACCAAAGACCCGGAAGGCCGCTATGCCTTTGCCCACCGTGAGTTCTGGTGGTCGGCGGGTGACGACGGCAACTGGTTTGGCGGCGACAGCAGTGACCGCATCGAACTGATTGCCGATCGCAAGCAATACGAGCCTGGGCAGACCGCCAGCATTCAGGTGCGCATGCCGTTCCAGAGCGCGACGGTGCTGGTGTCGGTGGAACGCGAAGGCGTGATCGAAGCGTTCAGTCATGCGCTGAATGCCAGCAATCCGGTGGTCAAGGTGCCGATCAAGCCCAGCTACGGGCCGAACGTGTTTGTGTCGGTGCTGGCGGTGCGGGCGCGCGTGCCGGGCATGATTCCGACCGCGATGGTCGATCTCGGCAAGCCCTCCTACCGGCTGGGCATTACCGAATTGCAGGTTGGCCAGCGTGCCTATGCGCTGGATGTGCAGGTGGCGGCTGACAAGCAGGTGTACCAGACCCGCGACGTGGCCAAGGTGCAGGTGAAAGTGAAAACCGCCGATGGCAAGCCCTTGCCGAAAGGTGCCGAAGTGGCCTTGGCCGCAGTCGATGAAGGCTTGCTGGCACTGGCACCGAACGCCAGTTGGGATGTGTTGCAGGCCATGGTCAGCCGCCGCGGTTATGGCGTGAGCAATGCCACGGCGCAGATGCAGGTGATCGGCCGGCGCCATTTTGGCAAAAAGGCCCTGCCGGCCGGCGGTGGTGGTGGCAAGGCGCCTACCCGTGAGCTGTTCGATACCCTGCTGCTGTGGAAGGGGCGGGTGCCGCTGAACGATGCGGGCGAAGCCACGGTGGAGGTGCCGTTGAACGATTCGCTGACCAGCTTCCGCATTGTTGCGGTGGCCACTGCCGGCAATGACCGCTTCGGCAGTGGTGCCACCAGTATTCGCGCCAGCAAGGATCTGATGCTGCTGGCCGGCCTGCCGCCGGTGGTGCGCGATGGCGATGTGTTCCGCGCCGGATTTACACTGCGCAACACCACCGAGCGCAGCATGTCGGTTGAGGTCAGCCCCAGCCTCAGCGCCGATGGCAAAACGCTGCCACTGGCCAACCAGAGCGCCACCCTGGCGGCGGGCGAAGCGCGTGAAATCGGCTGGGATGTGACTGTGCCGCTCAACAGCGGCAAGCTGGATTGGCGGGTGGAGGTGCGCGAGCGTGATGGCCGTGGCAACGATGCAATCAAGCTCAGCCAGAACGTGTTGCCGGCTTTGCCGGTGCGCGTGCAGCAGTCGTCGCTGCAATTGCTGGATCAGCCACTGACGCTGCCGCTGGCCGCACCGCCGGGTGCCTTGCCCGGTCGCGGTGGTGTGGCAGTAAGCCTGATGCCATCGCCGGCCCAGCTGGATGGCGTGCGCCAGTATATGAGCCAGTATCCTTACGCCTGCCTTGAGCAGCGCACCTCGAAAGCCGTGGCACTCGGCAGCAGCGAATTGTGGGGGCAGATCAGCCGCGAGTTGCCGAGTTATCTCGATGAACAGGGGCTGGCGCGTTATTTCCCCAATCTGCAACAGGGCAGTGTTGAGTTGACCGCCTATCTGCTCAGCATCAGCCACGAAGCAGGCTGGGAGATCCCCGCGCAGTCGTCGCAGAAAATGCAGGGCGCACTGGCCGCATTTGTGGCCGGCAAACTGCGCGTGCAAGAGTGGGGCGAGCCGGCAAAATTAAAGTTAATGGCGCTGGAGGCGTTATCTCGTACAGGCAAGCTATTGCCCAACCAGCTGGATTCGCTGTCGTTGCAGCCGGCCAATCTCAGCAACCGCGAGCTGTTGGACTGGATCAGCGTGCTGCAGCACGGCGAGCTGCCGTCGAAACACGACAAGCTGCAAACCGCGCTGCAGCTGTTGCGCAACCGCCTCAACCTGAGCGGCACAGCCTTGAGTTTTGCGCCGGGCAATCAGGATTGGTGGGCGTTGGCATCGGATGACAGCGATGCAGTGCGCGCCTTGCTGCTGGCTCAGGCGCAGCCAGAATGGCAAAGCGATCTGCCGAAACTGTTGACCGGTGCATTGGCGAAACAGCAGCAGGGTCATTGGGATTTGACCACTGCCAATGCCTGGGGCGCGCTGGCGTTGGGCAAACTCGGCAAGCTGGCGCAGGCGCCGGCCGGCAGCACGCTGCTCAGTCTGGCCGGCCTGCAGCAAACGCAGGATTGGGTCAAACAACCGAATGGCGGCCGGTTTGAGCTGCCGTGGCCGGCGGCCAAGGCTGAGCTGCAAGTGCGGCATCAGGGCAGCGGTGTGCCTTGGCTGAATCTGACGACACGCGCCGCCGTGCCGCTGAATGCGCCAGTTGCGGCGGGTTACCGCATCAGCCGCAGCATTGCGCCGGTGCAGCAGGCCAAGCCCGGCAAGTGGAGCCGTGGTGATATCGCCAGAGTGACGCTGGACATCGAAGCGCGCGGCGATATGGGCTGGGTAGTGGTCAACGATCCGATTCCGGCGGGCGCCACCTTGCTCAATCGCGGCTATGGCAGCGATAGCCTGGCGGCGGGGCGTAACCGCAATCAGGGGGCGTGGCCTCAGTATGTGGAAGCCGCGCACGACGCCTATCGCGCCTATTACAACTGGTTGCCAAGCGGAAAATGGCAGCTTGAATACAGCGTGCGCCTGAACAATAGTGGGGTGTTCCAGTTGCCCCCGACACGGGTCGAGGCAATGTATGCCCCGGATCTGTATGGCGAAGTGCCAAACGCAACAATCACAGTAGAATAAACATCATGAAACCATTATCGCTGTCGCATCTGTTCCAACCTCTGCTGCTGGCATCAGCGCTTGTGCTGGTGCTGCCCGGCTGTGACCAGCTGCAGAACCAGCTGAACAAGCCGGCGCGCGATGCCAAGGCCACCGGCGCTGGCTGCCGCCTGTCCGGACGTTCACTGGAGGATTGCTACAAACGCAATCCGCGAGCCGCGCGTGCCGAGGTGTATGCCGGCTGGAAGGAAATGAACGACTACATGGAAAAACAGAAGCTGGAAGTGATGCCGCCGTCAGCGGAAGAGCCGAAGCCGGAACCTGCTGCCGCAGATGAGGAAGCACCGGCCAAGGACAAGAAAGACGCCAAGGAAGGCGATAAAGCTGCCGACAAGGCTGCCGACAAGGCCGACGCCGCCAAGGAACCGGCCAAGGGCCATTGATGCATAACGGGGCGCTGCGATGATCGAGCTTTACCAGTTTCCGCCGATGTGGGGCCTGCCCAATTTCAGCCCCTTTTGCCTGAAACTGGAAACCTGGCTGCGCATGGCCAAATTGCCGTATCAGGCTCCCAAATGCGGCATCCCGCTGGGCAAGGCGCCGAAACACAAGCTGCCGTATATCGTTGATCGTGGCCAATCGATCGGCGATTCGAGCCTGATCATCGACTACCTGAAAGCCACCTACGGCGACACGCTGGACAATGGCTTGTCGCCGCAGCAACAGGCTGTATCGCTGGCTTTTCAGCGCCTGATTGAAGAAAACCTCTACTGGCCAGTGTTGTATTCACGCTGGCTTGATCCGCGCAATCGCCAGGTCATCGCGCGCAAGGTGTTTGGCCGCTTGCCGCCGCTGATCCGCGATCTGGTGCCGCTGCTGGTGCGGCGCAAAATGCGGCGCGATATGCAGGGGCAAGGTCTCGGCCGCCACAGCGAGGTGGAAATCTACGCCATCGGCTGCCGCGATCTGGACGCCGTGGCGCTGTTTCTCGACGACAAGCCATTTTTCTGGGGCGAAACGCCCACCTCGATCGATGCCGTAGTGTTCGGTTTTATCGCCAACCTGCTGTGGGCGCCGATCGACAACCCGATCAAGGCGCACGCATCACGTTATCCGCAACTCGATGCCTATTGCCGCCGTATGTGGGCGCGTTATTACCCGGAATTGCCGCTGCCGCCGGCAGCAGGCTGATGTTCCTTCGTCGCTGCCTTTCCCCCCGGCCTGCCGCGTTGTTGGCGGCCTTGCTGCTGTTGCCGAGCGAGTTGTCTGCTGCGGTTCCGAGTTTTGCCCAAGCCAAAGCGGCGTATCGTCCATCCGAAGCGCTCTGGCTGGATCGCCACGGCCTGCCGCTACAAAGCGCGCGGGTTGACCGCAGTGTACGCCGGCTTGCCTGGACGCCACTCTCTGCGATCTCACCGGCGCTGCAGGCGGCGGTGATCGCTTCGGAAGACCAGCGTTTTCTGCAGCACCAAGGGGTGGATTGGCAGGCGGCTGCCGGTGCGCTGGCAGACCAATTGCAGGGTACGCCGCGTGGCGCCAGCACCCTCAGCATGCAACTGGCTGGCTTGCTCGATAACGACCTAAAAGCTGGCGCAGATGGCCGCAATGTGTTGCAGAAAATCGGCCAGATCAGCGCTGCGCGTGAGCTGGAGCACAGCTGGAGCAAGCCGCAGATTCTCGAAGCCTATCTCAATCTGGCGCCATTTCGCGGCGAACTGCAGGGCGTGGCTGCGGCGTCTGCTGGCCTGTTTGGCAAATTGCCGCATGGCTTGAGCCAGGGCGAATCGTTGCTGCTGGCGGCGCTGTTACGCGGGCCAAACGCCAACGCCGAGCTGCTGGCGCGGCGTGCCTGCGAGTTGGCCGAGTTGACGCGTGCACGTGTCGGCTGTGCCTATTTGCAGGGGCTGGCGCAGCAAACGCTGGCACAGCGTCAAAGCCTGCCCGATGCCAATCTGGCGCCGGCCTTGCCCGCTTTGTTGCCGCTGGCTGCCGGCCAGCAGCGCCGCACCACGCTGGATGCCATCCTGCAGCCGCGGGTGCTGCAGGCCTTGCAACGGCAAATCGTCAGCCTGCGCGAACGCAACGTCAACGATGCCGCAGCGGTGGTGCTGGACAACGCCAGCGGCGAGATCCTCGCCTATGTCGGCAATATTGGCGGCGAGGCCAGCGCCAGCCAGCTGGATGGCGTAGCGGCGCGGCGTCAGGCAGGCTCAACGCTGAAGCCGCTGCTGTATGCGCTGGCATTGCAGCAAAAGCTGCTGACACCGGCATCGTTGCTCGACGACAGCCCGGTGAACCTGGATACCCCCAGCGGCCAATATGTGCCGCAAAACTACGACAAGCAGTTTCGCGGCACCGTCAGCGTGCGCACTGCGCTTGCCGGATCGCTGAATGTGCCGGCAGTGCGTAGCTTGCTGCTCACCGGCACCACGCCGTTTTTCAAATTGCTGCAGCAAGTCGGCTTTGCCTTGCCGCACGACGGCGACTATTACGGCTTTGCGCTGGCCCTGGGCGCGCCGGATGTGAGCCTGCTGCAACTCAGCAATGCCTACCGTGCACTGGCCAATGGCGGGCGTTACAGCGCCACCCGCGTGTTGCCCGGCAAGCCGCAATGGCAGGCAACCGCCATCGAGGCACCGGCAGCCTGGCTGACCGCCGATATCCTCAGCGACCGCGCCGCCCGCAGTGTCACCTTCGGCCTGGAAAACCCGCTCGCCACGCGTTTCTGGAGCGCGGTCAAAACCGGCACCAGCAAGGATATGCGCGACAACTGGTGTATCGGTTTTTCGCGTCGCTATACGGTGGGTGTCTGGGTCGGCAATTTCAACGGCGAGCCGATGTGGGATGTGTCTGGCGTTACGGGCGCCGCGCCGGCCTGGCTGGAAATCATCAACCACCTGCACGCCAGCCTGCCCAGCCCGCCGCCAGCGCCGTTGACCGGGCTGGTGGCGCAGCAGATTACCTATCTGCCGCCGGTAGAGGCCGCCCGCCGCGAATGGTTTGTGCGCGGCACGCAGCAGGCGCTGTGGCAGGTCAACGAAAGTGGCGCCAATCCGATTCGTTATCCCGGCAACGGCAGCATCATCGCGCTTGACCCGGATATCCCGCCGCAGCGCCAGCAAATCTGGTTCAGCGCAGAGCGCAGCGGCGAATGGTGGCTGGATGGCGTGAAGCTGGGCCAAGGCGAGGCCTGGCGCTGGTCGCCTGTGCCGGGGCGACATCGGCTACAGTGGCGAGCCGGCAAAGGGCAGCAGATGGCACAGGTTTTATTCGAGGTCAGGGCAGCGCAATAAGCTCGCCTGTATCCCGCTCTGCTATTGCCTTCTAGCCTTGCCTGCAAGCCGCTTGGGGTGTGTGTTGCAGGCCATGCCTGCTTGCTGGCTCCAATGTCGGAAATTCTGACACATGCGCAATGGAAGGCGTAGTCGGATTCTAGAAATCGCAATAAAAACAAATGCCTGTGCGTGTTGGCATATGACTTGCGAGTATTGTTTCAGCGCCTGCAGCAGACAGGTTTGCCATTCATAGATCAAGCAAGGAGGTCAGACATGCGCAAGTTCTTGGGTTTATCACTGGCGGCGGCCAGCCTGTCCAGCGGTATGCTGCAGGCCAGCGTGATTCATTTTGACGAACTGGGCGTGCCGGGTTGGGTCTATCCCGACTACAGCAACACCGGTTTTATCTCGCAGGGCTTTGCCTTCAGCGAAAACATGGACGTGATCGATGTCAGTCCCAGCGGTGGCATCTGGAGCGGCGGTGTGGGTTCCGGGCACAGCGGCAACTATGCGGCGTTCAACGATTTTGGCGGCGCGATGCTGATGACGCGCCAGGGCGGTGGCGTGTTTGTCGTCGACAATCTCTGGCTCAATGGCTGGCAGGGGGTGTCCACCGTGTCGCTGATCGAGGGTTATCTCAACGGTGCGCTGGTTGGCAGCGTGCTGGCCAACTACAGCAGCCCTTGGTCGCAGGTGTTGACTGGCTTCGGCACTATCGACACGCTCAGCATCAGCGGTGGCTTGTTCCTGGTTGACGATATCGCCATCAATGATGGCAATCGCCCATTGCCCGAGCCTGCCAGCTTGTCGCTGCTGGCCTTGGGTCTGCTCGGTGTTGCCTGTCGGCGACATTTTCACTGAGCCGGTGATGTAAGCGGCAGTACACCGGTAGCCGCTACGGATGTGGTGTAAACGCGCGCTAGGCTTGGCATGTAGGCGTTTGGCTCTACATTTCTGCGTAATATTAGTAAGCAACAATTCGCGCATGTTTGAATCTGCTAACAGAGAGGGTGCAGAATGCGTGGCTTGTTTTTTTCGGGGTTGCTGGCTTTCAGCGGCATGGCAACGGCGGCCGAGACCGAGGCGTTGACGGTGCTGCAGGTGCTGGATTTATCCGGGCAGAATGGTGATACCGGCAAGGATTTTGTGGCCGGTGCCAAAGTGTATTTTGACTACATCAACACCCGTGGCGGCATCAATGGTCGCAAGATCCGCCATCTGGTGGCCGACGATCAGGGCCAGCCGGAGCAGACGTTGAAGCTGACGCGCCAGGCAGTGGCCGACGACAAACCAGTGGCGCTGTTCGGCTATCTGGGGGCCGACAATATCGAGGCAGTGCTGAGCGACCCACAGCTGCGTCACAGCGATCTGCCGCTGGTTGGCCCTTACAGCGGTCTACAAGGCCAGCGCCAGCCCAATCTGTTTCCGGTCAAGGCCAGCTATGACGACGAAGTGCGCAAGATTCTGAACATGACCAGCAGCCTCGGCATCAGCCGCTTTGGCTTGTTTTACGGCAACGATACGCTGGGCAAGGCCGCTAACCGCACGGTGGAACAATTGCTGGCCAGCAAGCGCCTGCCGCCGGCGTCGCGCGTCGCCTATTTTCCCTACAAGAACATCCGCGCCGCTGCCAGCGCCATGGCGGAACAACAGCCGCAGGCAGTGATTCTGGCTGCACCGACCATTGCCAGCGCGCAGTTTGTGCGTGAATGCCAGCAACTGATGCCGGGCACGCAGTTTTTTGCGCTGTCGTCAGTCAACCATCAAACCTTGCTGGAATTTCTCGGGCCGAAACAGGCGCAGGGCATCGCCGTCACCGCGCTCACGCCTTCACCTTACAACCCGGTCACGCCGGTCGCGCGCGACTACGTCAAACACCTGAAACAGTTTCGCGACGAAGCCGTATCGTATGCCTCGCTGGACGGCTACATCTCCGCCAAGGCGCTGGTGGAGGGTTTGAAACAGGGCAGCAAGGGCGGCAGCTATCAGGCGGCATTTGCCAACCTGAAACCACTGGAGCTGGGCGGCTATCAGGTGAATTTCAGCGCCGGCAACAGCAGCAATTTTGTTGATGTGCTGGTGTTCTCGCAGCACGGGCGCTTGATGAACTAATCCTGCCGCGAGCCTGCCTGCAAGGCGCGCTGCGATTGCTCTGCAGCCTTGCTTGCAGGCCGCGCCAGGCTTGCCTTGCAGGCAGGCGTGTCAGCGGCGCCGGGCGCGCACCGCGAAGGATTGGCGCAAACGCCCGGTTTGCCGGGCGGGTTTCAGTTGATACACCTGTTGCCGCAGATGGGCGGCGGCCTGTTGCTGGCCGCCCAGTGTTTCAATCTCTTGCCAGTTGTGCAGGCGGCCCAGATGAATCTCGAATTGCAGCGCGTGATTGGCAAAAATCTCCCGCGCCAGCAGCAACATTGCCAGTGGTTTGTAGAGCATCGACAGGCTGTAGAACAACAGCGAATTGCGCCCGCCGATATGCGCCGGCAGGATCGGCGCCTGCGCCTTGGCGGCGGCCCGCAGAAAACCCTTGCGCCATTCGCTGTCGCGCAGGCCACTTGGGCTGAGGCGCGACACCTCGCCGGCGGGAAAAAAGATTACCGCCTCGCCACGCGCCAGCGCCGCATCGATCTCGCTGACATTGCCGCGATTGCAGCGGCCGCTGAGGTTGTCCACCGGCAGCAAAATCTCGCGCGCCGGTGCAAACTGCAGCAGGATATCGCTCACCACCATGCGCACATCGCCCCGCACCCGGCTCACTGTCTGAATCAGCGCCGCGCCATCCAGCGCGCCGAGCGGGTGGTTGGCCACAATCACCAGCGGCCCGCTTGCCGGAATCTGCTCGCAACCCACTGCGCGATAGTTGAGGCGAAAATACTCGACAATCCCGTCGTTGTAGGCCAGCCCGCGCCGGCCATCGACAAACCGCACAAAATTGTTCACCTGCCGTTCGCGCAAAATCCACTGCAACGCCTTGATCACCGGCCGACGAATCAACGCAGGCTTGGCAGAAAATTCAGGAAAACGTTCGCGGATCAGTTTCTCGACCGATAGCATCAGGGGCTCCAGCGTGCAAACAAAGGTTCGCAGCACTGTAACCGGCGATTAATACAGCGGTATTGCAGTCACGCCGGAAAAAACAAAGCCCGCCAGAGGCGGGCTTGGGCCGGCACGACAAGGGCTGGATCAGGCCTTGTTATCTAGCATCTGCTGCAGTTCGCCCGATTCGTACATTTCGCGCATGATGTCCGAGCCGCCGACGAATTCGCCGTTCACATACAGTTGCGGAATGGTCGGCCAGTTGGCGAATTCCTTGATGCCCTGGCGGATTTCCGGGTTCTCCAGCACGTTGACGGAGAAGAATTTGGTTACGCCACAGGCTTTCAGCACGGCCACGGCGCTGGCGGAAAAGCCGCACTGCGGGAAGGTCGGGGTGCCTTTCATGTACAGCACAACCGGGTTTTCAGTGACTTGTTGCTTGATGACTGCCTGGATATCCATGGTACAACCTGCCTAAAGTTGACAAAAACGTTTGGGTATTTTACGGCTGAAACGTTCCGATGGCAATTCACTCCGCTGGCTTTTGCCCCAGCGTGACCCGTTCAATACCCGCCAGATCGGCCACCGACGCCACTTGCTGGAAGCCGGCTTGCGACAACAACCGGCGGCAATCCTGCGCCTGATCATAGCCGTGTTCGAACAGCAGCCAGCCCTGTGGCAACAGGTGTTGCGCGCAGCCTGCGATGATCTGGCGAATGCAGCTCAGTCCGTCGGCAAAGTCGGTGAGTGCGCCGGGCGGCTCGAAACGCAGATCGCCTTGCGCCAGGTGTTCGTCATCGGCACGGATATACGGCGGGTTGGAAACAATCAACTGGAAAGCTTCGTCGCTGGCCAGCGCGCTGTACCAGTCGCTCTGGCGCAGGCGCAGATTGCCGGCGCCTAGCTGCCGCGCGTTGTCTTGTGCCACCGCCAGCGCAGTGGTGGAAATGTCGAGTGCCTCCACCTGCCAACAGGTGCGCTCCAGCGCCAGTGTCACCGCGACGATGCCGCTGCCGGTACCCAAATCCAGCAGCTTGCCGCTGCTGGCCGGGGGCATGCGCGCTAGGGCCAGCTCCACCAGCAGTTCGGTTTCCGGGCGCGGGATCAGCACGCCGGGCCGCACCTGAAAACTGCGGCTGTAAAACTCGCGTTCGCCCAGCAGATAGGCAACCGGCTCGCCTGCCGCCCGCCGTGCCAGCAATTGCTGGAAAGCCGCGATCTGTTCCTGGCTGGCGTCGTCGTCGCGGTGGCTGATCAGCCAGGCGTGATTGACCTGCAGCACGTGCTGCAGCAGCAGGCGCGCATCAATCGGATCAAGCTTGCTGTTGCGCAGCAATTGTTGGTAAGTGGTCATGGCGCCGGTGGGAAAAATTTGCTCAATTTTAGGGAAAAATCCGTTGACTGTGGGGAAACGCCGGTGCCGGATTGGTTTTTTGCTCTAACGCACTGATTTATTGTGAATATTGTTTGCTGTGTTGCAAAAGTTGGTTACAATCGCGCCTCCATATATTTGCTCAGGGCTGTTGATGATCACCCGTTTCTGTTTCGTGCGTCATGGAGAAACCGACTGGAATGTGCAGCGTCGCCTGCAAGGCCATATCGATACACCGCTGAACCAGACCGGGCAAGCCCAAGCCGAAGCCACTGCCAAGGGGCTCAACGGCCATGTATTTGACGCCATATATTCGAGTGATCTGATCCGCACCCTGCAGACCGCGCGTTATGCCGCACAATTGCTGGATTTGCCGATCCATCTGCGCAGCGATTTGCGAGAACGTCATTATGGTGCGTTCCAGGGCCTGACCTACAGCGAGGCCGAGCGCAACTTTCCTGGCGATTATGCACGTTTTAAGGCGCGTGAGGCGGCGTACGAAATTCTCGACGATGGAGAGTCGCTGCTGCAGCATCGGCAGCGGGTGCAGATCTGTCTGGAAAACATTGCCGCCAAACATGCCGGCGAAAGCGTGCTGATTGTCACCCACGGCGGCGTGCTGGATATCATTTATCGCTTGGCTACCGGGTTGGACATGTCGGCACCGCGCGATTTTGGCATTCCCAACGCGGCGCTCAACTGGATCAACTTCCGCCAGGGTGAATGGCAATTGTTGCAGTGGGCGGATCAGGCGCATCTACACGCGGCACTCGACGAACTGCCGTAAAACCTAAGAGGCTGTTCACGATCTGTCGCGAGGGGGCGTCAGCGGGGCGAAGAGCAGCGCAAAAACCGGAGTTTACTGGAGTAAATGAGGATTTTGAGCCGCGCATGAGCCCCGATCACGCACCCGCAGCAAGATCGTGAACAGCCTCTAAGCAAGAATCGAAAAAAGCCGGCAATGCCGGCTTTTTTATTGCTGCACGGTTTGCAGCCGCAGGATGTGAAACGTCACGCCGCAGGCGATACTCAGCAAGATCAGCTTGGCCCACCACGGATGCACCACCAGTGTCGCTGTGAGGCCGATGCTGAGCCACATCGGCAGCAGTGTCAGCAGCTTGTCGCGCCGGGTCATCGCGTGGCGTTGCTGGTAACGCGTCAGATACGGGCCAAACCAGCGGTGCTGGTGCAGCCACTGGTGGCAACGTGGCGAGCTGCGGGCAAAGCAGAATGCCGCCAGTAGCAGGAAGGGCGTGGTCGGCATCAGCGGCAGAAAAATGCCGATGATGCCCAGCACCACGCTGAGAATGCCAACGCCGGTCAGGATCGGATGCACCAGCTTGCGCATGATGGCGGATTACAACAAAAACAGCGTGGCCAGGCCGAGGAAGATGAAAAAGCCCATGCTGTCGGTGGTGGCGGTGAGTAATACGCTCGAGCCAAATGCCGGGTCGCGCCCCAGCTTG
>JAXMFR010000027.1:0-43111 GCA_046347685.1 Chitinivorax sp.
GTTCCGCGAAACCAACTACCGGCCGGAGGTGTTCTATCAGGCACCGCTGCCGCTCAAGATCGGCAAGGGCATGTGGCTGGGGCGCGTCGGTCTGGAACACGAATCCAATGGCCGGTCGCAGTTGCTCAGCCGCAGCTGGAACCGCGCCTACGTGACGGTGGGTTATGCTGCCGACAACTGGCTGCTGAGCATCCAGCCGTGGTATCGCTTTCCCGAAGATGCCAAGCCGGAAACCCAGCCGGGCCAGCCGCCCGCATCCAAGGGTGACGACAACCCGGACATTCAGGACTACATGGGCCACTTCGAAATGAACGGCGCCTACAAATACAAGAAAGTCGAATTCACCGGCATGTTCCGCCGCAATTTTTCCACCAGCAAGGGCGCGCACGAAATCGGCATGACCTTCCCGCTGTGGGGCAGGCTCAAGGGCTACACCCAGTATTTCGACGGCTACGGCGAAAGCCTGATCGACTACAACAACAAGAACCAGCGTCTCGGCATCGGTTTCCTGCTCACCGACGCACTCTGATCACCCGGCCTGCAAGCGGCTCTGACATTACCTTGCAGCCCAGGCTACAGGGCAATACCAGAGCGCTCCGCAGGCCGGTTTCATCAACGTCGCCCGGCGTTGTGTTTCTCGCGGTAGATATCGTGGCTGCTCTGGTCCAGATCCTGCTGCACATCCTTGCGCTCGGCCTTGGTGAACTTGCCGTCGGCGCGGTAGGCCGCCTCTTCGGTGCGGATGGCGTTGCGCTCGCTGCGTAGCGACTGCGCCTCGGTTCTGGTCAACTGCCCGGATTCAACGCCCTGAGCAATGCGCTGCCCCTGGCGATGCTGGCGATGATTGATGGAATCGGCAAACACGCTGCCGCTGGCAATCGTGGCAACAGCAGCAATCACAACAGTACTCAGTTTCATGACAAATCTCCTCGTTCTGGATGGGGATGGATCAGTGAGATATCCGACCGACGAGACCATCATCAGACACAGTTGTAAGGCGGATATTTACGCATCCGGCCGTTTGTAAAAAACTGTGTCGCCAGCGGGGAGCGCTTCACGCTCTGTCGCGCAGCCCTCAGCCACGCCAGGTAAACGGAAACTTGAACTGCTTCCAGAAACCATCCGGCACATAGTCCCCCAGCACGCCGTATTGCGCCGGCCACATCCGCTCGGATTTGACTGCAGTGCCGAACAGGTAATCGAGGAAGGCAAAATGCGCGGCATAGTTGCGATCCAGCGCCTCCTGATCCTGCGCATGGTGCCAGTGGTGGAAATTCGGCGTGACGATCAGGTAGCGCAACGGGCCCAGGCGCACGCTGACATTGGCGTGGTTGAACACCGCCTGGAAACCGACGATGACGATGTAGGCGTCGATCACTTCCTTGGAAAAGCCAAACACGAAAATCGGCGCCAGCACCAGCGTGCGCGTCAGCAACAGTTCGAGAATGTGCTGCCGCGAGCCGGCCAGCCAGTCCATGCTCTTTACACTGTGATGCACCGCGTGCAAGCGCCACAGCAGTGGTACTTCGTGATAGGCGCGGTGCGTCCAGTATTGCACCAGATCCGCCACCAGAATGATCAGGAACAACTCGACCACGAACGGCAGATCTTTCACCCAGCTCTGCACCCCGTCCTTCACCGCCCAGCCAAACAGCTTGTGCACCAGCAGATTGGTCGCCAGCAGCACGAAGCCGACCACCATGTGGTTGACGATGAAGTGCTGCAGATCGGTCTGCCACTCCGGGCGAAACACCGCCTGCTTGCGCAGCGCGAACAGTTTTTCGATGAAAATGAAAATCAGGCTGGAGCCGAGCAGGTCGAGAATGAACCAGTCGAGGCCGATATACGGCGTGTGGTCGGGAAAATCGTTGACTGGCACCTTGTGCCCGCCGAGCAAGGCCGCCAGCACCACCAGCAGGAAGGCGCAGGCCGACAACCAGCGCGCCCGGCCGAGAATGATGTTCACCAGCGCAATCGCGCCACTGAGCACCATCGACCAGAACAACACCTGCCGCAGCGTCGCTACGTCGTAACTCTGGCGCAACTCGGGCGTGGTGAGATAAGCCGGAAAATGAAACGCCAGCACACCCAGCAGACACAACAGCGCAGCGGCCAGTGAAAACGCGCCGGACACCATGCCGATGCCACGCGGCAAGTGGCCGGATGCAGATGGCAATTGTTTGACCTTGTCGAACATGATCAGCCCTCGATGAAAACTGGGCTCACTATGCCGAAACTGCCGCCGCTTGACCAGATGCGCGCGGTTTACTCATGGCGCAAAAAAAGCGGGGGCCTCAGCCCCCGCTCTAACAACAATGTGGGTGATTTATTTCAGAGGCAGCGCCTCTGGCAGTTTGATCAGCACAAATTCGTTGTCGTCCGGCTTGCCGCTACCCTTGTGGCGGCCAACGCTGAACGGGAAGTTGTTGTCATCGATCACCAGCAGCGTGTTGGCGTCGACAATCAGCACATCCTCGATGGTGTTGAACGGCATGCCAAACGGGCTACCCATGGCGATGTCGCCGGTGTCACCTTTGCCAGCAATGCCAGCCGGGTCGGCGATGGCCATCAGGTTCACCAGCTCCGATTTGCTCACATACTCGCCGCTGTTGCCGAGCTTGATGCGGAACAGTTTCTTGAAGCCGTTGGCATCGCCCTGGCTGCCGTCGCGCTCAATGATGATGCCTTCGCTGGCGTTGAACAGGATGAAATCGCCAATATTGCTGCCCTTGTCGTCTAGCTTGTATTTGAACTGCTTGCCGCTGTAGCTGCGGCTGGCAATGTCAAACTCGCTGATCAGCAGGGTTTTGGCGTCGTGGCCGGTGAGTGGCAGTTCCAGCAGCGGGTAAAGCTTGCTGCCATCGCTGCTGAGTGCCATGCCCTCAAACCCGCCCGAACGCTTGGCGCGGAACGGCGTGGTCGCGACGGTGCTGCGATACGGCCAGTACAGGCCGGCCATCCACGGCGTGTTCTTGCCCGCTTCGTCCTGCATATTGGTGCCATCGTCGCTATCCGCGCCGTTGAAGATCGGGAAATCGCCGAACAGGTACACGGTACGGATTGCCGGGAACTTCTCCTGCACCCGCAGCAGCGTGCGGAAGTCAAAGCTCTGGATATCGGCGCGCGCCTGCAAACCGTTGGCAACAATCACCCCGGCCAGCGTATCGGCCATTTGCTCGAAGCCAACGGTGCGGTCTTTGTAGACGTTGCCGTGGTTATCCTTGTCGGAACGCGGATTGAGCTTGGTTTCGATATTGAAACGCACCTGTCTGGCGTTTTTCGCGCGCTTGGCCGCATCAGCGTGGGCTTTGCCGGCACCGGTTTCGTAATAGCTGATGTAGGCGTTCACCAGATCAAACACGTCCTGCGTGGTTGGCATCACATACGGGCTGATGTAACCCTTGCTGCCGGCCAGCGCTACTGCCACCGGCGACAAGGCCGGATCGTTCTTCTGATCAGCACCGCGGAACAGCTTGTCGCAAATGAAAGTCGACTGAATCTCGGCACGGGTCTTGTCCTTGATCAGCACCTCATCGGCAAAATTGTAGGCAGCACCGTCGGCACGGCGGCACTTCTGCGTTTCGATGTAGGGATCGTGCTTGAGAATCGACACGCCGTCCTTGGTGATGCCGGTGTCGAATTCGAGCGTGCTCATCAGGTTATCGAGTGCCACCTCCATCGCCGGCAGGGTGTTTTCCGGGCGCAGATTACGGCCGCCGCGATGTCCCTGTGCGTCGAACTTGGCGCTATCGATCAGGCCGTCGGCGGTCAGGTAATCACCAGCCTTGCCATCGTTGTTGGCATCAAACTCGGCTACGGCTTGCAGCAACAGATCCGGGCGGTCGGAAATGATGCCGCTGACGCCGGCTTTCAGCAGCTCGGCCATGCGTGGTTTGTCATTGACGGTCCAGGTCACCACCTGGTAACCGGCGCTTTTCATCGAGGCGATGTCGTGGATGTCCGACGCTGCGGCAGCCAGATCGGCCGGGCTGTTCTTGCCACGGGCGTAATGCGCATCGGCACTGGATTTGACGCCGTTGACGTCATATTTCAGCTGCACGTGGTAAGGCGAAAACACCGGCGCACGTTTGGCGCCATATTTGAAGGCGTGGGCGCGCACCGCGTTCATCACCCGCAATGCAGCGATTTCTTCGTTGTAGGGGTTCTGCGGCGAGCGGATCTGCTTGCCGGCATTTTCCGTATCCGGCAGCGCAATCGGCGCTTCCAGCAGCACACCGTTCTTGTCGGTGTGAATCAGGAACGGGCCGAATTCGTCGCCAAACCAGAGCGTGCCATCCGGCGCACGCTGCATCGATTCGATGTCGAAATCGGCGCCGGTCAGCACGCGCTCGGTGCTGAATTCATTAACGATCGGGAATGTGATCTTGCGATTCGGATCTTTCAGCTCGATAAAGCCATCCACCGCCACCGTGCCGGCACCACCGCTGGCGGTCTTGAATGCCGGGCGCACCGTGTAAACACGCAAATTGAAGTCAGCCGAGTTCTCGATGCTGCCGTAACCATTGTCGGCCATCACCGAATAGCTGCCATCGGCATTTTTCAGCACTGCCGAGAAGCCTTGCACCGGCTGTTTCTCGAACGGCGCCTTGATGCCGTTGACTTCGCTGCTACCGAGATACTGGCCGGAAACCGGGCCATCGGCAAAGGTAGTCGCCGGCAAAACAGCACGGCCCGCCAGCGTAGCGCCGGCTGGATCGTCGTTCGCGTCATCGTTGTTGCAGCCGGCCGCCAGTGCCAGCGTCACCATCCCCGCCAGCGCCAGGCGCCAGCGTTTTGATTGTGCAATAAACATTTGTTCTCCCTGAATGTGACACACGTCAGGAAAAGCCTAACCAGCGGCGATTAATATATCGTGACGGATATATGGCGTTTTTGTGAGGCGGCAAAACCGGAGCAAGCACAGACGAAAAACGCTGCCTGAAGTCAACCCGCAGCCCAGCCAAACGTTACTTCCGGAAAGGCGCGCCGCGCCTCGCCCA
Organism: Chitinivorax sp.; assembly: GCA_046347685.1. Lineage (GTDB taxonomy): Bacteria > Pseudomonadota > Gammaproteobacteria > Burkholderiales > SCOH01 > CALMFQ01. The sequence continues at coordinate 5,001 of JAXMFR010000027.1, forward strand.
ATGACCACCGCCGGCCAGGCTTGCAGCGCCATGGCTCGACCGCAAACAACCGGCAAGCTATTCGGAAAACCTTGTGTCCGTAAACACCCCGCTGATCATTCGCGGCCCCTACCGCCCCGATCTGTTGCGCCAGGAAACCCTGCCCGAGCTGTTTGAGGCCACGGCGGCACGTTGCCCGGATAAAACCGCGCTGATTTTTGGTGAGCGGCAGTTGACCTACGCCGAGCTGGAACACGCTGCCAACCTTGCGGCCCATCATCTGCTGCGCGCCGGCATTGGCCCGGGACAGCTGGTGGGCTTGTGGCTGCCGCGTGGCATGGATCTGCTGGTGATGCAGCTGGCGATTGCCAAGGCTGGCGCCGGCTGGCTGCCGTTTGATGCGGATACGCCAGTGGAACGCATCGGCGTGTGCCTGGAGGACGCCAATGCCACCGGACTGGTGCTCGATAGCGAATGGCTGGAAGCCGCCGCCAGCCTGAACGTGCCGCTGTTTGGCCAGCGCCAGCTGGAACTGGAGCTGGATGCCGGCGAGCATCTGCTGCGCCGTGACGGCTTGCAGCCGGAACATCCAGCCTATGTGATCTACACCTCCGGCTCCACCGGCAAGCCCAAGGGCATCCAGATCAATCAGGGCAGCATTTGCCATTTTTTGCGCAGCGAAAACAGCATTCTTGGCATCAGCGAACACGACCGCGTGTATCAGGGCTTCTCCACCGCGTTTGATATGTCGTTTGAGGAAATCTGGATTGCCTACCTGGTGGGCGCCACCTTGTGGATTGCGCCGAAATGCCTGGTAAGTGATCCGGACGCGCTGCCCGACGCGCTGCAGCAAAACGAAATCAGCGTGCTGCACGCGGTGCCAACGCTGCTGGCCTTGTTCCCGCGTGATGTGCCGGGGCTGCGGCTGATTAATCTCGGTGGCGAAATGTGCCCGGATGCACTGGTGGAACGCTGGGCCACGCCCGAGCGACAACTGTTCAACACCTATGGCCCGACCGAAGCCACCGTATCCGCCAGCCTGGCGCAACTGCAGCGCGGCAAGCCGGTCACCATCGGCAAGCCGCTGCCCAACTACGGCATGCTGGTGTTGGGTGAAAACAACCAGCCGCTGGGCCAGGGTGAAACCGGCGAACTGTGCATCATCGGCCCCGGCGTGGCCTTCGGCTACCTCGGCCGACCGGAGCTGACGGCGGAAAAATTCATCGCCAACCCATGGGCGGCTGGCGAAATCGAAAACCGCCTGTATCGCACTGGCGACCTGGCGTATATCGACGATCAGGGCCAGGTGATGTGCCTCGGCCGTGCCGACGATCAGGTGAAAATCCGCGGTTTCCGCGTTGAACTCGGCGAAATCGAGGCCGTGCTGTGCCAGCAGCCGGGCATCGGCACCGCAGCGGTAGTGGTGCGGCAAGATGACGGCGTGGATCAGCTGGTGGCGTTTGTCGCCACCGAAGGGGGTATCGACATCGACCGCGCCCAGCTGCGCGTGGCGCTGAAACTGGTGTTGCCGCCATACATGGTGCCGAGCCGCTACGAAACGCTGGAGGCCATGCCACGCCTCACTTCCGGCAAAATCGACCGCAAGGCGCTGCGGGCCATGCCGCTGCAGGCGATAGTCAGCAGCGAAAGCGGCGACGAGCCGGAAAGCGACGCCGAAATCGCACTCTGGGAAGCACTCGGCAAGCTGTTCCCCGGCCAGCCACTGCTACGCAAAGCCGACTTTTTTGACGACCTGGGCGGGCACTCGCTGCTGGCAGCGCGCATTGTGTCGCGGCTGCGGGCCGACCCGCGTTTTGCCCAGGTCACCGTCAACCACATTTATCGCCAGCGCCGGCTGGGTGACATTGCCGCCGCCATCAGTGAATCCATGCAGCAACAAACCGCAGCAGAGCCGCTGGCGAGCACGCCACCAATCCCTGCCTGGCGCCGCTGGGCCTGCGGCCTGGCGCAGGCGGTGGCGCTGCCACAGCTGATCTGGTTCCGCATCGGTCACTGGCTGGCACCATTTTTTGTCTACCACTACCTCACTGGCGATGAAGGTGACAGCATCTGGCGTGCCATCGGCGCTGCGCTGCTGACCTTTGTCGCCGGCCAACTGCTGGCACTGCTGGCTGCGATTGTCGGCCGCCGCCTGGTGCTGGCCAAGGTCAAACCGGGGCGTTATCCCTTGTGGGGCGTCACCTATTTCCGCTGGTGGCTATCCGACCGGCTCACCGATATTGCCCCGGCCTATCTGCTGTCCGGCTCCAGCCTGCAGGTGTGGTATCTGCGTGCGCTCGGCGCCCGCATCGGCAGCGATGTGGTGATCGGCTCGGTGCGGCTGCGTGTGCCATCGCTGCTGACCATCGGCAACGGCGCCAGCATCGGCAATGCTGTCAATCTCGACAACGCACGCGTGGAACGTGGTGAACTGCTGATCGAGCGTATTTTCATCGGCGACGAGGGCTACGTCGGCTCGTACGCAGTGATGGAGGGCAACACCTCGGTCGGCGCAATGGGGCGGCTGGAAGGCTTATCGGCACTGGCGGACGGCCAGCACGTGCTGGCAGGCGAATGCTGGAGCGGCTCTCCGGCACGCAAGGCCAGCATGGTCGACCCGCTGCAGCGACCACAGCGGCGTCCGGTCAGCAAGCGCATCAAGCTGTTCGAGGCGGCGTTTTACAGCCTGGGCGCGCTATTGATCGCCATGCTGTTTTTCATTCCGATTTTCCCGACCTTCATCCTCGTCGACTGGCTGGATATCCACCTGTTTGGCGATACCACCAGCACTGGCTCGCTGCAGACCGCAGGGCACTATTTTCTGCTGGCCTTGCCCGCCAGCGCGCTGCTGACTGCGCTCACCGCACTGCTGTCGGCTGCAGTGCGCTGGAGTGTGTTGCCGCGCCTGTCTGCCGGCAGCTGGCCGGTGCACGGCAGCACCTATTACCGCAAATGGCTGGCCAACCAGATTCAGGAATGCAGCCTGAACGTGTTGCACGGCGTGTATGCCACGGTTTACGCACCAATGTGGTATCGCCTGCTGGGTGCCAAGGTCGGCAAAAATGCCGAGATTTCCACCGCCATGGGCGTGGTGCCGGACATGCTGACACTGGGCGACGAGACCTTTATCGCCGATGCGGTGATGCTGGGTGACGATGAAGTGGATGGCGGCTGGATGACGCTGCAGCCCACGGTGATCGGCCATCGCAGCTTTGTTGGCAACGGCGCTTATGTGCCGGACGGCACCATGCTGCCGGAAAACGTGCTGATAGGCGTGCAAAGCTGCACCCCGCCCAACGATGTGATCCGTGAAGGCGACACCTGGATGGGCTCGCCCTCGCTGCGGCTGCCGGCGCGTGAAACCATCGGCGGCTTTCCCGAATCACTGACTTTCCGGCCATCCTGGCGCCGCCGCCTGGCAAGGGCGCTGATCGAAGCGCTGCGCATTGTGTTGCCGCTGGCGATCACCATCGGCGTTGGTTACCTGATCGTGCTCGAATCGTTCAAGGACGTCAGCAACGACTCCATCGTCGCCTTTATCGAAGACCTGGCGATTGGCGGGCTGGTATACGGCATTGGTGCGTTTGCCGTCGTGCTGCTGCTCAAATGGTTACTGATCGGCCGCTACCGGCCGCATGCGGCACCGATGTGGACGCCATTTGTCTGGTTCAGCGAAGCGGTGACCAATCTCTATGAAGCGATTGCGGTGCCGAATTTTGTCGACATGCTGCGCGGCACGCCGATGATCGTGCCGGCGCTGCGGCTGCTGGGGGTGAAAATCGGCAAGGGGGTATATATCGACACCACCGACTTCACTGAATTCGACTGCGCCGAAATCGGCGATCAGGCTGAAATCAACGCCTGGTCTGGCCCGCAAACCCACTTGTTTGAAGACCGGATCATGAAAATCGGCCGGGTGCGGATTGGCGCCGGCACCACGGTGCGCGCCCGCAGCACCGTGCTGTACGACGCCGAGGTGGGCAATGGCGCCATGCTCGGGCCGCTGACGCTGGTGCTGAAAGGCGAACGAATCCCGGAAGACAGCGCCTGGCTAGGCTCTCCGGCGCAGCCGGGACGGCGATGAGCGACAACGGCACGCCACTGCTTGCTCCGCCGTATGCGGAGGTCAGGCTGTGGTGCTGCCCATTGCCGCATGCTGGGCGTGCCCGCCGCAAACAGGCGCTGCATCAATGGCTGGACGATTTGCCACGCTGCTGGGTGACGGGATTGGTTGATTTTGTGCCGGCAACGCCAACAGCTGCGGCTGGACAGCCTGACGCTGCCACTCTCGCTGGCGTATGCCGGCAATGCAGCACTGGTGGCGATCAGCCAGCGCAGCAGTCTGGCTATTGGTGTGGATCTGGTGTGGCGAGGCAGACAGCGGAGACGACGCGCTGTCCGTAGCGAAAGAATTTTTCCCCGAAGCAATTGTCGGCAACCTCGCCCGGCAAGCTGCCAGCACTCAACGAGCTTGTTTCAGTCAGCAATGGGCAAGCTGGAAGCAGCGCTAAAAGCGGCCCAACTGACGCTGGCCGACATTGCCGGCTGACCCCCGGCGCAGTGGCAACGCGCGGTGCCACTGCAGGGACTTCCCGCCGGGTTATGCGGCAGCAGTGGCGCTTAGCGGCCAGTGCTGATGGTCAGCACGCAGCGGCGCTGCGGGCTGGCCGGTTTCTGCCAGCGAAAACAGCATCATCAGGAAGGAAAACAGCCGCTTGGAGCGATGATCGTCGTCTTCGATCCAGAACCAGTAACCCTTGTGGGGAATCGCGGCATATGGAGTATCAGCCAGTGCAGTGCGCCCGAAACGGATGTTGACCAACGGCTGATATTCGCTTTCACCCTCTTCCGGCGTGGCCCGCACAAACGGCTGCACCTTGGCCTGCCGCGGTAAAATACAGCAGGTCGATGCCGGCGCCCAGCTCCCTTGCAGCACCTCCAGCATCGAGCGGGTGTTGATCGCCATTTTCTTGTCGTTGCGCGGCACTTCGCCAAAGGTCACCACAAACTGCGACGATCCGGGCTGCAAGCCGAGCAGCTGACGCATCTGCTTCAGATCGCTCGCCACCTGCGGCACATGCTCGCGATGCACCACCATCAGCAGCGCATCCCCTTCGTCTTTGTTGCGCAGGCGAAAGCCCACCGCATGTGACTGCTGAATTCGTCCCAGCACCTGCTGCAGCTCCACAAAACAGCGGGCATCGGCCGCCACCCCCAGCGACTGGCTGTGCAAACCGTTCACCGAGCTGACCATGGTCGGCCACACCATGTCGATCGGCCAGCCGGCCTGCACCAGCATCAACACCGAAATCGGCGACATCGGCTCCAGCACGCGCTTGGTAAAACGCTCACCGGCCATTGGCTGATAAGAAATGGTGGTGCGCTCGACCAGCTGCCGCTCACGCCCAGATCAGTAGTGTTTTCGGTGGCGGGGCGCACCAGAGCGACTGGCGATTCAGCGTGGCGGTCGCGTTCAGGTTGGTGGAAAGGGTATCGGCGGTCACCACACCCGACACATCGAGAAACGCAGGCGCGTCGTTATAACGCAAGCGCACCACGTTCATCAGCGTCTGCCGTTTCCACGATTCGGCGATTTCCTGGCTGTAATCGAAGCGTGCATGGCCAAGATTGGCCGGCGGTACCTGCGCGCAGCCAGCCAGCAAAGCCAGCGTCAACAGCGCCGCGCCGCGCAGTGAAGATGTCCGCATCAACGCACCCACACGGTTTTCAGGTTCACGAACTCATGAATGCCATACGCCGACAACTCACGACCATAACCCGAAGCCTTGGTGCCACCAAACGGCAGGCGCGGGTCGGATTTCACCAGGCTGTTGATGTAGCAGTTGCCGGTTTCGATACGTGCGGCAATGCGCTCGGCACGCGCGATATCGCGGCTCCAGACACTGCTGCCGAGGCCAAAGCGGGTGTCGTTGGCGATACGGATCGCATCTTCTTCATCGGCAGCACGCAGCACCAGCGCCACCGGCCCGAAAATCTCTTCGGTATAGGCGCGTTGCCCCGGCGCCACCTTGTCCAGCAACGATGCCGGGTAATACGCCCCCGCCCCTTCCGGCACCTGGCAGCCAAGCAGCGGCTGGGCACCGGCAGCAATCGAATCCTGCACCTGCTGATGCAGCTCATCGCGCAAATCGACGCGCGCCAGCGGTGCCAGCGTGGTTTGATCCAGATTCGGATCGCCGGGCTGCAGCAGCGCCATCGCCGCCTGCAACCGCGCCACGAACTCATCGGCAATCTCCGGCACCACAATAAACCGTTTGGCAGAGATACATGATTGACCAGCGTTGGTGAAACGCGCCGGAATCGCCTGCGCCACCGCCCAGTCTAGGTCGGCATCGGCCAGCACGATAAACGGATCGGAGCCACCCAGCTCCAGCACCGATTTTTTCAGATTCTGCCCGGCCAGCGCCGCCACCTGGCGCCCGGCGGCCTCCGAGCCGGTCAGCGTCACCGCCTGCACGTGGGGCGAAGCCAGCACCGCATCCACATCGCGTGATTTGATCAGCAAAGTACGAAACAGATTCTCCGGCAGGCCGGCATCGCGGCACACCTGCTCCACCGCCAGCGCACATTGCGGCACGTTGGATGCGTGTTTCAGCACGCAGCCATTGCCGGCCATCAGCGCCGGCGCCACATAACGAAACACCTGCCAGAACGGGTAGTTCCACGGCATCACCCCGAGCAACACACCGAGCGGCTCAAAGCGCACATAGCTGTGGCGGGCATCCGAGGCAATGGTCTCCGGCGCCAGCTGCTGTGCGGCGTTGTCGGCATAAAAACGGCACACCAACGCCGATTTTTCCACCTCGGCCACCGCTTCGCGGCGCAGCTTGCCCATTTCCAGCGTCATCAGCTGCGCGTAGTTATCCTTGTTGGCCAGCAGGGTATCGGCAATCGCATGCAGATAAACCGCCCGCTCGGCAAACGATAACGGCGCCCAGCGCTGCTGCGCGAGTGCAACTTGTTGCAGGATGTCGGGTAAAACGCTGCGATCAAGGCTGGCAAACTGCTGCAAAACCTTGCCGGTGGCTGGATTAAGGCTGAGGTACGGCATCCGTGTGTTATCCTTCAAAGCGTAGCGGCTGCAGACATAATTACATTCAGATGCATCCGTTTTCGCCAAATTCCACGAAAACCCTCGATTTTACCTGACCATGAAACGATTTGGGCTGAGCCTGTTGCTATTTTTCTCGCTGGCAGGCATTGCCGGCGCCAACACACAAACCGATCTGGAAGCCGCCAAAGACGCGGTGCGCAGCCGCGACCTGGACAAGCTGGAGCGCATCGCCGACCGGCTGCAGGGCGATCCGATGGAGGTGTATCCACGCTTCTGGCTGATTTCCGCGCAGCTGGAGAGCATCGGCGACAACCAGGTGCGGCTGTTTCTGCAGACCTTTCCCGGCAGCCTGCTGGCCGATCGCCTGCGTGGCGAATGGCTGAAAACCGTCGGCAAGGCCGAGCGCTGGGACGTATTCGCCGCTGAATATCCGGCGCTGGTGAATGGCGACATCGAGCTGGAGTGTTACCAGCTGCGCAGCCGCCTCGCGCATCAGGACAGCGACGCGCTCAGCGCAGCGAAAAAGCTCTGGCTCACCAGCAAGGATCTGCCGGAAGCCTGCGGCATCATGTTTGAAAACCTGCGCCAGCAAGGGCAACTGCCACCCGAGATGATTTGGGAACGCACCCGGCTGGCGCTGGAAGGCGGCAACTTTGGCCTGAGCAAGCGGCTGATGGCGCTGCTGCCGGCGGGTGAAGGCATTGCCGCGAAAAGCATCGACGCCGCCGCCGACAACCCGGCGCTGCAACTGAAAAAACAGGACTACGACCTGGAGCGCCGCGCCCAGCGCGAGCTGGCGATGTTCACCGTGTATCGCCTGTCGCGCACCGACCCCGACCTGGCAACCGATTACTGGCGCGGCATGGAAAAAAACCTCGGCGAAGCCGACCGCCAGTATGGCTGGGGCCAGATTGGCTTCAACGCTGCACGCAAACACCACCCGCAGGCGCTCAACTGGTATCGCGAAGCCGGCAACGGCAAGCTGGATCAGGAAGAACTGGAATGGAAAGTGCGCGCCGCGCTGCGCCAGCAAGACTGGGCCACGGTGCAAAGCACCATCGACGCGATGAGCAGCAAGGGCCAGAACGACCCCGCCTGGCGCTACTGGAAAGGCCGTGCGCTGAAAGCGCAAAACCGCGCCGGCGAAGCCAATGCGCTGTGGGCGCCGCTCTCGCGCGATCATCACTACTACGGCCTGCTGGCCCGCGAAGAGCTGGGCAGCGTCATTGACAGCGCCAATGGCAGCTTCAAGCCCAGCGACAGCGATATCCGCAATGTGCAGCAATTACCCAGCCTGCAACGCGCGCTGATGCTGAACAAAATGGACTGGCGTACCGAAGCGGTACGCGAATGGAACTGGGGCATGCGCGGGCTGGACGACCAGCAGCTGCTGGCCGCCGCCGAACTGGCGTCGCGCAACCACTGGTATGACCGCGCCATCTATTCCGCCGAGCGCACCGTCAGCGTCCACGACTTCAGCCTGCGTTATATCGCGCCGTATCGCGACACCGTCACCGAATACGCCAAGCAGGTGGGGCTGGATGAGGCCTGGGTATTCGGCCTGATGCGCCAGGAAAGCCGTTTTGTCACCGTTGCCCGCTCGGGCGTGGGTGCATCCGGCCTGATGCAGCTGATGCCGGACACCGCCCGCTGGGTGGCACGCAAGCTCGGCTGGAAGAAGTTTCAGCCGAGCATGGTCAACGAAATCGGCACCAATGTGCAGCTTGGCACCTATTACCTGAAAACCGTGCAGAACTCGCTGAGCAACCAGCCAGTGCTGGCCACCGCCGCCTACAACGCCGGCCCCGGCCGTGCGCGCCGCTGGCAGGCAGAAACGCCGCTGGAAGGTGCGATTTACGCGGAAAGCATTCCGTTTACCGAAACCCGCGATTACGTGAAGAAGGTGATGGCGAATGCGGTGCATTACGCCAAGGTGTTTAACCATGAGGCGTTGCCGTTGAAATCGCGGTTGGGGACGATTCCGGCGCGGGGAACGCCTCCTCCGGGTGACGACACACCGTAAAACAGCCTAGCGATTAGTGCCACTTATTTGGCACTCCGCTTCGGGCTCCAATTCAGCCAACAACACTTTTTTTGAGCGGCAGGATGGGTTCGGTTGCCCAGTGACTGAGTACGTTACCTTCCCAAGCAAGCTCTCGAATAGAAAGGCAGCTCCGACGATGAAGCAACTAGTGATCGGCACGCTGTTACTGATCATGGCGGCACCGAGTCTTGCTGGGTATGAAGAAGGCTTGGCATCAGCCAAAGCGGGTAACTTCGCCCACGCGTTAAAAGAATGGAAGCCGCTTGCCGAACAGGGTAATGCCGCCGCCCAATACAATCTCGCCATCATGTACTTGAAGACCTACTACCTGTTTTGCTAGACTTGATGAAGGTCTATAAGCTTTCTCGAAGGGCGACCATATCCATTCTTTAAACAGAAGAACAAATGAAGCGTTTTTTTGTTGCACTCGCATTTACCGCTGCAGCAACGTCGTCTGGCGCAGCCGAATATCTTGGCCTTGACTTAGGTGTTGCTTCGAAGGACAAAAAAGTCGTTCAGCTTAAGGCGACAAACTCTCTCCGTTTGAGGACGATTTTGGCTGGCAAGGGCTAGTGTACGATTTGCCATCCATAAAAGTTCTCGGCTACGAAAAATTCAATAAATTTGGCAACCTCAATGAAGCCTGGCTAGATTTTTCACCGAAGAAAGTGCTTTACCGGATAACGGTCATGGCAACGATGCCGGCGAAACCTTCAAATTGTTGAAGGATGCCTTGGACACGAAATATGGTCGGCCTCAGCAAGAAGGCATGGGGTTCAATATGGAATACAAATACCGGGTGACGGAAGTACCGGTATTTCGTTGCTGCGCAATACCTTCGGATTTGGAAATGAGCAGAAAACAATGCTCATTTATCAGTGGACACCTTTCGTTAGTGAGGTCAATCAAATGAAGCGCAACGATTGAAAACGACATCAAAAAAGAAGAACGCCTCGAAGGCGGGGAAAGATCTTTGACTTTGAAAACCGGGGGCGGTATGGAAAAAATAAGGGGAATGGCAAGCAACGTACGGAATACGGTCAGTATTAGTGGCGGTGGCGCCGAGCAGAGCTACGTGACGACCACACACATCTCAGTGTTCCAGATTGATGGCCGGCAGATTAAAGCCAAGTCAACCGAGCCATTGATGATCCACGATGAGATAAAGTGCTCGTGGTCGGCACTACTCGCAATGGCGTTTTTAATGCTCTGGCCTACAAGAATCTCAGCACATCCGTTGAAGGTAACGAGGGCTGGGTCATGATGCTTGTTTTCGGGATTATCTCTCCGATTGCTGGCATTAGCACGATCACCACCTTCTCTGACCCATTTTTTGGAATACTCCCGACGATTGGTGGCTGTATATTTATTGCAATTGGCATGTACATGCTGTTTCGTGGCAATCGTATTTTGCAGGCCGTCAAGCAACTGGGGCAGGACACATCAAGACCGTAAGGTGTGGCCAAGTAGGGCAACAACATTGCCCACCAATCGTGCGCTCAGGCGCAACTGATTTTGATGCCGGGTGTGCCTGGCAGGCACGTTACCTTTCTTGCCCTGCCAAGAAACGTAACCCAAAGAAGGCGACCCGACGTTCGCGCCCCTTCGCCTTCGGCTACGGGTTCCCTGTGCTTCTCAAAAGCTGCGGCGGCTGCGGAACTCGCCCCAGCCCTACGGTCTGGGACTCAAACAGTCCTCGCCGACTACCCCGCAGCTTTCTGCATGCTCGGCGCTCTCGACGGGAGCGTGTCCGTGGTGGCGCGAACACTCTGCCTATATCAAACCACTGCATTTTAATTCACTGCCCTGCAAACCAATCCAAGAGCGGACTGCAGGCCGTAAGCGTCCAGCAAACCCACCCGACTCCCGAATTCTCAGGCAGCCTCAGCCCGCCACCGATGCGGCAGCAGTTCGCCAATGCGGCTGGCGCGATGGGTCGGTAGACGCGTCAGCACATCTTTCAGGTAAACGTGCGGATCGTGGCCATTGAGTTTGGCGCTCTGGATCAGGCTCATGATGGCGGCGGCGCGTTGGCCGGCGCGCTTTGCTGCCGGCGAACAGCCAGCTCTTGCGCCCAAGCGCAATCGGCCGGATCTGGTTTTCGATCCAGTTGTTGTCGATGGGGATCTGTCCGTCGGACAGATAGCGCGTCAGCGCGGCCCAGCGTTTCAGGCTGTAGTCGATAGCTTTGGCTGGCGCTGCCGTTCGAACCTTTTGCCGCTGTTGCATCAGCCAGGCGTGCAGTTGATCGGCAATCGGTTTGGCCTGGTCGCCGTGAGTGTTGTCGTTCTTCCGGGGTCAATCCGGCAGCTTCGCGTTCGATCTGGTACAGCTGGCCAAAGTAGTCCAGTGCTTCAGCGGCAATCAGGCTCTGGTTCTGGGTGTGCAGGTCGAAGAATTTACGCCGGGCATGCGCCAGGCAGCCGGCTTCGGTGATGCCGTGGCCGAACAGGGCTTTGTAACCGGCATAATCATCACACACCAGCGTCCCGCGCCAGTCACCGAGGAAGTCGCGGGCATGGCTGCCGGCACGACTGTCGGCAAAGTCGTAAATCACCGCTTGGACCGGATGGTGGGTGCCGATGCTGTAAGCCCAGAGGTAGGCGCGGTCGGTTTTGCCGGAGCCGGGGTTGAGTAGCGCGACCGGCGTTTCGTCTGCGTGTAAAACAGCGTGAGTCAGCATCTCGGTCTTTAGCGCATCCACCAGCGGCTGCAGTGCTACACCACATTGCCCCACCCATTGCGCCAGCGTCGCACGCGGAATGGCAAAGCCAGCACGGTCGAAGATGCGTTCCTGCCGGTACAAGGGTAGTCGAGTGGCGCGGAGGAATCGCACCCCCACGCTCTCCCAGAACCGGACGTGAACCTCTCGGCTCATCCGGCTCCTATCGTCCCACCGTTGCCCCAAGATTCCAGTGCGGGAACAGGGTTGGGTGCCGCGATTGTAGCCGCGCCAGCCAATCCCACGCTCTCGACTTGTGCCCCTTGAGGCGTTTGTATTTGCGCAGTGCCCAACGTACCAGGTAGGTATCCAACGTACGCAACGCTCGCTGGAGAGCGGACGGGTAGAATCGACCATAGTATAGAACCCACCCATGAATCACTGAGCGAGTCCAGCGTACGAGGTCGTCCAAACCAAGATCACCCCGATGATGCAGCCGCCAACGACGCATGGTTTCCCGCATCGCCTTGGCGGCCTTGTCGCTCACTGCCGGAGAGAAGCTGACGAATAGCTGCCCTTTGCGATTCTTCGACCGACGAGGGCGAAACGTGTAGCCCAGAAAGTCGAAGCGTTGCTCCGGGTAACTACCGCGCCGATTTGTATCCTTGCAGTAGGCAATCTTGGTTTTCTGCGGATGCAATTCCAGCTTGCACTCTGCAAACCGTTGCTCAAGCGCTTGCCGCAACGCAATCGCCTGAGCCTCGCTGGTACAGTGGCAAATGACATCATCAGCATAGCGCTCGAACTGAACCTCTGGATGATGTTTCCGCATCCAGCTATCGAACGTGTAGTGCAGAAAGAGATTGCTCAAGATAGGACTGACGACTCCCCCTTGCGGCGTCCCTTTCTCACGGCTCTCCAACGTTCCATCCGGCATGCGCACCGGTGCTTGCAGCCATCGCTCGATGTACAGCAGCACCCATTTGCAGTCGGTATGTTTGCGCAGCGCCCGCATCAGCAGATTCCAGTCAAGGTTATCGAAGAAACCCTTGATGTCGAGGTCGAGCACCCAACCATGACTCCAGCATCTCTGCCGTGCCACAGCCAATGCATCGTGCGCAGAACGCCCGGGACGATACCCATAGGAATCCTCATGAAACTCAGGCTCCAGAATGGGCTCAAGGTAGCGTTTGACTACCATCTGGGCGATACGGTCTGAGACCGTGGGAATTCCCAACGGTCGCATCTTGCCATCGCCTTTCGGTATTTCGACCCGAAGAACCGGCGGTGGTATGTAACTTCCCGACGACATCCGATTCCAGAGCCGATAGAGATTGTTGCTCAGATCCTCGTCGAACTCCGCAATCGACTGGCCATCAACACCCGCCGATCCATGGTTTGCCTTCACCCGCTTATATGCCTCCCAAACTTCACGCTTGGCAATACAAAACGGTTTTGCCTTATCCACGCAGGTCCTCCCCGATTGGGTTGCCCACATAACAAAGCTGAACGACGCCACCCCTTCGGTCCAGTCCCATTACAGGACATTCACCCCTACTACGGATGGCTCCGTCCCTGTGCCCCGCATCGGTACTCTGGCCCTTGCGAAGGCTATCCGCTTGGGCTTCTCCCTTAACATCGGGACGACAGGTTCCTACGTTCCTTACCAAAGCCTGGATCAAGGTCACGCCGCCTTCATGCCGGACGCCAGTTGGGCAGTAGTCAGGTATCCCCCAACCTTGTCCCGGGCCAACCACTCCCTCCCGGTTTCGACGTCGGTTATATACATTTCGACACGTCATCAGCGGTTCACTCGCGTTCGTCTCCTTGAACCTCACCTGACGGAGTCTCGCTCCGCCTTTTCCAGCAACGCTCACCACGGACGCTCTTAACTTCCGCAGCTTGTGGCGGTTTGAAGCCTGCTCCTGCAAGCCGACTTCGAGGGGCCGCCCCTCATCTTTGGTAAAGCATCGCTTCCTCTCAACAACCGAGGTCGCGTTCGTAGCACACAGTGATCGAGGTATTTGCCGATCAGCACTTGTGTCAAGAGGCCGCTGGTGGGCATGCCCTTGTCGATCACCTGCGCCGGCAGCGGCGCCTGGATCAGCGTTTCGCACGACTGGCATACCCATTTGCCACGAATATGGCGTTCCACCGTGAAGGTGCCGGGCGTGTAATCGAGTTTCTCGGCCACATCCTCGCCGATCCGGCGTAACTGGCAGCCACAGGCACAGGTGGTGGACTCGGGTTCGTGGTGAATCTCGGTGCGAGGCAGCTTGGGCGGCAGCGGCTGGCGTTTGGCCTGCCCCCTGGGTTTGGCGGGGGCCGTGGACAGCTGCGCCAGCTCGGTTTCCATCGCCGCCAGATCGGCGTCGAGGGAGTCTTCGAACAACTGGCGCTGTGCCACCGGCCAGTGTTCGGTCTTGGCCCCAAAACGCCAGCGCTTGTGCAGGGCCAGTTCGTGGGTCAGTTGATCGATCTTGGCCTGGCGCCAGTGCAGCTCTTTGCTGTTCTCGGCCAGACGTATCTCCTGCTCACTCAACAGACGAGTCTGGCTCGTCACTTGCGCCGCCAACTGCTGTGCCAGTTGGCGCAGTTGCGCAGCGCAGAGTTGATCAAAGTTGGCAGGCAAGGACATGGCCAACAGCATGCCAGACGCAGCAACGATGGGCCATACAGGTCTTTCCCCATTGCCAGTCGCTACACAAGGCGGATCACCCCGCCATCGGCCAATTGTTGCCACGGCAATCCGAGCACCAGTGCATCGAATTGCTGCCGGGTCAGCGTGACCGCGGCTTCACCGGTTTGCCAGTGAAACCGCCCCTGATGCAGCCGGCGCTGTGCCAGCCAGATGCCGTGACCATCGTGCACCAGCACCTTCAGCCGGTTACCGCGCCGGTTGGCGAACAGCCAGGCATGGTGCGGCTGGGCCGCACCAAACATCTGTACCACCTGCGCCAACAAACGATCGGCACCACTACGCATGTCTACCGGCACCGTTGCCAGCCACCACTGATCGACCCGGATCACCGCAGCCAGCTCCGCAGCCACGCGGCACAGGCATCGGCGGCCTGAAGCGGCCACTCGACATGGATCACCGTCGTGCCGCGGCACACCTCAATCATGATGGGGCCGGCCTCGGATCGTGCGGGTGGCATGGCCACCGGCACGAAAGCCGGTGCGGTCTCCCGCCAGTTTTTCCAGCCGGTTGCCGGGCGGGATGCGCAATTCGTCCACGCTAGCCACACGGTGTAGCTGTGCCAATTTACGGCGGGCAACTTGCAACATGTCTGGCGGCAGACGCCTGACCTTTTCGTCGGCGAATAGCGCGGCGGTTTCTTTGTTGGCGAAGGTTTTTATCATGTAGAACAGTGAGGTTACGAGTCTCGTTTATCATTATTCGTTAAACGAACACCTTAGGCAAGTAGTCGCCTCGCAATGGCGGAGACATTCTGCGCGCTGCCCTGCAAGCCAATCTCAGAGCCGGTTGCAGGCCGGCTTGCAAGGCACGCTGGATGCGGCTTGCAGCGGTGCATGTTTTTCTGGGCCATTGAGATGAGTGCAATGCTTTCAATCAAACGCTTGTTTGGATAAACTGCGGCTAATATTCACCCGACTTTGGTTTGCGCTATGAAAACCCGTTTTACCGAGCTGTTTGGTATTGAACACCCGATTGTTTGCCCCGGCATGAGCTGGGTGGCGGTGCCGGAGTTGGTGGCGGCGGTATCGGAGGCTGGGGGGTTGGGGATTCTGGCGACCGGGCCGTTGAACCCGGAGCAGACACGGGCGGCGATTCGGCGGATTCGCGAGTTGACCAGCAAGCCGTTTGGCATTGGCTGCACGCTGATGATGCCGGGGGCGAAGGAGAATGCCGAGGTGGCGCTGGCGGAGCAGGTGCCGGTGATCAATTTTTCGCTCGGCAAGGGCGACTGGATTGTGCAGCAGGCGCACGCCTACGGCGGCAAGGTGATTGCCACGGTGGTGACGGAAAAACACGCGCGTTCGGCAGAAAAGATTGGTTGTGATGCCTTACTGGTAACCGGCCACGAGGCGGCAGCGCATGGCGGCGATGTCACTTCGCTGGTGTTGGTGCCGGCGATTGCCAAGGCGGTAAAAATTCCGGTGATTGCTACCGGCGGTTTCAGCAGCGGCCAATCGCTGGTAGCGGCGCTGGCGCTGGGCGCCGAGGCGGTGGCGATGGGCACGCGCTTTGCGATGACCAAGGAAAGCCCGCTGCACCAGAAAACCAAGGACGCGGTGATCAAGCAGAGTGTCAGCGACACGCTATATTCGAAAAACTTCGACGGCATTCACTGCCGGGTGATGAAAACGCCGCTGAGCCAGCGGCTGATGCGCAAGCCGATGGGGCTGCTGACGGCGCTGTTCACCTCGCTCGGCGTGGCGCGCCAGCTCAAGGTACCGATCCCGAAACTGCTACTGGGCACGCTGGTGAAAGGCCCGGCGATCATGCTGCAAATTGCCTATTTCGGCGCGGCCACGCCGCGTTTCATCAAAGCCACCGAAGGCGGCGACTTGCAGGCCGGCGTGCAGATGATCGGCCAGGTGCAAGGCCTGATCGACGATGTACCGAGTGTAGCCGAGCTGGTGCAGCGGGTTCTGGCCGAAGCGCGCCAGTGCGCCACACGTGTTGCGGATATCGCACATTAAGCCTCTCAGCCATCCACCGCGTCCCTATTGCCTCACAGCCCGGCCTGCAAGCCGCCACCAGAGCGGCTTGCAGGCCGCATCTCTAAAATCCACGTAAAACCAGTTGCTTGGGCCAACGCCAGGCGCAGGCAAGCCACGCGCCAAAATCCGGCGGAACTGTTTTGTGATTAGACTACGGGCGGTTACAATCGATTTATGCGAAATAAATAATCCGGCTTGGGCAGCGGATATACCAAAAGGATAAATCATGAAACACACCGCGATTGCAACGCTCACCGCCGCACTATTGGCTACCGTGTCTGGCGCGACTTTGGCGGCATCAGCCGATGTGGTTACGTTTGAAGACCTGCCGCTTTATCAACAAGCCAGCCACTATGTGTCGGGTGACTTTTCCTTCAGTGGTAGTTATTTCGGCGGCGATGGGCCAATGTATGCCCACCTGGATGGCGTAAAAGTCTACAACGGCACGCAGTACCTGATCTGGGGCTGGGGCCCGGCAGGAGTCCTCAGCATCAACCGTACCGATAACGCTGCTTTCGACCTGACCAGCCTCGATCTTGGCAACAGCTATTACACCCACAGCAGCGGCACGGTAACGCTGACCGCGGATTACGCCGCCGGCGGCAGTTTCACCACCCAGCTGGCGCTGAACGATTCCTTCCAGCGCTTTAATCTGGGCCTGAAGGGCTTGTCGCAGGTGCGTATCGGTGGCTTGGACGATGGCGAAGGCGTGGGCTACACCGCGCTCGACAATTTCAACGTGGCAGCCGTACCCGAGCCGGAAACCTATGCCATGCTGCTGGCCGGATTGGGCGTGGTGGTCACCGCAGCGCGGCGCCGTAAAACGCTGGCGGCCTGACGCTGGCGGGCAAGCACTGGCAATAAAAAAAACGCGGCGAGGAATTCGCCGCGTTGTTTATTGCTTTCGCCCGGATCAGTGAATCATCCCCAGCGCCTGCGGCAGCCACAGCGAAATCTGCGGTACGTAGGTGACCAGTACCAGGAACATCAGCATCGTCAGCAGCCACGGCCAGACGGCGATGGTGAGCTCGGTGATGCCCATTTTGGTGATGCCCGAGGCAACATACAGATTCAGCCCCACCGGCGGGTGGCACATGCCGACTTCCATGTTGACCACGATGAGAATGCCGAAGTGCACCGGGTTGATGCCCAGCTTCATCGCCACCGGATAGAGGATCGGCGCCATGATCAGCACGATCGACGACGGTTCCATCACGTTGCCGGCCAGCAGCAGCAGGATGTTGACCGCCAGCAGGAAGGCCACCGGGCCGAAACCCATTTGCAGCAACCAGTCGGCCATCGCCTGCGGGATGTTTTCGTGCGTCATCAGGAACGAAAACAGCACGGCGTTGGTGATGATGTAGAGCAGCATTGCCGACATCGATGCCGAATCCAGCAACACCCGGCCAACCTTTTTCAGCGGCATGTCCTTGTAGACAAACACGGCGATGATGAAGGCGTAGACCGCAGCCATAGCCGCTGCCTTCGGTGGGCGTGAACATGCCGGTATAGATGCCGCCCATCACGATCACGATCAGGAACAGCCCCCACATCGATTTGCGGAACGCCACCCAGCGCTCACCCCAGCTGGCCTTGGCCATGCGCGGATAATTGAACTTGCGGGCGCGCCACCAGGTGGTAAAGCCGAGGAAAAACGCCAGCATCAGGCCGGGAATCACCCCGGCCATGAACAAGGCACCGACCGAGGTGTTGGTGGCAACCGAATACATCACCATCACGATTGATGGCGGGATCAGGATGCCGAGCGCACCCGAAGTCGTCACCACACCGGCGCCGAAGCTTTTCGGAAAACCCTGCTTCACCATCGCCGGCAGGATGATCGAGCCGATGGCCACCACCGTTGCCGGGCTGGAGCCGGACACCGCAGCGAACAGCGCACAGGCCAGCACCCCGGCCAGCGCCAGCCCGCCGTGCCAGTGGCCGACCATGCTGGTGGCGAAGTTGATCATGCGCCGCGCCACGCCGCCGTGGGTGAGGAAGTTGCCGGCGAGAATGAAAAACGGAATCGCCATGATTTCGAATTTCTCGATGCCGGTGAACAATTTCAGCGCCACCGATTCGATCGGCACCTGGGTCATGGTGAAGAGGAAGGTCAACACCGTCAGGCCCAGCGCAATGGAGATCGGCATGCCGGTCAGCATCAGCGCCAGCAGCAGGCAGAAAATCAGCGCCACCTTGCCGCCGACCACGGAGAGCACCGCCAGCGCCGCAATCATCGCCAGCGGCACCTTGATCGACATCGGTTTATCAGGAACCGGAACCGTTGCGCTGGTCATGTTGGCTGTCCTTTCAGTTCGTCATCCAGGCCCTCGACATGGGCATGGTCGTGTTTTGGCAATTCGCCACTACGCCAGAAGTGCCACATCACCTGCAAAAAGCGGAAACACATCAGATACGAGCCACACGGAATCGCCAGATACACCCACCACATGGGGATTTCCATATCCGGTGAAGTTTGCTCGGTGTGGGCGATTTCCCAGACAAAAGTTGCGCCCAGCGTGCCGATTACGCCGGTGAACAAGGCACCCGCCAGCAGTGCGATATAGACAAACAGCGCCCGGTGTTTGTGGTCGAGGCGGTTGACCAGCACATCGACGCCAACGTGAATGCCGCTACGCACGCCATAGGCAGCGCCAAACTTGGCCATCCACACAAACATGTAGATGCACAGCTCCTGCGCCCAGGACAAATTCAGGCTCAGCAGCCAATCCTGCATTGGCGTGTTCAGCCCCGACAGATAGCGGTGCACCACGGCAACAAAGATCAGCAGCGTGGCGGCCGCTATCAGCGCCGCTATCAGCCATTCTTCGAGATGATCGAGTAGTTTCATGATGAAGTTCCTGCCGCCTCGGCCCCACTGGCAACAGCAGGGCCTGCGCTGGCTGAGAGCTTATTCGGCCGGATTAAAACCGGTTTCCTTGTACATCGCCTGGATCAGGTCGGCACCGATGCGGTCAGCCATTTGCTTGTGCACCGGTGTCAAAGCCTTTTTCAGTGCCAAACGTTCGGCCGGTGTCAAAGTCAGCACCTGGGTTTTGCCGGATTTGCGCACATTGTCGATATCGCCGTCATTTTCAGCCTTGGCAATATCGTTGGCGTATTTGGTGGCGTCTTTCATCGCGCCTTCCAGCGTGCCCCGTACATCTGCCGGCAGGTTGTCCCAGAATTTCTTGTTCACGATCACCGCATAGCCGAGATAGCCGTGCTCCGACAGCGTCAGGTATTTCTGCACCTCGTGCATTTTCTGGGTGTAGAAATTCGAAGTCGGGTTTTCGGTGCCATCCACCACGCCGGTCTGCAGTGCCTGATACACCTCGGAGAACGCCATCACTTGCGGATTGGCGCCGAGTGCACGCATTTCTGCATCGAGCACTTTCGACGACTGGATGCGCATTTTCAGGCCGCGGAAATCGGCCGGTGCTTTCAGCGGCTTGTTGGCGCTGAAATTCTTGAAGCCGTTATCCCAGAACGACAGGCCCTTGATGCCCTTGCTGTCGAGCTTGGCCAGCAGGCTGGCGCCGAGCGGGCCTTGGGTGACTTTGTGCAGCTCGGCATAGTTATCAAAAATGTAGGGCAGATCGAACACTTCAAACTCTTTCACCCCCAGCGGGCCGAACTTGGCCAGCGATGGCGCCAGCATCTGCACCGCGCCCAGCTGCAGCGCTTCCAGCTCTTCCTTGTCCTTGTACAGCTGGCTGTTGGGATAGACTTCGACCTTGACCTTGCCCTTGCTGCGCTCTTCCGCCAGTTTCTTGAAATACTCGGCAGCCTTGCCTTTTGGCGTATCCAGCGCGACCACGTGGCTGAACTTGATCACGATCGGATCGGCCAAGGCCACGCCGGAAAAAGCCAGCGCCAGAGCGCCAAACATCAGGGTACGCAGTTTCATGAATGTCTCCTTGTTCGGGGATAGGGGGATGGTGAAATACTGCGCCAGCGTTTGCACAGCCACAATTGCGGCTTTACGCATTGTGGTTTTCCACAATTGGGCATCGACACCGCCTGCGCTTGACTTGCAGCTCCTGGCTTTGTTCTAGCAGAGCTGAAACAAAACCCAACAGCACCTAACATAAAGCATGTTGCCCGGCCCTCCGATTGCTCCGCTCCCCTCCTCGCCGCAACGCCTGTGGTTATGGCCACGCGTGGCGTTGCTGCTGTTTTTACTGGCGCTGATCAGCCTGCTCTGGTTTTCGCACCGTGAAGAACGCGAAGAGCAACGCGCGGTGCTGATCAGCGACGTGTTGTGGATGGAGCAGGACTTGCGCTTTCATTTCAACCAGATCGAAGAACAGCTGCGGCCGCTGTTGCAGTTGTACCAGCAACAGCCCGAGACACTCGCCAAGCTGCAACAGCACGCCCGTTTCATGCAAGACAACAGTGCCGGCATTGCCTCGGTGCAGCTGTGGCAGCAACAGCAATTACGTTTCGGCCCCGCAAGCAGCATGTCACCGCAGCTGGCTGCAGCATTCAAGCTGGCGCAGGCAGCCAACCATGCGGTGTTTTCGGCACCGATCCGAGTCGACAACGAAGCCCGGATTGCCGTGTTACTGCAGCAATCCGGGGTTACGGCGGTGGCCTGGATTTCCTTGCCGCGCTTGATTGAGCAACAGGTGCCATGGTGGTTTGCGCACCGCTATCGGCTGCAGCTGCAAGACTGGCAAGGGCAGACACTGGCGAGCAAATCCTCGGTGGAGGCCAGCGCGGCACAACTGAGCTATCAGCTGCCACTGGAGCCACCCGGTCACGGTGTCAGCCTGCAGGTCACGGCCTATCAGGTGCAATCGAGCCTGACGCGCAACCTGCTGGTGGCCACCGTGATTTGCCTGGCAGTGATTCTGCTTTACAGCTGGTGGCGTTTGCGCCTGAACCTGCAGCAAAAACTGCAGGCCGAAGCCGCATTGCAGCAGGAGCACGCGTTTCGCCAGGCGATGGAAGACTCGCTGGCAGTGGGCATGCGCGCCCGCGATCTGCAGGGCCGCATCATTTACGTCAATCCGGCGTTCTGCCGCATGGTCGGCTATCGCGCTGACGAGTTGATCGGCTCGACCCCGCCGCATCCGTATTGGGACCCGGCCGATATCGCCACCCACGAAAAAATCATTCAGGACACCCTGGCCGGCAAGGCACCACTGCACGGCCTGGCCACCACCGTGCGCCACAAGGATGGGCATCTGGTGCAAACCATGGTTTACACCGCGCCACTGATCGATGCCAGCGGCGTGCAGCGCGGCTGGATGAGCTCGGTGGTGGATGTCAGCGAACAACGGCGGGTGGAAGCCCTGACGCGCAAACAGGAACAAGTGCTGCAGCAGACCGCCCGGCTGGTGACGATGGGCGAAATGGCGTCCACCCTGGCGCACGAGCTGAACCAGCCATTGATGGCACTCTCCAGCTATGCCAGCGCAGCGCGTGAACTGGCACGCGAGCCGCAACAGCAAACGCTGCTGCACAGCACGCTGGACAAGATTGCCGAGCAGGCACAACGTGCCGCCCGAATCGTCAAACGGATCCGCGAATTTGTTGGCCGGCGCGAAATGGCGCCGGAAACCACTGACATCAGCCGCATGATTGATGATGCGATCAGCCTGATCGCGCCCGAGGCCAAACAACGCAAGATCAAGCTGCAAATCGATCTGCCCCCCGCGCTGCCAAGCGTTCAGGCCGACCGGATCCTGCTGCAGCAAGTGTTGCTGAACCTGATCAACAACGCGCTGGATGCCTGTGCCGGCATGGAAAAACGGCAGATTCGCGTCAGCGCCGAAGTGCAGCAAGCGCAGCTGCTGATCAGCGTTTGCGACAATGGCAAAGGTATTACTGCCGCAGACGAAGCACGCCTGTTCGAAGCGTTTTATTCCACCAAACCACAAGGCATGGGCATGGGGCTGGCCATCTGCCGCTCGATCATCGAAAACCACCACGGCCAGCTGTGGTTTGAAGCCAATCCCGGCGGCGGCACCTGCTTTCGCTGCAGCCTGCCTTTATGAAAGCCAAAGCGATGCAAACGGTTTATCTGGTCGACGATGACAGCGCAGTGCGCGATGCGCTTGGCCTGCTGTTGCTGGCCAAGGGTTACAGCGTGCGCAGCTTTGAATCGGGTGAAGCGTTTCTTGCCAGTTGCCAGCCCGAATGGGAAGGCTGCGTGATTCTCGATGTGCGCATGGATGGCATCAGCGGGCTGGCGGTGTTTGACCAGTTGCGCACGCGCAACAGCGAGCTGGTGGTGGTTTTCCTCAGCGGCCATGGCGATATCGAAATGGCGGTGCAGGCAGTCAAACAAGGAGCTTTCGATTTTCTCGAAAAGCCCTGTGCCGATACCCGGCTGCTGCAAAAAATCGACGATGCGCTGGCGATTGCCGCGGCGCGCGGCGCTTCACGCGGCAGTCACGAAGCCTTGCAAACCCGGCTGGAGAAACTCTCGCCACGCGAAAAAGAAGTGATGGAACTGGTGCTGGCAGGAAAACAGAACAAAATCATCGCCGATGCGCTGGCAATCACCATGCGCACGGTAGAAGTACATCGCGCCAATGTCTTTGCCAAAATGGGCGTACGTTCGGCAGTGGAACTGGCGCAACTGCTGGCCGGCAAGGAATGAGGCCGCAGCCGCAGCCGCAGCCGCAGCCTCAGTGCTGGCTATGTCGAATCTGCTCCAGCGCGGAGGCCAGGGTTTCACTCGCCAGATGGGAAAACGCCTCGCCTTGCGACTTCAACAAGCCAAACAACAGTGTGTTGGCCTGCAAATTGAATTTGAGCAATTCTTCCGGCGAATGCAGATGACGCACCTTCTCCGCCTCGGCCTGTAAAAAAGCGCCCAGCTGACGCGTTGATCGTTGCGGCAATTGCACCGATTTGTTGATGGCATCGACCTGCATCGCCATCAGCGCCTGAGCCAGTTCGATCTGATGCTGGAAATCTAAACCGGAATCCATACGCCACCTCCAGTCATTGTTCTGCGCTGCCTTATTTAGTTGTAGCGCGTTGCAGCGGCGAGTCAATTTTCCCATGCCGGGGCGCGTCAGGCAGTGCGCACTTGCGGATGGCAGAGCAACGACCATACTGAATCTGTGTATGTTTTTGCCTTGGAGATAGCGTGGCGTTGGGCTATTCACGACTGTTGCTGATGGCCGTCTTGCTGTTTTTCTGGCGTGCCACCCTTGCTGCCGACATCACCATTTTCGGTGACGACAACTATCCTCCAGTCATCTACCGTGATCAATCCGGCCAGCCCAACGGGCTGCTGGTCGAGGTATTGCAGCAATATCAACAACACACCGGGCAAACGCTGAAATTGAAACTGATGCCGTGGAAGCGCGCCTACAAAAGCGCTGAATCAGGCATAGGCGGCATCATCGGATTGTCGAAAACTCAGGCCCGGCTGGCCATATTTGATTATTCCGATCCGATTCACGATGACGATATTCATATCGTCGTTTTGCAAGGCCATGAATTTGATTTCCGCTCACTGGCGGACCTCCGGGGCCGTCTGATCGGTACACAACTGGGCGCAAGTTTTGGTACCGAGGTGGATGCCGCCATCGCCGCAGGCCAGATTCAGGTTGACCCGGATCCAGTGCACGCGAACCGGTTGCGCAAACTGTTGCGGGGCCGCATTGACGCGGCCTTCATTGGTAACGGCAAGCAGGGGTTCGAGAAATTGCTCAGTAGCGACGCGGAGCTGCACGCCAATCGCGACAGGTTTGTCCTTCTGCCAACGCCCTTGGTGCGCGATCCCTTATATCTGGGATTTGCCAAAACCCAGCACATGGGCCGCTTTCTTGCCAACTTTAACCAGGTATTGAAACAGCTAAAAGCGCAGCAGTCGGCCAAGCGGTAAACAGCCACGGGCACACACTGAAGCCGTTACAGCAGCACCTGCCGGGTCTGTTTCAGGAACTGGGAAATCTGCCGTTCCAGCGCCGGATCGATCATCACTTCAGGCCCCTTGCCGCGCGGGCAGCGCAGCTGGGGCGTTGTACCAAACACGCGGCAGATCAATGGCCGCTCGCCATAAACCTCACACCCTTTGGCGCCCAGATACGGGCAACTGTAGTTTTCCAGCGCGGTCTGATGCTCTGCCTCGGACTTCTCCGGCAAACGCGCCACCTCCTCGCTGCTGGCTGTCACCGGGCCACAACAGTCGTGGCAACCGGGCACACATTCAAATGACGGAATCCGTGAGCGAAAAAAACGGATTGCCTGGGCGTTGTCAGTCAAGTTTGCACTCCTTTAGCACGGGGTATCGCAGCCAAGCGCTGCGAGGCAATCCCATGGCGCTCTGCAGCCAAGGCTGCAGGCCAATCGCAGAGCCGCTCCCAGGGCATCAGGCAAGCCATGGTTGCAGCAGACGGGTGAGCAAGGTAATCGCGACATCTGCCGCCTGATCCAACTGCGCCCGCACGATGGCACCGTCCACCAGCAAAGCGATCGCCTGGGCATCCAGATCACGACTGGCAGAAGGCGGCAACAGCTCAACAATCAGCAGCGTCATATCAGCCTTATGACTGCGCGCCAGCTCGATGGCCTGCGGCAGGCTCCCACCCAACTCCACGGCGGTATTAATAAACGCGCAACCGCGATAGGCCGGGTCGGACAACCACTCGGCCAAGGCAGCAGGCAATGCACGGACGCCCTCCCCCGCAAAACCGCCGTGCCGATGCAGGGCATCGCGAAACCATTGAATCCAACGCTGATGGCGATAATCGAGAAAGGCCAGGATCAACTCGTTTTTGCTGGGAAAGTGGCGATAGAAGGTGACTTTGGTAACGCCAGACTCGGCAATCACCCGATCAATACCGGTCGCACGAATGCCATCACGGTAAAACAGGGCATGCGCGGTGAGCAGGATGCGCTCACGGGCGGGTAAACCGCGAATCTGGGTCGGGGTATCTGCAATCATAACGACATTGTAGACAGATCTGTCCACATCGACTAGAGTGGCGACGTAGACAGACCTGTCTACATCAACCCATCACGACCGAGAAGCCACCATGGAAACCAGACCGCCGCTCCCCCCGTTTAGCCTCGACACCGCCACCCAGAAAATACGCATGGCCGAAGACGCCTGGAACAGCCGCGACCCGCAACGTGTAGCGCAGGTGTATACCGAAGACACCCGCTGGCGTAATCGCGCCGAATTCGTTGAAGGCCGGGCGGCGGTGCAGGCTTTTCTGCAACGCAAATGGAACAAGGAGCTGGATTACCGGCTGATCAAGGAATTGTGGGCATTTGACGGAGCCCGCATTGCGGTGCGCTTTGCCTACGAGTGGCACGATGATTCGGGCCAGTGGTTTCGCAGTTATGGCAATGAAAACTGGGAATTCAACGAATTCGGCCTGATGCAGCGGCGCTACGCCAGCATCAATGACTTGCCGATCAAGGCAGAAGAACGCAAATTTCACTGGCCACTGGGTCGTCGGCCAGATGATCACCCGAGCTTGAGCGATCTGGGATTGTGATCAGCGGGGGTCAGCCATCACTATGGGCCGGCACGTCTGTGGACGTGCCGGACTCTTCGGCCGCAAACTGCGCCGCATATTTCTCGATCCATTCCCGTGCAGCCTGCTGTGAGGTCAGGTCACGGTGTTCAATACGCAACATCGCCTGCTTGTATTCCTCGATGTGACAGACCTGTTCCACCATGCGTGCACGAAACGCATCGTCCTGATCCAGAAACGCCACCCCCAGTTCAAAGCCACCAATTTTTGGCTTGCACCACATCACCCGCGCCACGGCTTCAAATGCTGGGCTGACAGCAGGAATTTTCAGCGCCACCACCTCGCCCTGGCCAACCGGCTGGGCCGAATCAAATGCCAAACCACCAACGCTGACATTGCTGGTGCAGGTACGAATACCCGCACTGCAGGCATCCAGTTCGATGGGAATACTGGCGGGATGGCGAATGAAGTTGCGCATGGCAAAAACCTCGAAAAAGCAGGCGCTGTCGGAGCAGATAGACACTTCGAGCGTAGCTGAGGCAAAGCCCAACAACCAGCAGCAGAGAGGCAAAACGCAAGAATTTGCCCGCGGCTGTGGTAAATAACCAACAAAAAAAGGGGCACCCAAATGGGTGCCCTGTCAAACGAGAATCCAGTTTCAAGCCCCTACAACATTGAAACCGCCACTCTCAAATCACTTTTCCAGGCTGATCTTGCGCGCAACCAACACGCCATTGCTTTGCAGGTAGCCTTCCACTTCGACAGTGCCGCCACTCAACGAAGCCAGCACCACACCTCGCAAGGAAGTCAGATCAGTCCAGCTGACGGTGACCACACGGGTCGAAGTGGTCAACACAAAGGTGCGCTTGACCAGATCCAGCGAACCAACGCTGCCACGCAGTTCCAGCTCGGCGGCGGCAGGCTCGGACTTGCAAGTCACCTTGCTTGCGACAATGCCGGTTGCACTGACGTTGCCCTCGACTTCCACATACATTTCATTCTGCAAACCGGCACCACAGCCCACCAGCGTTGCCGAATGTGCATCCACCGGCACGCCGCGAACGCTAAAGCTGGAGAGGCTGACATAGTTCGCCACCGAGCCCTTCAGCGAAACTTCGTGCAGCATATCGTCGTCGTTTTTCTTGCGAATCTGCACCTGCGAGGCCACCAGCTCGCCGCTATCGGCATAACTGCCTTTCACCCGGACATAGCTGCCGTTGGCAATGCTGCGGTTGGCCGGCACAATCAGCGCATTTTTGGCGTTGATGGTCACGCCGTTGACTTCAAATGTCAGCGCCGCGCTGTTGTAGTTGCTGACCACGCCGCCCACCTGTGCCGCTACGCCCTGCGCCTTCGGCTCGGCAATCCGCACCAGCGTCGCCGCCAGCGTGCCACTGTTGATCGACGGACCGTACGCCACCACGCGCTGACCATTGGCAATCTGGCGCGAAGCCGGCACGACGTTGGCCGCACTGTAATCAACGGTCAGCGTGCCCAGCTTGAAAGTCTTGCCAGTGGTCGACAAATCGCTCACCACACTGCTGACGCGGACAAAGCTCAGGCTGGATTTTTTCTCGATACGAGTGGCTTGCAGTACGGGTTTGCCGGTGCTGACATCCAGCTTGGGAATGCCATGAACTTCCACCAGATCGCTAACGGCGATACTGCCGAATGCGGTATAGCCACCGCCGTAAACGGTCACCGGGCCCTTGTCGGCATCGGTATTGGCATAAACGGTTTGCCCTGCCACCACCAGCTTGAGATTGACGCTGTCGACCGACTGCACCGGCCCCATCACCTCGGCCATGATATGGATATGTTTCGCCAGGCCATCCTTGTCGGTTTCCACCTCCACACGCTGGCCGAGCAACACATCACTATCGCCGCTCACGCCCGGCGAAACTTCTACGTCCACAGAGGCGCTACGATCATCGATAGTGACACCATCCACCACCACACTGCCAAAGCCGGTGACCGTGCCGCTAGCATAGCCGGTGCCACCCGAGCCAACCCCGGCGGTTGACGTGGTATCGCTGCCGCCACCGCCATTACAGGCGCTCAGCGCAGCCAGCAGGGCGAGCGACAGGCTCGCCAGCGTGGTGCGAAATGCAAATTGGCTCATGATGTCTCCTTGCTGTTGTTGGCGGCATCGGCGTGTGCCTGTTCCGCACCGTGGTTCATGGGTTCTGCGTAAAAATAGACACCAAAACGGACACGTTGCTGTCCGCCCTGTGTTTCGTCCACGGCACACAGGCGCGAAGCCTCGTTCACCATGGTTTTGAAATCCTGTTGCCACAATTGCCGGGCCAGTTGCTGCAATTGCAGCACCGATGCCGGCTGCAGCTGATCGGCAAACACGCTCTGCTCCAGCAATGGCGGGTTTTGCTGCATCAGGTTGTGTGCACCGGCGGCCAGATGATCGGACACATTCGCCACCAGCATGCTGAGTTTTTCGGCAAAGCCGGCCTGCGGCACAAAGGCATCGCCATTCAGCAGCACCTGATCCTGCTCGAGTCGGACCAGTCCAAGCCGCAACAGTTCATCCAGCAGGGTGCGCGGGTGCAAATCCTTGGACACGGCACGCGCCAGGCTCTCAAACGACGGTGCATCGCCACTACGTGCCAGCGGCAAAGGTTTGCCGTGCACGTCGCGATAGCCAGCATCGGTCAGCCAGCGGGTATACACCTGCGATGCCAGCGTCAGATCCGGCAGCACCTCGCCAGTGCGCGAGGCCCGATTGCGGATTTCCTTGCGATGCACGCCAGTAAGCAAAGCCAGCGCTGAATCGGTGTCCTTGCGGCCGCTGCTTTGCAAGGCCAAACGCGCTTCTTCGATAAACACGTCTTTGAGCACACTGATCAGCTGCGGATAGGTGCCGCCATTGGCAATCAGCAAGCGCACCAGCGGCCGCAGCAAAGCATCGGCCTGCTGTAGCAGCACAACATTTGGTGACTCCTGGGCGTTAACCTGGTCAAGCATGATGGTTTCCGGCTGGGCAAAACAGGGGTTTAGCTTATTCCCGATCCAGAAAACATTGCAAGGGATTTTTTCCCATTTTTTTGATTGAGTCGCACGAACGCTACCGGAAAAGCAACCGCCAAAGCGCGCCGGAAAAGGATTTCGAGGGAATAAAAAAGACGTTTGCGTAGCGACGACTGCGCAGTAAAGTGTCAGGAAACGCGACGGCAGAGTTCGAGAAACTGGTTGATGCCTTGCGTCAGCTGGCGTTGCCGGTGCAGCAGAAAATAAAAGCGGCGGCGCAAGTCGAAAAACGGCGTCGGCAATTCCACCAGACTGCCGCGCTTGAACGCATCCCGCAGCGCCACCCGCGAAATACAGCCAATACCCAGCCCCGCTTCCACCGCGCGTTTGATAGCTTCGGTATGTTCCAGCTCCAGTTGCACGTTCAGGTGCGTCAACCGCCCGGTCACGGCACGATCGAACAAGGCGCGGGTTCCCGATCCGGGTTCGCGCAAAATCCAAGGCTGCTGCGATAAATCGGCCAGGCCAATTTCACCGCTGTGCGCCAAGGCGTGGCCGGGCGCGCAAAACACCACCATTTCATCGTCACACCAGGGCAATGCCTGGATATCCGGGTCATAACACTCGCCCTCGATCAGGCCGACATCGATTTCAAAGCGGCGCATGCCCTCGATAATCTGCGAGGTATTCGCCACTTTCAGTTGTATGCGCGACGCCGGATATATCGTCATATAATCGCTGATCAACTGCGCAGCCAGATAGTTGCCGATGGTCAGCGTCGCCCCGACACGGAAATTGCCGGTGGCCTCGCCGCTGCGTGCGTATTGCTCCAGCTCCTGCGCCTGTGTCAGCAGGTTGATGGCCTTGGGCAGCAACTGCTTACCGGTTTCGTTGAGTTGCAGGCGTTTGCCGATGCGGTCAAACAGCGGGCGGCCAAACTGCCCTTCCAGCTCGGCAATCGCAGCGCTAACTGCCGATTGCGAAAGGGAAAGTGCCTTGGCCGCACTGGAGACATTGCTGTCCTGCGCAGCGGCGACAAAAGCC
This sequence comes from Chitinivorax sp., assembly GCA_046347685.1. Lineage (GTDB taxonomy): Bacteria > Pseudomonadota > Gammaproteobacteria > Burkholderiales > SCOH01 > CALMFQ01. The sequence goes on from JAXMFR010000027.1 coordinate 34,928, forward strand.
TGGAGTTGTTTCAGGGTAAATCGCATCGTTATCTATAAAATTGATAAGCCTTATCAAGATTAATCCATTTTCATCGATAAGCCGTTAATTTATAATGCGCTCCGTCTTAGTTTTGCATTGCAAACAGGTGTAGCCATGTCCAGCCCATCCAGCAAGTTCCTGCTCGAAACCGTCACCAGCGTACATCACTGGAATGACACATTGTTCAGCTTCCGCACCACCCGCGATGCCGGTCTGCGTTTTGAAAATGGCCAGTTCGTGATGATCGGTCTGGAAGTGGAAGGTCGCCCGCTGGTACGTGCCTACAGTATTGCCAGCGCCAACTATGAAGAATTCATGGAGTTCTTCAGCATCAAGGTGCAAGACGGCCCGCTGACCTCGCGTTTGCAACACCTGAAAGTGGGCGACCAGCTGATGATCAGCCGCAAGCCGACGGGCACTCTGGTGCTGTCCGATCTGAAACCGGGTAAAAACCTGTACCTGTTTGGCACCGGCACCGGCCTGGCACCGTTCATGAGCATCATCAAGGACCCGGAAGCCTACGAGCGCTTTGAAAAAGTGATCCTGTTCCACGGCGTGCGCACTGTCAGCGAAGTGGCTTACCACGAATACATCACCCAAGAACTGCCGAACGACGAGTTCCTCGGTGAAATGGTGCGTGAAAAACTGATTTATTACCCGACCGTGACCCGCGAGCCGTTCCGCAATCAGGGCCGCCTGACCGATCTGGTGGAATCCGGCAAGCTGTTTGCCGACATCGGCCTGCCGCCGCTGAACCCGGAAACCGACCGCGCCATGCTGTGCGGCAGCCCGGCCATGCTGAAAGACACCTGCGCGCTGCTGGATGCGCGCGGCTTCAAGGTTTCGCCGCGCATCGGCGATCCGGGTGATTATGTGATTGAACGCGCGTTCGTAGAGCAGTAAGCTGCTGCAACCGAATCAAAAAAGGCCCGTCAGCGGGCCTTTTTCCTTGTCTGCTTCCGGAGTCTGCAATGCGTTTCGTCCGTTTTTCACTGTTGCTGCCCCTGCTGGCACAAGCATTTCAGGTCAGCGCCGACAGTGCCCTGTCAGTGCCAGGCATCGGCACTTATTCACCCAGCGCCTTCCGCCTGATCACCGGTCAGTGCAGCAACTGCCCGGCGCCGCGGCAAGGGCTGTGGTATTTCCAGCAGGACAGCATCGCCGTGCCGCAAGCAGGCCAGCCGCTGAGCGGCTTTGATAAACGCCTGACGCTGGATGGCGAAGCCAGGGCAGCACTGGCAAGCCATCCATCGGGCCTGCCGAGCCTGATTCTGCTCGGTGCGCCGGAATTGCTGCCGGATGCGCGTTTTGCCAGCCATTATCGCGTCAGCAGCGGTAGCAGCAGCGGCCAATGGCGGCTGGTGCCACGCCTGAAAAGCAATCGCTCCTGGTATGACCGCCACAGCGCGGCATTTTTCGGCACCCAGCCTTTAAAACTGCGCGGCGAATGGAAAAACCAGCAGCAGGTATTTGAAGTGCGCAGCATCTGGCCACGCAGCTTCGGCATCAGCCCGAGCCTGCCCTTGCAGCCACTGCGTGCCGACGAAACCCTGCAAAACCTGGTGCAGGCCGATCAGGGCGGGGCACGCCTGCCCTTCAACAGCCGCCTGTTATGGCGCAAACCCGGCAGCACAGCCGTACTGGATGGCAAGGCGGCCATCGGCATCATGCTCAACGGCGCGCAAGGTGACGACGATGAGGCGCACGGCGGGCACATTGCCCTGGCCACGGGCCGCATCGGCCCGCAGGGCGACTTCTCCGGCCTGCTGATCAGCAATTTCTACAGCCTGGATATCTACAGCGAAAAAGGCATCGTCGCCGCCGTCACGCCGCTCGACAATTATCTCGGCGACCTGAATTCCGGCCAGCAATGGTATCGCCCGAGCTACATGCTGCTGGCAGTGCTGAATAACGACCGCCCCGCCAACGTCACGCAGGATGCGCTGAACCGGGTGATGAACCGCTTCTACCGCCACGACGTGGTCTACAACCATTCCAAGCTCAACTGCACCGGGCTGAGCATCGACACGCTGCGCAGCCTTGGCTGGCATATTCCACTGGCCGGCAACTCGGGCGAGTTTGTATCGCGCATCGGCTTTGCCCTCTCGGCCATTGCCGGCGGCAGCATTGACAGTGGCCGCGGCACGTTTGACTACCTGCAGGCGGAACTCAGTCGCCTGTTACCTGCCGTCGGTTTTCGCGAAGCCGGCGGCGACCTGCTGAATCTGGCGCAACAGCGCACCGGCCGACAATTGAGTGTTTACGAACAGCAGCTGGCAAGCAGCTTGGAAGCGCTGTATTTCATCCGTATCCCGCAATTTCCGTCGAGCCGTAAATGGGGCCAGGCGCCGGTATTCAGCAATTTTGAATACATCAAACGTACACCACTGAAAGAGTCGGAACGACAGATCATTCCGGTGGACAAACGACCGTTCCCGGCAGCGCTGCGCGACTGATATTGCACTGCACAAATATCATCCGGCCCTGCTACAATCGGGGCCAGTCAATTGTCATTAAATGAAAGCTCACCATGGATGTGTTATTGCTGGTCAAGGCCCTGATACTCGGCATTGTTGAAGGCCTGACCGAATTCCTGCCGATCTCCAGTACCGGCCACCTGATCCTCGCCGGTCAGCTGCTCGACTTTAACGACGAAAAAGGCAAAGTGTTTGAGGTAGTCATCCAGCTGGCGGCGATTCTCGCTGTATGTTGGGAATACCGCGCCAAGATCGCCAACGTGATCGGCGGCCTGCGCACCCAGCCCGATGCACAACGGTTTGCACTGAACCTGGTGGTGGCCTTCATGCCGGCAGCGGTGCTGGGCTTTCTGTTCTCGAAAATGATCAAGGCGTATCTGTTCAATGCCGTGTCGGTGGCGATTGCCTTTATTGTGGGTGGCCTGATCATCATGTGGGTGGAACGTCGGCCACAACAGCCACGCCTGCATCAGGTTGAGGCAATGGACTGGAAAGATGCGCTGAAAGTGGGCTGCGCCCAGTGTCTGGCGCTGATTCCCGGCACCTCGCGCTCGGGCGCCACCATTATCGGCGGCATGCTGTTCGGCCTGTCGCGCAAAACCGCCACCGAGTTCTCCTTCTTCCTCGCCATCCCCACCATGTTTGCCGCCACCGCGCACGAGGCACTGAAATACCACAGCCTGTTCAGCGCGCAGGATATTCCGCTGCTGGCAGTGGGCTCGGTGGTGTCGTTCATCAGTGCCTTCTTCGCCGTGCGTGGCCTGCTGCGTTTTGTCTCCAGCCACAACTTCATGGTATTCGCCTGGTATCGCATCGTGTTCGGTATCGTGGTGCTGGCAACCTACTACTTCGGCTGGGTGCATTGGGTCGATGCCTGATCCCAAAGAGCAACAATATTAAGAGGTTGTTCACGATCTGTCGCGAGAGGGCGTCAGCGGGGCGAAGAGCAGCGCAAAAACCGGAGTGTACTCAAGTACATGAGGATTTTGAGCAGCGCATGAGCCCCGATCACGCCCTCGCAGCAAGATCGTGAACATCCTCTCAGCCCCTGTTCGCAGGGGCTTTTTCACGCCCTCCCAATCCATGCGCAATGCCAAATACACCGCGCCAGACAAAGTATTTGCGCCAGAGGGTTGACCGATAGCCGAATGCGCCGTATTATTCCGCTTCTCTGGCGCGGGATGGAGCAGTCTGGCAGCTCGTCGGGCTCATAACCCGAAGGTCGCAGGTTCAAATCCTGCTCCCGCAACCAAAGACCTGGCGGTAGATAGTCGGCTCCGCCAAAGCCAAATTCGACTTTACTGGCGCGGGATGGAGCAGTCTGGCAGCTCGTCGGGCTCATAACCCGAAGGTCGTAGGTTCAAATCCTACTCCCGCAACCAATTAGCTAAGGCTTTCATACGTTCGTATGCAAGCCTTTTTGCTTTTCTGGGTCAGCCTAAATGCTGCTTAAACTGAAATAGGGGCTTAATCCAGCGTGCGGCGGAAACGCTTCAAACCCAGCCCCATCACCACCAGAATAAACAGTAGCAAGGGCCAGATATTCGGCCATAGTTCCGCTATCACATTACCTTTCAGCATCACGCCACGAATCAGGCGCAAGAAATGCGTCAACGGCAAAATCTCGCCGATCACCTGCGCCCAGCCGGGCATGCCGCGAAACGGGAACATGAAACCCGACAACAGGATCGACGGCAGGAAGAAGAAAAACGTCATCTGCATTGCCTGTGTCTGATTACGTGCGACGCTGGAAATGGTGATACCGACAGTGAGATTGGCAGTGATGAACAACATCACACAACCCAGCAGCAGCCCCAGGCTGCCGACAAATGGCACGCTGAAAATGAATTTTGCCGCGAGCAGAATCACCAGCACCTGTACATAACCAATCACGATATACGGCGCGATTTTGCCGATCATCACCTCCAGCGGCCGCACCGGCGTGGCCAGCAGGTTTTCCATGGTGCCGCGCTCCACTTCGCGGGTGATGCCGAGCGCGGTCATCATGATCATGGTCAGGATCACCCCCATCAAGCCAGGCACGATGTTGTACTGGGTGATGCCTTCCGGGGTTGTAATGCGACTGCAGGCGCAGCTCGAACGGCCCTGCTCAATATTCACAATTGATATATAAAAATCGTTAAATAGTATTTTTGGCGATAATAAAAATCCGCTACGCTTGCGCCCAATATTCATCTGGAAGCCCACAGCATGACCCAAGCCATCCGTATCCTGATTCAGCCCGGCCTCAACAACTCCGGCCCGCAACACTGGCAAAGCCTTTGGCAGCAGCAACACCCGGAATTCGAGCGGGTTGAGCAACACAACTGGGATCAGCCGCAACTGAGCGACTGGCTGGCAACACTGCAGCACCATTTGGCACAAAACGACGCGCCAACCGTGATCGTTGCGCATTCGCTGGGCAGCATTGCCACTGCACATCTGGCGGCGCGCGGGCTGGGCGCCAATCTGGTAGGTGCATTGCTGGTGGCGCCAGCAGACGTGGAGCGGGTGGATGCCCCGGAGGAAGTGCGCAACTTTGCGCCACTGCCGCTCGGCCGGCTGCCGATTCCCAGCATCGTCGTCGCCAGCGACAACGACCCCTATTGCAACTGGGCACGTAGCGAACAACTGGCGCAAGCCTGGGGCTGCGAGCTGGTGCGGCTGAACGCGGCCGGGCACATCAATGCCGATTCGGGCTTTGGCGCATGGCCGGAGGGGCAAGCGATCCTGCAAGGCTTGTTGCAGCGGCTGACTGCCTGAGCAAGGCTGCAGGGCGATCCTGGCAAGGGCTGCAGCCTTGCCTGCAAGCCACGCCAGTCTTGCCTTGCAGGCCGATCAGGTTCAGGGCTTGAGGCCGGATTCGGCAAACCAGACCAGCAGCTTGTTCCAGCCATCGCTGGCGGCTTCCTTGCGATAGCTGGGGCGATAATCGGCGTGGAAGGCGTGTGGCGCATCGGGATAGATATCAATGCGCGAGCGGCTACCGGCTTTCTGCAGCGCCGCCTGCATCTGCTGCACGCTGGCCAGCGGAATACCCTGATCCTGCCCGCCATACAGGCCCAGCACCGGCGGTTTGATGGCTGCCGCCAACTCCAACGGGTTTTGCGGGTGCAGCGGATCGCTATCTCCAGCCAGGCGACCATACCAGGCCACGGCCGCTTTCAGCTTGGGCTGATGTGCGGCATACAGCCAGGCAATGCGCCCGCCCCAGCAAAAGCCGGTCAGGCCCAGCCGTTCGGCGTCTGCCCCCTGGCTGCCCGCCCAGGCTGCTGCCGCATCCAGATCGGCCAGCACTTGCGCATCCGGCACTTTGGCCACAATCGGACGGATTTCGTCGATGCTTGCCAACTTGGCCACATCGCCCTGGCGGAAATACAGTTCCGGCGCAATCGCGTAATAGCCCTGCTTTGCCAGCCGGCGGCAGATGTCGCGGATGTGCTCATGCACGCCGAAAATCTCCTGCACCACCAGAATCACCGGCGCATGTTTGTTGGCCTGCGGCCGCGCCCAATACACCGGCAGCTCGCCACCGGCCACCGGGATGCGTGCCTCGCCCACGGCCAGATTCTGGCTATCGGTTGCGATCAGCGTGGACGCTGCCACTGGCTGCACCGCAGCGGCGAATTTGGCGTTATCCGCCGCCAGCGCCGGCGTGGTCAGCAATAAGGACGACAGCACCGCTGCCGACAGCAGTGGCGAATCGACATTTCCAGACGATTGGCTCATCGAGGCTCCTTCATATAGATTGATAACCGAGCTCAATCGCTCCGTGTCTCCCGCTGCTCCAAGGCCAACAGCAGACTGGTGCGGTAGCGTCTTGCCACCTGCTGCCACGGCTCACCGCACAGTGCAGATTCCAGCGCCCATAACAGATTGAGACTGACACCGCGATTGACTCGCTTGGTCCGAACATAAGCCTCGACCGACCCGAGCGCGCGCAACTGGCCGAGGTTGTGGATGCCCGCCTGTGCCAGCATCGCCTGCGATTTCGGCCCGAGGCCGTGGAGCTGTGAAATTGGCGTGGAGTCGTCCATTCGACAAATCAGAGAATTAGATTCTGTTAAGGTTTGTGTCGCCGCTGCGCTGGCGAGCAAAAAGACCATACACGGTGTAACGCTCCATGCAAATAATCCATGATCATCGCACGCCCTGCGTTGGCTCTTAGCAAGCGTAGCGAGGTTTGAACGGCCAGGTGGCCGGGTTCCGGCGCAGCAATAAACCACCTGCGGCGAGAATCAGCGCCGTGTGCGAATCTCCACTTTGTTGCAGGCGAGTTTCAGCGCATCCTTGGCGGGGTAACGGTAGTCCGAAAGCCCCCATATCCGCCGATTGGGATTGTTCTGATCCTCCTCATACACACACAACTGGTTTTCGGCGCGCAGGCGGTTTTTTACTGTCTCGGTTGACTGAAAGATATACGCCTTGCCGGGTTGGGTGTTGAACGTCAGCGAGAAATAGCCGCGAAATTTCTTCCCGTTGATATCGTCGAAATCCACGTAGTCCTCGGTTTCCAGCCCCAATTGATGTTCACCCGGCGGCAGAAAGATGATCTTTTTGTAGGAGAAGCTGTCCGCCTGGCCATCAATCGATGTCACATGCACCGACATCTCCTCGTAAGTCGATATATACACCTGTGCCAGTTCTGCCGACGCACGGGTTGGCCCTTCGTAGTAGTGCATCGAGGTGCAGCCCGGCAAGGCCAGAGCCAGACACAGCGGCCAGAGAGTAAAGCGGAGGGTACCGCTCAGGCGGCGAGATGTGGCCAATCTCATTACTTGCCCCCGGCACGTGTCGACGCCACGGCAAAACACTCGGCGAAGGCATTTTCAATCAGATTGCTGTCCTGCTTGATCGATTCGCCGGCATAAGCAAGCTGAATAGTGTGATCCACCACTGATTCCGGCAATTGCGGAAAACGCGCCAGCAGCGCTTTTCTGGCCGCATCGCGGGGTTCGTCCAGCGCGCGCTGGCGGGCACTCAGATCCAGCGGCGTCAGCATCATGAAACACATATCCGCCGCAGCCTTGTGGTTGGGCTGTGGATTGAGCTTCAAACGCTCGGCGCAACGATAAAAGCGCTCGGCACCCAGCATGCTGGCAGTGGGCCACTCGTGACGCTCCCATTTTTCCAGATCGGCCAGCTCCTCTTCCGCTGCCGATTTGCCCAGGCCCTGACGCGCCCACGATTTCGCCTGCGTCAGGCTGATCGAGCGCTCCAGCACCTGATTCGCCACCCGCCACGCACGTTTGCCATACAGCACGCAAAACTGGAACTCGTTATTGCCACCCGCAGCACTCGGCACCGGATACGACGCCAGGCCACCGTAGTCATCCGGCTTATCCTCCGCCCGCGCCCCAAGCGCCAGCAACACCCCCGCCAGCAAAGCCATACACAGCCACGTTTTCATCAATCAGCCAACCGGGAAAATAAACTGAATTCTAGGCAAATTTACGGCGCAGCGAAGGCTGGATAGAGAGCGCAATGCACGGCGCTTCGATCGCGGCTTATGGTTCAGAAGATATCACGGTGCAAGGCTGCAGCCCGCTCTGGCATTGACCTGCAAGCAAGACTGCAAGGCAATAGGGATAAGGCTTGCAGGCCGACATGCCTAGATCGGCCATCAGACAGACGTGGGCTTGGGCACGCAGCGCGTCGGACTGAAGTCCGACCTACGAAACCCCGG